>NZ_JBXAFA010000010.1:0-261880 GCF_058792515.1 Pseudomonas sp. MT92
CCCCCCCCCCCCCCCCCCCCCCCCCCCCCCCCCCCCCCCCCCCCCCCCCCCCCCCCCCCCCCCCCCCCCCCCCCCGCTCCCACAGGGGAGTCGTTGTCATTTCCAGAGATGGATCGGCCAGCCTGCTTTTTCGGCGTGCTCAAGGAGCACCGGATCGGGATTGACCGCATGCGGAAAATCCACCTTCAACAACAACGGCAAATCGTTGCGTGAGTCGGAATAGAAACTCGCGCCTTCGAGATTTTCCTCCTCAGCATCCAGCCATTCCAGCAGTCGGGTGATCTTGCCTTCTCGGTAGGTCAGGGTGCCCACGGTTTTGCCGGAGTAAACCCCGTGCGCCACATCCAGTTCGATGGCGAGTATTTCGTCGATGCCCAGGCGTTCGGCAATCGGTCGCACAAGGTGGGTGCCCGAGGCGGAAATCACCAGGATGCGATCGCCGAGCTTGCGGTGCTCGGCGATGACCCGGGTGGCGCCGCTGAAGATGATCGGTTCGATGACGTCTTCGACCCATGGACCGACCAGGTGCTCGATCTCCTCCGGCGTGCGGCCGATCAACGGTTCCAGGCTGAAGGCCATGTAGTCTTCCATCGCCAGGCGGCCGCGGCCGTAGGCGTCCATCAATTCCTTGTCTCGACGCAGGAAGGATTCACCGTCGACCCAGCCGAGGCGGACCATTTGTTCACTCCACAGCGTCGCGCAGTCACCGTGGATCAGGGTTTCGTCCAGATCAAAAATTGCCAGGGCCATCGGGTTCTCTCTGGGAACAGCTCAAGCTTAAAGCTACAAGCTGCAAGAAGTGGATTTTGGGGGTGGGCTTCAGTCTACAACTTGAAACTAGCAGCTTGAAGCTTGTCGCTGCCTTCAAGCTACCTCACACAGCGCCGTCGGATCGATGGAAAGCGCCAGGCGCTGACCATCGGGATGCAAATCGGACGCCGAACGGTTGAGCACATCCACCACCAACTCCACACCCCGGGCTTCGATCCTGTAGCGGATCACGTTGCCCAGCAAGCTGTGGCTGCGTACCTGTGCGTCCAGCTCGCCATTGAGGCTAAGCTCGATGGCCTCCGGGCGAATCGCGATGCGATGGCTGATTGGCCGCTGCAGCAGCTTCGAGGCCGCATCGGCGTCCAGCAGGTTGTAGTTGCCGATGAACCCGGCCGCGAATACATCCACCGGTGCGGTGTACAGGGTTTCGGCGTCGCCACTCTGTACGATTTTTCCCTGATTCATCAGGAAAATCCGGTCGGACATGGTCAGGGCTTCTTCCTGATCGTGTGTGACGAATATTGTGGTCAGGCCCAATTCACGCTGGATCTGACGGATCTGTTCGCGCAAGTGCTTGCGAATTCGCGCATCGAGGGCCGACAGCGGTTCATCCAGCAGCAACAGGCGTGGTCGCGTGACCAGCGAGCGGGCGAGGGCCACGCGCTGACATTGGCCACCCGACAGTTGATGCGGATAGCGCGAGGCAAAGTCGTTCAGCTCGACCAGTTTCAGCACTTCGGCGACGCGTTTCTGGCTATCGTCGGCGTTGACCTTTTGCATGCGCAGACCGAAGGCAACGTTCTGCTCGACGGTCATGTTGGGGAACAGGGCGTAGCTTTGGAACACCATGCCGATTCCACGCTTTTGCGGGCTCAATGGCACGATATCGACACCATCGAGCAGGATCTTGCCACCATCTACCGACGTCAGGCCAGCGATGCAGCGTAACAGGGTCGACTTGCCGCAACCGGAGGGGCCGAGCAGGGTGACGAACTCGCCTTTCTGGATTTCGCAGTTGATGTCGCTGAACACCGTGGTGCCCGCGTAGTTTTTCTGAAGGTGTTGGACGCTGACATAGCTCATTCGCTTTTGTCCTTGTTCAAGATATTGGCCGCCCAGGTCAGAACCAGTACGAAGAAGAAGTAGGAGATCACCAGCGCACTGGTGAAGTGGCCGCTGCTGTTACGCATGTTGTTGAGGTACACCTGCAGGGTTTCGTAGCGGGTACCGACGAGGATGTTGGCGAACACGAACTCACCGAACAGGAACGAGAACGACAGCAGCAACGCCACCATCAAGCCCTTGCGCAGGTTTGGCAGCACCACCAGGAACGCTGCTTGAAAGGTGCTGGCGCCGAGCAGTTGGGCGGCGTCCATCAGGTCGCGCAGGTTGATCGCTTGCAGGTTGTTGGTAATCGCCCGGTACATGAACGGCAACGCCACGGTGAAGTAGCAACCGATCAGAATCCAGGGCGTGCCGACCATCGCAAACGGCCCGGACCCGTAGAGCTGCAGCAGTCCGACCGATGACACCACCGGCGGCACCGCGAAGGGCAGCAGGATCAGGATGTTCATCAGCGCGTCGAGTTTCGGGAAGTGGTAATGCACCACGAACAGCAGCGGCAGAATCAGCACCACCGACAGGATCAGTGCGCCGACGCAGACCAGCAGCGACTGACCGAAGGCGTGCAGGAAACGTGGATCGCTCCACAACTGCACATACCATTTAAGGGTGAAACCGCTGGGCAAGATGGTCGCCGACCAACTGCTGGCGATCGAATAGACAAGCGTGCCGAGCAGCGGCAGCAGCAGGATGGCAAACAACAGGTAAACCACCACCCGATGGTAAATGCCGACGGGGCCCAATTCAGCGCGAGACATGGTAGCTCCTCTTCAACAGCAGCTGATGCACGATGGTCACCAGGGTCATCAAGGCCACCAACACCACGGCCAGGGCACTGGCCAGGTTCGGATCGAGGGAAATGTCCCCCGAGACCATCGCCGCGATACGGATCGGCAACACGTTGAAGTTGCCGGTGGTCAGGGCGTACACCGTGGCATAGGCGCCGAGGGCGTTGGCCAGCAGGATGACGAAGGTGCCGAGCAGTGCCGGGGTCAGCACTGGCAAGCCGATGTGGCGCCAGAACTGCCAGCCGTTCGCCCCGAGCAGCTCAGCGGACTCACGCCAGTCTTCGCGCAGGGCATCGAAGGCGGGGTAGAGCAGCAGCACGCCAAGGGGAATCTGGAAGTAGGTGTAGAGGATGATCAGCCCGGTTTTGGAATACAGGTTGAAATCCTGAATGATTCCCGCCTGCTTGAGCATGATGGTGAAGCTGCCGTTGAAGCCCAGCAGGATGATGAACGCGAAGGCCAATGGCACGCCGGCGAAGTTGCTGGTCATGTTGGCGAAGGCGTTGACGAAGTTGCGCAGTTTCGAATCGACCCTGCGCAGCGAATAAGCGCCGAGGACCGCGATGATGATGCCGAATACGCTGGACCAGAAACTGATCTCGAGGCTGTACTGAATCGCCTGCAGGTAAAACTTCGAGCTGAAGATCCGGGTGAAGTTGGCCAGGCCCCATCCGGACTCTTCCGATTCCAGGCTGTTGATCATCACCCACGCCAGCGGGGCGATTTCGAACACGATAAAGAACAGTGCGAAGGGCACCAGGCACAAGGCTGCCAGCCATTTGCCGCGAGTCATGGCGTTCACTTGAGCAACTCCCGGCACACAGGTTTGTCATGGGGCACGCCCAGCAGCTCGCAGACCGTGCCGCAAATGTCCGTCTGTTTCGGCGCCGCGTCGGCATTGAAGCTGAAGGCATCGCCAAGCACGAACAGCGGCACTTCGCGTTCTTCTGGCAACAGGCCGTTATGGGAACGGTCGTTGTTCATGCCGTGGTCCGCCGTCACCAGGACCTGATAACCGGCGTCGAGCCAGCCTTGCAGGTAGTCGGCGATGATGATGTCGGCCGAACGGGCGCTGTTGCGGTATTGCGGGGTGTCGAGACCGTGCTTGTGCCCGGCATCGTCGATGTTCATGGGGTGGATCAACAGAAAATTCGGTGCGTGGCGCAGGCGCAGGTTTTCCGCGTCGGCGAACAGGTGCGAGTCGGGGTAGTGATCGTTCCAGTAGAAGTGGCCGTGCTGGATCGGCAGGTCCGGATCATCGGTATGACGATCCCGGGCAGGTACGAACGGGGTACGGTTATAGAGTTCGCTGACCCAGTGATAGGCCGCCGCAGCGGTTTTCAGGCCGGCATCCCTGGCGTAGTGGTAGATGCTGCGCTGGCTGGACAGGCGCGAGACGTTGTTGTGAACGATGCCGCTGTCGATCGGCGTGACACCGGTCAGGATGCATTCGTAGAGCGGTCGGGACAGTGCCGGCAGCTCGCACTCCAGTTTGTAGAGCGCTGCGCGTCCTGCGCCGACATAGGCCTGCAGGTGCCCCATGGCATGCCGGGCAACCTCGTAGCTCAGGCCGTCGAGCACGACAAGGATGACGTTGTGCTTCATAGGGGCGATGACTCCGTGAAACGGGATATCGGAACTCACTCGGTCCACTGTGGGAGCAGGCTCGCTCCCACAGGGATTTCCATTGGCCCGTCGGTTGGCGGGCTACAGCATCACTTCATTTCGACAATGACTTCTTCGTTCCACTTCTGCGGCAGTGCCTTGGAAGCCTTCTCCCACGCATCCGCGTCCTTGATCGGCGTGACGTTTTTATACTGCTCGTTAGGCAGCAGCTTGGCCTGCACGTCTTCCGGCAGTTTCACGTGTTCGGCACGGATCGGACGGGCGTTGCCGCGCGCCAGGTTGGTTTGGCCGGCGTCGCTGAAGATGTATTCGCGGGTCAGCTTGGCGGCGTTCGGGTTCTTGGCGTATTTGTTGATGATGGTGGTGTAGCCGGAAATCACCGAGCCATCGGACGGGATCAGCACCACGTAGTCATCCGGATTGGCCATCTTCGCTTTGTAGCTCAGGCCGTTGAAGTCCCAGACCACGCCGACTTCGATTTCGCCTTTTTCCATGGTCGCGATGGTCGGGTTAGCCATCGACAGGCGACCCTGTTTGGCGATATCGGCAAACATCAGCAGGGCAGGTTGCAGGTTTTTCTCGTCACCACCATTGGCCAGTGCCGCAGACAGTACGCCGTTGGCGGCCTGGGCAGCGGTGCTCACGTCACCAATGGAAACCTTGTATTTGCCATCCTTGAGGTCGGACCACTTGGTCGGTACATCGGAGCCGTGCAGCAGCTTCTTGTTGACGATAAAGGCGATGGAACCGGTGTAGGCCAGTGCCCAGTTGCCGTCCTTGTCCTTGGCCCAGGCCGGAACCTGGTCCCAGGTCGTCGGTTTGTAAGGTTGTACCACGCCTTGCTTGACCGCGATCGGGCCGAAGGCGGCACCGACGTCGCCGATGTCGGCGCTGGCGTTGTCTTTTTCAGCGGCGAACTTGGCGATTTCCTGCGCCGAGCTCATGTCGGTATCGATGTGCTTGAGGCCATAAGTCTTGGCCAGGTCGTCCCAGGTGCCTTTCCAGTTGGCCCAGTCATCGGGCATGCCGACGCTATTCACTGCGCCTTCTGCTTTCGCAGCGGCTTCAAGGGTTTTCAAATCATCAGCCGCCATGGCGGCGGTGCACATGGCAATGGTCGAGCCTAACAGTGATGCCAGGAAAAGCTGTTTCATTCCGAAGCTCCTATGGGCGTTTTCAACGCTGCGATTGCGATTGTTTTGGTCTAGGTCAGCAATACCTGAGCCAATTTAAGCGGGCTCGATGACACTTTGATGTCGTTCGTCGCCCTGCAAGTCTTTTATTCGCACGGTATTGGAGGGTGCCCGGTAAGCGTAGACCATGGGCAAAGGCCCGCTACACAGGGGACTTGGCCGGTGAATTGCAGGTTTCCAATCGATCGTTGGTTCACGTTTGAGATGACCGTTCGGTAGGTTGTCATCTCTCAGTCATCTGCACTGCCTACGCTTGCAGGGCGTTGATTGAACCGATTTGTCGTGCGGTTCCGCCCCGAAACAGTGCTGGTCTAGTCCAGATAGGTAACATTGATGCGCGACGAGGCAACAAAAGCGGTGACAGCCATTGGCCAGGTGCTTCAGGAGCAGCTCGACCACGGGCTATTGGCTCCCGGCAGCAAATTGCCGGCCGAGCGAAAACTCAGTGAGTTGTTCGGCACCACGCGGATCACCGTGCGTGAGGCCTTGTTGCAACTGGAAGCCCAGGGGCAGATCTACCGCGAAGAGCGACGGGGCTGGTTCGTCTCGCCGCCCCGTCTGGCCTACAACCTGATGCAGCGCAGTCACTTTCACGCGATGGTCAGCGCCCAGGGACGGGTGCCGTCTACCGAGGTGATTTCGGCGCGATTGCAGCCGGCATCAGCGGCGGTCTGCGCCTGGTTGCAACTGCCGGCATTGTCGAGCGTGATTCAGATTTGTCGCTCGCGGCGTATTGATGGGCGGCTGGTGTTGTACGTGGAGCACTACCTCAACCCGCAGTATTTTCCGGGGATTCTGGCGTTCGATCTGAATCAGTCGATCACCGAGCTGTACGCGCGGCAATACGATTTGCACTATGGCCGGGTGCGCTTCGAGATTGTGCCGACCGCGTTGTCGGCCGATGCGGCGGCGGCTTTGCGCGTTTCGGTGGGCAGCCCGGGCTTGCGCATCGCCCGGGTCAATTATGATCAGCATGAACGCTTGATCGACTGCGACCTGGAGTTCTGGCGACATGATGCGATTCATGTCGGGGTGGATGTGGTCTGAGGGTGGCCTCGAGCTGCAAGGTTAAAGCGACAAGTCCTCGACCGGCCGCGTTCATTCCTTTTGCGGTCCACCGCCGGCCGTGATGACCTGCACGCTCATCCGCGGGGTGGCCAGATCCATTCCGGCTTCATCCAGATGCCGTTTCAGCAACAGGTTGAACGCCCGGGACACTTCCCATTGTTTGATCGGCGCGGTCTTGAAGCGGGCGCGCAGAATCGCGTTGCCGGACTCGAAGCTTTCCACACCCTGAATCTCCAGCGGCGACCAGATGTCGCGCCGTTGCAGCGGATCGGTGCGCATTTTCTGGCCGACCTCGCGCATCAGTTTGATCGCGTTGTCGATATCCATGCTCGCAGGCACCGCGACCCGGAAGATCGCGTAGCCGAATTCCCGTGAATAGTTTTTGATGCTTTTGATTTCGCTGAACGGAATGGTGTGGACGATGCCGTCGATATCCCGCAGGCGCACGGTACGAATGGTCAGGCCTTCGACGGTCCCCATGTGGCCGCCGACGTCGACGTAGTCATCGATGGCCAGGGAGTCTTCAATGATGATGAACAGCCCGGTGATCAGGTCGGCCACCAGCGACTGGGCACCGAAACCGATCGCCAGGCCGATCACGCCGGCACCGGCCAGCAGCGGCGTGACATTCATGCCCATGTTCGCCAGGGCGACGATCAGCGCGATGATGAAGATTGCCACGAACAGCACGTTTCGAATCAGCGGCATCATCGTCTGCGCACGGGCGTTGGCCAGGCCTTTGCGCGAGCGGGTGAGGGCGTGATGCACGGCGGTATCGCTGAGAATCCAGATCAGCCAGGCAAAGATCAGCGTGCCACCGAGGCTGAACAGTTTGACGCTGACCTCATGGCCTTCGCCTTCGGTGAAGCGGATCAGCGACATGCCCCAGACCCGCAGGCCGAGTTCTATGAACGCCAGCCACACCAGCAGGTGGGCGAGGGTATAGAAAAAGCTGTTCAGGCGTTCCGAGTACAGTGCGTGGCGCTTCACGCCGCGTTGCGGCTTGAGGGCATGGCGGCGCACCAGACCGTTGATCACCATGCACAGCACCAGCAGCACGGTGCAGATCAGCGACTGACGCAGTGCGGTGCTGGTGTCTCCGGCCGAGACAAAGGTGGCGAACAGGGAAATCCCTACCAGCACCAGTGCCGGCACGTACCAGAAGGTGCCAAGAATTTCGATGGTATCGCTAAGGGCGCGGCGGGTCAGGCGCCGGGACAGCGGCTGATTGCGGATCAAGTGGGCAATCGGCCGACGGAATCGCAAGATGAACAAACCGGTGGACAGCGCAGCCAATACGTTGGCCGCCGTCGCGGCGGTGTGCGCCAAATGTCTGCCAAGGCTGTCAATCAGGCGTGGGTCGTTCAGCGCTTCACCGAACGCGGCGAAGCTGCCGATCAGCCACAACGGCCGGAAGGCCTGATGCCGAAGGATGTACAAGGCGCGGTGGCGGTGCGGACCTTCGAGCAAGGAAAAGGCGATCACGCAGATCGCGGAAAAACAGGTGCCGACTACCAGCGCATAGGCCAGCACCATGGCCAGGCTTTTGCCCAACGACGAGGGTAGCGCGTAGCTCATGTACACCGTGATGACCAAGGCAATCAGCCAGGGGCCGAGTTTTCGCAACGCGAAACGCAGCATGTCCAGGGCCTTGGGGTGTTGCGGCAGTTCTTCGGTGAGGCCGAAGCGCATGCGCACCCGATGGCTGATCCAGATCAGCGCTGCCGCCAGCAGGCTCCAGACCATCAGGATCATGGCGAAGGCGAAGGCGATGGGTAGCCATTCACTGGCCGGTAGCGCCAGTGCCATCAGTTCGTTGGTGGCCAGGTCGAACTCGTTGGACCAACGGGTGATCGGGCTGTCGGCTTCGGAAAACTGTTTTCCGAGACTGGCCAGGGTCCCGCCAATCAGGCCCAGCACGCCCTCTTCGGTGATGGGTTGGGCCTTTTTCGTGGCGTCGCGCAGCTTCTTCAGATCCGCCAGTAGCTGGGCTCGCTGCTGATCGTTCTCCAGTGATTTGATCACTTCGTCCAGGGATTGCCCCAAGGGTTCCTGTGCCTCGGGCTGGGTTTTTGCCGGGCTGAGCAGGCTTGGCAGACCGACCGCCTGGGCAGGCGCCATCGGCAGCAGCGTCATGAGGCAGAGCAGGAACAGGCACGGTAGGGCGAGCAGGCGAGCGAACACTAGGCGGTCAACCTCGGGGTGAGCGGGTCGATCGAGTGTACGAGCCTGCGAAAACCAATGCGAGTCGAGGGGAGGATTTATTCGTTGAGTTTGGCGAGGATCTTGAACACCACGGTGGCGAGGATGGTGAGCATACCGATCCACATGGCGAACACGCCGAGATTCTTGTCGCGAAAATTGAAGCCGACGGCCAGCAGAATCATCCCGGTCAGAATCGGGATCAGCATGGCGTGAAACGAGGAGAGTGAGATCATGGCGACTGCCTTGTCGAAAGCGATGGTTAAAGTTTAGGTGGCTTTTGGTGGGGCGGGATGATGTGTATCAGAAATGAACCACTGCAATCATGAACTTTGCATTGAGTGAGCTGGCGTCATCGCGGGCAAGCCCGCTCCCACAGGTGAATGCGAATCCTGTGGGAGCGGGCTTGCCCGCGACGTTTTCCAGGGGTTACGGCAGTTCGCGGCTGGCGTAGAAAGCGCTCAACACTTTGACCAGGTGTGCCAGGTCATGGCTGCCGCACAGTTCGCGAATCGAGTGCATGGCGAAGGTCGGCAGGCCGATGTCCACGGTGCGTACCCCCAGGTGGCTGGCGGTGATCGGGCCGATGGTCGAGCCGCAGCCCATGTCGCTGCGCACCACGAAGCTTTGCACCGGCACTTCTTCGGCCATGCACAGGTGGCGGAAGAACCCGGCGGTTTCGCTGTTGGTGGCGTAGCGCTGGT
Source organism: Pseudomonas sp. MT92 (assembly GCF_058792515.1). Taxonomy (NCBI): domain Bacteria; kingdom Pseudomonadati; phylum Pseudomonadota; class Gammaproteobacteria; order Pseudomonadales; family Pseudomonadaceae; genus Pseudomonas; species Pseudomonas sp. MT92. The sequence continues at coordinate 9,475 of NZ_JBXAFA010000010.1, forward strand.
TGCTGTTGACCTTGATCACCGGGCCGGCGTTGAGTTTCGGGCCGTGGTTGGCGTCATGCTTGTCGGCGTAGTTCGGGTGCACGCCGTGAGCGTTGTCCGCCGAGACCAGCAGGGATTTCTGGATGGTCCGTACGAATTCATCACCTTCGGGCAGCAGGCGGCGCAGCGTCTGCTCCAGCATCGGGCCATCGGCGCCGCACGCCGAGCAGGAACCGACTTCTTCGTGGTCGTTGCAGACCAATACGCAGGTTTCTTCAGTGTCGGCGTTGAGCAGCGCTTGCAGGCCGGCGTAGCACGACAGCAGGTTGTCCAGGCGCGCGCCGGCGATGAAGTCGCCGTGCAGGCCGATGACGGCGGCGCTTTGGGTGTCGTAGAAACTCAACTCGTAATCGAGCACGACGTCGGCGTTCAGACCGTGTTCGCGGGCGAGCTGGTCGGTGAGCACGGCGCGGAAGTCCACGCGTTCGTCACCGGCAAACTGCGCAAGCACAGGCGGCAGCTCGGTCTGAGCGTTGATCGCCCAGCCCATGTTGGCTTCACGATTGAGGTGAATGGCCAGGTTCGGGATGATCGCAATCGGTGCTTTGAAGTCGATCAACTGGCTCTCGACCTTGCCGTCGCGACGGAAGGTCACGCGGCCAGCCAGGGACAGGTCACGGTCGAACCAGGGGGCCAGCAGTGCGCCGCCATAGACTTCGACACCCAGCTGCCAGAAACCCTGGCGCTGCAGTTCCGGCTGCGGCTTGACCCGCAGGCACGGGCTGTCCGTGTGGGCGCCCACCAGGCGAATACCGCCGTGCAGTGGCGAGTGGCGGCCCATCTTGATCGCGACGATCGAAGAGTCGTTACGGGTGACGTAGTAGCGGCCATTGGTCTCGGTATTCCATGGCTCGCGCTCGTCGAGGCGCTGATAGCCCGCCGCTTCCAGACGCTGAACAAGGCTGGCGGTGGCGTGGAACGGGGTGGGGGAGGCCTTGAGGAAGTCGATCAGGCCTTGGTTCAACTCTTCGCGCATGTACTAACTCCAGACAGCAATGGCGCCAGTTTAACGTATTGGCCTGGTAAATGGCGTCGCACTGATGGTGCGGCTGGTCACCGAAATTGAATCTGGACGAGATCCCTGTGGTAGCGAGCGTGCTCCCACAGGTTTTGCGCCCGTGGTTCAGAACGGTGCCGGGCACTCGAAACGCAGGCGTTCACCGGTTTGGGGATGGGTGAAGCTGAGCATGCTCGCATGCAGGCACAGTCGCGGCCAGGCGGCCAGTGCCTGCTCGTGGGCGTAGAGCCCGTCGCCCAGCAACGGATGGCCGATGGACAGCATGTGCACGCGCAGTTGGTGAGAGCGACCGGTGATGGGTGTCAGCTCGACGCGGCACCAGTCGCCGCAACGCTCCAGCACACGCCAGAACGTCAGGGCGTGTTTGCCGAATTCATGGTCAACCACGTGGCGTGGCTTGGTCGGTGGGTCGTAGCGCAGCGGCAAATCTATGCTGCCGCTGTCCAGTTCCGGCTGACCCCAGCACAGTGCGGTGTAGGCTTTTTCGGTTTCGCGGTCGTGAAACTGCCGGGACAGCTCGCGATGCGTGTCCGGGTCACGGGCCAGCAGAATGATGCCGGACGTTTCCCAATCCAGTCGGTGGACGATTCGCGCTTCCGGGTAGCCATTTTCTTGCAGACGGGTGATCAGACAGTCCTTGTTGTCATCGGCCCGGCCGGGGACGGAAAGCAACAGGGTCGGCTTGTTCACCACCAGCACGGCGGCGTCCTGGTGAAGGATGTGGATATTGGACAACGGCATTAAAACAGCCTCGTTACAAACGCCAACGGCGGCTCGATCATTCATACGCTCCTCTCTGTAGGAGCCGGCTTGCTGGCGATGCAGGCAACGCGGTCTGACTGTCACAACGCGTTGATGCTATCGCTGGCAAGCCAGCTCCCACAGGGAAGACGTTTCGAATGATCGAGCCGCCGTGGCTCCTGCCGGATCGACTCAGCGATCTGGCAGGGTGATGTTGAGTTCCAGAATCGAGCAGCTGCCCTGGCTTTCCAGTGCGACGTGCACGTCATCGGACCCGATATTGACGTACTTGCGGATAACCTCGACCAGTTCCTTCTGCAAGGCCGGCAGGTAGTCCGGGGTGCTGCGTTGGCCGCGTTCGTGCGCCACGATGATCTGTAGACGCTCTTTCGCTACCGACGCGGTGCTTTGCTTTTTGTTGGCACGAAAGAAGTCAAAAAGGTTCATTGCTTAGTTGCCTCCAAACAGGCGCTCGAAGAATCCCTTCTTCTGTACATCGAGGAATCGATGATTCACGGACTTGCCCAGCAGGCGATCAACGGTATCGCTGTAGGCCTGGCCGGCATCGCTCTGGTCGTCGAGAATCACCGGCACGCCCTGGTTGGATGCCTTGAGCACCGCCTGGGATTCCGGGATCACGCCGAGCAGGGTCACCGAGAGGATTTCCTTGACGTCTTCCACGCCGAGCATTTCGCCTTTGCTCACACGCTCCGGGTTGTAACGGGTAATCAGCAGGTGTTCCTTGATCGGATCCTGACCTTGTTCGGCACGACGGGACTTGCTGGCCAGCAGGCCGAGCATGCGGTCGGAGTCACGAACCGAGGACACTTCCGGGTTGGTCACGACAATCGCTTCGTCAGCGAAGTACATGGCCAGGTGGGCGCCTTTTTCGATGCCGGCCGGGGAGTCGCAGACGACGAACTCAAACTGTTCCTTGAGCTCCATCAGGACTTTTTCCACGCCTTCAACGGTCAGCGCGTCTTTATCGCGGGTCTGGCTGGCGGCCAGGACGTAGAGGTTTTCCAGGCGCTTGTCTTTGATCAGGGCCTGTTGCAGGTTGGCTTCGCCGTTGACGACGTTGACGAAGTCATACACCACGCGGCGCTCGCAACCCATGATCAAGTCGAGGTTACGCAGGCCGACGTCGAAGTCGACGATAACTGTTTTGTGACCGCGCAAAGCGAGGCCTGTACCGATAGCGGCGCTGGTGGTGGTCTTACCCACACCACCCTTGCCGGATGTAACCACGAGAATCTTGGCCAAGGTGTTTCACCCCTAAGGAAAAAGGACTTTTAGCCCCTGAAAAACATCTCTTGAAAACTACTGCAGTCGGACAGCCTTGGCTGGAACCCGGTCCCTGGCGGCGTTTACCTCCGGTAAACACTGCTTTCGACCTTTTTCCTACTTCGTTTGAGCCGTTTTCGCTACGTTTTAGAGATGCTTGGAAAATGCGGCAGTATCCGTTAAAGCCGAATGATGTTCAACACGTCGCCCGACAGGCTGACCTGTACGCCCGAACCCCATAGAGGGTCGCGACGCAAGTCCTCGGAAACCTTGTAATGACCGGCGATGGAGACCAGTTCAGCGCTCATTTGCTGACAGAAAATCCTGGCTTTCGTGTCGCCTTTGACCCCGGCCAACACACGGCCACGCATGGGGCCGTATACATGGATGTTGCCATCGGCGAGAAGTTCCGCGCCGGGGCTGACCGACGAGATCACCACCAGGTCACTGCCCTGAGCATAGATCTGCTGACCACCGCGCACTGGCGAGGTGATGATTTTCGTCGGCTTGATGGTCGGCTCCGGTGGTTTTTCCGGTTTTTTCACCACCGCGCCTTCGTTCAGGTCCAGCGGTCGCTCACGGGCGCCGGAGGGCGGCAACACGGGCAGATCGACGGCAATGGCGGCCGCAATGTCTTCGATGCGGTTGGCGCGGATCGCCAGGGTGCGCAGACCATGCTGGCGGCAGACGCGCATCAGCCCCGGCAAGTCGACGGAGCCTTCGTTGGCCGGCAGTTTGTCCAGGGCCAGTACCAACGGCGCGTTGCTGAAGAAGTTCGGCGCCTGGGCGACCTTGGCAGCCAGTTGCCGGTCAAGGCTTTCGAGGTCGTTACGGGCCAGTTCCAGCACCGTAATGGCGAGCATGCTGCCCTTCAGCTGGAACACGGGATCTTGGTCTAGCGGTTCGGTTTGGCTCATGGTCGGCATACAACGACTTGTCACTAAAAGTGCCGAGACTTATAACGAGAACGCCCGCAGGCCGCAAGCCGGGTCGAACGATGTAGAATGCGCGGCCATCGTCTTTTCGGAACCTTTAATGGATCGCCCGCGTTTTCGAACAACCTTTCTTTCTCCGCGCTTCTGGCCGCTGTGGTGCGGCCTGGGGCTGTTGTGGCTGATTGTGCAGTTGCCGTATCCGGCATTGTTGTGGATCGGTCGTGTGCTGGGCGCGCTCATGTATCGGGTGGCCGGCGACCGACGGCGCATCGCCAAGCGCAATCTTGAGCTGTGTTTCCCTGAAAAGAGCGCTGCCGAGCGCAAACGCCTGCTCAAGGAAAATTTTGCCTCCACCGGCATCGCCTTTTTCGAAATGGCCATGAGCTGGTGGTGGTCACGCAAGCGTCTGGCGAAGCTGGCCCATGTCGAAGGGCTGGAGCATTTGAAGCAGGTCCAGCGCGACGGCAAGGGCGTGATCCTGATGGCGCTGCATTTCACCACGCTGGAAATCGGCGCCGCTTTGCTGGGCCAGCAACACACCATCGACGGCATGTACCGCGAACACAAAAACCCGTTGTTCGACTTCATCCAGCGCCGTGGCCGTGAACGGCATAACCTTGATTCGCTGGCGGTTGAGCGTGAGGACGTGCGCGGCATGCTCAAGTTGCTGCGGGCAGGCCGGGCCATCTGGTATGCGCCGGATCAAGACTACGGCGCCAAGCAAAGTATCTTCGTGCCATTGTTTGGTATCCAGGCGGCCACTGTCACCGCCACCAGCAAGTTCGCACGGCTGGGCAAGGCATTGGTGGTGCCGTTCACCCAGGAGCGCCTGGCGGACGGCAGCGGATATCGCCTGGTGATTCACGCGCCGCTCGAAGGCTTTCCCGGTGAAACCGAAGAGGCCGATTGCCTGCGAATCAACCAGTGGATCGAAGGTGTCTTGCGCGAACGCCCGGAGCAATACCTCTGGGCCCATCGCCGCTTCAAGAGCCGTCCACCCGGCGAGCCCAAGCTGTACGCCAAACGCGGTTGAAGCACGATCTCCTGTAGGAGCGAGCCTGCTCGCGAAAAGCCTGAGAGCGCCGTGGGGTGTCAGCCCCCCGGCGTTATCGTTGATGACCTCGGCGAGCAGGCCGCTTCTGCAGTGACATCCCATAAAGCACCATGGAGCGTTGTGCATGAGTCCAAGGGAACCGGTTACAGGGTTGATTCTTTCCGGCGGTGGGGCGCGGGCGGCCTATCAGGTCGGCGTCCTGGCGGCGATTGCCGAGTTGTTGCCGTTGGGCGCGGACAATCCGTTTCCGGTGATCGTCGGCACTTCCGCCGGGGCGATCAACGCGGTCAGCCTGGCCAGCGGCGCGACGGATTTTCGCGCGGCCATCGAACGCCTGACGGCGTTCTGGCAAGGCTTTCGCAGCCATCTGGTGCTGCGCAGTGACTGGCCGGGGGTGATCCACCAGGCCAGCCGCTTCGTCAGTCACAGCTTGCTGGGGCTTGGCGCCCGGGTCCCGGTGGCCCTGGTTAATAGCTCGCCGTTGCGCAGGCTGCTCCACGACAGATTGCAGATGGACGGCATTGCCGAAGCCATCGCGCAAAAGCAGTTGCATGCGGTGGCCGTCACCGCCTTCGGATATGAGTCAGGCCAGGCTGTGACCTTCTATCAAGGGGGCGGCACCATCGACTCCTGGCTGCGCCATCGGCGGATCGGCATTCCCACCCGGTTGTCCGTTGATCATTTGTTGGCCAGTTCGGCCATTCCTCTTCTGTTCGCCCCGGTGAAAATCGGCGAGGAGTATTTCGGCGATGGTGCGGTGCGCCAATCGGCCCCCATCAGTCCGGCGCTGCACCTGGGCGCCAGTCGAGTACTGGTGGTGGGCGTCAGCGGCAACCCGCGCGGGGTCGACCCCGAGCAGCCGCTGCAACGTGCCTACACCGGTCAACAGCCAACCCTGGCGCAGATCGGCGGGCACATGCTCAACAGTACGTTCATTGACAGCCTGGAAAGCGACATCGAACTGCTGCAGCGATTGAATCAGTTCAGTCATTTGTTGCCCGACGGTGCGCCAACCCGGGCGCTGGGCGTGGCGCCGGTGGAGGTGCTGGTGATTTCTCCCAGCCAGCCCATCGACGAGATTGCCGCGCGCCATCGCCAGGAATTGCCTGCGGCGTTGCGCCTGTTCCTGCGCGGGCCGGGTGCGACAAAGACCAGTGGGGCGGGGGTCCTGAGTTATCTGCTGTTCGAGGCGGGGTATTGCAGCGAGCTGATTGATTTGGGGCGGCGGGACGCATTGGCCAAGAAGGAAGAGCTGCGCCGGTTTCTCGGGTTGTAGGAGCGAGCCTGCTCGCGATGGACGTTAACGATGACGCTGGGAGCCTGACACCCCGTGGCGCTCTCTGATCCATCGCGAGCAGGCTCGCTTCTATAGGATCAGAAGTGGAACTTCACCAGGAAGCTGGTCACGCTCTGGTCGGTCTTGAAGTACTGGCTGTCTTCAATGCCGTACTTGTCTTTCCAATAATCGTACTCAACCCCCACATACAACTGCTTCGCGCCGAAATTCAGCGCTTTGCCCAGGTCGTATTTGATCTGCGGATTGAAGTGCAGGTTGGCGTGGTAGGTGCCTTTGGCGTTCTTGTCGTTATCGACCACCCAGTCCATGTAGCCGTCGATCAGTACGTCCGAGTCGCCCACCCCAATGGTGTAGGACCAGACGGGCGTGATCTGCCAGACGTTGTCGCCCGCACGGCTGCCTTCGGTGTGGCGGTTGTAGAAGTTCAACTGGAAGTAGTCGAAACCGGGGATGGCCAGGTCGAAACCGGGACCGATCAGGTAGGACTCGGTATCGTTTTCACCGAACTCGTAAGTCATGGCGAGCAACACGTCTTTGATCGGACCCAACTCGAGTTTCTGATCGAAGATTTTGCCGAACGACAGCCGCGGGCTGATTTCACCGTAGTAGGTGTTCGAGCCGGCATAACTGTCGTCCTTGCCGTTGTAGAAAATCTTGTCGACGAACATGAAGTTGTCGCCGTATTTCCAGCCATCGGCGTGTTCGAAGGTCACTGTCTGCTGAATGCGCGGGTTGACCTGGAAGTCCTTGCCATACAGATAGGTCAGGCTGTTGTTCTGCCATTGCAGCAAATCGCCGGCCATGGCCTGGCCCCCTGCCAGCATCGATCCGGCCAGCATCAGGCTAGTGCACGTACGTTTCATTCGGTTGCTCCCAAAAATGTCAGTGGTTCCACGTTATTTTTTTAAGGTCGACGCTCTGGTGTGGCGCCTTTTTCTGTAGCGATAAAAATCATCCAATCGGTCAGCTTTAGTGCTGTTAGCAAAAGCTGCGCCAAGGCATTCGAAAAGCAAAAAAACTCCCGCTCGGCTGCTCAGGAACAGTCGATTGAGAGGGGATTGGGGATGCCTTGGTACCGTCCAGAGCCGGGATAAGTTGGCTTTCTGGTCAGGAATTAAATCCGGGCTTTTTTTTAAAGCGGATTCAGGCGGCCGCGGAGAATACTGACTCCTCGGCCAGGTCTCAAGTGCCCCGCAACAGCGCACCGACGGCAGGTCTGGGGCACGATTGCGGGCCATCTTAGAAATGCACCTTCACCAGCAGGCTGGTGGTGTTTTCATGGGTGTCGAGTCTGGAGCTGTTCTCGATGCCGTATTTGTCTTTCCAATAACTGTACTCGGCGCCGACATACACCTGTTTTTCGCGCCAACCCAAGGCTTTGCCCAGGTCGTATTTGATCTGCGGGTTGAAGTGCAGGTTGGCGTGGTAGGTGCCATGTGAGTTCTGGTCGTTGTCCACGACCCAGTCGATGTAGCCGTCGATCAACAGGCTCGAATTGCCCAATGGAAGGGTATAGGACCAGCCTGGTGTGATTTGCCAGACCCCATCGCCGGGCCGTGAACCTTCGGTGTGGCGGCGATAGAAGTTCAGGGTCACATAGTTGAAGCCGGGCACCTTGAGATCGAAACCGGGGCCGATCAAATAAGCTTCGGTATCGTCTTCGCCATTCTCGTAGGTCATGGCGAGCAATACGTCCTTGATCGGGCCGAGTTCGAAGCGGCGGTCGAGGATTTTGCCGAACGAGAGGCGCGGGCTGAACTCGCCGTAGTAGGCGTGAACGCCCTTGTTTCGGTCTTTTTCGCCGTTGTAGTAGGTGCTGTCGATGAACAGGAAGTTGTCGCCGTACTTCCAGCGATCGGCGTGCTCGAAGGTCACCGTCTGCTGAATCGGCGGGTTGACCGCGAAATCCTTGCCGTACAGATAGCTCAGGCTGTTGGTTTGCCACAGCAGTAAATCGCCGGCCATGGCCTGGCTGGCGGCCAGAAGGCCACCGCCCAACATCATGGTTTTCTGGGTACGAATCATCTGTTGCTCCTTCTTGTTTTTATTTTTCAGGCGCAGGCAACCCCTGCCCTGTAGGAGCGAGCCTGCTCGCGAAAACCTCAAGGACACCGCGCTCATCCTGGATGCACGCGTTATCGTTGATGACCATCGCGAGCGGGCTCGCTCCTACAGGGGGGGGTGGTTACCTGTCAGTGGGCGTGGCAGTCGTTGATGGCCGCGCGTTCGGCGCCGCCGAGGATGTTGAACAGCAGGTTCAAGGTCAGCGCGCTGAGCGTGGCCATGGCGATACCGCTGTGGGTGATCGGGCTCATCCACACCGGCAGGTGGGCAAAGAACTCAGGACGTACCACCGGGATCAGGCCCATACCGATGCTGACCGCTACCAGCAGCTGGTTGCGACGGTCAGCGATATCGGCTTCCTGAAGAATCTTGATCCCGGTGGCGGCGACCATGCCGAACATCGCAATGGCGGCACCGCCGAGCACCGCTGGCGGAATCGACGCCACCAGGAACGCGGCTTTGGGCAACAGGCTGAGGACGATCAGCAGGCCGCCGGCCACGATGGTCACCGAGCGGCAACGCACGCCGGTCATCTGCACCAGGCCGATGTTCTGGGCGAAGGAGGAGTGGGTGAAGGTGTTGAAGAAACCGGCGACAAACGAAGCACCGGCATCGCACAGCAAGCCGCGACGCAGCATGCGTGGGCAGACTTCCTGGCCGGTGATCTTGCCCAGGGCCAGGAACATCCCGGTGGACTCGACGAAGATGATCACCACCACCAGACACATCGACAGGATCGGCGCGAGTTCGAATTTCGGCATACCGAAATGCAGCGGGGTGACGAATTGCAGCCACGGGGCCTGGGCCATGCCACTGAGGTCGACCATGCCGAGCAGGCCGCAGAGTATGTAGCCCAGGCACATGCCGATCAGCACGGAAATGTTGACCCAGAAACCGCGCATGAAGCGATGTACCAGCAAAATGGTGCCCAGCACCAGCGCGGCGATGATCAGGTAAATCGGCGAGCCGAACTGGCTGGCCGCAGCACCGCCTCCGGCCCAGTTCACGGCCACGGGGAACAGCGACAAACCGATCGAGGTGATGACCGTACCGGTCACCAGCGGCGGAAAGAAGCGTACGACCTTGGACATGAACGGGGCGATGATCATGCCGAAGAACCCGGCGGCGATGGTCGCGCCGAAGATCCCTTGCAAGCCGATACCGGGCATGCCGGCCATGGCGACCATGCTGCCGACGGCGGCGAAACTGGCGCCCATCATCACGGGCATGCGAATGCCCACGGGACCGATGCCGAGCGACTGAACGATGGTGGCAATGCCGGCCACCAGCAGGTCGGCGTTAATCAGAAAGGCGATTTCTTCACGACTCAGACCAGCGGCCTGTCCGATGATCAGCGGCACCGCGATGGCGCCGCCGTACATCAGCAGAACATGTTGCAGACCGACCAGGATCAGTTGCAAAAGGGGCAAACGCTGAATGGCGGGTGCGTCGGGGATGCGCGCTTTGGAGAGCTCGGACATGCAACACCTCGGATCTTTTTTATTCTTGTGATTGAACGGCTGCCGGGTTGCTCACAGCTGTTTCTTTGCATCAGGTAAACCGCGTTGCGGCCAATCGCTGGCAAGCCAGCTCCCACACAGGCAGTGCAAAACCCTGTGGGAGCTGGCTTGCCAGCGATGCTTTTAACGATTAGTTGGTCTGTGCTCCCTGAACGATCCAGGCGCCGATCAGGTCACGTTCCTGCTGGGTCATCTTGGTGATGTTGCCCAGGGGCATGATCTGGCTGGCGACGGCTTGAGCCTGGATACGCGCAGCGTTCTGGCGGATCTGCTCAGGGGTGTCGAACATCACACCGGCCGGGGCCGCGCTGAACAGCGGGCTGGTCGGTTTGGCCGAGTGGCAAACCGCGCAACGTTCCTGAATCACGCTGTGCACCTTGTTGAAGCCAGGACCCGCATTCGACGCTTGCGCCGGTGCGGCGGCCGGTGCTTCTGCAGGTTTGGCTTCAGCGGGTTTCAAACCACCACCCAATGCTGTTTCCGGCAGCGGCTGATATTCGATCTTCGCAGGCGCCTTGGCCACGTCCGGGCTGGTCATCGGCGCAGGGCCGGTGACGTAGGCCAGGCTGATCATGCCGACCGCTGCCACAGGCAAGGTCCAGGCAAACTTGTGGCTGTCGTGACGGGTGTTGAAGTAATGACGCACCAACACCGCCAGCACCGCGATCCCGGCCAGGATCAGCCAGTTGTATTGGCTGCCGTAGGTGCTCGGGAAGTGGTTGCTGATCATGATGAACAGCACCGGCAAGGTGAAGTAGTTGTTGTGACGCGAACGCAGCAAGCCTTTGGCGGGCAGCGCCGGATCAGGCGTGCGGTTCTCGGCAATCGCCGCCACCAGTGCCCGCTGCGCCGGCATGATGATGCGGAACACGTTACCGACCATGATGGTGCCGATGATCGCGCCGATGTGCAGGTACGCACCACGACCGCTGAACACCTTGCTGAAGCCGTAAGCGGCGCCAATGATCAGTACGAACAGGATGAAGCCGAGCAGGGCAGGGCGTTTGCCCAGGGCCGAGTCGCACAGGAAGGAGTAGACGAACCAGCCGATGAACAGCGAGCCGATACCGATGGCCACGCCTTCAGGGCCGCTCAGGGTGCTGCCGGGAGCCAGCAGGTAGAGCGTCGGGTTGGAGTAGAACACCACGCACAGCAGCGCGATCCCCGACATCCAGGTGAAGTAGGCTTCCCATTTGAACCAGTGCAGGTTGTCCGGCATGGTCGGTGGGGCCAGTTTGTATTTTTCCAGGTGGTAGATACCGCCGCCGTGGATCGCCCACAAATCACCGGCCAGACCACTTTTCGGGTTGACCCGATTGAGGTTGTTTTCCAGCCAGACGAAGTAGAACGATGCGCCGATCCAGGCCACACCAGTAATCATATGAACCCAGCGCACGCTCAGGTTCAGCCATTCCAACAGATGTGCTTCCACAGTCTTTACCTCTCGCCTGTCACTCTGTTGTCGAGTGATCAGACCTTCTCTTATTGGTGGGGGGCGAGGATCAAACGCTCATCCTCTTTGAAAAAATGCTCATCGCAGTTATTGCCTGTGCCACTGCGATCAACCACCAGGAAGTCATCCCGCTTTTCGATCGTCAGCACCGGGTGGTGCCAGACGCCGCGATGGTAATTAATGCCCTGCCTGCCGTTGGTGACGAAGGCGCGGACCAAGCCTGATACAGGTACATCGCCAAGTGGCGCGACCACGATCAGAAAGGGGTTGCCGAGCAGCGGAATGAACGCCTGGCTGCCCAGCGGATGACGCTCCAGCATGCTGACGGTCAGCGGCATGTCCTGCGCGTCGGCGCGGAAGATGCTGATGATCGCCTTGTCCTCTGGCGTGGCGGTTTCCACCGTCGCCAGTTTGTGGAAGCGCATGGTCGAACCGTTGTTGATCATGAAGTGATCGCTGCCGTCGGTTTCGATCACGTCACCGAAAGGGGCGAAGGCTTCTTTGGTCAGCGGTTCAATCGTCAGTGTGCGCATGCTGTTCTTATCCGAATTCTGTGTTGTTGGTTCTGTCGTCATCGCTGGCAAGCCAGCTCCCCTATTTGGAATGCATTTCCGTGTGGGAGCCAGCCTGCTGGCGATTGGGTTCAATGCTTATTTAGCGACCTTGCCCAAGACACGCAGGCGGCTCACACCACCGTCCGGGAACACGTTCAGGCGGATGTGGGTGATCGGGCCCAGTGCCTTGATCTGCTCGGCGAAGGTGTGTTCGGCGTGCATTTCCAGCTTCTGGCTTGGCAGCAGTTCGCGCCAGAACAGCGACTGGGTTTCGATCTGGCTGTCGGTACCGCCCTTGACGAAGGCGCCCTGGATCGAGCAGCTGTCCGGGTAGTTGCCCTTGAAGTGCAGGGTATCGACGATGATTTTCTCGATTTCGCCCGGGTGGCCCAGTGCGACGATCACCCAGTCATTGCCCGGTGTACGGCGACGCGCGGTTTCCCAGCCGTCGCCCATGTTGATGCCACGGCCCGGGTTGAGGATGTTGCTCATGCGACCGAAGTGTTCGTCGGAGCAGGCGAGGGCGCGGCCACCGTTGAGGGCTGCAGCCAGGTCGACTTGCTCGTTGTCGCCAACAGCCGACCAGTCACGGAACGGAATGCCGTACACGCGCAGACGGGCTACACCGCCGTCCGGGTAGATGTTGAAACGCAGGTGGCTGAAGGCCTGGTCGTTGTTGATTTCGTGGTAGTGGTGGCTGTTGCCTTGCAGTTCGACGGCGGACAGCACTTCAGTCCACTGGGTGTTTTCGTCTGGCTCGCCTTCGGCCAGGAAGCAGGCTTCCAGGGAGGCCGACGGCGGGAAGTTGCCGGTGAAGAATGAAGTGTCGATGTCGACGCCTTTGATCGAGCCCGGCACGCCCAGGCGGATCACTGCGCTGTCATAGCCTTCGAAGCGCTTGCGGCGCGATTCCCAGCCGTCCATCCACTTGCCGTTGTCATCGAACACGCCCTCCTTCCAGACGGCCGGGGTCGGTTGGAACAGACGATTGGCGTCTGCGAACCAGTCATCGGTGACCGAGATGATTTTGGTGCCCAGGCGGGCGTCGGCCAGGTTGACGAACTTCTCGAAAGGTACGGCGTAAGCTTTCATTCTTCTTGTCTGCCTTTAATAAGTTGGCTTGGGATGCTCTCGGGGCCCTGGGAAACGCAAGCGTTCATGAGGTTTCTCGGGCCAGGATCGCTATAGGGTCAGTAATCGGAACAGGGCGATCTTGTTGATCTCCGCCAGCGCGCACTTGAATTCGGTGTCGACCGGGTTGTGAATGCGCGTTTCGAACGCCGCGAGGATCTGATGCCGGTTGCTGCCTTTTACCGCCATGATGAAGGGAAACTTGAACTTGGCTTTGTAGGCGTCGTTCAGCTCGGTGAAGCGCTGGAACTCTTCGGCCGTGCATTGGTGAATACCGGCGCCAGCCTGTTCATGGGTGCTGGCTTCGGTCAATTGGCCCTGGACGGCGGCTTTGCCGGCCAGGTCCGGGTGAGCGTTGATCAGGGCCAGCTGGCTTTGCTGATCAGCACTCAACAGGATGTCGCTCATGCGCTGGTGCAGGGTTTCGATCTCGTCGATCGAAGCGTCCTGGCCGAGCTCGAAGGCTTTTTCGGCCACCCATGGCGAATGTTCGTAGATATCGGCGAACACGCTGACGAACGCGTCGCGGCTCAGGGTCGATGGCTTGATGGATTGAAAGGTGCTCATTTGGCAGCCCCTTGGTACGGATGGGTTGCTTGCCAGTGGCGTGCAATGTCGACGCGACGGCTGAACCACACCTGTTCATGACTTTTAGCGTATTCGATAAAGCGCTTGAGCGAGGCCAGACGCGCCGGACGGCCAATCAGGCGGCAGTGCAGGCCGATCGACAGCATCTTCGGAGCGTCGGCGCCTTCGGCGTACAGCACGTCGAACGCATCTTTGAGGTATTCGAAGAAATCGTCGCCCTTGTTGAAGCCCTGGACCTGGGTGAAGCGCATGTCGTTGGTGTCCAGGGTGTACGGGATCACCAGGTGCGGCTTGCCGGTCGGGTTGTTCGGTTCCCAGTAGGGCAGGTCGTCGTCGTAGGTGTCGCAGTCGTAGAGGAAACCGCCTTCTTCCATCACCAGGCGACGGGTGTTCGGGCCGGTGCGGCCGGTGTACCAGCCCAGCGGGCGTTCGCCGGTGATTTCGGTGAGGATGCGGATCGCTTCGAGCATGTGCTCGCGTTCCTGGGTTTCATCCATGTACTGGTAGTCGATCCAGCGGTAGCCGTGGCTGCAGATCTCGTGGCCGGCTTCGACCATGGCGCGGATCACGTCCGGGTGGCGCTGGGCGGCCATGGCCACGGCGAAGATGGTCAGCGGAATGTCGAATTCCTTGAACAGTTTCAGAATCCGCCAGACACCGGTACGGCTGCCATACTCGTACAGTGATTCCATGCTCATGTTGCGCGCGCCTTGCAGTGGCTGCGCCGAGACCATTTCAGACAGGAAGGCTTCGGATTCTTTGTCGCCGTGCAGGATGTTGCGCTCGCCGCCTTCTTCGTAATTGAGCACGAAGGACAAGGCGATGCGGGCATTGCCCGGCCAGTGTGGATGAGGAGGGTTACTGCCGTAACCGATCAGGTCGCGTGGGTAGTCAGCGCTCACTGCAGTCTTCCTTCTTATTCGTGGCTGTCAGGGTGGTGTGGCGTGCCTGCAGTGGAAAGACAGGCTGGCGTCACAGCGATGGGCTGATTGTATACAACTTTATATTCACTTTGTAAGCCTGATTTTTTGCATTTTTCATTAACGGTCATCTTTCCGCGCGCTTGATCCCATCCTGCAAGAAACCTGCCTGATTGGTCAGCTAATGGCTGGAGAGATCAACCAGCCTGCGGTTTGCCAGTTAACCGCCGGGAAATCCATGGAGGGCGCTGCTTGCCGTAAAAATGTCGTTTTTGTTGTGTACAATTTTTTTGAAAAGTGTCTTAATCAATCGCTCGCCGCAGCTTTTCGTGCTCCGAAACGGTGCGGTCTCCTTTTCAACTGACTTCGGGAGGCGCGAGGTCTGACTGCTCCACGCAGCCAGGCGCGCAGAATCAATGGGACGTTTGACTACACATGTTTTGGACGCTGCACATGGCTGCCCGGGCAGCTCGATCAAGGTCGAGTTGTACCGTGTTGAAGGTTCGCAGCTGGAATGGGTCGCCAACGCGATAACCAACAGCGACGGCCGTGTCGATGCACCGTTGTTGCAAGGTGATGACTACCGCACCGGGGTCTACCAGATTCAGTTCCATGCGGGCGATTACTACCGCGCCCGTGGCGTTCAACTGCCGGAACCGGCGTTCCTGGATGTGGTGGTGCTGCGTTTTGGCATTTCTGCGGAGCAGGACCACTATCACGTGCCCTTGCTGATTTCGCCCTACAGCTATTCCACCTATCGCGGCAGCTGATCCCCCAAGCAGCTGCCTCAACCTGGAAGCGACTGCGCATATAGCTTCTTTGGTCTTTCGCCCGCTCACACTGCGGGCTTTTTTTCGCCTGGAGGAAAGTGGTGCCTGTGCTGGCGCTTTCGCCGGCGAGCCAGCTCCTACAAGTCATTCGCACGACCTGTGGGAGTTGGCTTGCCCGCGAAGCTCTTAACGGCTGAGTAGGGAAGCAGCCCCCGCGCCACTGAACAACCCGGCACTGATCCGGTTAAACCAGCTCTGTCCCTTGCCACTGCGCAGATACCGCGCCGCGCCATGGGCACCCAGCCCGTAAGCCAACTTGCACAGCAGGTCCAGCACGGTCCACGTGGCAATCATCACCAGCAACTGCGGGAGGAACGGCTGTTCGGCGCTCAAGAACTGCGGCAGGAAAGCGGCGAAGAACAGAATGTCTTTCGGATTGCTCGCACCCAGCATGAAGGCACGCCCGAACAGGGCACGAAAGCGTGGCACCGGGGCCGCTTGGGGCACTTCGGCACCATGGGACGGTTGACGCGATTGCTGCCAGCTCTGCCAGGCGAGGTAGAACAGGTACAGCGCTCCGACGATCTTCAGCGCGCTGAACAATTGCTCCGACGCCAACAGCAGCGCGCCCAGACCCAGCGCCGAAGCGCTCAGCAGGCCAATCGAGGCCATCACGCCACCGAGAAAGGCCGGGTAGGAACGCACCAGGCCGTAATTCAAACTGTTGCTGATCATCAGCAAAGACAGTGGCCCCGGTATCAGGATCACCACCAGCGCAGCGCCGCTGAACAGCAGCCAGGTTTCCAGACTCATCACTTTCCTCCATTTGCACAAAAGCCTCACCCGACGGGGTGAGGCTGGTTTGAAGCGCGTACCGCGTAAGGTCTACAAGAAGATGAACTTGGCGATGAAGATCGCGCAGAGCACCCACAGACTCGCGGAAATTTCCTTGTACTTGCCAGTGCCGGCCTTCAGGACCACGTAGGTGATGAAGCCCAGCGCGATACCGTCAGCGACCGAAAAGGTCAGGGGCATCATGATGGCGGTGACGATCGCCGGAATGCTGTCGGTCGCTTCGTCCCACTCAATGTGCTTCATGCCACCCATCATCAGCATGGCCACGTAAATCAGTGCGCCTGCGGTGGCGTAGGCGGGAATCATGCCGGCCAGCGGGGCGAAGAACATGGCTGCAATAAATAGCACACCTACGGTCACTGCGGTAAGACCAGTCCGACCACCAGCCGCTACACCCGCGGCACTTTCCACGTAGCTGGTGACAGGAGGAACACCGACGATCGCGCCGAATACGCTGGAGGCGCTGTCGGCTTTCATGGCGCGGGAGAGGTTTTCGATGCGGCCATCGGCATTGACCAGGTTGGCGCGCTGCGCTACGCCCATCAGGGTGCCGGCGGTGTCAAACATGTGCACGAAGAGGAAGGCCAGCACCACACTGATCATGCTGACGTTGAACACGCCGGCGAGGTTCATTGCCATCCAGGTCGGGGCCAGGCTCGGCGGTGCCGACATGATCCCTTCGTAATGCACCAGTCCCAGGCCCCAACCGGCCAAGGTCACGGTGATGATGCTGATGAGGATCGCGCCGAACACTTTGTGGTAGCTGAGCACGGCGATCATCAGAAAGCAGATGGCGGCCAGCAGCGGGCCAGGCTCGCGCAGGGAACCGAGCTTGATCAGCGTGGCTGGACTGTCGACGATGATGCCGGCGGTTTTCAAGCCGATCAGCCCCAGGAACAGACCCACGCCCGCACCCATGGCGAAGCGCAGGCTCACCGGGATGCTGTTGAGCAGCCATTCGCGCACGCGCGAGAAGGTCAGGATCATGAACAGCACACCGGACACGAACACCGCACCGAGGGCGGTTTCCCAGTTGTAGCCCATGGTGCCGACCACGGTGTAGGTGAAGAAGGCGTTCAGGCCCATGCCCGGCGCCAGGCCGACGGGCCAGTTGGCGTACAGGCCCATCAGCAGGCAACCCAGTGCGGCGGCGATGCAGGTGGCGACGAACGCCGCGCCGTGATCGATCCCGGCGTCGGCCATGATGTTGGGGTTGACGAAGATGATGTAAGCCATCGTGATGAAGGTAGTCAGACCGGCAATCAACTCGGTCTTCACCGTGGTGCCATGCAAGCTGAGTTTAAAGATGCGCTCCAGCCAGCCATTGCGTAAAGGCGGCGAGAGATCCAGCGTCGATGCTTCGGATTTGCGGCTTTCCACAGCGAATACTCCTCAAGAGTTTTATTGTTATTTCCAGGGCCGGACCCGAGAGGGGGGCAGCGGCCCTTTGAGGCACTTGCGAATTTGTTGACTGCTTGGTCAGGAACTCGCACGAGGTGGATTATGCTTTTGTGTACAAATAAAGCAAATATTGTTTTTTATTTTGTGGACGAAAAGTTTGGCAATAGGGATATATGGCCTTCGCGGGCCTCATCGCCAGCAGGCTGGCTCCCACAGGTTTTGTGCTCACCACAAATCACGGTGGGAGCCAGCCTGCTGGCGATAAGGGCAGAACAGTCAATCAACAACAGCCTGACTTTTCCCAAGAGCCATATTCACCGCCAACCACCCATTCACCGCCGCTTCCCCGGCCTCGGCAAACACCCGTTCCAGCAATTTCACCTGCTCGCGGCGCAGTGATTGTTCGAAACGCGCCCCATCGTCGGTCAATTCCAGCAGGCGTTTACGCTTGTCGGTCTCGGACGCGACGCTGTTCACCAGATGCATTTCCAGCAGTTGGCGCAATGGCATGTTCAGCGCCTGCTTGCTCACGCCCAGCAAGGCCAGCAACTGCGTCACACTCAAGTTCGGGTAGCGTGCGATGAAAAACACGATGCGTTGGTGCACACGGCTCAAGCCTCGACGCGCAAGCATTTCGTCGGCCTTGGCGGTGAAGGCCTGATAACCGAAGAAAAACGCTTCCATGGCTTGTTGCTGGGATGTCGGGTTTTTAAGGTCAAGCATATTGACGTATCCGCTCGGGCTGACGTAATTTTGGTCAACAAGTTTGACTCATTTTCCTCTGGCCTCGCTACCGGTGATCCCCATGGCTTTTTCCGAACGTGTTTCGCGCCTTAAAAGTTCTCTGATCCGTGAAATCCTCGCCGCCGCCCAGCGCCCGCAAGTGATGTCGTTCGCCGGCGGGTTACCGGCCGAAGCCATGTTGCCCAAGGTCGAATGGGATCAGATGCCGCTGAGCATGGGCCAATACGGCATGAGCGAAGGCGAACCGGCGTTGCGCGAGATGTTGGCCGCCGAGGCCCGGGCGCTGGGCGTGCCCTGCGAGGCGAGCCAAGTGTTGGTGGTCAGTGGCTCGCAGCAGACCCTCGACCTGGCGGCCAAGCTCTACATCGACAAGGGCACCGAGATCCTGCTCGAAGCGCCGACCTATCTCGCAGCGCTGCAAATCTTCCAACTGTTCGGTGCCGAGTGCCTGACCGTGCCGCTGCAAGCCGATGGTCCGGACCTGGCGCAATTGCGCACCCGTCTGGAAAAACACCGTCCGGCGTTCATCTACCTGATCCCGACGTTCCAGAATCCATCGGCTGTGCGCTATAGCGAAGCCAAGCGCAATGCCGTGGCGGCGTTGCTCGACGAGTTCGGCGTGACCCTGATCGAAGACGAGCCTTACCGCGAACTGACCTTCGACGGAGGCAGTGCCACGCCGATTGTCAGTCGCTTGAAGAAATCCAGTTGGATCTACACCGGCACCGTGTCGAAAACCTTGCTGCCCGGTTTGCGCGTCGGTTACCTGATTGCCAGTGCGGATCTGTTTCCGCATTTGTTGAAACTCAAGCAATCGGCGGATCTGCACACCAACCGCGTCGGCCAGTGGCAAGCCCAACAGTGGATTGGCAGCGAAAAATTCCGTGAGCATTTGAGTGAATTGCGCGACTTTTACCGGGAGCGTCGCGATGCGTTTCAGGCGGCCCTGGAAACCCATTTTGCCGACCTGGCGGACTGGAATGTGCCCCAGGGCGGGCTGTTTTTCTGGCTCACTCTCAAGCAGCCATTGGACACCCGAACCTTGCTCCATACGGCGTTGGCCAATGATGTGGCGTTCATGCCGGGCGAGCCGTTCTTCCCGGATCCCGACAACAACCCCGGGCATCTTCGGTTGAATTTCAGCCACATCGACCCGGCGCGGCTGGATGAAGGGCTCAAGCGGTTGGCGGCGGTGGTGCGTCAGGCGCAGGCGGCGCAAGCCGCCTGAAAACCAATAAACCGGCGCAAGGGCCGGTTTATGTTTGCCTGAAGATGTGTGGGGCCGTCAGCCCCGGTGAGATTTTTCAGGCCGCAGCGAAGCGCTTGTCCAGATAGTCAATGATCACCTTGGATTCATACATCCAGGTGGTCTGGCCATTCTCTTCGATGCGCAGGCACGGCACCTTGATCTTGCCGCCTTGCTCCAGCAGGGTCTGGCGATCCTGTTCGTTGTTCTTCGCATCGCGCAACGCCACCGGCACATTCAGGCGGCGCAGGGTACGACGGGTTTTCACACAGAACGGGCAGGCGTGGAATTGATACAGGGTCAGGTCCTTGGCGGCGCTGTTGACCAGGGCCTGAGCCTCGACCGGGCGCTGCTTCTTGCCGGGGCGAGTGAGAAAGTCG
Organism: Pseudomonas sp. MT92; assembly: GCF_058792515.1. Taxonomy (NCBI): domain Bacteria; kingdom Pseudomonadati; phylum Pseudomonadota; class Gammaproteobacteria; order Pseudomonadales; family Pseudomonadaceae; genus Pseudomonas; species Pseudomonas sp. MT92. The sequence continues at coordinate 29,469 of NZ_JBXAFA010000010.1, forward strand.
ATGAAGATGATCAGTTGGCCAAGGCCGACACGAAGCGCTTTTACGAACACGTTGAAAGCCTCACGGAGCGAAAAATGAAAGGCGCGCAGCTTACCTGATTTTCGCGGACGAAAAAAAACCGGCGATGAATGCCGGTTTTTTTCGTGCTGCGAATTACTTGATGAGGCTGAGGAATTCGCTGCGAGTCGCGGCGTTCTCGCGGAACTCACCGAGCATCACCGAGGTGATCATCGACGAATTTTGCTTTTCCACGCCGCGCATCATCATGCACATGTGCTTGGCCTCAATCACCACCGCAACGCCCAGGGCACCGGTGACTTGCTGGACCGCGTCGGCGATCTGGCGGCTGAGGTTTTCCTGGATCTGCAGGCGGCGGGCGTACATATCGACGATCCGCGCGACTTTCGACAACCCCAGGACCTTGCCGCTCGGGATGTAGGCGACATGGGCCTTGCCGATGAACGGCAGCAGGTGGTGCTCGCACAACGAGTACAGCTCGATGTCCTTGACCAGCACCATTTCGCTGTTGTCGGAGCTGAACAAGGCACCGTTGGTGACTTCTTCGAGCGTCTGTTCATAACCGCGGCAAAGGTACTGCATGGCTTTGGCGGCACGTTTCGGCGTGTCGAGCAGGCCTTCGCGGGAGACGTCCTCGCCCAGTTGGCCAAGGATCTCGGTGTAATTCTGTTCCAGGGACATGAAACTACCTGTGGGATTTTACGCAAAGGGCAAGGGTACGGTGGCGGACACGACGCTGCAAGCATGACGCATCAGCTTTACTCGTCTCGACCTTCCATCATGGTTCGTTTGAGCATCACATACACGGCACCGGCGCCGCCATGTCTGGGTTGGCACGAGGTGAAGCCAAGTACCTGCGTATGCTGGCGCAACCACGTGTTGACGTGGCTTTTGATCATTGGCCGCTTACCGTCCAGGCGCACGGCCTTGCCGTGGGTGACGCGCACGCAGCGGATTTCGAATTTGGTCGCTTCGGCCAGAAAGGCCCAGAGGGTTTCCCGGGCCTTTTCCACGCTCATGCCGTGCAGGTCGAGGCTGCCTTCGAACGGAATCTGGCCGATCTTGAGCTTGCGCATCTGGCTTTCCTGCACACCGTCGCGCGCCCACATCAACTCGTCTTCCGGGCCGACATCGATGACGAACTGATCGGAGAGTCCGTCGACGGTGGTGGCGTCGGTGCGCACGGTGGCGGCCTGACGCAGCTTGGCGATCTGCGCGCGGTCAGCCTTGGGTTTGCCGGTTTCGGCGCGATCGTGCTTGATCGGCTTGACGCCTTGGATCGCACTTTTGAACAGGAAAAAATCGTCGTCTTGCATGTCAGCCTCCGCGAAGGGCGGCCAGTTTACCCAACTCCAGGCGAATGGGCGCGCGACAAAACACGCGCGTTCGATGTGAGCGCGGGTTCAGTCGTGTTTTTTCATCAAATGCGGGGACATGGCCAGCTCTCGCGACTGGCGCGAGCGACGACGGCTACGACGCCAGAGCCACACGCCGAGGTACAGCACGCACAAGCCAATCGCCAGAATCACCGCCGCACCGGCGCGATTGGTGTTCATCTCGCCCAGGGCGGGTGCGTGGCCGAGCAGGCTGGCGATACCGGCCATGGCGAGTAACACACCGGACATTGCCAGCAGCGCGGCAATCGTCGCGCCGATTCGAAAACGCCAGTTGCTTTGGCCTTTGGGCCGCAAGCGGCGAGCGTCAAAACCATCGGATAACTTCATTCCGACCTTCCTCAATGGGTATCGGCCCTTCGACCGGGAGTTGACCGGGTTGTTCCTGAGGCTAAGACAATTACGGCTAACGAGAGGCTTTTGCGGATGAGCGGCGGTATAGACCGCTCATTGAGCGTCGATCAGATCAGTTCGCGGGTCAGGGCGAGGGTGGCGAAGTTGTCTGCCATGATCGCCATTTCGGTCTGCTGGACGTGCTCGGCGCTCAGGACGCCGCCCTTGTAGGGCAAGTCGCGGGTGGCGCAGGCGTCTTCCACCAGGGTGCAACGGAAGCCCAGGTTCTTCGCGGCGCGTACGGTGGTGCTGACGCTGGAGTGGCTCATGAAACCGCAGACAATCAGGTCGAGGGCGCCCAGATCCTGCAGGCGTTTTTCAAGTGGGGTGCCGTGGAACGCGCTCGGCAGCAATTTGCCGATGATGGTTTCGTCGCCCTGTGGCTCCAGCCCCGGGATGAACTCGCCGCGTTCGCCTTGCGGGTCGAACAGGCCACCCACGGTGCCGAGGTGGCGCACATGCACGATCGGGCGGCCGGCGGCGCGGGCAGCGCCCAACAATTGCTTGATGTTCGCGACGGCAGCGTCCATGCCACTCAGGGCCAATGGACCGTTGAGGTATTCTTTCTGGGCATCGATGATCACAAGCGTCGCATGGCTCAGATTGGCTGCTGCATAACCGCGGCCGCTGAGTTGAAACATCGTTTTTGGAACAGACATTCTGGGGCTCCTTGGAGTGGGGCTTTTGCGACATTGTCCTCTGGCTGAGCGCTTCTGTGAATGGCTACCATTACAAGCGCCGTCGTTACTGGCGTGCAGCGTTGTCAAGTGGTCCGTTTTGTTCAAGACCGAGCGTAAAAAAGAGATTAGTCCTACAACAGCCCCAGTGTTTTTCCTGCGTCGTCGCGGCAGCGTTTGACTGATAGAATCGCCCGTCGATTTTTCTGGAGTTTGCCGTCGTGATCACTTCCCGCCTTCGTACCCTGCGTGACCATATTCGTTGGGCCGTCAGCCGCTTCCATGGGGAGGATCTGTTTTTCGGCCATGGCACCGACAACGCCTGGGACGAAGCCCGTCAACTGGTGTTGGGTGCACTGCACTTGCCGTGGGAAATTGCCGACAGCTATCTCGATTGCAATCTGGAAGAAGACGAACTTGTCCACCTGCAACACTTGCTCAAGCGTCGTATCGAAAAGCGCGTCCCGACCGCGTACCTGCTGGGCGAAGCCTGGTTCTGCGGCCTGTCGTTCATCGTCGATGAGCGCGTGCTGATCCCGCGTTCGCCAATTGGCGAGCTGATCGAAAGTCGCTTTACGCCATGGCTGGCCGACGAGCCTGCGCGAATTCTCGACCTGTGCACCGGCTCCGGCTGCATCGGCATCGCCTGCGCTTACGAGTTCCAGAATGCCGAAGTGGTGCTGGCCGATCTGTCGTTCGAAGCGCTGGAAGTGGCCAACCAGAACATCGAGCGTCACGGCGTCGATGAGCGGGTCTACACCGTGCAAGGTGATGGTTTCGATGGTTTGCCGGGGCAGCGTTTCGACCTGATCGTGTCAAACCCGCCTTACGTCGATGCCGAGGATTTCGCCGACATGCCGGACGAATACCAGCACGAACCGGAGCTGGGCCTGGCCTGCGGTGAGGATGGTTTGAACCTGGTACGGCGCATGCTCGCCGAAGCGGCCGATCACCTGACCGAGAAGGGGTTGTTGATCGTCGAGGTGGGCAACAGCCAGGTACACGTCGAGGCGTTGTACCCTGAAGTCGATTTCGCCTGGCTGGAGTTCGAGCGCGGCGGGCATGGCGTGTTCATGCTGTCGGCAGAACAGTGCCGGGATCATCAGGCATTGTTCGCGTCCCGCGTCTGACCGCAATCTTTATGGCGAGGGAGCAAGCGCCCTCGCCATAAAAGCGTCTCACCGCAGACCGATTTCGGCGGTTACCGGTGTGTCGCAATCCAGATCAACAACCCCGCCTGAAACACCGCAAACGCCACGAGGCAGGTGATGGTGAATCGCAAGCCGGCGTCTTCACGCTTGTACTTGCTGACCTTTTCTTCGTGTTTCTTGAGTTTGACTTCCTGCTCGGCCAGGTTCTGCTCGGCTTGCTGCAGCATCTGCGCTGCCTCGAGAATTTCCACGATCTGCAGTTTTTCCGTGTTCCAGTCACCCGACAGGTCGCCGACCTGGACTTCCTTGACGCTGCCCTTCAAATGCTGGGCGTCGGCGTAAACCACATCGAAACCGTGCACCCGCAAAAAGTGGTCGCGACGCAGGCGGGTGTCTTCGTTCAGCGCATCCTTGTTGTTCAGGTCGGTGCCGTCGACGGTGTAGCCGGGCCATCGTTTCTTCGCCCAGGTGATGCCCTGGGCCGCCATGAAGCGACCGATACCACGGTTCATCGGTTCGATTTGCAGGCCGCTGTCCGGCCCGAAATGCACGCGCTTTTCGCTGTGGTCGACCCACACGTCCAGATGATTCTGTTCCTTGCGCACGCGTTGGCCGGGCAGGGTGATGCTCATGCGCATCAGGCTGCGCTGCTTGTCGTTGCGCTCGGCATAACCGAACTCGACAAAGCGCAGGGGGCGCCCGCCGGTGTTGCGGTCGGTCTGCAGCGGCGCCAGACGGAGCATCTTGTGGTGCTCGACGTGAACGTCCGCCCAAGGCAGCTCGACCGCTGGCGGTGCGTCTTTTTCAGCGGTAGTGTCGGGTGAAGTCTGGGTATCGGTCATAACGGCGAGATCCTGTCCAAGCTCTGCTTGCCGCCAGCCAGTGCGCTGGCGACAAAGGCTTATCGGCCGTTTTTTTCAAGACTGGAGGGCGACGAAGCGTTCTCGAGCGGTTTTCACGCCACAATGTCGTTTAAAGCGCTTAACGGGTGCGAATTGCGTCAATAAACCCGAGGATTCGAGTGCCCAGTTCGGCCGCCAGGGGCAATTGCGGATCTCTATAGGAAGCCAATTGCCGTTTTACGTCGTTGGGCACGATGCGCATGACGTGGTTCATGCCTTCGATGAGTGCCAGTTCGGCGTCCGGTTTGGCAGCCTTGAGCATTTTGGCGTCATTGACGCCGACCTGAATATCGTTGCTGCCCTGGATGATCAACGCCGGCATTTTCAACTTCGCGAACGCCGCCGCAGGGTCCTGGCGGAACAGCGAAATCAGGTACGGCTGCACGCTCGGGCGGAATATCGCCTGCAAGGGCGGTGGCACGTTATCGTCGGTTTTCCCGGCCTTGAGGCTGTCGAGCAGTTCGTTACTGCGCAGCATCAATGGCGGCGGCAGGTGATTGCTCAGTTGTTGGCGCACCACTTGATCGATCGGCCGGGCGCTGCCGGACAAGGAAATCACTGCGGCCGCATCGACACTCGGCGCCGCGAGACTGGCGATCAAGGCGCCTTCGCTGTGCCCCAGCAAAATCAGCTTGCCGAAACGCGGATCGTCCTTGAGCTTGCGCCCCCAGGCTTGGGCGTCGGAAACATAGGCGTCCAGCGTCAGGTTGCGCTCGTCAGGGGTCGCCGCCAGGCTCGCCGCAACGCCGCGTTTGTCGTAACGCACGCTGGCGATGTTGTGTTTGGCCAGCACCCAGGCCAGCCGTTTCAGGCTGTCATTGCGCCCGCCGTCGGGGTTATTGCCGTCTCGATCGGTTGGGCCGGAGCCGGAAATGATCAGGACAACTGGCACAGGCGTGTCGGACTTGGGCAGCAGCAGCGAGCCGAAAAGCTCTCCGCTCCCGGTATCCAACGTGATCGGCCGTTGCAGGACGGTGGCCTGGACGAAACCGGTAAACAGGGTAAGGCTCAAGGCTAGAACTCGCAGCATCATCACGCCATCATGAACGAAGATGCCGGTTGGACTCGCCGACACCCATAAGGTTCGAGGATGAACTACTTGGGTAGCCTGCGTATACTGGCGCGCATTACGTATTCAGGTTCATTTCACGGAGCGTCCTGCATGTCCGGCAATACCTACGGCAAGCTGTTCACTGTCACCACCGCTGGCGAAAGCCATGGTCCGGCGTTGGTCGCCATTGTCGATGGCTGCCCGCCGGGCCTGGAGATCTCCCTGGAAGATCTGCAGCGCGATCTCGACCGGCGCAAGCCTGGCACCAGCCGCCACACTACCCAGCGCCAGGAAGCCGACGAAGTCGAAATCCTTTCCGGCGTATTCGAAGGTCGCACCACCGGGTGCGCCATCGGCCTGTTGATCCGCAATACCGATCAGAAATCCAAGGACTACTCGGCGATCAAGGACCTGTTCCGCCCGGCCCACGCCGACTACACCTACCACCACAAGTACGGCGAGCGCGATTATCGCGGCGGTGGCCGCAGCTCGGCCCGTGAAACCGCCATGCGCGTTGCCGCTGGCGCGATTGCGAAAAAATACCTGGCGACCCAGGGCATCGTCATTCGCGGCTACATGAGCCAGCTCGGCCCCATCGAAATTCCGTTCAAGACCTGGGACTCAGTAGAAGAAAACGCCTTCTTCAGCCCGGACCCGGACAAAGTGCCGGAACTGGAAGCCTATATGGACCAGTTGCGCCGCGACCAGGATTCGGTCGGCGCCAAGATCACGGTGGTCGCCGAAGGCGTGATGCCGGGCCTCGGCGAGCCGATTTTCGATCGCCTCGACGCGGAACTGGCCCATGCGCTGATGAGCATCAATGCGGTCAAGGGCGTGGAAATCGGCGCCGGTTTCGCCAGCGTCGCCCAGCGTGGCACCGAGCATCGCGATGAAATGACTCCGCAAGGTTTCCTCAGCAACAACGCTGGCGGCATTCTCGGTGGCATCTCTTCCGGTCAGCCGATCGTCGCGCACCTGGCCCTGAAGCCAACGTCCAGCATCACCACGCCCGGCCGTTCAATCGACATTCATGGCAACCCGGTGGACGTCATCACCAAGGGTCGTCACGACCCGTGCGTCGGCATTCGCGCCACGCCGATCGCCGAAGCGATGATGGCCATCGTGTTGATGGACCACCTGCTGCGCCACCGTGGGCAAAACGCCGATGTGCGCGTGAGCACCCCGGTGCTGGGTCAGCTTTAATGGCTGACCTGATAGCCGCTGCAGTCTGATGGCTGTGGCGGCGCTGCCGTACTGGCGGCTTTCCAGTTTCTATCTGTTCTATTTCGCCTTGCTCGGTTCGACGGCGCCGTTTCTGGCGCTGTACTTCGATCACCTGGGATTTTCCGCCGCGCGCATCGGTGAGCTGGTGGCGATCCCGATGTTGATGCGATGCGTGGCGCCGAACATCTGGGGCTGGCTGGGTGACTACACCGGCCGGCGGCTGGCCATCGTGCGTTTCGGCGCGGTCTGCACGCTGCTGACCTTTTCACTGATTTTTGTCAGCAAGACCTACGCCTGGCTGGCGATGGTCATGGCCTTGCATGCGTTCTTCTGGCACGCCGTGTTGCCGCAATTCGAAGTCATCACCCTCGCACACCTGCAGGGCCAGACCTCTCGCTACAGTCAGATTCGCCTGTGGGGCTCCATCGGTTTCATCATCACCGTGGTCGCGCTGGGCCGGTTGTTCGAATGGCTGAGTCTCGACATCTACCCGGCGGCGCTGGTGCTGATCATGGCCGGGATCGTGCTCAGCAGCCTTTGGGTGCCGAACGCGCAACCGGCGCCGGGCCACCGGGTGGCGGGGGAGGGATTTCTCAAGCAACTGCGCAGCCCCGGCGTGCTGGCTTTTTACGCGTGCGTGGCGCTGATGCAGATGAGCCATGGCCCGTACTACACGTTTCTGACCTTGCACCTTGAGCGATTGGGCTACAGCCGAGGGGTCATCGGCATGCTCTGGGCCGTCGGCGTGGTGGCTGAGGTGCTGATGTTCATGGCCATGAGCAAAATCCTCGCGCGATTTTCGTTGCGCCGGGTGCTGCTGGCGAGTTTTCTGCTGGCGGCGTTGCGATGGTTGTTGCTGGGTTCGTTGGCTGAGTTCCTCTGGGTGTTGTTGTTTGCCCAGGTGTTGCACGCGGCGACATTCGGCAGCTTTCACGCCGCTGCCATTTCATTCGTGCAACGTAGCTTCGGCGCGCGTCAGCAAGGCCAGGGCCAGGCGTTGTACGCGGCACTGGCCGGGACCGGCGGCGCACTGGGCGCGTTGTACGCCGGTTACAGCTGGAACGCCCTGGGCGCCGCATTGACCTTTAGTATTGCCAGCCTCGCAGCCCTCGCGGCTGCCGTTATCATTGCCACATGTATGCAAGAGGACAGGCCATGAGCCTTACCCGTGAACACCTCGCCCAGGAAATCATCGACGCCGGGCGTTTCCTGTATGGCCGCGGCTGGTCGCCGGCCACCAGCAGCAATTATTCGACCCGACTGTCGCCGACCGAAGCGCTGCTGACGGTGTCGGGCAAGCACAAGGGTCAATTGGGCCTGGACGATGTGCTGGCCACGGATCTGTCGGGCAACAGCCTGGAACCGGGCAAGAAACCGTCCGCCGAAACCCTGCTGCACACTCAGCTCTACAGCTGGCGTCCGGAGATCGGCGCGGTGTTGCACACCCACTCGGTGAACGCCACGGTGCTGTCGCGCCTGACGCCGGAAGACTTCATCGATTTCGAAGATTACGAACTGCAAAAAGCCTTCACCGGCGTATCGACCCACGAGTCGCGGGTACGGGTGCCGATTTTTGACAACGATCAGGACATTGCGCGCCTCGCCGCCAAGGTACAGCCTTGGCTCGACGCCCATCCCGATTGCGTTGGCTACCTGATTCGCGGCCATGGCCTCTACACCTGGGGCGCACGCATGAGCGACGCCCTGCGGCAGATCGAGGCCTTTGAATTCTTGTTCGAGTGCGAGTTGAAAACCCGCTCGCTCTCTCACCGTAAAGCCTGAACCGTCAAGGAGTTGCCCGATGAGCAACCTGTCCGTCTACCACGTCTCAAGCCCTGACATTCCGAACAAGGTGCTGACCCATTTCGAAGACATCGCCTCGACCCTGGCCGAGCAGGGCGTACGGTTTGATCGCTGGCAAGCGGCGACGAAAATCCAGCCGGGCGCCAGTCAGGAAGAAGTGATCGCCGCCTATCAAGAGCAGATCGACAAGCTGATGACCGAGCGCGGCTACATCACTGTCGATGTGATCAGCCTGAACAGCGATCACCCGCAAAAAGCCGAATTGCGCGCCAAGTTCCTTGATGAGCACCAGCATGGCGAAGACGAAGTGCGTTTCTTCGTCGCCGGCCGTGGCTTGTTCACCCTGCACATCGACGATTACGTCTACGCCGTGCTCTGCGAGAAAAACGACCTGATCTCGGTGCCTGCCGGTACCAGGCACTGGTTTGACATGGGGGAGCATCCGCACTTCGTCGCGATTCGTCTGTTCAACAACCCGGAAGGCTGGGTGGCCAACTTCACCGGCGAAGACATCGCTGGCCGCTTCCCGCGTCTTGAGGACTGAAACGATGCCGATCAAAGCGATTCTCACCGACATCGAAGGCACCACCAGCGCGGTGAGTTTTGTGTTCGACGTGCTGTTTCCCTACGCCGCGAAACACCTGCCGGACTTTGTCCGTCAGAACGCCGGGCGCAATGACGTCGCTGAACAACTGGCCAGCGTGCGCCGCGACAGCAATGCGCCGGATGCCGACGTCGAGCGGGTGATCGAGATTCTGTTGGGCTGGATTGCCGAAGACCGCAAGGCCACGCCGCTCAAGGCGTTGCAAGGGATGGTCTGGGAGCAGGGCTACCAGGCTGGGCAACTCAAAGGCCACGTCTACCCCGACGCCGTCGAAGCGCTGAAGCACTGGCATCAGCAGGGGTATCAACTGTTTGTCTATTCCTCGGGCTCGATCCAGGCCCAGCGCCTGATTTTCGGCTGCTCGGAAGCGGGGGATTTGACGCCACTGTTCAGCGGCTATTTCGACACCACGTCAGGACCCAAGCGCGAAGCACAGTCCTATACCAACATCACACAGGCCATTGGCCTGGAAGCCTCGCAGATTCTGTTTCTGTCGGACATCGTCGAAGAGCTGGACGCGGCGCGCAGGGCAGGGATGGCCACGTGCGGGCTGGCCCGTGAGGGCGGGGAATTGGCGGGGCATGTCACGGTGGACAGTTTTGCGCGGATCGATCCCTCGACGTTCTAAGCCACACATAACCAAGGAGCCAGCCTGCTGCCGATGGACCCGAGTGCGCCGGGTTTAACCAGGACACGCGCGTTATCGTTGACGACTATCGCGAGCAGGCTCGCTCCTACAGTTGTTTCAGGCGTTACAGCGAATGATAGGTCGGCAGGGCAAACCGCTGCTGGCTTTGGAGCATGGAGATTTGTGGCAGTTCGCTGGCTTGTTCGGCGAGGTCGCGACGGATCGCGCTGATGACCCACGACAGTTGATCGCCGTTGTGCAATTGCTGGTAGGAAATCGAGCGCTTGAACACTTTGTCTTCGCCACCGCGCAGGGTCAGCAGAATCCCGCCGTCAGGTCGTGGCTGGGTGGTGACTTCGAAGTTGGAAAACAAGGACGAAAATTTTTCTTGAATCAGGCTCATGTCTTTCGGCTCCGTTAGCGCTGGAATGGCAAGCATGAGGGGGTAGTTGCAGCGATTGTGCCAGCACGCGAATTTAATGAATTTCTATATAAATCAATAAATTACGTTTTTTGCTGATTTAATTTTCCGTGCAATTTGCATGAAGGGCCATCGTGCATCCTGCATTTTGCGTGGTCGTCGGCGATTCGATGGAACCATTGCGCGCGCAGATGCTCATGATTTCCAACATCGCTGTGGCGGATACAAAACATTTCAAAAACCGCGTGTACAGCTCAAGAACCGTTGACGTATTTTCGGGCTCAATCAACGCCGCCCGACAATAAAAAGATCGAACGGGAGCAACCATGAGCCGCACACCACGCGACACCATCACCTGGGGCATGATGCTCCGCAAGCTGCCGTCCATTGCCAAAGCCATTCCGCGGGTGGTGAAGGGAATGAAAGTGGCTAACGTCAAGGACCCGACCCAAGCGTGTGGCCTGGGCTGGAGTTTCGAACAAGCGACCTTGCGCAATCCCCAAGGGCCGGCCTTGCTGTACGGCGAGGTCACGCTGACTTATGCACAGGTCAACGAGTGGGCCAATCGCATCGCCCATCACTTGATTGCCCAAGGCATCGGCAAGGGCGATGTGGTGGCGGTGTTCATCGAAAATCGTCCGGAGCTGCTGGTGACGATATTGGCGGTGGCCAAGGTCGGAGCGATCAGTGCGCTGCTCAATACCTCACAAACCCGCGATACCCTGGTGCATAGCCTGAATCTGGTGGCGCCGGTGGCCATCGTCGTCGGCGAAGAGCTGGTGGCGGCGTTTCTGGCGGTACGCGAACGGGTATCGATGGCGCAGGCCCGCACCTGGTTTGTCGCTGATCGGGACACCTACAGCCATCCGGGCGTTTCCCCCGAGGGTTTCGTCAACCTGATGACCGCCAGCCTCGACAACGCCTGTGACAACCCCGTCAGCAGCCAGCAGGTGTTTTTCGACGACCCCTGTTTCTATATCTACACCTCGGGCACGACCGGGTTACCCAAGGCCGGGGTGTTCAAGCACGGGCGCTGGATGCGCAGCTCGGCGAGCTTCGGCATGATCGCGCTGGATATGCGCCCGGACGATGTCGTCTATTGCACCTTGCCGCTCTATCACGCCACCGGACTTTGCGTGTGCTGGGGTTCGGCCATCAGCGGTGCCTCGGGATTTGCCATCCGGCGCAAGTTCAGCGCCAGTCAGTTCTGGAACGATGTGCGCAAATGCCGCGCGACCACCCTCGGTTACGTCGGCGAATTGTGCCGTTATCTGGTCGATCAACCGCCCACTGCCGACGACCGCCAGCACGGCGTCACCAAAATGATCGGCAACGGCCTGCGCCCCGGCGCATGGGGTGAATTCAAGACACGTTTCGGCGTGTGTCACATCTGCGAGCTGTACGCCGCCAGTGACGGCAATATCGGTTTCACCAACATTCTGAATTTCGACAACACTGTCGGTTTTTCCCTGATGTCCTGGGAGTTGGCGGTTTACGACCACGACAGCGGCGCGCCGATTCGCGAAGCCAACGGCTTCATGCGCAAGGTGGGCAAGGGCGAGCAGGGGTTGTTGCTGGCGAAAATCGACGACAAGGCGCCACTGGACGGTTACACCGATCCGCAAAAGACCGAAAAAGTCGTGCTCCACGACGTGTTCGTCAAGGGTGACCGCTACTTCAACACCGGCGATCTGTTGCGCAACATCGGTTTTGGCCATGCGCAGTTCGTTGATCGGCTGGGTGACACCTATCGCTGGAAGGGCGAAAACGTTTCGACCACCGAGGTCGAGAACATCCTCCTGCGACACCCGCATATTTCCGAAGCCGTGGCCTATGGTGTGGAAGTGCGCAACACCAACGGCCGCGCCGGCATGGCCGCCATCACGCCGGCCGAATCCCTGGCGACCCTGGATTTCAGCGAGCTGCTGGCCTTCGCCCGGCAACAGATGCCGGCCTACGCCGTGCCATTGTTCCTGCGGGTGAAAGTGAAAATGGAGACCACCGGGACCTTCAAATATCAGAAAACCCGGCTCAAGGATGAAGCGTTCGACCCGGCCCGGAGCGGCGCTGACCCGATCTACGCCTGGCTGCCGGGAACCGAAACGTACGTGCAGGTGACGGAGCAAATGCTGAAGGATATCCACGGCGGTCGATATCGATATTGAATGTGCCTATGGCCCCGCTTCAGAAAAAAGAAGTGACAGTAGCGGGGCTGCTCGGGAAACTGTCGGCTTTGCGAATAACTGAAAGTGGAGCGTTCAATGTCAGACAAAAGCCGCCAGATGACTCCCGAAGAAGCTGCCGAATTTGCCGAACAGGTATTCAACAAGGCACGGGAGGGCGATGCGGCCATGATGGCTGCGCTGCTGACCAAGGGCTTGCCGCCGAACCTGCGCAATCACAAGGGCGACACCTTGCTGATGCTGGCCGCTTACCATGGTCATGTGGACACGGTAAAAGTCTTGCTCGAACACAAGGCCGATCCGGAGATCCGCAACGACAACGGCCAGAGCCCGATTGCCGGCGCCGCCTTCAAGGGCGACCTGGCGGTGGTCACGGCGCTGGTTGAAGGCGGGGCACAAGTCGAAGGCTCGTCGTTCGATGACCGTACGGCGCTGATGATGGCGGCGATGTTCAACCGCGTCGCCATTGTCGACTACCTGATCAGCAAAGGTGCCGATCCGAAAGCCAGGGACGCCAATGGCATCACCGCGCTGGAAGCCGCCAGGACCATGGGGGCTGTGGACACCGTTGCGCAGTTGGAAAAACTGCTGGGCTGACGCTGTACTTCTGTGGCGAGGGAGCAACCTGCGCAGCACTCACTGAATGCGTTATCCTTCGCGCCCTCAAAATTCCCTCGCTACAGGATCTGCCCCATGAAAGCCGCACTCGTCGAACTCATCAGCAAAATCAGCTCCGGGTGCATGGGCGATGACGAAATCCTCAAGGTCGCTGACGAGGCGGCCCAGGCTTACGCGGACCCCGAGGGTTTCCTGGCGGCCAATCCGGACATCAACTACGACGACACCTTCCCGATCCCGCTGGGCGAGTGGGTGGTCGTCGGCAGTCTGCCGGAGACCGTGATGTTCCAGGCCGACACCTACATGGACCTGTTCGCGCAGATCGTTGCTTCGTTCGGGCCGGGCGTCGACTTCAATATCAAACCCAAGCAACTGGCCAAGACCGAAGCCCTGACCGCGCTCAATCGCATTCAGGTGCAAATGAGCAGCCTGAACAAGGAAAACGGTGGCTATGTGCTGATGAACTTCAGCCAGTTGCTCGACGATGAACTGCAAGTCGTTCTGGTCTACGGCAACGACGTGCCGCGGGTGCTGGAACTGTGCGCCGAAGTCGGCATTGCCGCTGCGCCGTCCCTGGAAGCCTTGAAAGTGGCCGTTCACGTTTAAAACCGCAAGCTGTCAATAAAAACGGAACCCTGGCCTCGGGCAGCTATCCTAAGAGGGCCAATCACTCTTCAGGAGCGTCACCATGGGTTCCACGTTCAACAGCCTGGTAGGCCTGATCATCCTTGCCCTGGACATCTGGGCAATCATCAACGTACTCAAAAGTGGCGCCGAAACCGGGATGAAAGTCCTCTGGGTGCTGTTGATCCTGTTGCTGCCGGTTTTGGGCCTGATCATTTGGGCGATCGCGGGGCCACGGGGTAACGTCAGAATCTGAAGTCATTCTCCCAAGCGACATAAAATCTGTGGGAGCGAGCCAGCTCGCGATGACGGCGGCACATTCGGAATTGATGTGGCGGACAAATCGCTATCGCGAGCAGGCTCGCTCCCACAGGGCATTGTGGCGAGACATCAAGTGAGGTTCGACCTGTCATCTTCCTCGACGTAGAATGCGCGCCTTTCCCGGTCAATCGAGCCGATCGATTGGCCATCATGGGCGGGTAACCGTCCGTTGCCACCCGCATTCATCGGAGCACTTCCCATGAGCATCACCCCGACCAACGACTACCTGGAAACCCTCTACGAAGGCTATGGCCAGCGTTTTCGCATGGAAAAACTGCTGCACGAAGTGCGCACCGAACACCAGCACCTGGTGATTTTCGAAAACCCGCGCATGGGCCGGGTCATGGCGCTGGACGGCGTGATCCAGACCACCGAAGCCGACGAATTCATCTACCACGAAATGCTGACCCACGTGCCGATCCTCGCCCATGGCACCGCCAAGCGCGTATTGATCATCGGTGGCGGCGACGGCGGCATGTTGCGTGAGGTGGCCAAGCACCGCAGCGTCGAGCACATCACCATGGTCGAGATCGACGGTACCGTGGTCGAAATGTGCAAGGAATTCCTGCCGAATCACTCCAAGGGCGCGTTCGACGATCCACGCCTGAACCTGGTGATCGACGACGGCATGCGCTTCGTCGCCACCACCACTGAAAAGTTCGACGTGATCATTTCCGACTCCACTGACCCGATCGGGCCAGGCGAAGTGCTGTTCTCGGAGAACTTCTATCAGGCCTGCCACCGCTGCCTGAACGAAGGCGGCATCCTGGTCACGCAGAACGGCACGCCGTTCATGCAGATCGAAGAAGTCAAAACCACCGCCGGTCGTCTGCGCAGCCTGTTCCCTGACTGGCACTTCTATCAGGCCGCCGTGCCGACTTATATCGGCGGCGCGATGACCTTCGCCTGGGGCGCGACCAATACCGCTTATCGCAAATTGTCCCGCGAAACCCTGCAACAACGGTTCGCCGGCAGCGGCATCATCACCCGCTACTACAATCCGGAGATCCACATCGGTGCCTTTGCCTTGCCGCAGTACGTTTTGCAGGCTGTGAACAAGCCAAGCAACGACTGATAGCGCGTCAATCAAAAAGGGCTGTCCGCGGTGGTGTTCAATCACGCCGCTGACGGCCCTTTTTTCATGAGGTGCCGGAGGAAAATCAGCGGAACGATTAGCCAGCTAATCAGGTCGAGATAGAAGTAAGCCCATCCATGGGTTTTATCGAGGAGGCACTGATGCAAAAGTGGAAAATCACTTTCGTGGATGATCACGGTGAAACTGTCGACGAAGTCTTTGAGTGCGACGAGTGCCCGGATAACGAACACGCCGCCAAACTCATCAAGGCCCGGTTGCTTCCCGTCGCCGCCGAACTGGATCTGAACGATCTGGAAGGGCGAACCGCCGATGCGACTGTCAAAAGTCTCAAGGCCCAGAACAGCATTCAAATCCTCGGCATCACGCCAATCTGAACATCTCCTGTCACATTCTCAACCAGGCCTTGGCAGCGGCTCTATCTTGGGGCTAATCTGCAGGCGAGATCAGCGAATGGATCGCTAAGGTCTGGTCTTGTCAGCTACATGCTTGTTTCCCGTCGGCACATCGGATGCCGTCGTTCGCACCGTTCGGTGGCGGGCGCTGGGAGTACGGAAAGTCTATCCATCAGTTTGAGGAGGACGTTTCATGAGCACAGCCTATCAAGAAGATATCAGCAGCAGCGTTCTGCGCCGCATGAAAGAGGGCGGTTTCGACTTTTCACGGTTCCATCCCATCGAGTTCTACGCCATTTTCCCGGACGAGGAGCGGGCACGCAGGGCGGCAGGTCATTACCGTGGTGAATCCCTGAATGCGCAAATCAGTGTGCGCGATGACGGCGCATGGGCCCTTGAACTGAGCAAAGTCATGTACGCCACTTACGATGACATCGGCGACTTCGAGCAGGGTTTCGAAGCCGTGGTCGAGCCATTGGGCGGCATCATTGAAGGCTGGGGTGTCAAACAGGAGGTACGAGGGCGACTCGCATAAACTTATGAACAGTAGCAAGCATCAGTAACGGCTGACCTTTGGGTTGGCCGTTTTCGTTTTTGTCGCCGGCAAACCGAACATGACCTCGAAGAGCCCTCCATGACTGAATGACCCTCCTTCGCCGGCAAGCCGCCTCCCACAGACTATGCTGGTGACAGGCGACTGCAACGCCTTGCAATGAAGCGGGGGCGATCAGGTTGGGGCATTTACCGCACAGGATTGGTGCGGTGTCTGCGTAACGATTATCCAACCGATTGATATCAAAGCGTTTCTGCCGATGGCACGGGCCTTGCGAAGGCCTGTATGTCCGGGTGACAAGGAGTACGGCATGATCCGCACCTATTTTGATGAGATGTACGATGCCGGCGGCCAGGTCCGCCCGCATTATCGGGAGTTTGCCCGTTGGCTGTCCGAAACGCCTGACGAGCTTTTGGCACAACGGCGACGCGAGGCCGATCTGTTGTTTCATCGCGCCGGGATTACTTTCACGCTCTACGGTGATGAGCAGGGGACAGAGCGCCTGATTCCCTTCGACACCATTCCGCGCAGCATTCCCGCCAGTGAATGGCGCATTGTCGAGCGCGGCTGCATCCAGCGGGTCAAGGCGTTGAACATGTTCCTCGCCGACCTCTATCACGAGCAACGCATCATCAAGGCCGGCATCATTCCGGCCGAGCAGGTGCTGGCCAACGAGCAATACCAGTTGGCGATGCAGGGGCTGGATCTGCACCGCGATATCTATTCGCACATCTCCGGTGTCGATCTGGTGCGCGACGGCGACGGCACGTACTACGTGCTCGAAGACAATCTGCGTACGCCGAGCGGTGTCAGCTACATGCTCGAAGACCGCAAGATGATGATGCGACTGTTCCCCGAATTGTTCGCGGCGCAACGCATCGCCCCCATCGACCACTACCCGAACCTGTTGCTCGATACCCTGAAAAGCTCCAGCCCGATCGACAACCCGAGCGTCGTGGTGTTGACGCCGGGGCGCTTCAACAGTGCATTTTTCGAGCATGCGTTCCTGGCGCGGGAAATGGGTGTGGAGCTGGTGGAAGGCGCGGACCTGTTCGTGCGTGACGACAAGGTGTTCATGCGCACCACCGACGGGCCAAAAGCCGTCGATGTGATCTACCGGCGCCTCGACGACGCCTTCCTCGACCCGCTGGCGTTCAATCCGGACTCGATGCTCGGCGTGCCGGGGCTGCTGTCGTCTTACCGATCCGGCAATGTCGTGTTGGCCAATGCCATCGGCACCGGGGTGGCGGACGACAAGTCGGTGTACCCGTTCGTGACCGACATGATCCGTTTCTACCTGGATGAAGAACCGATCCTGAAGAACGTACCGACGTGGCAGTGCCGTAACCCCTCGGAACTTTCCCACGTCCTGGCCCATCTGCCGGAACTGGTGGTCAAGGAAACCCAGGGCTCCGGCGGTTACGGAATGCTGGTGGGGCCGGCGGCGACGGCGGCGGAAATCGAAGCCTTCCGTGCGCGGATCATTGCCAAGCCCCATGCCTATATCGCGCAACCGACGCTGTCGTTGTCGACCTGCCCGACCTTTGTCGAAAGCGGCATCGCGCCACGTCACATCGACCTGCGCCCGTTTGTCTTGTCTGGTCGCGAAACCCGGGTCGTGCCCGGCGGTTTGACCCGTGTCGCCCTGCGCGAAGGCTCCCTGGTGGTGAACTCCTCCCAGGGCGGCGGAACCAAGGACACCTGGGTGGTCGAGGATTGAAGGAAGCCTGTCATGTTAAGTAGAACTGCCTCGGATCTGTATTGGATGTCGCGTTACCTGGAGCGGGCGGAAAACCTCGCACGGATGCTCGACATCAGTTATTCGCTGTCGCTGATGCCACAGGATGGACGCGGTGACGGCCTGCACGAACTGGCCATGCCGCTGCTGATCACCGGCACCCTGGACGATTACCTCGAACGCCACGGCGAGTTGCATGCCGAACGCTTGCTGCATTTTTTCGCCTTGGATGCGGCCAACCCGGCGAGCATCTACAGCTGTCTCGGTGCCGCGCGGGCCAGTGCCCACGCGGTGCGTGGCCGAATCACCGCGGACATGTGGGAGAACATCAACGCGACCTGGCTGGAAATTCGCGGCATTGCAGAGCAGGGCCTCAGTCGCTACGGCATGAGCCGTTTTTGCGAGTGGATCAAGGAACGTTCCCACCTGTTCCGGGGCGCGTCCTACGGCACCATCATGCGTAACGATGCGTTCCGTTTCATTCGCCTGGGGACCTTCATCGAGCGCGCCGACAACACGTTGCGCCTGCTCGATGCCCGCTACGAAATGGCGGGTGATCAGGCTGAAGCGGTCAGCGATGGCACGGCCCACGCGTACTACCAGTGGAGTGCCTTGCTGCGGGCCTTGTCGTCCTTCGAGGCCTACACCGAAATTTATCGCGACGCACCCGGCGCCCGGCATGTGGCCGAGTTGCTGTTGCTGCGGGCGGATGTGCCGCGCTCCCTGCGGGCGTGCACCGAAGAAATCGACCAGATCCTTGCCCAGTTGCCGGGAGCCAACGGCCGTCCCGCGCAACGCCTGGCGGCGGAAATGGACGCGCGACTGCGCTACACCGGCATCAACGAAATCCTCGACGAAGGCCTGCACGCCTGGCTCACCGAGTTCATCCCGCTGGTGCGCCAGTTGGGTAACGCGATTCACAGTTCTTATCTGGAGGCGGCATGAGACTTTCGATTAGCCACGAGACCACCTATCACTACGAAGATCAGGTGCGCGCGAGCATCCAGTACCTGCGACTGACCCCCCATGACAGCGAGCGCCAGCACGTGCTCAGTTGGCAGCTCGACCTGCCGCGGCCGGTGCGCGCGCAACTCGATCCGTTCGGCAACATCCTGCACGTGCTGACCATGGACGAACCGCACGAAGCGATCATCATCGGCGCCCGTGGTCAGGTCGACATCGACGAATTGCGCGAAGCCGAGCACGAGAGCCAATCGGCGCTGCCATTCCTGCGCTTCACCCGCCTGACCGAAGCCGACGCAGCCCTGCGCGCGTTTGCCGAAAAGGAATGCAAGCAACGCCGCGATCGCACGGCGCTGATCGACTTGATGCATGGCCTGAACCAGCACATGACCTACACGCCGGGCGCCACCGAAGTGGACACCAGCGCGGCCCAGGCCTTCGCAGGTCGTTCCGGTGTGTGCCAGGACCACACCCACGCGTTCCTCGCCTGTGCCCGCAGCCTGGGGATTCCGGCGCGGTATGTCTCGGGTTATCTGTACAGCGAAAACAGCGAACACCTGGCCAGCCATGCCTGGGCCGAAGCCTGGCTGGATGACGCCTGGTACAGTTTCGACGTGACCAATGAACTGGCCCGGCCCGAACGTCATTTGAAACTGGCCGTGGGCCTCGATTATCTGGATGCCTGCCCGGTGCGCGGGATGCGCCGCGGCGGCGGGTGTGAACAGATGCATGCCAAGGTGCTTGTTTCACCGACGCCCGCGCCGGTGATCTCCGTCCAGCAGCAGTAATCGGGGCGGCCGGACCCCTGTGTGAGCGAGCAAGCTTGCTCACACAGGCATGATCATGTCAGGGCTTCACCTTGCGCCCCGCCATATGCTTCAAATACCCCACCAGCATCCCCAGATCCTCATCCGGCAACACCTCGGTCGAGAATCCGGGCATCTTCGCCTGCGGCCACTGACGCAAACTCTGCGGATCACGGATATAGCGCTTGAGGAAGTCCGCGCCGAAGTACTCGGTCGGGTTGTAGGGAATATTCAGATCCGGCCCGAATTGCGCATCCCCGGCACCATTGAGGCGGTGACAGGCCAGGCAGTTTTTCTGGAACAGCGCAAAGCCCTTGTTGACCGGATCGTCCGCCTTTAACGCAGGATCGGGCAGCAGGGCAGGGAAGCGTTCGGCCACCGGTGCCATGCGCTTGATGCTCGCGACTTCGAACGGCCACTGCTCCGGGCTGATATTGCCCGCTTGCGGGTTGGTCCAGACCAGATAGAACGGCCCGGCGCCGGGCTTGCCTTCGGACAGTGGCGGCCAGGGTTTGGCCGGATCCTCGATCGCCAGCCAGGCACGCGCGCCTTGGGTATTGAGCAGCGGCGCAGCGGCCATCTCGGCAGCAAAACCGTCCAGGGCCACGGCTTGCAAGTGGTCGTCCGGTTTGATGCCGGTCAACAGCACTGACAGAGGCACGGCGCGATAGCTCATGTCACGCTTGTAGGAAACGTCATTGGTAACGGTGATGGTCTGGGCTTGAGGATGATTGAGCAACTCCTCGGTCTGCCAGGTGCGGTTGTTCGCGCCCAGCTGCAGGTTCAGCTGTGCGGCATACAGAGGCGTGCTGAGCAGCAAGGCCCCGAATAAAGTGAGCGCTTTCAAAGGATCGCCGTCCATGTCGTGGAAGTGCTGCAAAGGTTGGCACAGCCACGCTGGCCCGGGTAGCGAGCCAGTCACATTTTTAATGTGGCGATCTAAAACACGGGTACCGTATTTTTATGAACGACTAGCCGATCACCTTGGTCAGGTTCGGCAAAATCAACAAAAGTGTGGTCGCGAAGAGAATGAGCCCGGCTTGACGAACTTTCGATTGTTTGAACATGGCTTGACCGCCTTTTTTGTTATTTCCTGATGCCTGCCTGCATATCTCCATGACGGCAGAGCAATTCACGTCCTGTAGTACGAGCGCCTCGGCAAAACCCGACGACAACTTCGTATAACCTCACCTTAGAGCCCGCGTCACGCTTGATTTAGATCCATTTCGTATGGAGCGCTCACCAAATACGATTAAAAAAGCATGAGGCCTATTGCCAGCTTCTTGGGCGGCCTTTTGCTAGACACCTGCGTGTCCGCAAGCCGCGGATTCTGTAGCGGACTACCGTCCGTCTGAGCGCGTCCGTCAACGCCGGTGAGCGCTGCGGTCATTGAATCCCCGGTGGCTCGGAATAAGGTGGAAGCCTCTTCAAAGATCACCACCCGGTTCGAGGACGTCATGACCCAAGCATTGATTTTCGACGCGATACGTACGCCCCGTGGCAAAGGCAAGGCCGATGGCGCCTTGCACAGTGTCAAACCGGTGAACCTGGTGGCCGGGTTGTTCACGGCGCTGCAACAGCGGACCGCGCTCGATACCAGTCAGGTCGATGACGTGGTGCTTGGCTGCGTGACACCCGTCGGTGATCAAGGCGCCGATATCGCCAAGACCGCTGCTCAAGTGGCTGATTGGGACGTCAGCGTGGCGGGGGTGCAGATCAATCGTTTTTGCGCGTCGGGGCTGGAGGCGGTGAACCTCGGGGCCATGAAAATACGTTCCGGTTTTGAAGACCTGGTGGTGGTCGGTGGCGTCGAGTCCATGTCACGCGTGCCCATGGGCAGTGACGGTGGAGCCTGGGCGCTGGACCCGCAGACCAATCTGCACAGCCACTTCACCCCGCAAGGCGTGGGCGCCGATCTGATCGCGACACTGGAAGGCTTCAGCCGTCAGGACGTCGATGCCTATGCACTGCATTCCCAGCAAAAAGCCGCACGGGCGCGGGCCGATGGTTCGTTCAACAAATCGCTGGTGCCGGTGCAGGACCAGAACGGCATCATCCTGCTCGATCACGATGAGTTCATTCGCGCCGACTCGACGCTGGAGGGCCTGGGCAAGCTCAAGCCAAGTTTCGAGATGATGGGGCAGATGGGTTTCGATGCCACCGCGTTGCGGGTCTACAGCCATGTGGAGCGGATCAATCACGTACATACCCCCGGCAACAGTTCCGGGATCGTCGATGGCGCGGCGTTGATGCTGATCGGCTCGGAGGCCAAGGGCCGGGCGCTGGGCTTGCAGCCACGGGCGCGAATCGTCGCCACGGCGGTCACCAGCACCGACCCGACCATCATGCTCACCGGCCCGGCGCCGGCCACCCGCAAGGCACTGGCCAAGGCGGGGCTGCGGGTGGAGGACATCGATCTGTTCGAGGTCAACGAAGCGTTTGCCTCAGTGGTGTTGAAGTTCATCAAGGACATGGCCGTCGACCCGGACAAGGTCAACGTCAACGGCGGTTCCATCGCCATGGGCCATCCGTTGGGCGCCACCGGTTGCGCGATTCTCGGCACCTTGCTCGATGAGCTGGAAAGCCGGCGCCTGCGCTATGGCCTCGCGACGCTGTGTGTCGGCGGCGGCATGGGCATTGCCACCATCATCGAACGCCTCTGAACCCCGAATTCAAGGACAAGTGACATGACCCAAGCCATACGTTACGAAAAAGGCCAGGACCAGATCGTCGTCCTGACCATCGACATACCGGGCCAGAGCGCCAACACCATGAACGCGATGTACCGTGAAGCCATGGCTGACTGCGTCGCCCGGCTGGTGGCCGACAAGGACGCCATCGCCGGAGTGATCATTACCTCGGCCAAGAAAACCTTCTTTGCCGGCGGCGACCTCAATGAACTGATCAAGGTCGGCAAACCTGAGGCCAAAGCTTTTTATGAGAGGGTGCTGACCCTCAAGGGCCAACTGCGCACCCTGGAAACCTTCGGCAAACCGGTGGTTGCCGCGATCAACGGCGCTGCCTTGGGCGGCGGCTGGGAAATCTGCCTGGCCTGCCATCATCGCGTGGCGCTGGATCATCCGTCGGTACAACTCGGCCTGCCGGAAGTGACCCTGGGCCTGCTGCCGGGCGGGGGCGGTGTGGTACGAATGGTGCGCATGCTCGGCCTGGAAAAAGCCCTGCCGTATCTGCTCGAAGGCAAGAAAATACGGCCGCAGCAGGCATTGCAGGCCGGTTTGATCGACGAATTGGCAACGGATCACGAAGAGATGATGGCCAAGGCGCGGGCCTGGATTGTCGCCAACCCGACGGCGGTACAACGCTGGGATGTGAAGGGTTATCAGATTCCCGGTGGCACGCCGTCGAATCCGAAAGTCGCGCAGATGCTGGCCATCGCGCCCTCGATCCTGCGCAGTAAAACCCAGGGCTGCCTGCCGGCGCCGGAGAAAATTCTCTGTGCCGCCGTGGAAGGCGCCCAAGTGGATTTCGATACTGCTCACCTGATCGAAACCCGTTACTTCACCGAGCTGACCACCGGCCAGGTCTCGAAGAACCTGATCGGCACCTTCTGGTTCCAGCTCAATGAAATCAACGCCGGTGGCTCGCGGCCCCAGGGCTTCGCCCCCTACGTCACGCAGA
The DNA here is from genome assembly GCF_058792515.1 of Pseudomonas sp. MT92. Taxonomy (NCBI): domain Bacteria; kingdom Pseudomonadati; phylum Pseudomonadota; class Gammaproteobacteria; order Pseudomonadales; family Pseudomonadaceae; genus Pseudomonas; species Pseudomonas sp. MT92. Next base: position 52,668 of record NZ_JBXAFA010000010.1, read on the forward strand.
AAGTCGGCGTGCTCGGTGCCGGGATGATGGGCGCGGGCATTGCCTTTGTCAGCGCCTCTGCCGGCATCAACGTGGTGCTCAAGGACATCAGCCTCGCGGCAGCAGAGAAGGGCAAGGCGCATTCGGCGGCGCTGCTGGACAAGAAAGTCGCACGCGGGCAAATGAGCGCCGAGCAGCGCGAAAGCATTCTGGCGCGCATTCAGACCACTGAAGACGATGCCGATCTGGCCGGTTGCGACCTGATCATTGAAGCGGTGTTTGAAGATCGCGAACTGAAGGCCAAAGTCTCCCTGGCGGCGCAAAAGGTCGTCGGCCCGGACGCGGTGATCGCTTCCAACACGTCGACCCTGCCGATCAGCGGCCTGGCCACGGCGGTGCCGGACCAGAGCAAGTTCATCGGCCTGCATTTCTTCAGTCCCGTGGACAAAATGGCCCTGGTGGAAATCATCAAGGGGGCCAATACCAGCGATGAAACCCTGGCTCGCGGGTTTGACTTCGTCCTGCAAATCAAGAAAACGCCGATTGTGGTCAACGACAGTCGTGGCTTCTTCACGTCGCGGGTGTTCGGCACGTTCACCAATGAAGGCATTGCCATGCTCGGTGAAGGGGTCAGCGCGCCGCTGATCGAGACCGAAGCGCGCAAGGCCGGTATGCCCATCGGACCCCTGGCAATTTCTGACGAGGTTTCCCTCAGCCTCATGAGCCATATCCGCCAGCAAACCGCCAAAGACTTGCAAGCCGAAGGAAAACCGCTGGTCGAGCACCCGGCCTTCGCTGTGATTGACCTGCTGCTCAACGAGTACAAGCGCCCGGGCAAGGCGGCCGGGGGTGGCTTCTACGAGTATCCCGTCGGTGGCCAGAAGTACCTGTGGCCAGAGCTGAAAACCCGTTTTGAAAAGGCCGACGGGCAGATTTCACCGAAGGATGTGCGCGATCGGCTGCTGTTCGTGCAGGCCATCGAAACCGTGCGCTGTATGGAGGAGGGGGTGCTGACGTCGACGGCGGATGCCAACGTCGGCTCGATCTTCGGCATCGGTTTCGCGGCATGGACCGGCGGTGCGCTGCAGTTCATCAACCAATACGGAGTCAAGGACTTCGTCGCCCGCGCCCAGTACCTGGCCGGACAATATGGTGAACGCTTCGCTCCACCGGCACTGCTGCTGGAGAAAGCCGCCAAGGGGGAGGCATTTTAAGGGGGGATTGACGCGTTCCGGGGCTTGCCTTGCCACTGTGTTTCAAGGCAGGCTCTGGGGTGTGCATTATTCCCATCACGTGTCAGGTATTTTTTATGTCGTTACGCATCTGCATTCTGGAAACCGACATCCTGCGTCCGGAATTGGTTGACCAATATCAGGGCTACGGGCAGATGTTCAAGCACCTGTTTTCGCAGCAACCCATCGCCGCCGAGTTCACCGTTTATAACGTGATGCAGGGCGAGTACCCCAGTGATGACCTGACATTCGACGCCTACCTGGTGACCGGCAGCAAGGCCGACTCCTTCGGCACCGACCCGTGGATCCAGACCCTCAAGACTTACCTGCTGACCCGCTACAAACGTGGCGACAAGCTGTTGGGCGTGTGTTTCGGTCATCAGTTGCTGGCCCTGTTGCTGGGCGGCAAGAGCGAGCGCGCAACCCAGGGCTGGGGCGTCGGCACCCATCAATACAAGCTCGCGGCCAAGGCGCCGTGGATGAGCCCGCTCAAAGAAGAGCTGACGTTGTTGATCAGTCACCAGGATCAGGTCACGGCATTGCCGGAAAACGCCACGGTGATCGCCTCCAGCGATTTCTGCCCGTTTGCCGCGTACCACATCAACGATCAAGTGCTGTGCTTCCAGGGCCACCCGGAGTTCATCCACGACTATTCGCGGGCGCTGCTGGAAATTCGTCAACAAGCGCTGGGCGAAGAGATTTTCTCGAAAGGTATCCAGAGCCTGGAGCATGAACACCATGGCACCACGGTGGCCGAGTGGATGATGCGATTTGTGGCGCACAAGCCAGAAAACCAGGCTGTATAAGTCGGTGGCATCACACCTGTGGCAAGGGAGCACGCTCCCTTGCCACACTGTTTGTCAGAGCCAACCCGACCTCTTGAAACTCGCCCACAAACCCACGCACCCCACCGAAATAAACCCCAGCACCGCGAAATACCCGTAGTGCCAGCTCAACTCCGGCATGTTCTGGAAGTTCATCCCGTAAATCCCCGCCACCGCCGTCGGAAACGCCAGAATCGCCGCCCATGCAGCGAACTTGCGCTGTACCACGCTCTGGCGCGATGCCTCCAGCAGCACCCCGACCTCAATGGTCTGGCTGGCAATATCGGCCAGGGTCGTCAGGTCTTCCATCTGTCGGGTGACATGAATCTGCACATCGCGGAAGTACGGGCGCATGTTCTTGTCGATGAACGGAAAATTCAGCTTTTGCAGTTCCTCGCCTATCTCCACCATCGGCGCCGCGTAACGGCGCAGCCGCACGACGTCCCGGCGCAGACTGTGCAGGTTCTGGATGTCGCGCTCATTCAGTGAGCTGCACATGACGTTGCGTTCCAGTTCATCGATTTGCGCATGAATGGCTTCGCCCATCGGCTGGTAGTTTTCAATCACGAAGTCGAGGATGGCATAGAGCACGAAATCTTCGCCGTGCTCCAGCAACAGTGGACGCGCCTCACACCGTTGCCGGACATGGGCGTAGGACGCCGAGTGCCCGTTGCGCGCAGTGATGATGTAGCCCCTGCCGGCAAAGATATGGGTCTCGATGAACTTGAGTTTGCCGTCCTCCATGATGGGGGAATAAATGACGATGAACAGGGCATCGCCGAAGGTTTCCAGTTTCGGCCGGCTGTGTTTCTCCAGGGCATCTTCAATCGCCAGTTCATGCAGGTTGAACTGGCGTTGCAGATTGTACAGTTCCTCTTCGTTCGGCTCTTCAAGGCCGATCCAGACGAAGTGACCCGGCTTGGCAGCCCAGGCCGCACCCTCGTCGAGGGTGATATTGGTGACTTTCTTACCGGCGCTGTAAACCGCAGCAGCAACAACTCTACCCATGATGTTGGTTCACTTCTAATTGGCAGCAATCTATTGGCAAATGGCCATGGCAGACAGTGTTCAGCTTAACCCTGACTACTGCTTGAGAGTCAGTGAAATCTATTGAGTTCGCAGGCAAAAATTCGCAGGCAAAAGAAAACCCGCACGCGGCGGGTTTCTTTCAAGCGGCTTGCAGTTGCCGGTCCATCGAGTCGATGCATTCGCGCATCTGCTCACGGCACTGGGCAATCAGCATCGGCAGGTCATCCAGGCTCAAGCCTGCCGTAGGAATCGCCGGTAGCGAGCGAATCAGAATTTTCCCACTGCGCCAGCGGTTCAATCGCATGTGCTTGACGTAACTGCTGACACACACCGGCACGATCGGCACCCCGGCAGCGATCGCCATTTGGAAGGCGCCTTTCTTGAACGGCAACAGCTCCTCGCCCAGATTGCGTGTGCCTTCCGGGAAGACCCAAATCGAGGTGTCTTCGTTTTGCAGGGTGTGGGTGGTGGTCAGCATCGACTGGCGTGCCTTATGCGCATTGCCGCGATCGATCAACACATTGCCGGCCAGCCAGAACAATTGGCCAAACAAAGGCACCCATTTCAGGCTCTTTTTGCCGATGCACACGGTACGGCGGGGCACCACGTTGCCAAACACAAACAGATCATAGTTGGACTGGTGGTTGGCGATGATCACGCAACTGTCGGGTTTGTCCATCAAGGGTCCGACATCGGCTTTTACCCGCAGGCGCAAAATACGCATCGCCGGCCACGCATAAAGGCGCGCGCACAAACGGCTGTTGTCAGGGTTGAACGGGCGACTCAGGCCCAGCAGGACGCCCAGCACGCCTGCCAGAATAAAGTGCAGGCCCATCAATGACATACGTAAAGCAAACAGCATTTGCAGGCCCATCGGGACAAAAGGTGGCGCAGTGTACGGATGTGCACTGTTTTCGGCAATTGCCGTTATATAGGTAGGAGATAGCGGATGTTTAAGTGCATGTTTCCGACTGAAGGGTCAGACCCGTGCTAGAGCAGTTGTGGGCTTTCAACAGACTGCATAGGAAAAGCCCGACACGACGGTCGGGCTTTTCGTTATTGCCGGCCCGGATTAGCCCAGATGTTCCTGATCCAGGATGATCGCGTTATCCAGGGCTTCCAAAAACTCTTTGCGCACTTTCAGTTTGGTGTTCTTGTGCGCGGTCATATTGATCTTCTTCAACTGACGAGCCGCAGCCAGCGCCGCGCCTTGCAGTTCCTCGGCCGATACCACGACGTCAAGGAAGCCGGCATCCACGGCGCTCTTCGGGTTGAACATCTCACCGTTGATGACCGAACGCGGGAATGCCGATTTGCTCAAGCGATCACGCGCGATCTCGATACCCGCGTGATGCATGGTCATGCCGATCTGCACTTCGTTGAGGCCGATGCTGAACGGGCCATCTGTACCAATGCGGTAGTCCGCCGACAACAGCAGGAAGGCACCCTTGGCCACCGCGTGGCCGGGGCACGCCACGATCACCGGGAAGGGGTGGGACAACAGACGACGGGCCAGTGTCGAGCCGGCAGTCACCAGCGCGACGGCTTCCTTGGGGCCGGACGTCATCACTTTCAGATCGTAGCCGCCCGAGAGAATCCCGGGCGTACCGGTAATGATCACCACCGCACGATCAGACACTGCCTGATCCAGCGCAGCGTTAAACGCAGCAATCACGTCCGGAGAGATGGCATTCACCTTGCCATTGCTCAAGGTCAGGGTCGCGATACCGTCTTCGAGATGGTAGGAAATCAACTCACTCATGACGCTATTCCTTTTATTAAAGTTGGGCAGACGTTACCCACCGTCACAGGCCAGGTAAAGCGCCGTGACTGACCCGCCAGTCACGCTTCGCGCGCCCGGCAAGCGTGCTCCGCTACGCCAGCCAAGCGTTGCCCTCTATATAGAAGGGCGGTCGGAGCCGGAGAATGGCCGGTTTGCCATTGCCTTCATCGGTTCAAAACCCTTGATCGAGTTAAGCGCATGAAAATTCTCAAAAAAATGTTTGCCAACAGAAAAGCTTTCGACTACATTAGCGCGCCTCGACAGACAGAACATGTTTGAAGAGATACGGTGAAGTGTCCGAGTGGCTTAAGGAGCACGCCTGGAAAGTGTGTATACAGGAAACTGTATCGAGAGTTCGAATCTCTCCTTCACCGCCACATTCAGTAAACGCAAACCCCTGATTTTCCTAGAGAAAGTCGGGGGTTTGTGGTTTTTGGCGTCTGAAAAAAGGCTCATATGGGAACACGGGTTGTTGTCAAAGCCGCTGACAGGGGGTGAGCCGCTCCTGGTGTTCAGGAAAGCGAAGTGCAACTTGTACTTGTGAATCGTCTTGTCGTCCCGTTCGACGATGCCGCAGAGGCCTTATCCCAAGTCATTTAAAGGCCTCAGGCAGGGGCGTCGATGTTCTGGTTCTTGCCAGGTACCACTCCTGCATCAGGGTCAGCACGACGGTCAGGCTCATGAATGTCACGCTGGCCCAGAAGATGGCCGTTGGGTGCCCTTGGTCCAGCATCCAGCCGAAGCCGATGGGCCCGATTGCGCCACCGATGTTGAAACCGGTGGAGACGATGCCGAAGGTTTTGCCTTCTGCACCCTTGGGCGATGCCGCCCGCACGAGCATATCGCGCGAGGGTGCGATCAACCCCGTCAGAAACCCCACGGCGCCAAGAGCGATGATCAATGCCAGTTCGCTCAATCGGGTCGTGGCGACGATGGCCGTCAACACGGCGGCCAGTGCAAAGGCAGTCGCGGCAACCACCCCATGACGTTGGGTACGATCGGCCAGCGCACCGCCGGCGAGCACGCCAAAGGCGCTGGCAAACAGGAACGCCGTCAGCGCCGAGTTGGCCCAGGGCAACGTTGCACCCTGTCCTTGCATGAGGGCGGCGACAGAAAACTTTTCAATCGCACTGGTGCTCAAGTTCAACAATACGAACAGCAAGGTCAGGCTCAGGATCATTGGCGAGAGCAGTGACAGCCTTCGGGTGCTGGCGATTTTGAGTGCAGGTTCGTGTGCGTGGTGAGTCCGAGTCACCCGTGCCAGCCCCGAGCCGGGTATCAACAACAGCCCCAGCGCGACAAAACCCACCAGCGCAGCGCCAACGAATGCGAGCCCCGGGCTGCTCGCAGTGGCGATCCCCAACAGAAAAACCGGTGCAATGGCAGCGCCCAGAAACCCGGCAAAGGTATGGACAGAGAATGCTTTGCCGATGTGGGCGGGATTGATTTCTTGAGAGAGCAACGCGTAGTTGGCCGGGTGGTAGACGGCGTTGGCAACCCCGGCCAATGCCATGGCAATCAGCAAACAGCCGTAGCTGGGGAACAGTGCGATCAGCAGGAAGCTGATGCTGCCCAGGGCAACCCCGGCGATCAGCAAACGCCTGGCCCCGTAATGATCAACGACAAAGCCCATAGGGGCCTGCACCAGTGCCGTGACGATATTGAAGATGCTCAGGGCCAGGCCCAGCTCGACATAACCCACGCCAAAAAAAACCGGCAGCAGGGGGAACAGGGCCGCCAACACCATGATGTGCAAATGACTGACAAAGTGCGCCGTTGCGACCTGAGGAAGCAATCCGACATGAACGATCGACATGGCTAAACCTGTTCTATGAGCATTAACGCTCTGGCAAGAAGTGGTCTGCCAAACCGGTTGGTTCTGCGCCTGCTGGCGGTCGAAACACTACGTGACCGGGTTGGCTCGGCGCTGATATTAAGCACGTCATGGTCTTGCGTAATAGTCCATTGTCGGCGAGGTAACCAGACCACTTCAAACATCGCCAGAGCGCGTGGCGCCGCTACTGCGCCGGTTGCCGCGATGTCGATGCGCGGTATTCCAATGCCAGACGTTGTCCTAGCGGGTTTTCAGTGCATGGGCCAGGCGCTGCATGGCCGCTTCGATTTCGTAAGCGGTCAAGGACGAGTAACCCAATAGCCAGCCTTGTTTCTTCCTCTCGCCGGCGTACAAACGGCTCAGGCCGGAAAGCTGTATGCCCGCGCTGGCCGCTTGGCGGATGGTTTTTTCCTCAGACCAGCCATCGCGCAGCAGGCAGGGGATTTGCAGTCCGCCGGGAGGGCGCAAGGCGGTAATGATGCCATCCAAATGCTTGCCGATCGCGTCGAGCATGCTGGTGCGGCGCCCGGCATACAGCTTGCGCATGGCCCGGATATGGGCGTTGTAATGGCCGTCTTCCATAAAGCGCGCCAGGGTCAGTTGCAGGATTTGCGGTGTGTGACCGTCCATCATGCTGCGCGCATAGGTGAAGGCTTTGATCAACTCATGGGGCAGTACCATGTAGCCCATTCGCAACCCAGGGTAGAGGGTCTTGCTGAAGGTGCCGATGTAGAGCGTACGCTGGTACTTGTCCAGGCCTTGTACGCAGGCGGTCGGCTGCCCGTCGTAGTGAAACTCGCTGTCGTAGTCATCTTCGATGACCCATTTGCCCTGCTGCGCCGCCCAGTTGATCAACTCAAGACGACGCTCCAGCGGCAGGGTCGCGCCGGTGGGGTATTGATGAGACGGCGTGACATAGACGCAATTGGCGCCGCTTCGGTCGGCGTTCAGCAGGTCGGTGCGTATGCCCAGTTCATCGACATCAATGGGCAGAACCCTGGTCTCGGCGGTTTCAAAGGCCTTCCTGGCGCCGTAGTAACCCGGGTTTTCCAGCAGGATCGGTTTGCCGGCATCCACCAACAACTGCGCACACAGAAAAAGGGCCTGGCGAGTGCTGCTCAGCACCATGATCTGGTCGGGGGTGCATTTGGCTCCGCGCTCAAGGTTCAAGTAGGTGGCAATCGCCTTGCGCAGCGGCTCGGCGCCTTGCGGGTCGCCATGCAACAGCACATTGGCGCGATACTCCTTCATGACCCGGCGTTGCAGGCGCTCCCAGACATCGGTGGGGAAGGTGCGGGTTTCCGGCAGGCCGGTCGCAAATGCCTTGATCACCTGCTGATCGTTCACACCGCCACTGTCGAGGATCATCCGCCCGCGCTGGCTCAAGCCCGCCCCCGGTGCCGCCTGGCTGCTTTTGACTTCCTGGGCCTTGATGCGGCGACGTGTCACGCCTCGCAATTCAGTGCCCACCGTTTCGCTGACATAACTGCCGGCCCCCTCGCGCCGCACGATAAAACCGTCCCGGTGCAGTTGCACGTAGGCGTTCTCCACGGTGTCGCGGGCAATTCCGAGTGACTTGGCCAACACCCGCGTCGCGGGCAGCTTCAAACCAGGGTCAAGGGCGCCGTCGAGGATCAGCTCACGCAGCGCGCGCTGAATCCGCTGGTGCAGATCCAGTAACTGAAACTCAGCGTCGTTGAGGCGTATTTTCAGCGTTTCCAGTTCGAACGTTTTCGCCATGCGGTCTGCCTTACTTCAATAAATTGGCCTGCAAAGGCAGGCCAGTCTATCCGTAGAATTCACCCCTCGCCACGGCCTTTGTGCGAGGCAAGCACGCACGTTGCGAGCGATTTTGAACAGCGGTGACTCAGCCATGGCCAGGTCACACGACTACGACGCAGGGCCGACGGCGTTGCCGTACATCATCCTCACTCGAGGCCGAACACTTCGTTTCGCAAGGAGCAAAGCCATCATGTCTTCTTCACCATCCTCGTCCACCCTGCGTCTACGCGACCTTGTGCATCCGATTGTCGCCGGCCTGATTTCAGTCATCGTCAATTATGGCGGCACGTTCATCCTGGTCTTTCAGGCCGCCAAGGTCGCCGGGCTCAGCCCCGAACTGACGGCGTCGTGGGTGTGGTCGGTGTCGATTGGCGTGGGTATTACCGGGCTGTTTCTCAGTTGGGCAAGCCGTGAGCCGATCATTACCGCCTGGTCGACACCCGCCGCGGCCTTTCTGGTCGTCGCACTGTCCACCACACCCTACGCCGAGGCTGTGGGTGCATACATCATTTCGGCCGCCGCCTTCGTTCTGCTGGGTTTGTCCGGCTGTTTCGAAAAAATCATCCGCCTGATTCCGCCGGGCGTGGCTGCGGGGCTGCTGGCCGGTATCCTGCTGCAGTTCGGTATCGGCGCGTTTGGTGGCATGAGTATTGATCCCGCGTTGGTCGCGTTACTGATTGCCGCTTACGTTGTGCTCAAGCGCTTTACCGCACGCTACGCAGTGGTGGGCATTCTGCTGCTGGGGCTGGTGTTTCTCCTGACGCAGGGGCGTGTGGATCTTTCCGGGCTGGAACTGCAATTCGCGGCACCGGTATTCACCCGGCCTGAGTTTTCGATCAATGCGTTGCTCAGCGTGGCGCTGCCGCTGTTTCTGATCACACTCACCGGCCAGTACATGCCGGGCATGCTGGTGCTGCGCAACGATGGCTTCAGCACCAGCGCCAATCCTATCCTGACGGTCACAGGGTTGGGCTCATTGCTGATGGCGCCCTTCGGTTCTCACGCGTTCAACGTTGCGGCCATCACTGCGGCCATTTGCACCGGCAAGGAAGCCTCGGAGGATCCGTCCAGGCGCTGGATCGCCGGGGTTGCCGCGGGTGTGTTCTACATTCTCGTCGGGATTTTCGGGGTGACCCTCGCCGCCGTGTTCATGGCACTCCCGGCCACCTTCATTACGACGCTGGCCGGGCTGGCCCTGCTTGGCACTATCGGCGCCAGCCTGGCCAGCGCCATGGCGGAGGTCAAATCCCGCGAAGCGTCGCTGATCACTTTTCTGGCATCCGCGGCGAACATCACCTTGCTGGGGATCGGTGGGGCGTTCTGGGGGTTGCTGATCGGTCTGGCGGCCTACGCCTTACTCAATGGCCGTTTGCCGCGTCGCGAGGCGCGGGTCATTCCGGTGGCCGACACCGTAGTAACCACCAAAGGCGCCAATCACTGATGTTCGCTTAACTGGATCTTCTCCGGAATGCGCGACTTCTTCGGTGGTCGCTCCCAGACATTGGAGCGTGCGCTGCAGGAAGCACGAATCCAGGCCACTGACGAAATCAAGGAGCGCGCCCTTGCGCTTCAAGCGGATGCGGTGGTGGGGCTCAATGATGAGATCGCCATGCCGGCCGGGAAGGGAGCAATGGTCGTGGTGTTGGTCACCGGTACGGCGGTGAAGCTCAGGTGATGCGTGGGCCATTCGTCGGGCACTCGGCAAGCTGAATAACAAGTCCAGTAATGACCAGCTAGTCTCAAAGGCTTCGTGATCGGTATTTTTCAGGCAAAGGGCTTGCCGGTATTGATCGCGCATTTGATAGGGGGTGAAGAGATGGCTGATCCGTACATTGAAGACGACGGGGCAGAGTTTCCGATCAACAATTGCGTGCAGTGTGGACAGACGGTCTATGTTGCGAGTTTCGGTGAAGATCAGACCGAGGTCGACAAGATCAAATCCAGGGCGCGCCGACTGTTGAAAGCCAAATTTTTACCCAGGGTAGCGGCACCGGTCAGGAAGTAATGAACCGCCAGCAGACCCCGTCATCGAGCGGGGTTTTTTATGTCTGGCGGATTGTTTAACTGTTTGTTTCTGCGAATTATCTTTCACAAAGTTTTCACATCGCCTTACGTAGGCTCAACTCATCCGTTAGAAAGCAACACCCTGCCCGTTCCCCAGCGGGCTTTTTTTTGCCTGGCATAAAACCTTTTCGATAAATGCTGTCCAACCGTCGCCAATAACGAGGTTGAGCGCACGCCTGTCTGGACTTTTTCGTCGCTAAAGCATTCAATCTCGCCCCTTTCGATTTACACCCTTTTTTGAGGTTTTTGTCATGCGTTTCACTCTGCCTGCTTTGGTTCTGGGTCTTCTGGTTGCTCAAGGTGCAATGGCTGGCGACGGCACGGCTGCCGTTGGTGGTGGTTTGGGCGGTGCGTTGGGTAACGTCGTGGGCCAGAGCATGGGTGGCAGCACCGGCGCAGCGATCGGTGCTGGCGTAGCGGGCGCGGCGGGCAGTGCCGTTGCGGCCAAGAAAGGCCATCGCACCAGCGCCGCCATTGGCGGTGGTGTTGGCGCGGCCGGTGGTTCGGTGATCGGCAACAGCCTGGGCGGCAAGACCGGTTCGACTATCGGTGCAGGCCTGGGTGGTGCATTGGGCGGCGGCGTTGGCAGCAATCTGGCCAAGGGTCACAAGCGTCACTGATCCTGATCGGCTGACTGAAAAAGCCCGGCTCGATGCCGGGCTTTTTCGTTTATGAACGATTTTCTCTACGTTGCCTCCAAGTGTTAAGCCCATTGAATGCGAGTTTCACCATGACAGCTATGACTGAAGGCAAGGAAGTGAAGATGTCCGGCCGTTTGAGGTTGCCAGCGCTGGTTTTAGGCCTGTTGCTCACACCACTGGCGATGGCGGCCGGTGACGGTACGGCGGCGGTCGGCGGCGGGTTGGGTGGTGCGCTGGGGAACGTGGTCGGTGGGCAAATGGGTGGCAGCACGGGTGCCGCGATCGGTGCCGGTGTAGGTGGTGCGGCAGGCAGCGCGGTCGGCGCGCCCAAGGGCAGTCGCACAGAAGCCGCGATTGGCGGTGGGCTGGGCTCCGCGGGTGGTTCGGTGATCGGTAACAGCCTCGGCGGCTCCACCGGATCGACCATCGGCGCAGGCCTGGGCGGGGCAGCGGGTGGTGCGGTTGGCAACAATCTGGGGAGCGACAACGGCAGATCCCATTCCGGTGGGGGTCATAAACACAAGAATAAACACAGAAACAAACATCACTGATGGGACATCGCACTCCCTCCGGAACCCGGCCAGGCGCCGGGTTTTTCGTTCCTGTCAGCAGGGTGCAGGAATGTTTGACTGAAGGTCGTCTCGAACGTCATACATCCCCAAGAGCTTGCGGCGAGCCGAGTTGAGTGGCGGTCGATCCTCCCGCCGACGATCTCCACGGCACGGGTACGAACGCGAACGACAGCCGCCCTTCGAGTTTTGCCCGTTGCCCTGAGCCAGCTGCGCTCGCTATGCTGCTGAAACCTTTAATCAGTCACCGAGGCGGTCGTAACCGGCCGCCTGGGATGTCGTTGAAAACGGATCAGATGCGATGAGTGCAGCGCTGGATGAGTTCGGCCCGATCAAGGCTGTGATATTCGATATGGACGGCTTGTTGCTGGACACCGAGGGCATCTACACCGAGGTCACGTCGATCATTGCCGGGCGCTATGGGCGGACGTTTGACTGGCGCATCAAGCAAAACATCATCGGTCGTGGCGCGGGTGATCTGGCGCGCTATGTGGTCGAGGCGCTGGATCTGCCCATCAGTGCCGAAGAGTTTCTGGTGATCCGCGAACCCCTCATGAGCGAGCGTTTTCCTACTGCTCAAGCCATGCCTGGCGCACAGGAACTGGTGCGGCATCTGAAGGCCAACAACATCCCCATTGCGGTGGGCACCAGCTCTTCGAGCCAGTCGTTCGGCCAGAAAACCACCTTGCACCGCGACTGGTTCGCGCTGTTCGACATTATCGTCACGGCCGATGACCCGGAAGTCGGCGCAGCCAAACCGGCGCCGGATATCTTTCTCACCGCAGCCCGACGCCTGGGTGTCGCCCCGCAAGACTGCCTGGTGTTCGAAGATTCACCCTTCGGTGTCACGGCGGCGAAAGCGGCAGGGATGACGGCGATTGCCATTCCCGATGCGGCAATGGCTGACGAAAAATACGCACACGCCGATGGCATTCTTCGTACGTTGAAAGCGTTCAAGCCAAGTGCTTGTGGGTTGCCGGCGCTCGAATGGGCCTGACAACGGACAATGTGGGAGCAAGCTCCCACATTTGATAAAGGTCTAACGCATCAGGCGCCGAAGCCACCATCGATGGTCAGGCTCGCACCGGTGATGTAGCCCGCCTCGGGGCCGGCGAGGTAGGCGACGAAACTGGCAATCTCTTCGGCTTTGCCATATCGGCCGACGGCCATCAATGGAATCAGGCTGTCGGCGAAGTCACCGTCGGCCGGGTTCATGTCCGTGTCGACCGGCCCCGGTTGCACGTTGTTGATGGTGATGCCTTTCGGGCCAAGATCGCGGGCCAGGCCCTTGGTCAGGCCGACCAGTGCCGACTTGCTCATGGCGTATGGGCCCCCACCGGCAAAGGGCATGCGATCGGCATTGGTACTGCCGATGTTGATGATCCGACCGCCAGCGGTCATGTGTCGGGCGGCGGCCTGGGTGGCGATGAACACGCTACGCACGTTGATGGCCAGGGTCTGGTCGAAGTCTTCGAGTTTGAAATCTTCCAGTGGCGCAACGGCCAGCACGCCAGCGTTGTTGACCAGGATATCCAGCTGTCCGAAGGCGTCTACCGTGGTGGTCACGGCGCCACGAATGGCATCGGCGTCGGCGCTGTCAGCCTTGATGGCCAGGGCTTTGCCGCCGTCAGCGATGATGCTGTTCTGCAACGCTTCGGCCTTGGCCGTGGAGCTGACATAGGTAAAGGCGACGGTTGCGCCTTCAGCGGCCAGTCGTTTGACGATGGCTGCGCCAATGCCCCGGGAACCGCCTTGAATCAAAGCCACTTTGCCGCTGAGGTTCTGAGTAGTCATATCGATCTCCAAAGTCCCGAGGCGAGATTGCCTTGGTTGATGGAGCCTAGTATCGATTCGGGATTACAGGCTGTCTTCGGTGCTCAATAAAAAATAACATCAAGGAATGCACCGGTCTTCAGAAGATGTAACGGTACTGCATTAATTATTGAAATTAATAAGACGAAACCCTATCAAGATGAAATCTAAGACGTCTGTGGTGTCGCCTGAAATGATTGAAAAAACTACGGGTTAGTAATGTTTGGTTTGTTAGGGGTTGTATTGATCAGTTCAAGGAGAGGCGACTTTTTATAGTCGATTGCAGGTCCGCGGTCAGTGGAGGAATATCAATCACCCTTCCTCGGCGATGCCAGAAACGCAGATGAAAAACGCCAGGTAATGAAGTCTTGTTACCCTCCAACTCCACGCCCCCAGTGGTGTGGAGTTTTCTGACTTGCATCAAGGCACCCAGTTCTCCAGGGTGAGTCCATCATCCTTTTTGTATGGGCAAATCCAAGCCGACATCCCTGCAGCATGCAGGCTACTTGCCCTTAGAGATGAGTTGAATCCAGCGCTTGCTGCAAATCGTCTATCAGGTCTTCAATCGCCTCAATGCCTACCGAAAGACGAATCATTTCTGGCTTCACCCCGGCCTTCGCTTGTTCCTGTTCGTTCATCTGCCGATGGGTAGTAGAGGCCGGGTGGCAGGCCAGAGACTTCGCGTCACCGATGTTCACCAGGCGTTTGAAAATGTGCAGAGCGTCGTAGAAACGGACACCGGCTTCATAGCCGCCCTTCAAGCCAAACGACAGGATCGCCGATGGTTTTCCCTGCATGTATTTCTGCGCCAGTGCGTGGTGTGGATGGTCCGGCAGGCCGGCGTAACTGACCCATTCAACCTCAGCGTGACCTTGCAGGAATTGCGCAACCTTCATGGCGTTTTCGGTGTGTCGTTCCATGCGCAGTGCCAGGGTTTCCAGGCCTTGCAGTAGCAGGAACGCGTTCATCGGTGCCAGCGCCGCTCCAGTGTTGCGCAGTGGCACCGTGCGGGCGCGCGCGATGAAGGCGGCGGGGCCGAATTTCTCGGTGTACACCACGCCGTGATACGCCGGTTCGGGTTGGTTGAGACCGGGAAATTTCTCCGGGTATTGGCTCCAGGGGAAGGTGCCGCTGTCGACGATCACACCCCCCAGGGAATTGCCGTGGCCGCCGACATATTTGGTCACCGAGTGCACGACAATGTCGGCACCGAACTGGATCGGCTTGCACAGGATCGGCGTAGCCACGGTGTTGTCAACCATCAGTGGCACACCACGGGCGTGAGCAACATCGGCGAGTGCTTCCAGGTCGATGATATTGCCCGCCGGGTTGCCGATGCTTTCGCAGTACACCAACTTGGTGTTGTCATCGATCAGTTCTGCGATGGCCTCGGCGGAGTCGTTTCGGGCAAAACGAACATCCACGCCGAAGCTCGGCAGAAGGTGAGCGAACAGGGTATACGTACCACCATAGAGTTGCGGGGTGGTGACGATATTGTCACCGGCGCGGGTCAGGGTCTGGATCGCATAGTGAATTGCGGCACTGCCAGCCGAGACGGCCAGGGCCGCGATACCACCTTCGAGGGCGGCAATGCGTTGCTCCAGCACATCGTTGGTGGGGTTCATGATCCGCGTGTAGATATTGCCGGGCACGTCCAGGTTGAACAGGTCGGCGCCGTGCTGGGCGTTATCGAATTCGAAGGCGACGTTCTGATAGATCGGCACGGCGACGGCCTTGGTGGTCGGGTCCGACTTGAAGCCGTGGTGCAGCGCGATGGTTGCGTCTTTCATGATTGTTATCGATCTCCTTTATGTGTCCCGGATTTTGTGTCAACAGCCCTTCGATTAAACCGATACCCGGCTCCGAGTGGGTATTGTCCATTTTTTGCTGATGTTTCCCAGCATTTCCATGCTGATTGCCCTGTGTTTTCCTGTTCGAAAAGTGAGCAGAACCCGTTGAGCACCTGGCTCAGTTTTTCAGTCGAAAAAACCGCCTTTACCGGGGCAGTTTTCGGTCAGCGGCCACACTTACAGTTCCAAGCCATTTGCAGGCTCACTCTAACGAAACCTGGGATTGTTGCTCCACCACGTTCGTACATCCGGTATACAGGGCAGCACAAGGCCTGGGTGCAGGCTTTGTGCCAGGTGCCAACTTACTGTTTTTAAAAGAAATTAAATCCACATGCTTAAGCCGAAGTGTCTGTCGAGTGACAGTGTTGATGAAGTTCTGTTGCTGGACCGACAGTCGGTTTACTGTGGTGCGCAATAGACGAAGGCCAGCGCGAGTGCTGGCCTTCTTAAAGGGGATATCAGATTTTCAGGCGGTCTGCTTGCTGTCACCTCCAATCTGCCAGGCATAGCTTGGTCCGGTGCCGTTGATCTCCCGGTCGCCGATGATCCGCTCTTTGTGAATCAATGGGGTATGCGAGGCCTTGCCGACCTGGGTGCCGCTGGCGACCCTGTTGGTGAGCACGTATTGCATCGTGCACTTATTTGATTCACGAATGTTTCATTCGGATAGCCAGCAACGACCTTCTACTCCTCTGACCTGCTACCCCGCGCGGACATCCTTCAACGTGGAGGATTTCGCGTAATCCAGCATTGATTTATGAGCTCTTGAGCGTCAGCGATGGATAGCAAGCTAGAACCTTGGCCACACGAACATCCTGCGCCGCTCACGACATTCGGCAGATGGTCGAAGGCCCGCAAAATGAAACGCAAATAGCCGTGGGGTTTATGGAGAACGGAGTCAAGGATGTTGACAACAGCTTGCGCCTGGCCGAAGAGGCATCTTCGGAAAATGTGCAACTGCATCAGGCAGTGGAAAGCATGTTCAGCATTATTCAGCAGCTTAATGAGCGCAGCCTTGATTATGGAAAAACAATCAAACAGGTCGATCAGTCTTCCGCAGAGATGCGCCAGACGGTGGTCGTGCTGCAGACCAGTGCAGAAACGGTAAGGCTTGACGCCAACAAGTTGCAAAAACTAGTGGGGCTGTTCGAGGTGAGCAATAACTCCCGGCAAAGTACTGCTTGAAGCTTTGCCGCGTACTTCCCATTGCCGCAAACAGACCCCAAGGCCTTTTATTTTTCGATGCCATTGAGCATTTATCCTCCCTGACCCAGGCGCATGGTTACCTTCATTGAGCAGGTAACCCTGTGTAAACCAAAAGTTAATAGTGGTCGCTATGGAAACCTTCAGCAGTGTTTCCGGCTCCCACAGTTTTTGTGTCGTTCCACAATGATGCACACGACACCTGACTATGGGAGCGAGGGGGACCTCAGGCGGTGTTCCGATGATTAACGATAACGCGGTCTACCTGCCAAACCGCCCCGGCCAGCCAATGATTTTTTTCGGCCGTGGCGTTGCATAAGTCCGTACCTTCGACGTCGACAACCCCAGGCGCACCAGGGATTCGGCAATGGTCACCGCCGCCGTCACCCCGTCCACCACCGGCACTCCGGTGCGTTGGCGAATCTGTTCATCCAGCCCGGCCATGCCGCCGCAGCCCAGGCAAATCACTTCGGCCTTGTCCTGGGTCACCGCCAGTTCGGCCTGATGCACGATAGCCTCCAGTGCGCGTTGCGGTTCGTGCTCCAGTTCCAGTACCGCCAGACCACTGGCCCGCACCGACGCGCAGCGATCCCAGAGCCCGGACAGTTTGAGGCGATCCTCGATCAGCGGCACCGTGCGGTCGAGGGTGGTGACCACCGAATAGGCATGGCCGAGGAACATCGCGGTGCTCGCCGCCGCATCGGTGATGTCCACCACCGGCACGTTAAGCAGTTCCTGCAGGCCTTCGCGGCCGTGCTCGCCGTAGCCGGCCTGAATCACGGCGTCGAACGGTTGGTCGTAGGACATCACCCGATCCATCACGGCAATGGCCGCCAGATAACTTTCGAAGTTGCCTTCGATGGAGTCGGCACCGAAGTGAGGGGTCAGGCCGACGATTTCCGTGCCGGGGGCTGCAACGGCCTGGGCCGAGCGGGCGATGGCCTGGGTGATGGATTCGGTGGTGTTGACGTTGACCACGAGAATTCGCATGGGGAGTCCTTATAGTGCGGTGGTTCTGCGGCCCGGACTCGCCGGGCCGCCAAGTGATTAATGACTGACGTTGTCGACCGCGATCGCTTCGCCGCTGACATCGGCGTAGTGCGGTTGGCGTTTGGCGATGATCAGGTAGAGCATTCCGGCAATCCCGGCGGCGGGAATGAACGCCGCCACGGCGCGCAAGTTGACCCCGCGGCTGTAGTAATAGGCGCCAGTCGGGTCTTCGCTGTACAACTGCGGCACGTTGACCTGACCTTTTCGCACCAGCCAGTAGTCGACCATGATCACGCCGTACAACGGCCCGAGCAGGGCACCGAGGCCCGACAGGAAGTACACGATCACCAGCGGGCAGTTGTAGAGGTTCCACGGCAGGCTCCTGATGCTCGACGCCGCGGTGACTGTGCATGAGCGCGAGGGTTCGACAAATCTTCGTCGCGGGGCGAATACCATTGGTTACGGGGCATCTGCAGCCTGTACGGGATAGGGCGCTTCAGGCTTGCGGATCTGGTGTGTGTATGTTTTGAGTTGATTGTATACAAAAAATGTATGCACCTTTGCCAGATCTATGCCAGCCAGGAATCTATGAATTCGGCTGCTCATTTCGTTTTGTTATGAGATGGCGCTAAGTGACTGAAAATATGGCGATATAAATTGACCGTTCGAACAGGTATTTATTTTTCGACAGGCTTTGTGGGAAAGGTCGACGCAGGGGGTCGGAAAGGCAGGATGTAACTTTTTCGGGCGCGGAAACTAAAAGTGCACACATAAATGGCACTGATGGTGACATTTGTGTGTACACATTTTTGGGCATGAGCCCAGCAGGAGCGAGCCTGCGCGCGATGGTCGTTAACGATAACGCTGAAAACCTGACGCCCCGCGGCGTTCTCGGGTTCATCGCGAGCAGGTTCGCTCCTACGGTGGGTTTACGCTTTGGACTTGCTGATGATATTGCCCGCGTGCAGCCCGCATTCCTTCTGCGTGGCCTCTTCCCACCACCAGCGGCCTTCGCGTTCGTGCTGGTTCGGCAGCACCGGACGGGTGCAGGGTTCGCAGCCGATGCTGATGAACCCGCGCTCATGCAGGCTGTTATACGGCAGTTCCAGCATGCGGATGTAACCCCAGATCTCTTCGCTGGTCATTTGTGCCAGCGGGTTGAATTTGTACAGGGTGCGTTCCGGGGTGGAAAACGCGCCGTCGATTTCCATCACGGCGACTGCGCTGCGAGTGCCGGGGCTCTGATCGCGGCGTTGGCCGGTGGCCCAGGCTTTCACGCCTGACAGCTTGCGCCGCAGCGGCTCGATCTTGCGGATGCCGCAGCATTCGCCATGGCCGTCCTTGTAGAAACTGAACAGGCCCTTTTCCTTCACGAACGGTTCAAGTTTGGTGTAGTCCGGCGACACCAGTTCGATGTCGATCTTGTAGTGCTCGCGCACTTGATCGATGAAGCGGTAGGTCTCGGGGTGCAAGCGACCGGTGTCGAGGCTGAACACCTTGACGTTCTTGTTCAGCTTCCAGGCCATGTCCACCAGCACCACATCCTCGGCACCGCTGAAAGATATCCACAGGTCATCGCCAAACTCGGCGAAGGCGAGTTTCAGGATGTCCTGGGCGGATTTACTGGCATAGGTCGTGGCGAGTTCCACGACGTCGAACGTTGGGCTCATCAGGGCGGCTTCCTACAGGTCATTGGCGCTGGGCGCTCTATATGGACCGATGGTAACAAAAAGCTGCGCCGGTCGGGGTGTCCTCTGCGTTGCGCGGTTGGGGAGTAATCGCTAGAGTTCGGGCTCGCTCGACTCAATAAACAATACAAATGGGAGTGTCTTGTGGAAATTGCCTGTCTGGACCTTGAAGGTGTGCTGGTCCCGGAAATCTGGATCGCCTTCGCCGAAAAAACCGGGATCGAATCCCTCAGGGCCACCACCCGGGACATTCCCGACTACGACGTGTTGATGAAGCAGCGCCTGCGGATTCTCGACGAACACGGCCTGAAGCTTGCGGATATCCAGGAAGTGATCGCCACGCTCAAGCCGCTGGACGGCGCCATCGAGTTCGTCAACTGGCTGCGCGAGCGCTTCCAGGTGGTGATTCTGTCGGACACCTTCTACGAATTTTCCCAGCCGTTGATGCGTCAACTGGGCTTCCCGACCTTGCTGTGCCATCGTTTGATCACCGATGATGCCGGCCGGGTGACCAGCTATCAGTTGCGTCAGAAAGATCCGAAGCGCCAGTCGGTGTTGTCCTTCAAGAGCCTGTACTACCGGGTCATTGCCGCCGGTGATTCCTACAACGACACCACGATGCTGGGTGAGGCCGATGCTGGCATTCTGTTCCATGCACCGGACAACGTGATCCGCGAGTTCCCGCAGTTCCCGGCGGTGCACACCTTTGAAGACCTGAAACAGGAATTCATCAAGGCTTCCAACCGCGCCCTGAGCCTGTAACGCGCCCCCTGCAGGAGCGAGCCTGCTCGCGATGGACGTCAACGATTACGCGTTTAGTCTGAAAGCGAGCCGGGTCTCAGCAGGCTCGCTCCCACAGGGAATGGTGTTAATCAGAGGCTTTGCAGGGTATCGAGCAACACCTTCACCTTGGTGATCGATTCCTGATATTCGGCTTGCCACTCGGAATCGGCGACAATCCCGCCGCCGCCCCAGCAACACACCTGCCCATCTTTCATCAGCAAGCTGCGAATGGCGATGGAGCTGTCCATCTCGCCGCGCACGTCCAGATACAGCAGCGAGCCGCAATACAGTCCGCGCCGGGTCGGTTCGAGCTCGTCGATGATTTGCATCGCGCGAATTTTCGGTGCCCCGGTAATCGAGCCGCCGGGGAAACTGCCGGCGATCAAATCCAGTGCATCACGATCCTCCGCCAACATGCCGGTGACACTGCTCACCAGGTGATGGACGTTCGGGTAACTTTCAAGGCTGAACAATTCCGGCACCGAGACCGAACCGGTCCGGCAGGTGCGACCGAGATCGTTGCGCAGCAGGTCGACGATCATCAGGTTTTCCGCGCGATCCTTGGCGCTGGCCAGTAGTTCGGCGGCATTCGCCGCATCTTCGGCGGGCGTGACGCCGCGAGGGCGAGTGCCTTTGATTGGCCGGGTTTCAACCCGTCGCTCACTGACTTTGACGAAGCGCTCCGGCGACAGGCTCAGTACGGCGGCACCGTCGGGCAAGCTCTGGAAACCGGAAAACGGTGTCGGGCACGCCGCCCGCAACGCGCAGTACGCGGCCCATGGATCGCCCTGGCAAGGGGCGCGGAAGCGCTGGGCGAAGTTGACCTGATAGCAGTCACCTGCCTGGATGTATTGCTGAATCCGCTCAATGGCGTGGCGATATTGATCGGCGCTCAGGTCGGCACTCATCGGCCCTTGCAGTTTGAAAGCCTCGACCGGTTCAATCGCAGGCTGCTCGAACAGCTGTATCAAACGCTCGCGCTCGCCGTCAGCCAGCGCAGGATGAAACACCAGTTGGCTGGTCATCCGTTGGTGATCGCTGATCAACGCCCAGTCGTACACACCGAAGCGCGCATCCGGCAGTTGCAGGTCGTCCAGGGCCTGGCTCGGCAGGTGTTCCAGATGGCGGCCGAAGTCGTAGCTCAAGTAGCCGATCAAGCCGCCAGCGAACGGCAGTTCACAGGCCGAAGGCAGGGACGCTTCGCCGAGCCGCGTCAGGTTTTCCCGCAGGCGTTGCAGGAAATCAGCGCCGCTTTCGTCAGGCAATACCGTCAGTTGTTCCAGCGGCCAGGCGCTGAGCAGGTCATAGCGCCCGCGTTCGGCACTTGGCCGGCCGCTGTCGAGCAGCACGGCACCGGGGGCATGGCGGATGGCCGCGAAATAATCGGCGGGGTTGGCGCGATAGGGAAGCGGGTGTACGGAACAGGTCAACATGAGTGAGGGCGATCGGCCGTTGAGGCGGGGTGGCGATTGTAGTCCCCTCGGCGAATTGCTCCTAGAGGGGAAGTCGGGGATTGGCAGGCTGAGGGCGATTGGCGGGGTTCAGCCCTCGACGGTCGGGATATGCCCGAACATCTCCTGCACAAAGGCTACGCGCTCTTCTACGGTTTCGGTCACGCCGCGAGCCTTCAGGTCTTCGAGTCGCGCTTCGACCGCATGGGTGCGCAGGGTCAGGCCGCAGTCGTTGGCAATCTGGATGTTCAAGCCTGGCCGCGCATTGAGTTCGAGAATCAGCGGACCTTTTTCCTGGTCCAGCACCATGTCGACACCGATGTAGCCCAGGCCACACAGCTCGTAGCACCCGGCGGCGAGTTTCATGAAGCCGTCCCAGTAGGGCAGTTGCACGCCGTCAACGGCGTTGGTGGTGTCCGGGTGTTTGTTGATGATGTTGTTCAGCCAGGTGCCGCGCAAGGTCAGGCCGGTGGCCAGGTCGACACCGACGCCGATGGCGCCCTGGTGCAGGTTGGCCTTGCCGCTGGACTGGCGGGTCGGCAGGCGCAGCATGGCCATGACCGGGTAACCCATCAGCACGATGATGCGGATGTCCGGCACGCCTTCATAACTGATGCTCTTGAAGATCTGGTCCGGGATCACCCGGTATTCGATCAATGCCCGGTCACGATGCCCGCCGAGGGAGTACAGGCCGGTCAGGATGCTGGAGATATGGTGCTCGATCTCCTCATGACTGATGATCTTGCCCGATACCGTGCGAAAGCGGCCCTCGAAGCGGTCGGCAACCACAATGATGCCGTCACCGCCGGCGCCCTGGGCCGGTTTGATCACGAAGTCGCTGCGTTCGCCGATGATATCGCCGAGCTTGTCGATTTCCTTCTCGGTGGAAATCACGCCATACAGTTCCGGCACATGAATACCGGCGGCGATGGCTCGCTCCTTGGTGAGGATCTTGTCGTCGACGATCGGGTACAGGCTGCGCTTGTTGTACTTGAGCACATAGTCCGCGTTGCGTCGGTTGATCCCCATGATGCCCCGCGCTTCCAGGGCCTTCCAGGTCTTCCAGAAGCCGAACATCAGCTGTCAGCCTTCTTCAGAAAAGCCTTGAACCGCACCAGTTCGGTCAGGCGATAGCCGCGATAACGACCCATCGCCAGCATGAAGCCCACCATGATCAGCAGGACCGCCGGGAAGGTGAAGACGAAGTACACCAGCTCCGGCACGGTCATGATCAAGTGGGCCAGGGAGGCTGCGAACAGTGTGCCGATCGCCACTTTCATGGCATGGCTTGCACCGCGTTCTTCCCAGGTGATCGACAGGCGTTCAATGGTCATGGTCAGAATCACCATCGGGAACAGTGCCACGGACAACCCGCGCTCCAGGCCAAGCTTGTGGCTGAACAGGCTGATGGCCGCAATCAGTACCACCACGAACGTCAGCACCACGGACAGCCTCGGCAGCATCTGCAGCTTCAGGTGTTCGAGGTAGGAACGCAGCGACAGCCCCAGTGCCGTGATGATGGTAAACAGCACGATGCCGAAACCGAGCTGGGTCTCGCGGAAGGCCAGGGCGATCAGCACCGGGGTAAAGGTGCCCAGTGTCTGCAGGCCGACCAGGTTGCGCAGGATCAGGATCACCAGCACGCCGATCGGGATCATCACCATGATCATGAAGGTCTGCTGGGTTTGCAGCGGCAGGCCGTACAACGAGTATTCGAGGAAGTTGGCGTCAGTGTTTTCGTCGGTCAGCTTCGCCAGGCGAATGGCGTTCATTTCACTGTTGTTCAGGCTGAAGGTCACGTTGGCCTTTTTGCCGCCATCGACGGTGATCAGGTTTTCGTCGCCCGTCCACCACAGCAGGCGGTCGGTTGGCAGCCCCTGTTCACCGGTCTCCGGGTTGAAGTACAACCAGTCGGTGCCGTTGAAGCTGCGCAGCCAGAGTTCCGGGGTTTGCGGCTGGTCGGCCACCAGGCGAATGGTGTGGACTTTCTCGATGGGTACGTGGGCGATGGACAGCAGCAGTTCGACGATTCGGGCCTTGTGCACGGTGGACGGATCACCGGCCAGCAGCAACTTCACGTTGTCGTCGTTGAGGTTGTTGACCCGCTTGATGGCTTCGCCGATGAACGTCTCGACGTCGGCCGAGTGTTGGCGAATCGGTGCGAGCAGGGCTTCGGCAGCGATTTTTTCCGGACCCTCCACGGCGATGCTGTCGCGGAAAGTCGGGCCCTTGACCTTGGACTTTTCACCGGAGTAACGCTTGGTCAGCACCAGGCGGTAATACAGCGTCTGGTTGCCCTTGGCCCGGCGTGCCGACCAGGTGACCTTGCGATTGCCGTCGACCCGGTTCACGGCGACACCATAGTTATTGGAGATGAAGCTCTCGTTGAGGCTGACGAAGTCGCGGCTCAGGGGTGGCACGAACATCTGGATCTTGACCGGGTCCTTGGCACTGGCGACGAACTCGACCTTGGCGTCGATGTTCCACAAGTCGTCGGTGGCGTCTTCGGTGACCGGGATCCCGAGCACGAAGATCTGATAGGCCGTGACTGAAATGCCTAGGATCACCAGGATGGCGATCAGCAGTTTCAGATGGAGGGTAAGAGAGCGCATTTAAATTACTCTGCGGTATGAGCGTCGGTGGTGCAGGCGGGTTTGCCGGCAGCATATTTAAGGCTGGGGTCGACCAGCGCGTCGAAGCGTTTGAGCGCTTCGGAGCCAATCAGGAGCGGGTATTGGAAAGCGCTGCGGTCGGTCAGGTTCACTTCGATGCTGCGCAGGGCCGAGCCCATGCAGATATCCAGCTCGATCACCGGGCGGGCCGTGTACTTCTTGCCTTCTTCCGGGTCGTAGTCGCCGGCCCGACGCTTGATCTTGCTGACCCGGGCCAGCGGTCGTTCGATCGGGTGCGAATGGGCGGCGTCGATGGCCAGATAGAAACGCACCCACGATTCGCCGTTGCGTTTGAAGCGCTTGATGTCGCGGGCGCTCAGGGAAGCGGTTTTCGCTCCGGTATCAAGCTTGGCGGCCACTTCGAGGTCGATACCGCCCAGGGACGCGTATTCATTGAGGCCGTATACGGTCTTTTCCCCTGCCGCCGCGAAGCCGGGCAGGCAAAGAAAATAAAGGAATGTGGGGAAGGGCTTGAGTCTCATAAATCCTGGTGCGCAGCGGTCCGTACTTCGATTCAAGGCCCTGGCATCGCTGCACAAGTTCCCTCGTATGCCTATCAGGGTTTTATGACAGACAGTGCAGATGCGGCAAACAAATGCGGGCGGCATTCTAGCACGGTGGTTTTGTGGCGCCAGCGCTGACCGGCGGCTATAAACAGCAGTTCATGTGTGGTGATGGTGCAGACGGTTATTAGACGATTGTCGACAATATCTAATTATCCTTTGACTAAGACGCCTTGATTCGCTAGTTTTTGCGGCATTAGCTTTCAAGGTGTCGACAATATGCTGGATCAACTCGATCCCCCGCTGGTAACCCAGGATGATTCGGAAACACTTTCCGAAAACGTCTTCCGGCGCATTCAGGCGGCCATCGTCAAGGGTGAGATCGCCCCGGGCAGCAAAATCTCCGAGCCAGAGCTGGCGCGCACCTATGGCATCAGCCGGGGGCCGCTGCGTGAGGCCATCCACCGCCTCGAAGGCCAGCGCCTGCTGGTGCGCGTACCCCACGTCGGTGCGCGGGTGGTGTCGCTGAACCATGCCGAATTGCTGGAGCTTTACGAAATCCGTGAGTCCCTCGAAGGCATGGCCTGTCGCCTCGCCGCCGAGCGCATGACCCTCGAAGAAATCGACGAACTGCGCCAGGTTCTCGAAACCCATGAACGCGATGAAGCGTTTCAGGCGGGTCGGGGCTACTACCAGCAGGAAGGCGATTTCGACTTCCATTACCGAATCATCCAGGGCAGCGGCAACCGTACCCTGACGCAAATGCTCTGCGGCGAGCTGTATCAATTGGTGCGCATGTACCGCATCCAGTTTTCCACTACGCCCAATCGCCCGCGCCAGGCCTTCGCCGAGCACCACCGAATTCTCGATGCCATCGCCGACCGTGACGGCGAACTGGCCGAGTTGTTGATGCGCCGCCACATCGGCGCTTCCAAACGCAATATCGCCCGTCATTATCAGGACGGCGCCAACCCGACAGCCAAACGAGGTGAGTCATGAGTTTGAACAAGAGCACTCCAGGCCAGCGTTTCCGCGATGCGGTCGCCAGCGAGCATCCATTGCAAGTGGTCGGCGCGATCAACGCCAACCACGCGCTGCTGGCCAAGCGCGCCGGTTTCAAGGCGATCTACCTGTCGGGTGGCGGGGTGGCTGCCGGTTCCCTTGGCGTACCTGACCTGGGCATCACCGGCCTTGATGACGTGCTGACCGACGTGCGTCGCATCACCGACGTCTGCGACCTGCCGCTGCTGGTGGACGTGGACACCGGTTTCGGCTCCTCGGCGTTCAACGTCGCCCGTACCGTCAAGTCGATGATCAAGTTCGGCGCGGCGGCGATTCACATCGAAGACCAGGTCGGCGCCAAGCGTTGCGGCCACCGTCCTAACAAGGAAATCGTGTCGCAGCAGGAAATGGTCGACCGTATCAAGGCCGCCGTCGATGCCCGTACCGATGACAGCTTCGTGATCATGGCCCGTACCGACGCCCTGGCAGTGGAAGGTCTGGAATCTGCCCTGGATCGCGCCGCCGCGTGCATCGAGGCCGGCGCCGACATGGTGTTCCCGGAAGCCATCACCGAACTGGAGATGTACAAGCTGTTCGCCAGCCGCGTGAAAGCGCCGATCCTGGCCAACATCACCGAATTCGGCGCGACACCGCTGTACACCACCGAGCAACTGGCCGGTGCCGATGTATCGCTGGTGCTGTACCCGCTGTCGGCTTTCCGCGCCATGAACAAGGCGGCCGAGAACGTCTACACCGCGATTCGCCGCGACGGCACGCAACAGAACGTCATCGACACCATGCAGACTCGCATGGAGCTTTACGATCGCATCGACTACCACACCTTCGAACAGAAGCTCGACGCGTTGTTTGCGCAAAAGAAAGGCTGAATCAAACCCTGTAGGAGCGAGCCTGCTCGCGATGGACGCCAACGATAACGCGGTGTCCCTGATGCACCGAGGTGATCCGTCCACCTTCGCGAGCAGGCTCGCTCCTACAAGTTTCCCTAACAAATTCAAGAAGACTGGAGACAGTAATGGCCGAAGCAAAAGTACTCAGTGGCGCCGGACTCCGTGGCCAGGTTGCCGGGCAAACCGCACTGTCCACCGTGGGCCAGTCGGGCGCAGGCCTGACCTATCGCGGCTACGATGTTCGCGAACTGGCGGCTGACGCACAATTCGAAGAAGTCGCCTACCTGCTGCTGTACGGCGAATTGCCGAGCAAGGCACAACTGGCGGCCTACATCAGCAAGCTGAGCAAGCTGCGCGACCTGCCGCAAGCGCTGAAAGAAGTGCTGGAACGCATCCCCGCCGACGCCCACCCGATGGACGTGATGCGCACCGGTTGCTCGTTCCTGGGCAACCTGGAACCGGAGCTGGACTTCTCCGAGCAATACGACAAGACCGACCGCCTGCTGGCCACGTTCCCGGCGATCATGACCTACTGGTATCGCTTCAGCCACGATGGCAAGCGCATCGACTGTGTGACCGACGAGCCGTCCATCGGTGGCCATTTCCTGCACCTGCTGCATGGCAAAAAGCCGAGCGAGTTGCATGTCAAAGTGATGAACGTGTCGCTGATCCTCTATGCAGAGCACGAGTTCAACGCTTCGACCTTCACTGCACGGGTTTGCGCATCGACCCTGTCCGACCTGTATTCCTGCATCACCGCGGCTATCGGTTCGCTGCGCGGTCCGCTGCACGGCGGCGCCAACGAAGCGGCGATGGAAATGATCGAGCGTTTCTCGTCGCCTGAAGAGGCGGTCGAGGGCACCCTCGGCATGCTGGCGCGCAAGGACAAGATCATGGGCTTCGGCCACGCGATCTATAAGGACAACGATCCACGCAACGAGGTGATCAAGGGCTGGTCGAAAAAACTCGCCGACGAAGTGGGCGACAAGGTGTTGTTCCCGGTTTCCGAAGCCATCGACGCCACCATGTGGGAGCAGAAAAAACTGTTCCCGAACGCCGACTTCTACCATGCCTCGGCGTACCACTTCATGGGCATCCCGACCAAGTTGTTCACGCCGATCTTCGTTTGCTCGCGCCTGACCGGCTGGGCCGCCCACGTGTACGAACAACGCGCCAACAACCGCATCATCCGCCCGAGCGCCGAGTACATCGGCGTCGAGCAGCGCAAGTTCGTGCCAATCGAACAACGCTGAATGGTCGGGGCCTGCACCGGGATCTGAGTTCACGCAGATCCCTGTAGGAGCGAGCCTGCTCGCGATGGAATGTCATACACATTGGTGTCGACTGACACACCATCGCGAGCAGGCTCACTCCCACAGTGGAAAGTGTTGACTTCATGCCCGGTGCCATCCCCACCCTTTGTAATTACCGTGACCGAGTCCTGACGATGAACACAAAATTTCGCAAATCGCTGCCTGGCAGCCAGCTGGATTACTTCGATGTCCGTGCGGCTGTCGAAGCCATTCAGCCAGGCGCCTACGACACCCTGCCGTACACCTCTCGCGTGCTGGCGGAAAACCTTGTGCGTCGCTGCGACCCGGCCACGCTTAACGAATCCCTGAAGCAGTTCATCGAGCGCAAGCGCGACCTCGACTTCCCGTGGTTCCCGGCCCGCGTGGTGTGCCACGACATTCTCGGCCAGACCGCGCTGGTCGACCTCGCCGGCCTGCGTGACGCCATCGCCCTGCAAGGCGGCGACCCGGCGCAAGTGAATCCGGTGGTGCCGACCCAATTGATCGTCGACCACTCCCTGGCCGTCGAGCGCGGTGGCTTCGATCCGCAAGCGTTCGAAAAGAACCGCGCCATCGAAGACCGTCGTAACGAAGACCGTTTCCACTTCATCAACTGGACCAAGAAGGCGTTCAAGAACGTCGACGTGATCCCGCCGGGCAACGGCATCATGCACCAGATCAACCTGGAGAAAATGTCTCCGGTGATCCAGGTCCGTGATGGCGTGGCGTTCCCCGACACCTGCGTCGGCACCGACAGCCACACCCCTCATGTCGATGCGCTGGGTGTAATCGCCATCGGCGTTGGTGGCCTGGAAGCGGAAAGCGTGATGCTCGGTCGTGCATCGTGGATGCGTCTGCCGGAAAGCGTGGGCGTTGAATTGACTGGCAAGCTGCAGCCGGGCATCACCGCCACCGACATGGTGCTGGCGCTGACCGAGTTCCTGCGCAAGCAAAAAGTCGTCGGCGCATGGCTGGAGTTCTTCGGCGAAGGCGCTGCCGCGCTGACCCTCGGCGACCGCGCGACCATCTCCAACATGGCCCCGGAATACGGCGCCACGGCGGCGATGTTCTACATCGATCAGCAGACCATCGACTACCTCAAGCTCACCGGTCGTGAAGACGATCAGGTGCAGTTGGTGGAGAACTACGCCAAGACCACAGGCCTCTGGGCTGACAGCCTGAAGGACGCGCAATACGAGCGCGGCCTGACGTTCGACCTGTCCACGGTAGTGCGCAACATGGCCGGCCCGAGCAACCCGCACGCCCGTGTCGCGGTGTCGGATCTGGCGGCCAAAGGCATCTCCGGCAAGTGGGAAGATGTGCCGGGGCAAATGCCCGACGGCGCGGTGATCATCGCCGCCATCACCAGTTGCACCAATACCAGCAACCCGCGCAACGTGATCGCCGCCGGCCTGCTGGCGCGCAACGCCAACAAGCTGGGTCTGACCCGCAAGCCATGGGTGAAGTCGTCCCTGGCGCCTGGCTCGAAAACCGTGGCGCTGTACCTGGATGAAGCCGGCCTGACCACCGAGCTGGAACAACTCGGTTTTGGCGTCGTCGCCTTTGCCTGCACCACCTGCAATGGCATGTCCGGCGCTCTGGATCCGGTGATCCAGCAAGAGATCATCGACCGCGACCTGTACGCCACCGCCGTGCTGTCCGGTAACCGCAACTTCGACGGACGGATCCATCCGTACGCCAAGCAAGCGTTCCTCGCGTCGCCGCCACTGGTGGTCGCGTACGCCATTGCCGGCACCATCCGCTTCGACATCGAGAAGGATGTGTTGGGTGTGGTTGACGGCAAGGAAATTCGCCTCAAGGACATCTGGCCAAGCGACGAAGAAATCAACGCGGTAGTCAAAGCCTCGGTGAAGCCGGAGCAGTTCCGTCAGGTGTACATCCCGATGTTCGCCATCCACGAAGACACTGGCCCGAAAGTCGCGCCGCTGTATGAGTGGCGCGAGATGAGCACCTACATCCGCCGTCCGCCGTACTGGGAAGGCGCGCTGGCCGGTGCCCGTCCGCTCAAGGGCATGCGCCCGCTGGCCGTGCTGCCGGACAACATCACCACTGACCACCTGTCGCCGTCGAACGCGATCATGCTCGACAGCGCCGCC
The DNA here is from genome assembly GCF_058792515.1 of Pseudomonas sp. MT92. Lineage (NCBI taxonomy): Bacteria > Pseudomonadati > Pseudomonadota > Gammaproteobacteria > Pseudomonadales > Pseudomonadaceae > Pseudomonas > Pseudomonas sp. MT92. The sequence goes on from NZ_JBXAFA010000010.1 coordinate 82,676, forward strand.
GGTGAATACCTGGCGAAAATGGGCTTGCCGGAAGAGGACTTCAACTCTTACGCGACTCACCGTGGTGACCACCTCACCGCGCAGCGCGCCACCTTCGCCAACCCGAAACTGTTCAACGAAATGGTTCAGGAAAACGGCAAGGTCAAGCAGGGCTCGCTGGCTCGTGTGGAGCCGGAAGGCAAAGTCATGCGGATGTGGGAAGCCATCGAAACCTACATGGACCGCAAGCAGCCGCTGATCATCATCGCCGGCGCCGACTACGGTCAGGGCTCGTCCCGCGACTGGGCGGCCAAGGGCGTGCGCCTGGCTGGCGTGGAGGCGATTGCCGCTGAAGGTTTCGAGCGCATTCACCGCACCAACCTGGTGGGCATGGGCGTGTTGCCGCTGGAATTCAAGCCGGGCACCAATCGTCACACCCTGGCCATCGACGGCAGTGAAACCTATGACGTGGTGGGCGAACGCACCCCGCGCGCCGAGCTGACGCTGGTGATCCATCGCAAGAACGGCGAGCGCGTCGAAGTGCCGGTGACCTGCCGTCTCGACACCGCCGAAGAAGTGTCGATCTACGAGGCCGGCGGCGTGTTGCAACGCTTCGCCCAGGACTTCCTCGAAGAATCGGCGGTTGCCGTTTAACACACGCTGCACAGACACGGGACTTTGAGTCCCGTGTCTTTTTCCAGATCAGGAGTAACGAGCACCATGGCTCATGCACCGCAAATCAAGATTCCCGCCACCTACATGCGCGGCGGCACCAGCAAAGGCGTGTTCTTCAGCCTGCGAGACTTGCCTGAAGCGGCCCAGGTTCCAGGCCCGGCCCGCGACGCCTTGCTGCTGCGCGTAATCGGCAGCCCCGACCCGTACGAAAAACAAATCGACGGCATGGGCGGCGCGACGTCGAGCACCAGCAAAACCGTGATTCTGTCGAAAAGCATCAAGGCCGATCACGACGTCGATTACCTGTTCGGTCAGGTCTCCATCGACAAGCCTTTCGTGGACTGGAGCGGCAACTGCGGCAACTTGTCCGCGGCGGTCGGTTCGTTCGCCATCAGCAACGGTCTGGTGGACGCCAGCCGCATTCCGCACAACGGCGTGGCCGTGGTGCGCGTATGGCAGGCCAACATCGGCAAGACCATCATCGCCCATGTGCCGATCACCAACGGCGAAGTGCAGGAAACCGGCGATTTCGAACTCGACGGCGTGACCTTCCCGGCCGCTGAAGTGCAGGTCGAATTCATGGACCCGGCCGCGGAAGAAGAGGGCGGTGGCGGGTCGATGTTCCCGACCGGCAACCTGATCGATGATCTGGAAGTGCCGGGCGTCGGCACCCTCAAGGCGACCATGATCAACGCCGGCATCCCGACGATTTTCGTCAATGCCGAAGACATCGGCTACAAGGGCACCGAGTTGCAGGGCGCGATCAACGGCGACCCCAAAGCACTGCTGATGTTCGAAACCATCCGTGCCTACGGCGCGCTGCGTATGGGCTTGATTGCCAACATCGACGAAGCCGCCAAGCGCCAGCACACGCCGAAAGTGGCGTTCGTGGCCAAGCCGGCTGACTACGTGTCCTCGAGTGGCAAAACCGTTGCGGCGGGTGATGTCGACCTGTTGGTGCGTGCGTTGTCGATGGGCAAGTTGCACCACGCGATGATGGGCACGGCGGCTGTCGCCATCGGCACCGCGGCGGCGATTACTGGCACCCTGGTCAACCTGGCGGCGGGCGGAGTCGAGCGCAACGCGGTGCGCTTCGGTCACCCGTCCGGCACCTTGCGCGTCGGCGCTGAAGCCAGTCAGGTGAACGGCGAGTGGACCGTGAACAAAGCCATCATGAGCCGCAGTGCGCGGGTGTTGATGGAAGGTTACGTTCGCGTGCCCGGTGATTCGTTCTGACCCATGCCCTATCGTAGGAGCGAGCCTGCTCGCGATGAACCTGAGAGCACCACGGGGTGTCAGGTACCCAGCGTTATCGTTGACAACCATCGCGAGCAAGCTCGCTCCTACAAAGGGTGAAACGAACATGAGCGCCAACGTTGACCTCAACAATCGCCCGGACTATGACCAGGTGCTGCAGGACATCGCCGATTACGTACTCGATTACACCATCGAGTCCCGGGAAGCCCTCGACACCGCTCGCAACTGCCTGATGGACACCCTTGGCTGCGGCTTGCTGGCCCTGCGTTTCCCTGAGTGCACCAAACACCTGGGGCCCATCGTCGAAGGCACTGTCGTGCCGTTCGGCGCTCGCGTGCCCGGCACCAACTACCGCCTCGATCCGGTCAAGGCGGCCTGGGACATTGGCTGCATCGTGCGCTGGCTTGACTACAACGATACCTGGCTCGCGGCCGAGTGGGGCCATCCGTCGGATAACCTCGGCGGCATTCTCGCGGTGGCCGATCACTTGTCGCAAAAGCGTCTGGCCAATGGTGAGGCGCCGTTGACGGTTCGCACGGTGCTGGAAGCGATGGTCATGGCCCATGAGATTCAAGGCGTGATCGCGCTGGAAAATTCGTTCAATCGTGTAGGCCTTGATCACGTCATTCTGGTGAAGGTCGCCTCGACGGCGGTCTGCGCCAAGCTGATGGGGGCAGACCGCGAGCAGTTACTCTCAGCGCTGTCTCACGCCTTCGCCGACGGCCAGGCGCTGCGCACCTATCGCCATGCACCGAATGCCGGCTCGAGAAAATCCTGGGCGGCGGGCGACGCGTCCAGTCGTGGTGTTCGTCTGGCGGACATCGCCATGCGCGGCGAGATGGGCATTCCCGGTGTGTTGAGTGCCGGGCAGTGGGGCTTTTATGACGTGCTGTTCAGCCACACCAATAAGGACCTGGCGCTAAAGCCCGAAGACAAACGGGCGTTCAGTTTTTCCCGGCCGTACGGCAGTTATGTGATGGAAAACGTGCTGTTCAAGATCAGTTTTCCCGCCGAGTTCCACGCACAAACAGCCTGTGAAGCCGCAGTGACGCTGCACCCGCAGGTGCGAAATCGTCTTCACGACATCGACCGGATCGTCATCACCACCCACGAATCGGCGATACGCATCATTTCCAAGGTCGGCCCTTTGGCCAATGCCGCCGACCGCGATCACTGCCTCCAGTACATGACCGCGGTGCCACTGGCATTCGGCAATCTGGTGGCCGAATACTACGAAGATGACTTCCACAAGGCACATCCGATCATCGATGTGTTGCGCGAGAAAATGGTCATCGTCGAAAACCCGGTTTACACCCGCGAGTACCTGGAGGCCGACAAGCGTTCCATCGCCAATGCCGTTCAGGTGTTTTTCAAGGACGGTACCAGCACCGAGAACGTGGTGGTGGAGTACCCGATCGGGCATCGGCGGCGCCGTGCCGACGGTATTCCATTGCTGGAGGAGAAGTTCAAGGCGAACTTGCTGACTCGATTCACCGGCCAGCGTAGCGCCGAGATTTTTGCGTTGTGCAAGGATCAGGCAGCGCTTGAAGCGACGCCCGTTAATAGATTTGTGGATTTGTTTGTGATCTAGAAGACCGCGTTATCGCTCAATCGCCAGCAGGCTGGCTCCCACCGTTGATTTGCGTTCACCGCAAATCCCCTGTGGGAGCCAGCCTGCTGGCGATAAGGCCGGAACCGGCGATAGAAACTTACTTGAAGCGCCGCTCGACGCCTTTTTCCACGAGGATCTTCGCCGAGATCTCTTCAACGGAAAAATGCGTGGAGTTGATGTGCGGGATGTTCTCGCGGCGGAACAGGTTTTCCACTTCGCGCACTTCGAACTCGCACTGGGCGTAGCTCGAATAGCGGCTGTTGGGCTTGCGCTCGTTGCGGATCGCGGTGAGGCGGTCCGGGTCGATGGTCAGGCCAAACAGTTTGTGCTGGTGGGCGCGCAGGGCGCTTGGCAGTTGCAGGCGCTCCATGTCGTCTTCGGTCAGCGGGTAGTTGGCGGCGCGGATACCGAACTGCATGGCCATGTACAGGCAGGTGGGGGTCTTGCCGCAACGCGACACGCCCACCAGGATCAGGTCGGCTTTGTCGTAGTAGTGCGTGCGGGCGCCGTCGTCGTTGTCGAGGGCGAAGTTCACCGCCTCGATCCGCTCCATGTAATTGGTGTTGGCGCCGATGGAGTGGGATTTGCCGACGGTGTAGGAAGAATGCTCGGTCAGTTCCTGTTCGAGAGGCGCCAGGAAGGTCGAGAAAATGTCGATCATGAAACCATTGGAAGTCGCAAGGATCTCACGAATGTCCTGATTGACGATGGTGTCGAAGATAATCGGACGGAAGCCGTCGGTTTCGGCGGCTCTGTTGATTTGTTGTACCATGGCCCGCGCTTTATCCGCGTTGTCGATGTACGGCCGGGTGAATTTGCTGAAGGTAATGTTCTCGAACTGCGCCAGGAGGCTTTGACCCAGGGTTTCGGCGGTAATGCCGGTGCCATCGGAGATAAAGAAAGCAGATCGTTTCATTTGCACCTTGGGCCTTAAGCTAGTAACGAATCTTGGATATGATAGGCGCGATTTGCCGGCCGCCATTGGCCCGCATTCTCACTTATTTTCCAGGTCCAGGCCATACAGCTGGCAAACGCTCTTCCGAGCAAACCGGCTTCTGAGCTTTTCCAACACAGTTAGTGGAGAGATCACCTTGGTAGAGTACGTAGTTTCCCTCGATAAGCTCGGCGTCCATGATGTGGAGCATGTGGGGGGCAAGAACGCATCCCTGGGCGAGATGATCAGCAACCTTGCAGGTGCCGGTGTATCGGTGCCTGGTGGCTTCGCCACGACCGCTCAGGCATATCGTGATTTCCTGGAACTGAGCGGCCTGAACCAGCAGATTCACGACGCCCTTGATGCCCTGGACGTCGACGACGTGAACGCCCTGGCCAAGACCGGCGCCCAGATCCGTCAATGGATCATGGAAGCCGAGTTCCCTGAAAAACTGAACACCGAAATCCGCACGGCATTCGCCACGCTGTCCGCCGGCAACCCTGACATGGCCGTGGCCGTGCGTTCTTCCGCTACCGCCGAAGACCTGCCGGACGCTTCCTTCGCTGGCCAGCAGGAAACGTTCCTGAACATCCGTGGTGTCGAAAACGTCATTCGCGCCGCCAAAGAGGTGTTCGCCTCGTTGTTCAACGACCGCGCCATTTCCTACCGTGTCCACCAGGGTTTCGACCACAAACTGGTTGCCCTGTCGGCCGGCGTGCAGCGCATGGTCCGCTCCGAAACCGGCACGGCCGGCGTGATGTTCACCCTCGATACCGAATCGGGTTTCCGTGACGTGGTGTTCATCACCGGCGCCTACGGCCTGGGTGAAACCGTCGTGCAAGGCGCGGTGAACCCGGATGAGTTCTACGTCCACAAGGGCACGCTGGCTGCCGGTCGTCCGGCGATCCTGCGCCGCAATCTGGGCAGCAAGGCCATCAAGATGATCTACGGCGACGAGGCCAAGGCCGGTCGTTCGGTCAAGACCGTCGATGTCGACAAGGCCGATCGCGCGCGTTTCTGCCTGACCGACGCCGAAGTCAGCGAACTGGCCAAGCAGGCGATGATCATCGAGAAGCACTACAAGTGCCCGATGGACATCGAATGGGCCAAGGACGGTGACGACGGCAAGCTGTACATCGTGCAGGCCCGTCCGGAAACCGTGAAGAGCCGCACCCAGGCCAACGTCATGGAACGTTACCTGTTGAAAGAAACCGGCACCGTGCTGGTGGAAGGCCGTGCCATCGGCCAGCGCATCGGCGCCGGCAAGGTCCGCATCATCAAGGACGTGTCCGAGATGGACAAGGTCCAGCCAGGCGACGTACTGGTTTCCGACATGACCGACCCGGACTGGGAACCGGTCATGAAGCGTGCCAGCGCCATCGTCACCAACCGTGGCGGCCGTACCTGCCACGCGGCGATCATCGCCCGTGAACTGGGGATCCCGGCCGTGGTCGGTTGCGGTAACGCCACCCAGCTGTTGAAAGACGGCCAGGGCGTGACCGTTTCCTGCGCTGAAGGCGACACCGGTTTCATCTTCGAAGGCGAACTGGGCTTCGACATCAAGAAGAACTCCGTGGATGCCATGCCGGAGCTGCCGTTCAAGATCATGATGAACGTCGGCAACCCGGACCGTGCTTTCGACTTCGCGCAGCTGCCGAACGCCGGTGTGGGTCTGGCCCGTCTGGAGTTCATCATCAACCGCATGATCGGCGTGCACCCGAAGGCGCTGCTGAACTACGACGGTCTGCCGTCGGACATCAAGGAAAGCGTCAACAAGCGAATCGCCGGTTACGACGATCCGGTCGGTTTCTATGTCGAGAAGCTGGTTGAAGGCATCAGCACCCTGGCGGCAGCGTTCTGGCCGAAAAAGGTCATCGTGCGTCTGTCGGACTTCAAGTCCAACGAATACGCCAACCTGATCGGCGGCAAGCTCTACGAGCCGGAAGAAGAAAACCCGATGCTGGGTTTCCGTGGCGCCTCGCGTTACATCAGCGAATCGTTCCGTGACTGCTTCGAACTCGAATGCCGTGCCCTCAAGCGCGTGCGCAACGAGATGGGACTGACCAACGTCGAAATCATGGTGCCGTTCGTCCGCACCCTGGGTGAAGCGAGCCAGGTGGTTGACCTGCTGGCGGAGAACGGTCTGGCCCGTGGCGACAACGGTCTGCGCGTTATCATGATGTGCGAACTGCCGTCCAACGCCATCCTGGCTGATGAGTTCCTTGAGTTCTTCGACGGCTTCTCCATCGGTTCCAACGACCTGACCCAGCTGACTCTGGGCCTGGACCGTGACTCCGGGATCATCGCGCACCTGTTCGACGAGCGTAACCCAGCGGTCAAGAAGCTGCTGGCCAACGCCATTGCCGCGTGCAACAAGGCCGGCAAGTACATCGGCATTTGCGGTCAGGGCCCTTCGGACCACCCGGACCTGGCCAAATGGCTGATGGAACAAGGCATCGAAAGCGTATCGTTGAACCCCGATTCCGTACTGGAAACCTGGTTCTTCCTGGCTGAGGGTCAGGCGCAGGCTTGATCCAGTGTGAACGGGCCGCTCTCTTGTAGGAGCGAGCCTGCTCGCGATGGTCGTGAACGATCATGCGCGTTTACTGAATAAACGCGTTGTTCTGGAGTCCATCGCGAGCAGGCTCGCTCCCACAGGGGCGGTGCCTTTAAGATTCAAGTAGGGCGGGCTCCTCCGGATGCCGCCCTTTTTTGTGCAAGAACTTATGCAAAGCAGCAGCAACCTATTTCCTGTCGCCCTGATCAGCGCCGAGCGGCGCGGCGATCTGAGCGAAGATGTTTATCGTTTAAAACCCGGCAACAGCCCCGATGGCACCGTCGAAATTGCGGTGACTCGCCTAGGCATGGCCGATGAGCCCGCGGTGCGTGGCGTGCCGGTCATCCTGTTGCACGGCAGTTTTTCCAATCGACGTTTCTGGTTTTCCGCGAAAGGGCTGGGGCTCGGCGTCTATCTGACGCGCCTGGGCTTCGACGTTTGGATTCCGGAAATGCGCGGTCACGGCCTCTCACAGCGCAATCAGAACTACCGCAAGAACCGTGTCGCCGACTACGCTCGTTACGATTTGCCGGCCATTGGCGCGTTCGTGCGTGAGCAAAGCGGCCAGGTCCCACACTGGATCGGCCACTCGCTGGGCGGCATTACCCTGGCAGCCGCATTGGGCGGTCAATACATCGGTGAGCCCGTGGTGGCGTCCGCGGCGTTCTTTGGCGCGCAGGTCAGTCGCACGTACTGGCCGTTGAAAATCCCGCCGGTGGAGTGGAGCGGTCGTTTCATTCTCAAGCGTTTTGCCCAGCTGTCGGGTTCACGGCTCAAACGCGGCCCGGAGGACGAGCCGATTGGCCTGGCCCTGGAAAGCATGCGTTGGCATGGCCTGTTCGGGCGCTTTGGTGATGCAGACAAGGACTGGTGGGCGGGTTTGGCCGAGGTCAGTTTGCCGGTGCTGGCGGTGAGTGCCGCCGGTGATCATCAGGATCCGGCCTGGGCTTGTCGCAAGCTGTTCGATCAGATGGGGTCCGAGCACAAGCAATTTATCAACCTGGGTCGCGAGCAGGGCTTTACCGATAATTTCGGTCACGTTGAAATGTTGGTCAGCAAAGCCGCACAGGCTGAAGTCTGGCCATTGGTGGCCCGTTGGCTGGCGGATCAGCAAACCCCTCTGCTGGGTGAAACAGCGGATTTGGCCGCGGCGATTTGAACCCGACGCTCTATCAAGGGCATTTCGCTCTGATCGGCTAGCGGCTAAGATATGACGCATTGAGCTGTTCTGGTCATTTTCGATGACTGAGTCATCACTGATGTTCGTGCTTTCTTCCTCTTCACAGGAGTTTCTCGATGAACCATTACCTAACGCCTGACCTGTGCGACGCCTATCCGGAGCTGGTGCAGGTGCTGGAACCGATGTTCAGCAATTTTGGCGGCCGTGATTCCTTTGGCGGCGAAATCGTGACCATCAAATGCTTCGAAGACAACTCGCTGGTCAAGGAGCAAGCCGAGCTCAAGGGAGATGGCAAGGTACTGGTGGTCGATGGTGGCGGCTCCCTGCGTCGCGCGCTGCTGGGCGACATGATCGCCGAGAAGGCCGCGAAAAACGGCTGGGAAGGGCTGGTGATCTACGGTTGCATCCGTGACGTTGACGTCATCGCGCAAACCGATCTGGGCGTTCAGGCCCTGGCCAGCCACCCGATGAAAACCGACAAGCGCGGTATCGGTGATCTGAACGTGGCCGTAACCTTTGCGGGCGTGACCTTCCATCCGGGCCATTACATCTATGCGGACAATAACGGCGTGATCGTCTCGCCAAGCCCGCTTGCAATGCCCGAGTAAGTTTTGGTCGATTTTTTTTGAAGAATGGAATGCGGATGTTCGAGGAAGAAAACGCGCAATGGGGGCTGGTACATGCCCTGGTGCTGGATGGTAAAGGCGGCGCGCGTTCGATAGCCCGGACTGAACTCGATGAACTGCAGCTCCAGGCCCATGAAAGCCTGTGGCTGCACTGGGATCGCAGTCATCCGCAAACCCAGACCTGGCTGCGCAAATCCAGTGGCCTGAGCGAATTCAGCTGTGATCTTTTGCTGGAAGAAAACACCCGACCGCGTCTTTTACAGCTTTCGGACAGCGAACTGCTGCTATTTTTGCGCGGGGTCAATCTGAATCCGGGGGCCGAGCCTGAAGACATGGTCTCGGTGCGAATCTTCGGTTCTGCCCAGCGTGTCATCTCCCTGCGTTTGCGCCCGTTGCGCGCCACGGAGGAACTGCTGGAGCAACTGGCGGAGGGCAAGGGACCGAAAACAGCCTCCGAACTCATCCTGTGCATGGCGCAGTACCTGACCAACAAGTTGCAGGATCTGGTCAGCGACCTCTCGGAAGTGGTCGATGAGGAAGAAGAAAAGCTGGATACCGACGAACGGTATACACCGGAACACGGAGCTGTTTTGCAGATCCGTCGCCGGGCGGCGGCGTTGAAGCGGTTTCTCGCTCCGCAGCGGGATATTTTTGGTCAACTGACGCGGATCAAACTGCCCTGGTTCGTCGACGATGATGGTGATTACTGGAACGAATTGAACAACAGTCTGACCCGCTATCTTGAAGAGCTGGAGTTGACCCGGGAGCGGGTAGGGCTGGTCCTTGAGACCGAAGACCGACGATTGAGCGTGCGCATGAACCGCACGATGTACCGCTTCGGGATCATCACCGGGATTTTTTTGCCAATGAGTTTTTTGACCGGTCTGTTGGGGATCAACGTCGGTGGAATTCCATTCTCTGCGAGCCCTTATGGCTTCCTGATTGCCTGCCTGATGATGGTCTCGGTGGCATTGGGGCAGTGGTGGTTATTCCGACGTTTGCGCTGGGTTTGAAAGTGGCCCATGTGACCCGGGTAAATTTGATCGCGTCTTTCACAGACATCACGAGAGGTGCGTATGCACGATCCGTTTGAACAGTCTTTGCGTGACATGCTCAAGGCATCACCGTCCACCCGGGACGACGATGCGTGCCTTGGTCGTGTACTGAAAACCGCCAACCGCCAGGTCGGTGCCGGTGATTTGTTCAGCCTGCTGGGCCGTTGGTTGCCCGCCCTGATGATCGCCGTTAATAATGGATCGGCCCATGTCGCGCCGGTGTCCCGTCTTCGTAAACCTGCTGCCCGCACTGCTGATAAGGCTGATTGAATATGGAACTTGATCTCTGGACTCAGAGCCTCGTCACTGCCATGACCGCGTTGTGGACCAAGGTTGCCAACTTCATTCCGAACCTGTTCGGCGCACTGGTTGTGCTGCTGTTGGGTTTTGTCGTGGCCAAATTGCTGGACACGCTGCTCTCCAAGTTGCTGGCCAAACTGGGCCTCGATCGCCTGATGGGCGGCACCGGTCTGACCAAGTTGCTATCTCGTGCCGGGCTACAGGTACCGATTTCTACCCTGATCGGCAAGATTGTCTATTGGTTCGTTCTGCTGATTTTTCTGGTTTCTGCGGCAGAATCCCTTGGACTTGAACGAGTTTCGGCTACGCTGGACATGCTCGCGTTGTATCTGCCGAAGGTCTTTGGCGCAGCGCTGGTGTTGCTGGTGGGGGTCTTGCTCGCGCAACTGGCCAACGGACTGGTGCGCGGCGCGGCAGAAGGCGTAGGCCTGGACTACGCTTCTGGCCTTGGGCGAATTGCCCAGGGATTGGTCATCATCATCAGTATTTCGGTCGCGATCAGCCAGTTGGAGGTCAAGACTGACCTGCTCAACCATGTGATTGTGATTGTATTGATTACCGTTGGTCTGGCGGTTGCGCTGGCCATGGGATTGGGAAGCCGGGAAATTGCCGGCCAGATTCTTGCGGGAATCTATGTGCGTGAGTTGTACCAGGTTGGGCAACAAGTGCGTGTTGGCGAGGTCGAAGGCCAGATCGAAGAGATCGGCACGGTTAAAACCACATTGCTGACCGATGAGGGTGAGCTAGTCTCTCTTTCCAATCGGATCCTTCTCGAACAGCATGTGAGTAGCCGCTAACCCGGCAAACCCTGCTAATGTATGCCGCCGCAAAATGCCCGCTGATGCTGGCTGCGGCGGACATTGACCTGACTGTCGGCCCGACTTGTTTTGAATAAAGCCCAATCGCTATCCATGCGCTACGACCCCCGCGAGCTCTCTGATGAGGAGTTGGTCGCGCGCTCGCACACCGAGCTGTTTCACGTAACGCGCGCCTATGAAGAACTGATGCGGCGTTACCAACGAACATTATTTAACGTCTGCGCACGATATCTCGGGAACGATCGCGACGCAGACGATGTCTGTCAGGAAGTGATGTTGAAGGTGCTGTATGGCTTGAAGAATTTCGAGGGCAAATCGAAGTTCAAGACATGGCTATACAGCATCACTTACAACGAATGCATCACTCAGTATCGGAAAGAACGGCGAAAGCGTCGCTTGATGGACGCCTTGAGTCTCGACCCCCTCGAAGAAGCGTCTGAAGAAAAGGCGCCGAAACCGGAGGAAAAGGGTGGACTCGATCGCTGGCTGGTGTATGTGAACCCGATTGACCGCGAAATTCTGGTGCTACGATTTGTCGCAGAGCTGGAGTTTCAGGAGATCGCAGACATCATGCACATGGGTTTGAGTGCAACAAAAATGCGGTACAAACGCGCTCTAGACAAATTACGTGAGAAATTTGCAGGTATTGCTGAAACTTAGTTCGGCGCAAATATCTCTTACGTGTAGGCAAGTTCTGATAGACTTGCCGCCGAGTTGTCCCCCGGTTTGCGGGACTGCTTCACAATCACCAGATGGGGATTTAACGGATGAAACTGAAAAACACCTTGGGCTTGGCCATTGGTACTCTTATTGCCGCCACTTCGTTCGGCGCTCTGGCACAAGGCCAAGGCGCAGTTGAAGGCGAGCTCAACTACGGGAAAAAGTACAACGACAGCGTTAACAACGTTGAAGATGGCTACACTCCTGGCGCTTCCATCGGTTACTTCTTGACCGACGACGTGTCGTTGAACGCGACCTACAACGCAGATGACTACACCCGTTCGAACAACGGCACTGGCGGTCAGAAAATCAAAGGCGACCAGTTCGGTCTGAACGCTCAGTACCACTTCAACAACGCTGGCGACGCACTGCGTCCTTACGTTCAAGGTGGTGTTAAGCACGGCAGCATGACCAACGTAGCCGCTGACGGCCACACCGGTCGTGACCAGTCGACTTTCCTGACTGCAGGCGCCGGCGTTAAGTACTACTTCCTCGAGAACTTCTTCGCCCGTGCTGGCGTAGAAGCTGACTACAAGCTGGACAACGGCAAGTGGGACTACATCCCGTCCGTAGGTCTGGGTGTGAACTTCGGTGGCGGCTCCAAGCCTGCTGCTGCTCCAGTTCCAGCACCAGCTGAAGTCTGCTCCGACAGCGACAACGATGGCGTATGCGACAACGTTGACAAGTGCCCTGACACCCCAGCCAACGTAACCGTTGACGCTGATGGTTGCCCAGCAGTTGCTGAAGTGGTTCGTGTTGAGCTGGACGTGAAATTCGACTTCGACAAGTCGGTAGTCAAGCCTAACAGCTACGGCGACATCAAAAACCTGGCTGACTTCATGAAGCAGTACCCATCCACCACCACTACTGTTGAAGGTCACACTGACAACGTCGGTCCTGACGCTTACAACCAGAAACTGTCCGAGCGTCGTGCAAACGCCGTTAAGCAAGTTCTGACCAACCAGTACGGTGTTCAACCGTCCCGCGTTCAGTCTGTTGGCTACGGCGAATCTCGCCCAGTTGCTGACAACAAAACTGAAGCTGGCCGTGCAGTTAACCGTCGCGTAGAAGCGCAGGTTGAAGCTCAAGCTAAGTAATTAGCCCGCAGCTCTGAGAAAAGCCCGGCTCAGGCCGGGCTTTTCTTTGTCTGCGATTTGATGAAACAAGTGGCAATCCGGCAGATCAGGCGTTTTGATCGGCCACCATCGCGGGCAAGCCACGCTCCCACTGAGAAGACATTGCACAGGCCGCCACGGTGCCGATGACCAGAATGGCCGGGCTCTTGAGCTGGAAGGCGCCGGCATCTTCCTCCATCGCCGACAGGTCACTCCGACACTCCCGTTGGTGGGGCAGGGATGCGTTTTCAATCATCGCCACTGGCGTATCCGTCGCCATTCCACCGGCCAGCAACTGTTCGCGGATTTCGCCGAGCTTGGCCACCCCCATGTAGATCACCAGGGTTGTTCCGCTTTGGGCCAGCGCCTGCCAGTTCAGACGACTGCCGTCCTGGGTATGGGCAGTGACCAGCGTCACGCCGCGCGCGACACCGCGCAGGGTCAGCGGAATAGCGCATTGTGTCGCGCCCGCGAGTCCGGCCGTGATGCCATTGACCAATTCAACCTCCACCCCACGTTCACGCAACCACGCCGCCTCTTCGCCGCCGCGCCCGAAAATGCAGGGATCGCCGCCCTTGAGCCGCACCACGCATTTGCCCTGGCGCGCGTAACGCAGCATCAGTCGATGAATGAACGCCTGCGGGGTAGAGCGACATCCGCCGCGTTTGCCCACGGGGATGATGTGCGCGCCGACGCAATGCTCCAATACTGCGTCATTTACCAGGTCATCGATCAGCACGACATCGGCCTCTCTCAATGCCCGAACGGCCTTGAGGGTCAGCAATTCCGGATCGCCAGGTCCTGCGCCTACCAGCCAGACTTTTGCGTTCATAGTGTTTTCCTCACGAGGTGACCGCGACCGGTCGCGCCTTGGCGACCAGCAAACGCTTGATTTCCGGGACGCACGAGCCGCATTGCGTACCGCAGCCCAATTCTTGTTTCAGACCCTGCAAGTCCAATCCCCGGGCGATACCGGCGCAAACCGCGCTTTGGCTGACGTTCTTGCAATTGCACAGGGTTTTGTCACCGGTCGCCGACGCGCCTGCCTGACCTGGTGGCGCGCTGAGCGGCGCCAGTAACCAGCGCCGAAGTTGTTCGTCGGTACGACCTTCCCGCCAAAGATTCAGCAGCCAGTGTTGGGCGAGGGTTTCCCCAGCCAGGCGAATGGCGGTAATTCGGCCGTGGTCGATACGGACCCGCTTGCCTATGGAGCGCAGCGGGTCGTCGTAGGCCAACACCGGACCTTCATGCAGTCCCATGTGTTGATCGATATCCCGGAGCCATTGCGGGTCCGGTGCTGTGGCGCTGGCAGCGCGTATAAGCAACGCTGGGCGTTCACGGCCTGTCAGGCTGAGGCTTGCGTAGGAAAACGTCTCACAGAGGGGGCGTAGCGTCTCAAAATGCTGTTGTACATCGCCCTCGATCAGTGCGAACAGTCTCCAGGGCAACTGAACCGGCTCCAGGCGCACGCCACTGTGCTTGAGTTCGGGTTGCTTCGACAGCGGATCAAAGGCGGGGAGGGTGAGACTGTTCACGCCGCCCTTGAGAAAGCGATCGCCCCAATGCATGGGCAAAAACGCCTGACCGGGACGCACGTTGTCGTCGCTGCTGACCGGCACAATCACCTCGCCGCGCCGGCTTTTCAGGCTGACAAGGTCGCCTGGTTCCAGGTCATGTTGGCGCAGCTCTTGCGGATGCAGGCTCAAGACCGCTTCGCCCACGTGGCCGAACAGTTGCGCAGCGGTGCCGGTGCGACTCATGCCATGCCATTGATCACGCAAGCGACCGGTGATCAGGGTCAGCGGGAAGTGTGCATCGCGTTGCTCCTGGGCGGCGCGGAAAGGCTCGGCGATGAATTGTGCGCGACCGTTGGCGGTCGGGAAGACGCCGTCGCCGTACAGGCGTGCGGTGCCTTCGCTGGCATTCGCGGGGAAGGGCCATTGCTGCGGGCCGATCCGATCGATCAGGCCATGGCTGATGCCGGACAAATCCAGGTCTCGCCCGCGAGTCAGTTGTTTGAATTCATCGAAGAGCTGCGCCGGGGCTTCAAAGGCAAACAGGCTGGGTTGTCCGGGGCGTAGATTTTTTTCCAGGCGCTGTGCGAAATCTACGGTGATCGCCCAATCGGGCCGCGCTTCACCGGGTGCGACGATGGCCTGGCGGACGTGGGAAATGCGTCGTTCGGAGTTGGTCACCAGGCCGTCTTTTTCGCCCCAACTGGCGGCAGGTAGCAACAGGTCGGCGAATGCGGCGGTTTCGGTGGTGCGAAACGCTTCCTGCAACACCACGAACGGACAGGTTTGCAATGCAGCGCGCACGGCGTTCTGGTCCGGCATCGATTGCGCCGGGTTGGTGCAGGCGATCCACAGCGCCTTGATCTTGCCGCTGCGCACTTGCTCGAACAGTTCGATGGCAGTCAGCCCGGTATTGGCCGGGAGCTGTTCGACGCCCCAGTAAGCGGCCACTTCAGCGCGGTGTTCGGCATTGGCGGCTTCACGATGCCCGGGCAACAGGTTCGACAGACTGCCGGTTTCCCGACCGCCCATGGCATTGGGCTGACCGGTCAGGGAGAAAGGTCCTGCGCCGGGGCGGCCAATTTGTCCGGTGGCCAGATGCAGATTGATCAGCGCGCTGTTTTTGGCGCTGCCAGCGGTCGACTGATTCAACCCCATGCACCACAGGGACAGAAAACGCTCAGAGGTACCGACCCATTCGGCGCACTGGCGCAGCTGTTCGACGCTGATCCCACACAGCTGCGCAACCATCGAAGGCGTGTAGTCGTGTACCAGATGCTTGAGTTCCGTCAGACCTTGGGTGTGCGCTTTGATGAAGTCGTGGTCGACCCGGTTTTCCCACAGCAGTAAGTGCAAAATCCCATGGAACAAAGCGACATCGGTTCCCGGCAGAATCGCCAGATGCAGGTCAGCCAAATCACAGGTATCGGTGCGGCGCGGGTCGATGACGATGATTTTCATCTGCGGGCGGCGGGATTTGGCCTCCTCCAGGCGACGAAACAGCACCGGATGGGCGTAGGCCATATTGCTGCCGACGATCATCACGCAATCGCTGGATTCCAGGTCTTCGTAGCTGCAGGGCGGTGCGTCGGCGCCGAGGCTGCGTTTGTAGCCCACCACCGCTGAAGACATGCACAGCCGTGAATTGCTGTCGATGTTGTTGGTGCCCACCAGCGCTCGCGCCAGTTTGTTGAAGGCGTAGTAATCCTCCGTGAGCAACTGTCCGGAAATGTAGAACGCAACACTGTCCGGGCCATGTTCGGCGATGGTGCGGGCAAACACGCTGGCGGCGTGATCGAGGGCGGTGTCCCAGTCGGTGCGACTGCGGGCCAGGCCTTTGCCCAGGCGCAGTTCGGGATACAACGCTCGCGCGCTCAGGTCGCCGGTCAAATGCAGGGTCGAGCCCTTGCTGCACAGTTTGCCGAAGTTGGCCGGATGGGCTGGATCGCCGCTGACGCCGAGGATGCGCTCGCCGTCGTGCTCGATCAGCACGCCGCAGCCGACCCCGCAGTAACAACAGGTGGACGCAGTGATCTGGCGGTTCATCAGGCGACTTCCCGTGTCGTTCCGGCGTCACCCAAGGCCTGTTCCAGGGTAAAGGAATGGCCGAACATCAGTTGATCGCGGATTTCGCCGATGACCTGATGCTCGAGGATTTGCCGAAAGTACCAGCCGCCGTCGGCCGTATCGCCGTACAGGCAGGCCCCGACCAGTACGTCGTCCTTGATTACCAGCTTTTTGTAGACGCCACTGATGGGGTCGGTGAGGGTGATGGTTTCGGTGCCTTCACCGCCCATGTAGTCACCGGCGGAAAACAGGTCGATGCCGGTGACTTTCAATTTGGTCGAGGTCACCGAGCCCTTGTAAGTGGCGAAACCCAGTTGTGCGAGGTGATTGGCGCAGACCTTGGCCTGGTCGAACAGCGGTGCAACCAGCCCATAGGCGATGCCGCGATGGCTGGCGCATTCGCCAATGGCGTAGACCCGTGGGTCGTAGGTTTGCAGGGTATCGTTGACCAGAATCCCGCGGCCGCAAGGGAGGCCGGATTGTTCCGCGAGTTCGATGTTGGGGCGGATTCCGGCAGCCATCACCACCAGATCGGCGGGAATGATGTCGCCGTTCTTGAACTCGACTGAGCCGACCCGGCCATTGCCGGCATCGTGCAACGCCTGGGTTTGCTCGCAGAGACGAAAGTGCAGGCCGCGGGCCTCCAGGGCATTTTGCAGTAACTGACCGCTGGTCTTGTCCAGTTGCCGATCCAGCAACCATTTGCCGAGGTGCACGACGGTGACGTGCATGCCGCGCAGCATCAGCCCGTTGGCAGCTTCCAGCCCCAGCAGCCCGCCACCGATGACCACCGCGTGTTTATGGGTTTTGGCGGTGTCGATCATGACCTGGGTGTCGGCAATGTCGCGGTAGCCGATTACGCCCTGCAGCGTGTTGCCGGGAATCGGCAGGATGAACGGGCTGGAGCCGGTGGCGATCAACAGGCGATCGTATTCGGCCACGGTGCCGTCTTCGGCAATGACCCGGCGTCTGACCCGGTCGATTTCCACGGCTCTGCGGTTGAGCAGCAACTTGATGTCGTTTTCCAGGTACCAGTCCAGGTCGTTGAGTACGATCTCTTCGAAGGTCTGCTCGCCAGCCAGCACCGGCGACAGCAGGATGCGGTTGTAGTTGGTATGGGGTTCGGCACCGAAGACCGTGATGTCGTACAGCTCGTTGCTCAGTTTCAGCAGTTCTTCAAGGGTACGAACGCCGGCCATGCCATTGCCGATCATCACCAGTTTGAGCTTTTTCATCAGGTTCTCCGGGGAACAACGACCCGCCTCATCAGGCTTTCCAGGTCGTGCTCGACAATTTCGCGCAAACAAAAAAAGGCGTCCCGCCAGTTGCCTGACGGGGACGCCTTTGTCCGGTCCCGTTCTCTCGGGAAGCGCAGTCTTCGTCGTTGAAGCCTGCACGTTATGTGTGATGGGAAGGCTAATGCAGTGGTTGTGCCAAGTCGGTCAAGTCCGTGGTTCGCGGTGTCTGCGCGCGCCCGCCCTGGGCAAACGGCGTTTTATTGCACCGAATCAACGCGCGGCGCCCACTAATGGAGCGCCAACACCAGCAGCACCAGATTCGCCACCAGCGACATCAGCGCCAGGGTCCGCCACACCTTCAACGGCTCGCGCTCCAGTAACGGTTTGGGGCGCACGCTCAAACTGCGGCGCTCGCCCTGTTCCATCAGCAATAACCACTCTTCCGACGTTTCAAAGCGTTGATCCGGATCCGCCGCTACCGCGCGTTCCAGGGTTTGCATCAGCCATTCCGGGAGGTCGGGGCGATAGCGGCTGGCATTCACCGGAACGCCGAACCGTGGGCGTTGGAACGCTTCGATTTCGCCGTAGGGAAAATGCCCGGTGAGCAGGACATACAGGGTCACGCCGACCGAGTACAAATCCTGTTGCGCGCTCGGCGGGTCGCCGCGAAACGCTTCTGGCGCAATGTAGCTGGGGGTTCCGGGCAGCGCAGAGGGCTCGTCGAGGGACAAGCCGGGGCAATAGGCGAGCCCGAAATCGAGCAGCCGTAACTCGCCGTCGTCCCCCAGCAGCAGGTTCTCCGGTTTGATATCGCGGTGCAGTATCTGCCGCCGATGCAGCATACCCACCGCTCGCAACAGGCGTTCGGCCAGGTCTTGCCATTGGGCCAGCGGCAGCGGCCCGACTTGCTCATGCAGCTGGGCCAGGGTCGATCCTGAATATTCGCGCATCACGTAGTACAAATGCTGACGCTGACTGGCGGCATGCACTTCGGGGAAATGACGCCCGGCTACACGCTTGAGAAACCATTCTTCCGACAACAACGCTTGCCCGGCCGGATGATCGTCGCGCAGGTGAGCGGGCAGGGTTTTCAGCAGCCAGGCCTGTCGCTGACTGTCACGCACGCGATAAAGCAGGGATTGCTGGCTCTGGCCGACGATCCCTTCGACTTGCCAGCCCTCGAATTCCTGGCCCGGTTTCAGTGCGGGCGGCAGCGGCCATTGCTGCAGTTGAATCAACGCATCGCCGATGCTGGTTTCACCCAGGGCATCGACCCGCACCAGCAAGGCGCTGGCATTGTCCTGGCTGCCGGCCAGGTGCGCGGCATTGACCAGGGTGTGTGCGGCGCTGTGCAGGTCCGGTTGGTCTCGCAGAATCGCGGCAATGGCCGTGTCACCCAGGACCGCCCAGACCCCGTCGCTGAGCAGCACAAAGCTTTCATCAAGGCGCAATTCGCCGTCGAGGAAGTCCAGCACCAGGTGCTGATCGAGCCCCATCGCTCGTTTGAGCACATGCTGCATGCCCGGTTGGTCCCAGACGTGATCCTCGCTGATGCGCTGCAATTGATCGGCATGCCAGCGATACACTCGGCAGTCGCCCACATGGGCCAGGGTGAAGCGCCGCCCGCGCATGACCAATGCGCTGACCGTGGTCAGCAGCGGTTGTCCACCGCCGTTGGCCTGCAGCCAGCGGTTCTGCGCCAGAAGCAGGCGATCCAGTGCCTGGGCGACGCCCCAGGTTTCCGGGGTGGCGTAATAATCCAGTGCCAGTGCCTGCAGGGTGGAACGAGCGGCCAACCCACCGTCGGCGCACTGGCTGACACCGTCGGCGATGGCGAACAGGTAACCCTTGCTCGCCGCCAGTGCCGGGGCCGGTGTGACCAGCCGCAACGCGTCCTGGTTTTCTTCGCGTGGGCCGATGGCGCTGGCTTCGGCGAAACTCAGTTGCAGGCTCATCGCCGGCTCAGACCCGTGCAGCGGTCACGGCAGCCGAACCCCAGGTGGTTCTCCAGCGACGTTTCACCCCGTGCAGGCCGAACCAGGCGAGGACGCCGAGGCTGGCGAACAACCACAGTGCCATTTGGTAGCTGCCGGTGCTTTGCTTGATCGCACCCATGCCGGCCGCCAGGGCAAAACCGCCGATGCCGCCGGCCATGCCGATCAGGCCGGTCATCACGCCGATTTCCCGACGAAAGCGCTGCGGCACCAACTGGAACACGGCGCCATTGCCCGCACCAAGGCCGAGCATGGTGCAGACGAAAAGTGCCAGCGCAGCGTAGGAACTCGGCAGGTTGAATCCGACGGCAGCAATGCAGATCGCGGCCACGGTGTACATCGCCAGCAGGGTGCGGATGCCGCCGAAACGGTCCGCCAGGGCACCGCCCAAGGGGCGCATCAGGCTGCCGCCGAACACGCAGGCGGCGGTGTAGTAGCCGGCCGTCACCGGGCTCAGGCCGTATTGATCGTTGAAATAGCCGGGCAGGGCACTGGCCAGGCCAATGAAGCCACCGAAGGTCACGCTGTAGAAAAACATGAACCACCAGCTGTCGCGGTCGCCCAGGGCCTTGAAGTAGTCGGCCATCGACTTGGCTTTCGGCCGTTCAGGCGCGTTTTTGGCCAGCCAGGCGAAAACGATCAACGACAGGATCAGTGGAATGAGGGCAAAGCCGAACACGTTGCTCCAGCCATACGCAGCCGCGAGAACCGGCGCAATCAACGCGGCGAACACCGTGCCCGAGTTACCGGCGCCGGCGATTCCCATGGCCTTGCCCTGATGCTGCGGCGGATACCATTGCGACGCCAGCGGCAGGGCCACGGCGAACGACGCACCGGCCATACCGAGGAACAGCCCCAGAACCAGGGCCTGCTCGTAGCTGTGGATGCCCAGTTTCCAGGCACCGAACAGGGCGCAAATGACGATCACCTGGCCAATCAGGCCAGCGGTTTTCGGCGACAGGCGATCAGCCAGCATGCCCATGATGAAGCGCAGTACCGCACCGGCCAGAATAGGCGTGGCCACCACCAGCCCTCGCTGTTGTGTGGTCAGGTGCAGGTCGGCGGCGATTTGCACGGCCAGTGGGCCAAGCAGGTACCACACCATGAAGCTCAAATCGAAATAGAGGAAGGCTGCGAACAGGGTCGGGGTATGGCCGGATTTCCAGAAGCTTGAATTCATCGCGCACCTCAGCTGATAGGAGTCTCGAACGGGAGTCATGCAGGTGGGGCGCCTTGAGGGCTGCACCACCCGCCCCGGGCAATGGGGCCAAAACAAAAAAAACGCCGCCACCTGATTCGCCATGGGGCAAATGAGGTGAGCGACGTCTTTGTCGTAGGTGGGGCAACCGCCGTTGGTTACCTGTGGGGATTACTTAGCGAGATCTGTGCCAATACCGTGAAACCGAGTGAGGGCAGCAGGGTTTCAGCCCAGCAGTTCACCCATGGCGATGATCTGCTCCGCCACCTGAATCAGCTTCTGCTGGCGGCTCATGGCCTGGCGGCGCATCAAGGTGTAGGCCTCTTCTTCGTTGCAGTCCTTCATTTTCATCAGCAGCCCTTTGGCCAACTCGATGCGCTTGCGCTCGGCGAGCTGTTGGTCGCGGGCGTGCAGTTGCGCGCGCAGGGCCTGGTCGCTTTCGAAGCGCGCCATGGCCACGTCGAGAATCGGCTGCAAGCGCTGAGCGTGAATGCCTTCGACGATGTAGGCACTGACCCCGGACTTGATCGCCTGGCGCATCACGTCCGGGTCGTGTTCGTCGGTGAACATCACGATCGGGCGTGGTTGGTCGCGACTGACCAGCACCACTTGCTCCATCACATCGCGGCCCGGTGACTCGGTATCGATCAGAATCACATCCGGACGCACCGTTTCGACGCGCCCGGGCAGGTCGATGGTCAATCCTGATTCGTCGATTACCTCGAAGCCGGCCTCGGTCAGTGCCGCCTTCAGGCGTCCGACTTTTTTTGCGGTGTCGTTGATCAGCAGAATACGCAACATGTTCGCAGTCTCCTGTCAGCGGTTGGCTAATCGATGCGAGCTATTGCTCATGGCGTGCAGCTTGAAACTGCGGGCATAACCGGCAGGGTCCGAGCCGTCCCAGACCTTGCCGTCGATCAACTGGCTGCTGCGCATCTCTTTGCCCAGTGCGGCGACGCCGACGGCGCAGGCGGCCTCACGATACAAGTCCAGTTGTTGCACCTGGCGGGCCACCGCCAGGTAATCCGGATCGTCGCGCAACAGGCCCCAGCGACGGAACTGGGTCATGAACCACATGCCATCGGACAGGTACGGCAGATTGACCTCGCCCCCACCGTGGAAGCGCAGGGCGTGCGGATCCTGCCAGCGATTGCCGAGACCGTCGTCGTAGTCGCCCAGCAAACGCGGCTCGATGCATTCGAGCGGCGCATCGAGGTATTGCGCGGCACTGAGCAATTGCGCGGTGCTGCGACGATTTTCAGTGCTTTCTTCGATAAAACGACTCGCCTGCAGAATCGCCATTACCAATGCGCGGGCGGTGTTCGGGTATTGCTCGACGAACGCGCGGGTGCAACCCAGGACTTTTTCCGGATGATCGGGCCAGATGGCCTGGGTGGTCGCCATCGTGAATCCAAGGTTCTGTTGCACCGCACTGGCCGACCAGGGCTCGCCGACGCAGAAACCGTCGATCCGTCCCGCTTGCAGGTGCGCAACCATTTGCGGCGGCGGCACCACTACGCTCTCGACGTCCTGCAACGGGTGAATGCCCTGGCTGGCGAGCCAGTAATACAGCCACATGGCGTGGGTGCCGGTGGGGAAGGTCTGGGCGAAGGTGAGTTTTGGGCGACTTTGGTGCACGTGCCGGTCCAGTGCTTCAGGACTGGTCACACCCAGCGCTTGCAGGCCGTGGGAGAGGTTGATGCTCTGGCCGTTCTGGTTCAGTCCCATCAGCACGGCCATGTCCGTTGGTGCTACACCGCCGATGCCCAGGTGCACGGCGTAGATCAGGCCATAGAGGCTGTGGGCGGCGTCGAGTTCACCACTGACCAGTTTGTCCCGCAGGTTGGCCCAGGATGACTGGCGCTTGAGGTTCAAGGTCAGGCCGTAAGGCTGGGCGAAGCCCTGGGTGGCGGCGACCACGACCGAGGCGCAGTCGCTCAGGGCCATGAAGCCGAGGTTGATTTCGGACTTTTCCGGGGCATCGCTGCCATTGACCCAGGCCAGCGGGCCGGCTGATGGTTCGTTCATCGCGTCTTCACCTTGCAAAAAAAGCGTCGTCCCGCGTCCTTGCACGCGCAAGGGCGGATGACGACGCCATTGTCCTGGCACTCATACCGCCGTTGGCATGGGTGCTGATGTCAGGATCGGTGCAAGGCATATGCCATCGTCCGTTGATTGAATCGCGCGCCTCGCCTGCGGGCCGCTTGCCCGGCTATAATCGCCGCCACTTTTCATAGCCCAGAGTCAAAGCCGCCCATGTACACCCTGGCCCGTCAGCTGTTGTTCAAACTTTCCCCGGAAACCTCCCACGATCTGTCCCTGGACCTGATCGGCGCAGGCGGGCGTCTGGGGCTCAACGGCTTGTTGTGCAAGGCCCCGGCGAAGGTGCCGGTGACGGTCATGGGCCTGGACTTTCCGAACCCGGTGGGACTGGCGGCCGGTCTGGACAAGAACGGCGCGGCCATCGACGGCTTTGCGCAGCTGGGTTTTGGCTTTGTCGAAATCGGCACCGTCACCCCGCGTCCACAACCGGGTAACCCCAAGCCACGTCTGTTCCGCCTGCCGGAAGCCGAGGCGATCATCAATCGCATGGGCTTCAACAACCTCGGCGTCGATCACCTGCTGGCCCGCGTTGCTGCGTCCAAGTACAAAGGTGTGCTGGGCATCAACATCGGCAAGAACTTCGATACTCCGGTCGAGCGCGCGGTCGACGATTACCTGATTTGCCTGGGCAAGGTTTACGCCCATGCCAGCTATGTGACGGTCAACGTCAGCTCGCCGAACACGCCGGGGCTGCGCAGCCTGCAATTCGGTGACTCGCTCAAGCAACTGCTGGCCGACCTGGCCACGCGTCGCGCGGAACTGGCGCTGCGCCACGGCAAACACGTGCCCCTGGCGATCAAGATCGCGCCGGACATGAGCGACGAAGAAACCGCGCAGGTCGCGCAAGCGTTGATCGATACCGGGATGGACGCGGTCATCGCCACCAACACCACCTTGAGCCGCATAGGCGTCGAAGGCATGGAGCATGGTGACGAGGCGGGTGGTTTGTCCGGTGCACCGGTTCGCGACAAGAGCACCCACACCGTGAAAGTACTGGCGGCCGAATTGGGTGGTCGTTTGCCGATCATCGCGGCGGGCGGCATCACCGAAGGCAAGCACGCGGCGGAAAAAATCACCGCAGGGGCGAGCCTGGTGCAGATTTACTCGGGCTTCATCTATAAAGGGCCGGCACTGATTCGTGAGTCGGTAGACGCCATCGCAGCCCTGCGTTAATCCCTGTGGGTATGCCGATGAGTTTTGAACCGACATAAAAAAGGGCTCCTTTAAGGAGCCCCTGGGCCGGAGCCCGCCGTCCGGATGGGACGTGCGTGGTTAATTGGTTGCGTAATCAGATTTTCGTGTCGGAGTGTGTGCCCTGTATTAGCCGACGGCGTGAAGTTCGTTGAGTCTGTGGATTCCCGCAGTGCCGGTCATACCGTCCCAGTTGTCGCCGCGTCCTTCTCGCCAGCCGTTGATCCAGGCTTGGCGTACCGACGGTAGAGTAAATGGGCAAAGCTCACGGGATTTGCCACCAACGCCATATTGATATCCGCGCAAAAACGCTCTTTCCAACGGATCACGCTTAAGTCTTCTCATAGGGTGTAGCCCTCACTTGTTGACTGTTTTCATCGCGTCGACCTCAATCGAGGTCAGGCAGAAAAACTCTGCCGTTGGGGGCTCGCTGCCGGCGTGGCGAGCCAAGGTGTTGGCGTCGTTGCGGCGCCAACCTGAGTTGAGTTCTAACCAATGCGTCACATCGAGGGAATGATCGTTTTGTCATAAGGACGTAACGATAAAGATGCTATGGCCATAAGTAACACGATGTTCGTCGCGTATTTATTGATCAAAGCCCTGTATGATCGGCCCCCCGCAGGATGCCGGGGTTAGTCCTTTGGTGAGAATGTCTCGCGTTGCAGTGCGGGATTATTCGACGAAGGGTCGACTTGTGACATTTTGTTGCATCAACTTTTTTATCTGTCCTTGCATCTAAGCTCATTTAACCCGAGCAGCAGGGGTGGAATGGCACACCTTCGTGCCACGCGGGCGCTCTTCGAGAAAAGCGCCTGATTGAAAACCGGGCAGGCAATGCGTTGCCGGCTCACTCAGCTAAAGGCTCTGGAACTCCCATGTCCGATCGTTTCGAACTCTTCCTCACTTGCCCCAAAGGCCTTGAAGGCCTGCTCATCGAGGAAGCCGTCGGGCTTGGCCTTGAGGACGCTCGTGAGCACACCTCTGCCGTGCGCGGCATGGCCACCATGGAAACCGCTTATCGCCTGTGCCTGTGGTCGCGCCTGGCGAACCGCGTGCTGCTGGTGCTCAAGCGTTTCCCGATGAAGGACGCCGAAGACCTCTATCACGGCGTGCTCGATATCGAGTGGCAAGACCACATGCTCAACGACGGCACCCTGGCCGTCGAGTTCAGCGGTCACGGCTCGGGCATCGACAACACTCACTTCGGTGCCTTGAAGGTCAAGGACGCCATCGTCGACAAACTGCGCACTCCGCAGGGTGATCGCCCGTCCATCGACAAGCTCAACCCGGACCTGCGCATCCACCTGCGCCTGGACCGTGGCGAAGCGATCCTCTCCCTCGACCTGTCCGGCCACAGCCTGCACCAGCGCGGCTACCGCCTGCAGCAGGGCGCGGCGCCGCTGAAGGAAAACCTTGCGGCCGCCATCCTGATCCGTTCCGGCTGGCCACGCATCGCGGCCGAAGGCGGCGCACTGGCTGACCCAATGTGCGGTGTCGGTACATTCCTTGTCGAAGCGGCAATGATCGCCGCCGACATGGCGCCGAACCTGCGCCGCGAGCAGTGGGGCTTCACCGCGTGGCTCGGCCACGTGCCGGCGTTGTGGAAAAAACTCCATGAAGAAGCCGTCGAGCGTGCGGCGGCCGGTCTGGCCAAGCCACCGCTGTGGATTCGCGGTTACGAAGCCGACCCGCGCCTGATTCAGCCGGGCCGCAACAACGTCGAGCGTGCCGGCCTGAGCGAGTGGATCAAGATCTACCAGGGCGAAGTCGCGACCTTCGAGCCGCGCCCGGACCAGAACCAGAAAGGCCTGGTGATCTGCAACCCACCGTACGGCGAGCGTCTGGGCGACGAGGCGAGCCTGCTCTACCTCTACCAGAACCTCGGCGAACGCCTGCGTCAGGCTTGCCTGAACTGGGAAGCGGCCGTGTTCACCGGCGCGCCGGACCTGGGCAAGCGCATGGGCATCCGCAGCCACAAGCAGTATTCGTTCTGGAACGGCGCCTTGCCGTGCAAATTGCTGCTGATCAAGGTATTGCCGGACCAGTTCGTCACCGGCGAGCGCCGCACTCCGGAACAGCGTCAGGCCGAGCGTGAGCAAGCGGTCTACGATCAGGCACCGACCGAGCCGCAAGAGCGCAAGTACAACAAAAACGGCAATCCGATCAAACCGGCTCCGGCACCTGCGCCGGTGATCGAGCAGCCGCGCCTGAGCGAAGGCGGGCAGATGTTTGCCAACCGCCTGCAAAAAAACCTCAAGGCGCTGGGCAAGTGGGTCAAGCGTGAGGGCATCGATTGCTACCGCGTCTACGATGCCGACATGCCGGAATACTCCATGGCCATCGACCTGTATCACGATTGGGTCCACGTTCAGGAATACGCCGCGCCGAAATCCATCGACCCGGAAAAGGCGTCGGCGCGCATGTTCGATGCCCTGGCGGCGATTCCGCAGGCCTTGAACATCGACAAGAGTCGCGTGGTGGTCAAGCGTCGCGAGCGTCAGAGCGGCACCAAACAGTACGAACGTCAGGCTGCGCAGGGCAAGTTCGTCGAGGTCAATGAAGGCGGTGTGAAGCTGCTGGTGAACCTGACCGATTACCTCGACACCGGCCTGTTCCTCGATCACCGGCCGATGCGCATGCGCATTCAGAAAGAGGCCGCCGGCAAGCGCTTCCTCAACCTGTTCTGCTACACCGCGACGGCCAGTGTTCATGCGGCCAAGGGCGGTGCGCGCAGCACCACCAGCGTTGATCTGTCGAAAACCTATCTGGACTGGGCGCGCCGCAACCTGTCGCTGAACGGTTTTTCCGACAAGAACCGCCTGGAGCAGGGCGATGTGATGGCCTGGCTGGAAAATGCTCGCGAAGAGTACGACCTGATCTTCATCGACCCGCCGACGTTCTCCAACTCCAAGCGCATGGAAGGGATCTTCGACGTGCAACGTGACCAGGTGCAGTTGATTGACCTGGCCATGGCACGTCTGGCGGCAGGCGGGGTGCTGTACTTCTCCAACAACTTCCGCAAGTTCGAGCTGGAACCCAACCTCAGCGAGCGTTATGCGGTCGAGGAAATCACCGCCCAGACCATCGATCCGGATTTTGCCCGTAACGGCAAGATCCATCGTGCCTGGAAAATCACGGCCCGCTGACACCGGGAAGATTGGATCCACAGAGCCTTGATTTTTAAAGGCTCTTGGATTCCTTCCGCACTGGTCAAATTAGTGGCTAATAGCTATAACTCCTCTCACGGCCAAAGGGCTTTCCTGCACCTGGCGTTTTGAGTTGCGTTTATGTCGTTGCACGCCGTGCGCCCAAAGATCCTGGGTTTTATCAGCGAAGACGTGTCGGCCTGGCTGGTCGCGCTGCTGGTATTGCTCGTCGGCGGGGTCCTCACCGGGTTGCTCGCCTGGTCGACCCTGAACCTGTTTCACCATCAACTGCGGCAACGTTTCCAACTGCTGGCCAGTGAGCGTTACAGCCGTATCGAAGAACGTTTTGAAGA
This sequence comes from Pseudomonas sp. MT92, assembly GCF_058792515.1. NCBI lineage: Bacteria > Pseudomonadati > Pseudomonadota > Gammaproteobacteria > Pseudomonadales > Pseudomonadaceae > Pseudomonas > Pseudomonas sp. MT92. The sequence goes on from NZ_JBXAFA010000010.1 coordinate 110,308, forward strand.
CCAGGAGCAGCGCCTCGATGGCCTGCGTCGGTTCTTTGCCAATTCCGATGCAATCTCCCGTGAAGAATTCAACGGCTATACACAGCCTCTGTTACGCCGTACCCAAGCCTATTCGTTCGCCGAACGCATCAGTGGTGATCAGCGGGCGGCGTTCGAGCGTCGGGTGCGGGATGAGGGCCTGACGAATTTCACCGTGCGTGAGCTCACCGCCGACGGCCAACTGCAACTGGCCGGGGAGCGTGATGAGTACGTGCCGGTACTGTACAGCCAGACACAAAGCAAACTTGGGTCGCCGCTTGGCTACGACTTGCTGGCCCAGCCCTTGCGGCGCGCAACCCTGGAGCGGGCCGACCAGCATCGGGGCATGGCGGTGTCGCAACCGATGCATCTGGTCAGTATCGAGCCGGCTTATGCGCGGGGCGTGCTGCTGGTCGCGCCTGTCATGTCGCGCGATGACCCCGATGCAGCGAAGAACAAGCCCTTTGGTTATGTCATGGCGGTGATCAGCATGCGCCAGTTGCTGGCCGACGGGTTGCCAGAGGCCGGGCGTGACTATCTCTCGGTGCGCATTCTCGACTTATCCACAGACGATCAGCACGAAGTGCTGTTTGAGTCACCCAATGCCCCGGCCCTCAGTGAACTGTCGTCGACTCGCCTGGTGCGCCTGGCGGATCATGATTATCAGGTCGATATCCAGCCCAGCGAGGCCTTCCTGCAGGCCAACCATTCGTCGGTGACCTCGTTGGTGGTGCTCGGCGGTTTGCTCAGTGTGTTGCTCAGTGCCTTGCTTTATGTGCTGGTCAGTCAACGTCAGCGCGCGTTGAAGCTGGTCGATCAGCGGACCGAGGAACTGCGCGCTCGCGAGCAGGAATTACGCGGCACCCACGGCCAGCTACGCGGCGTGTTGAACGCCGCGACCCAGGTAGCGATCATCGCCACGGACTTGCGTGGGGTCATCAGCACCTTCAATGCCGGCGCCGAACAGATGCTCGGCTACCGCGCTGCCGAAGTGGTGGGGCACATGACCCTGGAAAACCTGCACCTGCCCCGCGAGCTCGCTGCACGTTCGGCAGAGTTGAGCGCACGTTATGGCAAACCGGTGCCGACCTGCCAGGCGATGCTGGTCGAGGGCAGCGTGGAAGGCAGTGTGGAGGGCGGCCATGAAGGGCGGGAATGGACGCTGGTGCGTGGTGATGGCAGCTATTTGATGGTCAACATGCTGGCGACCCCGGTGCTCGACGAGCAGGGTTTGTGGGTCGGACACCTGGCCATTTGCATCGACATCACTGAACGCAAACGCGTGCATGAGGCGCTGGCCGCTCGCGACTTGCTGTTGAAGAAACTCAGCGCCCATGTCCCCGGCGGGATCTACCAGTTCAAGATGGAGTTCGACGGACGCTTCAGTGTGATTTACGCCAGCGACGGTATCCGCGAGATCTACGAGCTCGATCCGGACGTTCTGTTGCTCAACGCCGAAGCGATGTTCACGCGGATTCACCCCCAGGACACCACTCGGGTTCGTGCGTCGATACGCGCCTCTGCCGACACCCTCAGCCCCTGGCGTGAAGAGTACCGGGTGCAGCTTCCCCAGCGTGGCCTGCGCTGGGTGCGCGGCGAGGCGACCCCGGAGGAACTGCCCGGCGGTGGCGTACTCTGGCATGGCTATATCTCGGACATTTCCGATTTGAAACGGGTGGAGGAGGAGCTTCGGGCGCTGTCGGTCACCGACTCCCTGACCGGTATCCACAACCGCCGCTATTTCCAGGAACGCCTGACCAGCGAGATGGCCCGGGTCGAGCGCGGCAGTGGAGAACTTTCGGTGATCATGCTCGACATCGACCACTTCAAGCGTATCAATGACCAATATGGTCACGCGGTGGGCGACCGGGTATTGCAGGCCGTGTGCGAGCGCATCGGCCAGCGGCTGCGTCGCACGGATGTGTTCTGTCGACTGGGTGGCGAGGAGTTCATGGTGCTTTGCCCGGATATTGGCAGCGCACAGGCCTATTTGCTGGCGGTGGAGTTGTGGCAAAGCTTGCGCAGTGCACCGATCGATGGCGTGGGAGTCGTCACGGCGAGTTTCGGGATTGCCAGCTGGCGGGTGGGTGAGGGCGCGGATGCGCTGTTGCTGCGGGCGGACTCGGGGGTCTATGTGGCAAAGCTTGAAGGTCGGGATCGGGTGCAGGGCGAGGCGGACTGACCGACGCAATCCCTGTAGGAGCCAGCCTGCTGGCGATGGTGCATCAGCTACAGAGTTGTAGACTGACACACCATCGCCAGCAGGCTGGTTCCTACACGGGTTTTGCCGTGTCTTACAGAACCGAAGCGGTCTGCGCCACTTTCGGCTGGCGGTACAGGTCCAGCAGTACCTGATCGAGCACCGACGAGGCACCGAACGGAGCCTTGTCGTTGAGGATCGCCACCACCGCCCAGGTATTGCCATTGATATCGCGGCTGAAGCCGGCGATCGCGCGCACCGTGTTCAGGGTGCCGGTCTTGACGTGGGCTTCACCACGCATCGCGGTGGTTTTCAGGCGTTTGCGCATGGTGCCGTCGGTGCCGGCAATCGGCATCGAACTGATGTACTCGGCGGCGTAAGGGCTGTGCCACGCGGCTTGCAGCATTGACGCCATTTCCCGGGCGCTGACCCGCTCGGCGCGTGACAGACCGGAGCCGTTCTCCATCACCAGGTGCGGCGCGGTGATGCCTTTCCTCGCCAGCCACTGACGTACCACGCGCTGGGCAGCCTTGGCATCGTCGGCATCGGCGTCGGTGCGGAATTTCTGGCCCAGGCTCAGGAACAGCTGCTGAGCCATGGTGTTGTTACTGTATTTATTGATGTCGCGGATGATCTCCGCCAGGTCTGGCGAGAATGCCCGTGCCAGCACCTTGGCATCCTTGGGCGTTGGTGCCAGGACATCCCTGCCCTGAATGCTGCCACCCAGTTCTTTCCAGATCGCGCGCACGGCGCCAGCGGTGTAGGTCGCGTGATCGAGCAGCGACAGATAAGTCTGCGAGCTGCAGCCTTCGCCCAGTTGGCCACCCACGGTCACGGTCACGCTGCCATCGGCCTGGGGCACCGGGTTGTAGCGCACGCCGCCAGTGCATTGCTTGGAATTGATGGCCTTGACCTGATTGTCGATGCGGATGCTGGCAATTGGCGGTTCCACCGAAACCAGCACTTTGCCGGAGTCGTTGCGCGCGACGAATCGCAGGGCCTTGAGGTTGACCAGCAGCGCATCAGGCTTGACCAGGAATGGCTTGTTTTCGTCATTGCCGTCGTCGTTGAACTCTGGCAGTTGCGGTTGCACGAAAAAGTTCTTGTCCAGCACCAGGTCGCCGGTGACCTGGGTGACGCCATTGGCGCGCAGGTCGCGCATCAGCAGCCAGAGTTTTTCCATGTTCAGCTTCGGATCGCCGCCACCCTTGAGGTAGAGGTTGCCATTGAGGATGCCGCCGCTGAGGGTGCCGTCAGTGTAGAACTCGGTTTTCCACTGATGGTTCGGGCCGAGCATTTCCAGGGCCGCGTAGGTGGTGACCAGCTTCATGGTCGAGGCCGGGTTGACCGACACATCGGCGTTGAAAACGGTCGGGGTGCCGGGGCCGGTCAGTGGAATCATCACCAGCGACAGGGCGTTGTCCTGCAATTTGCTGGCCTTTAGGGCTTTTTCAACGTTGGGCGATAACGCGGTATTGATGGGATCAGCGGAAACAGGGAGGGCCAGGGGAAGGAGAAGGCCGGCCAGCAGTAATGGACGCAACGATTTGATCATTTGAAATAAAACCCTACAGCCGAGGGGAAAAGACGAGGGCATGAAGATAAATTCCCTCAGTGGTCATGAAAGTGTCGGCATTATGCCCCAAGGTGTCGTGGCTTGTGCCGTGCCTGACCCTTCTAATCCGCTATTTTTTTACCGGGCGGTAGGGCTGGCGCCGTTCAGAGGCGAGTAATCGGCCGCTTAAACTGCTAAAGTGCCGCCCGTTATTACTTAAGAGGATTGTTCCAATGGCGACTAACCGTTCCCAGCGTCTGCGCAAAAAACTGTGCGTCGATGAATTTCAAGAGCTGGGTTTCGAACTGAACCTGGATTTCAAAGAAGATTTGGCTGATGAAGCCATTGATGCTTTCCTCGACGCGTTCCTCAAAGAAGCCATGGAAGCCAACGGTCTTGGCTATGTTGGCGGCGACGACTTCGGTCTGGTATGCCTGCAGAAGCGTGGCTCGGTGTCCGAAGAGCAGCGTGCTGCTGTTGAAGCCTGGCTGAAAGGCCGCAGTGAACTGACCGAAGCGACTGTCAGCCCGCTGATCGACGTCTGGTACCCGGAAAAGCCGATCAATCCGGTAGCTTGATGTTCAGAAAAACGGCGACCCATGGGTCGCCGTTTTTTTTGTAAGAGTCGCGATGACCTGAAAGCTTCGCGGGGCGTCATGTTTCCAGCGTTATTGTTGACGACCATCGCGAGCAAGCTCGCTCCTACAGGGCCTTGCGCCAGTTCAGAATCATCAGCGTCACCACCCCCGCGACAATCCCCCAAAATGCCGAGCCAATGGAAAACAGCGTCAGCCCCGATGCCGTGACCATGAAGGTGATCAGTGCCGCCTCCCGTTCCTTGACCTCACTCATGGCGATGCTCAGACCATTGATGATCGAGCCGAACAGCGCCAGCGCGGCAATCGACAGCACCAGTTCCTTGGGCAATGCGGCAAACAGGGCGGCCAGCGTCGCACCGAACACCCCGGCGATCCCGTAGAAAACCCCGCACCAAACGGCTGCCGTGTAGCGCTTGTTGCGGTCCTCATGGGCGTGTGGCCCGGTGCAGATCGCTGCGCTGATGGCGGCGAGGTTGATCCCGTGGGAGCCGAAGGGCGCCAGCAGCAAGGAAGCGATGCCAGTGGTGGTGATCAGCGGTGAGGCCGGCACGGTGTAGCCGTCGGCGCGCAGTACGGCGATGCCGGGCATGTTCTGCGAGGTCATTGCCACGACGAACAGCGGAATGCCGATGCTGATGGTTGCCGCCAGGGAAAAGTGCGGGGTGGTCCAGACCGGCGTCGCCACTTCCAGGTGGAATCCGCTGAAATCCAGCAACCCCATCAACCCCGACAACGCAGTACCGATCAGCAGCGCGGCCAACACGGCATAACGGGGCGACAGGCGCTTAACCACCAGATAGGTGAAGAACATGCCCAGCACCAGCGCCGTGCGATGCTGCGCGGCGACGAAAATCTCGCTGCCGATCTTGAACAGAATCCCGGCCAGCAACGCGGCGGCCAACGACGCCGGGATCTTTTTCACCAGGCGCTCGAAGCTGCCGGTCAGCCCGCAAATCGTCACCAGTACCGCGCAGGTTATGTAGGCACCAATGGCTTCGCCATAGCTCACGCCGCCAAGGCTGGTGATCAGCAACGCCGCCCCGGGGGTCGACCAGGCGATGGTAATCGGCGTGCGATAGCGCAGGGACAGACCGATGGAACACACCGCCATGCCGATGGAAATCGCCCAGATCCACGACGAAATCTGCCCGCTGGTCAGGCCGGCCGCTTGCCCGGCCTGGAACATCAGCACCAGGGAGCTGGTATAGCCGGTCATCATGGCGATGAAACCGGCGACGATGGCCGAAGGCGATGTATCGGCCCATGGGCGCAGTTGCGTGTGTGTGGCGTCGTTCATGACGGTGGTGTTCCCTGTTCTGATAAAGATGTCCGCCACACCACAATTCCCTTGTGGGAGCCAGCAGGCTCGCTCCCACAAGAATTCTATGCAAAAGGCGGATTCTGCGATTAAGCCTAAACTCAAACGTAACCAACCGTTGCAATACAGCGGAAGCAACAAACAGCCATACAGTCGTGTTGCCACTATCCATTGTGTACAATCACAGCGTTTTTTACGCGATACTTGCCAGCGACCCACTGTGCCGTATTACAGTCACGGTCAATTCGCCGCAGTTCTCCCGACTCGAGTGCCCATGAACGAACAGTTGCAGCCCCTCAAGAAACAACCGCGAGCAGGCAAAGCCGGCCGCAGCGGTACCCAGGACGATATTGTCTATGCGCATATCTTCGAGGCCATCCTCGAACAGCGTCTGGCGCCCGGCACCAAGTTGAGCGAAGAAGCGCTGGGGGAAATTTTCGGGGTCAGCCGCACCATCATTCGCCGTGCGCTGTCGCGCCTGGCTCATGAAGGTGTGGTGCTGCTGCGTCCGAATCGCGGCGCGGTGGTGGCCAGCCCGAGTGTCGAAGAGGCGCGCCAGGTGTTCATGGCCCGGCGTCTGGTAGAGCGCGCCATCACCGAGCTGGCGGTGCAGCACGCCACTGCCGAGCAGATCGCCGAATTGCGTCAGATGGTCAACGACGAGCGCGACAGCTTCTCCCGTGGCGATCGTGGTGCGGGCATCCGCCTGTCGGGCGAATTCCACCTGAAACTGGCCGAAGCGGCGAAAAACGCGCCGCTGATCAGCTTCCAGCGCAGCCTGGTGTCCCAGACTTCGCTGATCATCGCCCAATACGAAAGCGGCAACCGTTCCCACTGCTCCTACGACGAGCACACCCAGTTGATCGACGCCATCGAGGCGCGCAACGGTGAGCTGGCGGTGGACCTGATGATGCATCACATGGATCACATCGACAGCAAGCTCAACCTTGACGAAGAAAGTGCGTCGGATGATTTGCACGCCGTGTTTTCGCATTTGTTGCAAACCAAGAAACCGGGACGTTCACCAGCGAAAATCTGAAAAAACGCGTCGCGCCTTTCGCCAGCAGGCTGGCTCCCACAGGGTTTTGTGTTGAGTGCACATTTGTGGGAGCGAGCCTGCTCGCGATAGCAATGTGACAGGCAACAAAAATCCCCCGGGCTGAAAGGCTGCGGGGGATTTTTTATGTCGGTGAAACCTAGCGCTGATGCACCAGATTCCCCGCCGCATATGTCTGCAGCACGGTCCTGTCATCCCCGAGGGTCATCAGCACGAACAGTGTCTCGGCAATGTTGTTGGCCTGCTTCAGGCGATAGCCCAGCAGTGGCGTGGCGTTGTAGTCCAGCACCAGGAAGTCAGCATCAGTGCCCGGTTGCAGGGTGCCGATCTTGTCTTCCAGGCGCAAGGCGCGGGCGCCGCCCAGGGTCGCCAGGTACAGTGACTTGAACGGGCTCAGGCGCGCACCTTGCAGTTGCATGACCTTGTACGCTTCGTTCAGGGTTTGCAGCAGCGAGAAACTGGTGCCGCCGCCCACATCGGTGCCCAGGCCGACGTTCAGCTTGTGTTTCTCGGCCATCGGCAGGTTGAACAGGCCACTGCCGAGAAAGAAGTTCGACGTCGGGCAGAACGCAATCGCCGACCCGGTTTCGGCCAGTCGCGCGCACTCGTCGTCGCACAGGTGCACGCCGTGGGCAAACACCGAGCGCTCGCCCAGCAACTGGTAGTGATCGTAGACGTCCAGGTAGCCCTTGCGCTCCGGGAACAATTCCTTGACCCACTCGACTTCCTTGAGGTTTTCACTGATGTGGGTCTGCATGTACAGATCCGGGTACTCGCTGAGCAACTGGCCGGCGAGGGTCAGTTGTTCCGGGGTGCTGGTCGGGGCGAAGCGCGGGGTCACCGCGTAGTGCAGGCGGCCCTTGCCGTGCCAGCGCTCGATCAGCGCCTTGCTTTCGACGTAGCTGGACTCGGCGGTGTCGGTCAGGTAGTCCGGGGCGTTGCGGTCCATCATCACCTTGCCGGCGATCATCCGCAGGTCCAGCTGTTCGGCAGCTTCGAAGAACGAGTTCACCGACTGCGGATGCACGCTGCCGAACACCAGCGCCGTGGTGGTGCCGTTGCGCAGCAGTTCCTTGATGAAAATGTCGGCGACTTCGTCGGCATGGGCCTTGTCGGCGAACTGGCTTTCGCACGGGAAGGTGTAAGTGTTCAGCCAGTCCAGCAGTTGCTCGCCGTAGGCTCCGACCATGCCGGTTTGCGGCAGGTGGATGTGGGTGTCGATGAAGCCCGGGGTGATCAGCGAATCCTGGTAGTGGGTGATTTCGATGTCCGCCGGCAGGGTCGGCAGCAGCTCACTGGCGTGACCCAGTGCGCTGATTTTGCCGTTATCGACCACCAGCAGGCCATCCTCGAAATACTCGTAGGAGGCTTCGATCCCCACTTCAGCGGGGTCGGCGATACTGTGCAGAATGGCGGCGCGGTAGGCTTTGCGAGTCAGAGGCATGGTCATTCTCTATTTATGAAGCTCATCAATTTGAGGCTTTCAGTTTTGTGGCCTGACTGCGGCGCGACACGGGCAGCAGTTTGGCAATCGGTTCGGCGCTGGCGGTCTGCTGGCCGAAGTTGGCGTTGTAGGTGGCGATGATTTCGCCGGCGATGGAGATGGCGATTTCCACAGGCAACTTGCCTTTGACTTCGCCGATGCCCATCGGGCAGCGCATGCGTTGCACTACGTTGCTGTCGAAACCGCGATCACGCAGGCGATGTTCGAATTTCACCCGTTTGGTCTTCGAGCCGATCAGGCCGAAGTAGGCGAAGTCATTGCGCTTGAGGATCGCGGCGGTGAGTTCGAGGTCGAGCTGATGGTTGTGGGTCATGACGATGCAATAACTGCCGGCGGGCAGGTCATCGATTTCATCCACCGGTTCTTCACTGACAATCTTGCGCACGCCGTGGGGGATCTGTTGCGGGAACTCATCCTCCCGCGAGTCGATCCAGCGCACCCGGCAGGGCAGGCTGGCCAGGAGCGGCACCAGTGCGCGGCCGACGTGGCCGGCGCCGAACACGGCGATTTGCGCCTGGACCTGGCCCATCGGTTCGAACAGCAATACGGTGGCACCACCGCAGCACTGGCCCAGGCTGGCGCCGAGGCTGAAGCGCTCCAGATGGGTGTCTTGCTTGCCGCTGGCGAGCATCTCGCGGGCGATCTGCATGGCCTTGTATTCCAGGTGCCCGCCGCCGATGGTGTCGAACGTCTGGCTGGCACTGATGACCATCTTCGAGCCGGCGTTGCGCGGCGTCGAGCCGAGCTCTTCGATGATGGTCACCAACACGCAGGGTTCACCGCGGTTTTGCAGGTCGGCGAGGGCGTCGATCCAGTTGTACATGTCTCACCTCAACATCTCTGTTGTCTGTTCCGGCCTCATCGCCAGCAGGCTGGCCCCACATTGGAATGCATTCCCCTGTGGGAGCTGGCTTGCCAGCGATGGCAGCGCCTCGGGCTTAGAGCGGAGCCAACTCGGTTTCAGCCTCGACAGCCTTCGCCACCTTCAGCTGGCGCATCTGCTCACAGCCCCACAACACGCGCTCCGGGGTGGCCGGTGCGTCGATTTTCGGTTGGTGCTTGTAGTCGCCCAGGCTGGCCACGGCGTCCTTGATTGCACACCACGCGGCGATACCGAGCATGAAGGGCGGCTCGCCCACGGCCTTGGAGTGGAACACCGTGTCTTCCGGGTTCTTGCGGTTCTCCACCAGCTTCACCCGCAGGTCCAGCGGCATGTCCGCCACGGCCGGGATCTTGTAGCTGGCCGGGCCGTTGGTCATCAGCTTGCCTTTGTTGTTCCAGACCAGCTCTTCCATGGTCAGCCAGCCCATGCCCTGGATGAAGCCGCCCTCGACCTGACCGATATCGATCGCCGGGTTCAGCGAGGCGCCGACGTCGTGCAGGATGTCGGTGCGCAACATCTTGTATTCGCCGGTCAGGGTGTCGACCAGCACTTCGCAGCACGCCGCGCCGAAGGCGAAGTAGTAGAACGGACGACCACGGGCCTGGCTGCGGTCGTAGTAGATTTTCGGGGTCTTGTAGAACCCGGTACTCGACAGCGACACCTGGGCGAAATACGCCTGCTGGATCAGTGCCTCGAAGGTCAGGATGTGATCGCGAACCCGCACGTGGCCGTTGTGGAATTCCACGTCTGCTTCGCTGACCTTGTAATGCCGCGCGGCGAATTCCACCAGGCGTTGCTTGATGGTTTCGGCGGCGTTCTGCGCAGCCTTGCCGTTCAGGTCGGCGCCACTGGAGGCGGCGGTCGGCGAGGTGTTCGGCACTTTGTCGGTGTTGGTCGCGGTGATCTGCACGCGGTCCATTTCCACCTGGAACACTTCGGCCACGACCTGCGCGACTTTGGTGTTCAGGCCCTGGCCCATCTCGGTGCCGCCGTGGTTCAGGTGAATGCTGCCGTCGGTGTAGACGTGTACCAGCGCGCCGGCCTGGTTGAGGAAGCTGGCGGTGAAGGAAATGCCGAATTTCACCGGGGTCAGCGCCAGGCCTTTTTTCAGGATCGGGCTGTTGGCGTTGTAGCGACGGATCGCTTCGCGGCGCTCGGCGTACTGGCTGCTTTCTTCCAGTTCGGCGGTCATTTCCTCGAGCATGTTGTGCTCGACGGTCTGGTAGTAGTGGGTGACGTTGCGCTCGGTCTTGCCGTAGTAGTTGGCCTTGCGCACGGCCAGCGGATCGAGGGCCAGGTGACGGGCGATGGCGTCCATCACTTCTTCAATGGCCACCATGCCTTGCGGGCCGCCGAAACCACGGTAGGCGGTGTTCGACGCGGTGTTGGTCTTGCAGCGGTGACCGTTGATGGTCGCGTCGCCCAGGTAATACGAGTTGTCGGAGTGGAACATCGCCCGGTCGACAATCGAGGCCGACAGGTCCGGCGAGCAACCGCAGTTGCCGGCCAGTTCCAGGGCGATGCCGTGCAGGCGGCCCGTGCTGTCGAAGCCGACGTCGTACTCGACGTAGAACGGGTGCCGCTTGCCGGTCATCAGCATGTCTTCGACACGTGGCAGGCGCATCTTGGTCGGCTGGCCGGTCAGGTGCGCGATCACCGCGCACAGGCACGCCGGGCTCGCGGCCTGGGTTTCCTTGCCGCCGAAACCTCCGCCCATGCGGCGCATGTCGACGACGATTTTGTTCATCGACACATCCAGCACTTCGGCCACCAGTTTCTGCACTTCGGTGGGGTTCTGGGTCGAGCAGTAGACGATCATGCCGCCGTCTTCGGTCGGCATCACCGAAGAAATCTGGGTTTCCAGGTAAAAGTGTTCCTGCCCGCCGATGTGCAGCGTGCCCTGGATGCGATGTTCGGCGGTGGCCAGCGCGGTGGCTGAATCGCCGCGTTGGTGGGTGTGGCTGTCGAGTACGAAGTGACGCTTGCGCAGGGCTTCGACCACATCCAGCACTGGCTCGAGATCTTCGTATTCAATGATCGCGGCCATCGCCGCCTTGCGCGCGGTTTCCAGGTCCTTCGCGGCAACCGCGACCACGGGTTGACCGACGAACTGCACCGTGTCGATCGCCAGCAGCGGATCGCCCGGCAACAACGGGCCGATGTCTTTCAGGCCCGGCACGTCTTCATGGGTGATGGCGATGCGCACGCCTTCGAAGGCGTAGCAGGGCGTGGTGTCGATGCGGATGATTTTCGCGTGGGCGCGGTCCGACAGGCGGGCGTATACGTGCAACTGGTTCGGAAATTCCAGGCGATCGTCGATGTACTGCGCTTCACCGGACACATGCTTGGCGGCGCTGTCATGCTTGACGCTGCGGCCGACACCGGTGGTCAGGTCCTTGGCGAACAGTTCAGCCAGTTCGGCCTGGGTCTTCTCTACGGCGTGATGATTAGACATAAGCGGTCACCCGAGTCTCGATGTGCGGTGTTTGCAGTTCGATGAAGTATTTGCGCAGCAGGTTCTGCGCACTGAGCAGGCGATATTCCTTGCTGGCGCGGAAGTCCGAGAGTGGTGTGAAGTCTTCGGCCAGGGCCGCGCAGGCGCGTTCGACCGTGGCGTTATTGAAAGGCGCACCCAGCAGCGCCGCTTCGCACGCGGCGGCACGTTTCGGGATGGCTGCCATGCCGCCGAAGGCCACGCGTGCCTCGGCGACCATGCCGTTTTCCAGGCGAATGTTGAAGGCGGCACACACGGCCGAGATGTCATCGTCCAGGCGCTTGGAGACTTTGTAGGCGCGGAACAGTTTTTCGGCGCTGGCGCGCGGCACGATGATCTTCTCGATGAACTCGCTTTCCTGGCGGGCAGTGACGCGGTAATCGATGAAGTAATCCTCCAGCGCCAGGGTGCGGCGGGTTTCGCCCTTGCACAGGACGATTTGCGCGCCGAGGGCGATCAGCAGCGGAGGCGAGTCACCGATGGGCGAGGCGTTGCCGATGTTGCCGCCGAGGGTGCCCTGGTTGCGGATCTGCAAGGAGGCAAAGCGCTGCAGCAATTCGCCGAAGTCCGGGTACTCGGCTTTCAAGGCGTCGTAGCAGTCGGAGAGGGCCGTGGCGGCGCCGATTTCCAGGCGATCCTCGAAGCGCTCGATGCGTTTCATTTCGGCGACGTTGCCAACGTAGATCATCACCGGCAGCGTGCGGTGGAACTGGGTGACTTCCAGCGCCAGGTCCGTGCCGCCGGCCAGCAGGCGAGCCTGTGGGTAAGCATCGTAGAGGTCGGCCAGATCGGCCACCGTCAGCGGCACCAGGCAACGTTTGTCGCCACTGTTGAGTTCGCCGATATCGGTCGGGGCAATGGCTTTGAGGCGGGCAATGGTTTCGGCTTCACGGGCATCGAACTGGTCGGGCTGTTTACCGCAGCAGGACTGTTGGGCCGCTTCCAGAATCGGGCGATAGCCGGTGCAGCGGCAGAGGTTGCCGGCCAGGGCTTCGTGGGCTTTATGGGCGTCGGGTTCGGTGCTGTTCTTTTGCAGGGCGAACAGCGACATGACGAAGCCAGGCGTGCAAAAGCCGCACTGCGAGCCGTGGCACTCGACCATGGCTTTCTGCACGCTGTGCAGCTCGCCTTTGTGCTTGAGGTCTTCGACGCTGATCAATTGCTTGCCGTGCAGGGACGACACGAAGGTCAGGCATGAATTAAGGCTGCGATAGCGAATGTGTTCGCGGCCCTCGTCATCCGTTTGCAACTCGCCGACCACCACGGTGCAGGCGCCGCAGTCACCGCTGGCGCAGCCTTCTTTGGTGCCGGGTTTGCCCACATGGTCGCGCAGATAGTTGAGCACGGTCAGGTTCGGGTCCAGGGCGTGCTCGCTACGGAGTTCCTGGTTTAGTAAAAACTGGATCACGGAAGGCCTCGCAGACTCATTATTGTTGTTAACCGACTTGAACCGAATTTAGCAGGTCTGACTTTTCGGTCAATGATTTTCTGACTTAAAGGTCAGAAAAATGCACTTTGTCGATCGACAACCGGTTTCTTCATTATTGACCCTCGCGGGATAGCCTGCTTTTTGCTCGAATCGTGCCAAAAACCACCAGGCGGGCACTCTGCCCTGTCGTATCAATTGCGCTACACTGCGCCGCTTGTGCAGATCTACGAGTTTGAAGGGACCACCATGACGTTCAAGGCGCCGGACAGCCTCGCCGAGCAAATCGCTCACCACCTCGCCGAACGGATCATTCGCGGCGAAATGAAGCCCGGAGAGCGCATCCAGGAACAGAAGGTCACGCTTGCCCTGAACGTCAGTCGCGGTTCGGTTCGCGAGGCCCTGCTGATCCTTGAGCGCCGTCATCTGATCGCGATCCTGCCGCGACGTGGCGCCCATGTCACCGAACTCACCGCGCACAAGGTGCAGAGCCTGTGCACGCTGATGAGCGAGATGTACATCCTGTTGGGCAATGCGGTGGCCAATGGCTGGCAAGTCCAGGCGGACCTGGCGCCGTTCGTGCAGATCCAGCAGCGCCTGAACAGCGATTTCGAGCGCCAGGACATTCGCAGCTTCGTCGATGACAGTTTCAGCGTGATGCGCGCCGCGTATCCGTTTGCCAACAACCCGTACTTGCAGGAAACCGTCGAGAATCTGCAGCCGGCGATGAGCCGTGCCTATTTCCTCGCCCTGGATCAGCGCAAAGCGTCGATGAGCGAGTTTCTGGAACTGTTCGAACGCCTGCTTGCCGCCGTGATCGCCCGTGACTTTGCGCAGATTCGCCTGGTGCTGACGGCTTACGCCCAGCGCAGCTGCGATCTGGTGATCTCCGCCCTGACGGACGCCTGATTTTGCGGCTCAAGTGCATCAAGCTGGCGGGGTTCAAGTCCTTCGTCGATCCGACCACGGTGAACTTCCCCAGTAACATGGCGGCGGTCGTCGGGCCCAATGGCTGCGGCAAGTCGAACATTATCGACGCCGTACGCTGGGTGATGGGCGAGAGCTCGGCCAAGAACCTGCGCGGCGAGTCGATGACCGACGTCATCTTCAACGGCTCCACCAGCCGCAAGCCAGTGAGCCAGGCCAGTATCGAGCTGGTGTTCGACAACTCCGACGGCACACTGCTCGGTGAATACGCCGCCTACGCGGAAATCTCCATTCGCCGCAAAGTCACCCGCGACAGCCAGACCACCTATTATCTCAACGGCACCAAATGCCGGCGTCGCGACATCACCGACATATTCCTTGGTACCGGCCTGGGCCCGCGCAGTTATTCGATCATCGAGCAGGGGATGATCTCCAAGCTGATCGAGTCCAAGCCCGAGGACCTGCGTAACTTCATCGAAGAAGCGGCAGGCATTTCCAAGTACAAGGAGCGCCGGCGCGAGACCGAAAACCGTATCCGTCGCACCCACGAAAACCTTGCGCGCCTGACCGACCTGCGCGAAGAACTTGAACGCCAGCTCGAACGCTTGCACCGTCAGGCCGAGGCCGCCAAGAAGTATCAGGAATTCAAAGGCGAAGAGCGGCAGCTCAAGGCTCAACTGTCGGCCTTGCGTTGGCAGGATCTGAACGACCAGGTCGGCCAGCGTGAAGCGATCATCGGCACCCAGGAAATTTCCTTTGAGGCCCTGGTCGCCGAGCAGCGCAATGCCGACGCGAGCATCGAGCGCCTGCGTGACGGGCATCACGACCTCTCTGAGCGCTTCAATCTGGTGCAGGGGCGCTTCTATTCGGTCGGCGGCGACATCGCCCGGGTCGAGCAGAGCATCCAGCACGGTCAGCAGCGTCTGCGCCAACTGCAGGACGATCTGAAAGAAGCCGAGCGCGCGCGCCTGGAGACCGAATCTCACCTGGGCCACGACCGCACCTTGCTGCTGACCCTCGGCGAAGAGCTGGACATGCTCACCCCTGAGCAGGAAGTCACCAGCGCCGCCGCCGAAGAGGCCGCCGCCGCGCTGGAAGAGTCCGAAACCACCATGCACGGCTGGCAGGAGCAGTGGGACACGTTCAACCTCACCGCCGCCGAACCGCGACGTCAGGCCGAAGTCCAGCAGTCGCGAATCCAGCAGCTGGAAACCAGCCTGGAGCGTCTGGCCGATCGCCAGAAGCGCCTTGGTGAAGAGCGCGCCTTGCTGTCGGCGGACCCGGAAGACGCGGCGATCATGGCGCTCAGCGAACAGCTCGCTGAATCCGAGGCGACCCTTGAGGATTTGCAGACCAGTGAAGAAGCTCAGGTCGAAAAGCTTGAGCAACTGCGTCAGCAATTGCAGCAAGCGCTGACGGCGCAGCAGCAGGCCCAGGGCGATTTGCAGCGCCTCAATGGTCGATTGGCCTCCCTGGAAGCCTTGCAGCAAGCCGCCCTGGATCCGGGCACCGGCACCGCTGAGTGGTTGCGTGATCAACATCTGGCGGATCGCCCGCGCCTGGCCGAAGGCTTGAAGGTGGAAGCAGGTTGGGAACTGGCGGTGGAAACCGTGCTCGGGGCCGACCTGCAAGCCGTGCTGGTGGATGATTTCAACGATTTAGATTTGTCCGGGTTTGTCCAGGGCGACCTGCGTTTGCTCAGCCCCGCGACCGATGGCGTGCGGGTGCCGGGCAGTTTGCTCGACAAGGTCGAGGCGCAGATCGATCTGTCGCCGTGGCTGGGACAGGTCAAACCGGTCGACAGTCTGGAGCAGGCGCTGGCCTTGCGTGGCCAGTTAACGGTCGGCCAGAGCCTGATCAGCCGCGACGGTTATTGGGTCGGTCGGCACTTCCTGCGTGTGCGTCGTGCCAGCGAAGCGGAAAGCGGCATGCTGGCTCGAGGTCAGGAAATCCTGACACTGGGCCTGGAGCGCGAAGAGCGCGAAGCGGCGGTCGAGACCCTGGAAACCGAATTGCAAAACCTGCGGGCGCAACAGCGTCAGCAGGAGAACGGACGCGAACACTTGCGCCGATTGCTGCAAGACGAGGCCCGTCAACAAGGCGAATTGAAAGCCCAGTTGTCGGCCGGAAAAGCCAAGGCCGAGCAGTTGACCTTGCGCCGCACGCGTCTTGATGAAGAAATCGAGGAATTGGGCGAACAGCGGGCCCTGGAGCACGAAAGCATCGGCGAAGCGCGCCTGCAATTGCAGGAAGCCCTCGACGCCATGGCGTTGGACACCGAGCAGCGCGAGTTGCTGCTGGCCCAGCGCGACAGCTTGCGTGAGCGTCTTGACCGGGTGCGCCAGGAAGCGCGCCAGCATAAGGATCACGCTCATCAATTGGCGGTGCGCCTTGGATCGCTCAAGGCCCAGCACGATTCGACGCGACAGGCGCTGGAGCGACTGGAAATGCAGTCCGAACGCCTGACCGAAAAACGCGAGCAGTTGAGCCTCAATCTGGAGGAGGGCGAGGCGCCGCTGGAAGAGCTGCGCCTGAAACTTGAAGAGCTGCTCGACAAGCGCATGACCGTCGACGAAGAACTCAAGACCGCGCAGATCGCTCTCGAGGATGCCGACCGCGAACTGCGCGAAGCCGAGAAGCGCCGGACCCAGGCCGAACAACAGTCCCAGCTGATTCGCAGTCAGCTCGAGACCCAGCGCATGGAATGGCAAGCCCTGACCGTGCGGCGCAAGGCATTGCAGGACCAGTTGCTGGAAGACGGCTACGACTTGCACGGTGTGCTCGCCACGCTGACACCCGAAGCCAGCGAGAAGGACGCCGAGGAAGAACTCGAACGCATCGCCGCGCAGATTCAACGCCTGGGTGCGATCAACCTCGCGGCCATCGACGAATACCAGCAACAATCGGAGCGTAAACGTTATCTGGATGCGCAGAACGATGATCTGGTCGAAGCGCTCGACACGCTGGAGAACGTGATTCGCAAGATCGACAAGGAAACCCGTAACCGCTTCAAAGATACCTTTGATCAGATCAATGGCGGTTTACAGGCACTTTTCCCGAAAGTTTTCGGTGGAGGCCGCGCGTATTTGGAACTGACGGGCGAAGATCTACTCGATACAGGGGTGACGATCATGGCGCAGCCTCCTGGCAAGAAGAACAGCACCATCCATTTGCTGTCCGGTGGCGAAAAAGCCCTGACCGCACTGGCTCTGGTTTTTGCGATCTTCAAGTTGAATCCGGCGCCGTTCTGCATGCTCGATGAAGTTGACGCACCACTGGATGACGCGAACGTTGGACGCTACGCACGGCTGGTCAAAGAGATGTCGCAGACCGTGCAGTTCATCTATATCACCCACAACAAGATCGCCATGGAAATGGCCGATCAACTGATGGGGGTGACGATGCACGAGCCTGGTTGCTCGCGTCTGGTGGCGGTCGATGTCGAGGAGGCGATGGCGATGGTCGAGGCCTGACGCCAGCCGCAAGTTGCAGGTTTCAAGCTGCAAGCGAGGCGGATTGCAGCTTGAAGCTTGATGCTTGTGATTGCGCGGCCCTATAAAGTTGCCTTTGGTCGTGCTAGTTTAATGTCAATTTTTCGTGTACGTGGGCAAAACGCCTGTCAGAACATAGAGTTGGCGCCACGTTTTAAAGCGGTTTACAGGTTGTAAACCCCTTATTTTTCAGCATTTTTTATAGAGGCACGGGATTACATGGAAATCGGTCTGCGCGAGTGGCTGATCGTCATCGGCATTATTGTCATTGCCGGTATTCTTTTTGATGGCTGGCGCCGTATGCGCGGCGGCAAGGGAAAACTGAAATTCCGTCTTGATCGAAGTCTGTCCAATCTGCCGGATGAAGACACCAGTGCCGAACTGTTGGGCCCGCCTCGTGTATTGGACACTCACAAGGAACCGCAACTGGACGAGCACGATCTGCCGTCGGTGAGCATGCCGGCCCGTGAACCGCGTGAGTCGGGTTCCAAGCGCGGCAAACGCGGCCATGGCGAACCTTCGCAAGGCGACATGAACCTCAGTCTGGATCTGGACGGTGGCCCGAGCTTCAGCACTCGCGACGACGATTTCGCCGAAGACATCAAGGCAGCCCCTGCGGTCAGCGACAAGGATCATCCGCAAGCCGAAGAAGTGCTGGTGATCAGCGTGATCTGCCGCGACGCCGCTGGCTTCAAGGGCCCGGCCCTGTTGCAGAACATTCTGGAAAGCGGCCTGCGTTTTGGCGAAATGGACATCTTCCACCGTCACGAAAGCATGGCGGGCAACGGCGAAGTCCTGTTCTCCATGGCCAATGCGGTGAAGCCGGGCGTCTTCGATCTGGACGATATCGACCACTTCAGCACCCCGGCAGTGAGCTTCTTCCTGGGCCTGCCAGGCCCGCGCCATCCGAAGCAAGCCTTCGACGTGATGGTGGCGGCGGCGCGCAAACTGTCTCAGGAGCTGAACGGCGAGCTGAAGGATGACCAGCGCAGCGTGCTGACGGCCCAGACCATCGAGCACTACCGTCAGCGTATCGTCGAGTTCGAACGTCGCGCCCTGACCCAGAAGCGCTAATCCAATGGCCGGGCAGGTTTCTGTGGCACAGGGGCTTGCCGTGGCAAGGGAGCAAGCTTCCTTGCCGCACTGTCCATAGCCTTGAGCTACTGTATCCAGAAAATTGAGCAGCCTCGGCTGCTCTTTTGCTTTATGAGAGAACACCCATGACTGCCGCCAAAAACCGCATTCTAGAGCTGCGCGCCGAGCTGGATCAGCACAACTATCGCTATCACGTGCTGGACGAGCCGAGTATTCCGGACGCCGAATACGATCGGTTGTTCAACGAGCTCAAGGCGCTCGAAGCTGCCAACCCGGAACTGATCACCAGTGACTCGCCTACCCAGCGAGTCGGCAGCGCGGCCCTGTCGGCGTTCACTCAGGTGCGCCACGAAGTGCCGATGCTCAGCCTCGGCAACGCCTTCGAAGAAACCGACATGTATGAGTTCGACCGCCGGGTGACCGAAGGGCTGGATCTGCCGGCCGGTGATCTGTTCGGTGGCGGTGCGACGGTCGAGTACAGTTGCGAACCAAAGCTCGATGGCCTGGCGGTCAGTTTGCTGTATCAGGACGGCATGCTGGTGCGAGGTGCAACGCGCGGCGACGGCACCACCGGCGAAGACATCAGCGTCAACGTGCGCACCGTGCGCAACATTCCGCTCAAGTTGCACGGCACCGGTTGGCCGGCCACCCTGGAAGTGCGTGGCGAAGTGTTCATGTCCAAGGCCGGTTTCGAGCGGCTCAACGCCACGCAACTGGAAGTCGGCGGCAAGACCTTCGCCAACCCGCGCAACGCCGCGGCGGGCAGCTTGCGTCAGCTGGATTCGAAGATCACGGCCAATCGGCCGCTGGAATTCTGCTGCTACGGCATCGGCCAGGTGTCCGCCGATATCGCCGATACGCATATTGGCAACTTGCAGCAACTCAAGGCCTGGGGGCTGCCGATCAGCCACGAGCTCAAGCTGGCGAACGGCATCTCCGAGTGCCTGGATTACTACCGCGACATCGGTGAGCGGCGCAACGCGCTGCCTTACGAAATTGATGGTGTGGTGTTCAAGGTCAACAGCATTGCCGCCCAGCGCGAACTGGGTTTCCGCGCTCGCGAACCGCGCTGGGCCATCGCCCACAAGTTTCCGGCCATGGAAGAGTTGACCGAGCTGCTCGACGTCGAATTCCAGGTCGGGCGCACCGGCGCCGTCACGCCCGTGGCCCGCCTGAGGCCGGTCAAGGTGGCGGGTGTCACCGTGGCCAACGCGACGTTGCACAACATGGATGAAGTGGCGCGCCTGGGATTGATGATTGGCGACACGGTGATCATCCGCCGTGCTGGCGACGTGATTCCGCAAGTGGTTCAGGTCGTGCTCGAGCGTCGTCCGGACGATGCGCGGCCGGTGCATATTCCCGAGCAATGCCCGGTCTGCGGCTCCCATGTCGAGCGCACGCAACTGATCAAGCGCAGCAAGGGCCGCGAGACTGTCAGCGAAGGCGCGGTGTATCGCTGTGTCGGTCGACTGGCCTGCGGCGCGCAACTCAAACAGGCGATCATTCACTTCGTTTCCCGTCGCGCGATGGATATCGAAGGTCTGGGCGAGAAGAGTGTCGAACAACTGGTGGATGAAGGTCTGGTGAGTTCGCCCGCCGATCTGTACGCCCTGACGTTCGAGCAGATCGTGGATCTGGAAGGCTTTGCCGAGCTGTCGAGCAAAAACCTGCTTGCTGCAATTGAAGACAGCAAGAAGCCAGGCCTCGCACGCTTCATTTACGCCCTGGGGATTCCCGATGTCGGCGAGGAGACAGCCAAGGTCCTGGCGCGCTCCCTGGGTTCGCTGGAGCGGGTACAGCAGGCATTGCCGCAAGTGTTGACGTACTTGCCGGATGTCGGGCTGGAAGTCGCCCACGAGATCCACAGCTTCTTCGAAGATGCGCATAACCGGCAGGTGATCGCCAATCTGCTCAAGCATGGGCTGCAGATACAGGATCAGGGCGAACTGGGCGCCGAATTTGCCGCCAGCACCACGCTGGGCGGTTTCCTCGACAAGTTGAACATTCCTTCGGTCGGACCGGGCGGTGCGCAGAAACTCGCCGACAAGTTCGGTTCGCTGCAAGCGGTCATCGCCGCCGACTGGCTGGATATGCGACAGGCGTTGCCGGAGAAGCAGGCCAGTTCGGTCCGCGAGTTTTTTGCGATCGAGGAACATCGTCAATTGGCCGAGGCTGCCGAAAAACAGCTGGCTGAGTTCGGCATGCACTGGCACAGCGAGAAAAAAGTCGTCGAAGGCTTGCCGCTGGCCGGTCAGACGTGGGTGTTGACGGGGTCGCTGGAGCTGATGAGTCGCGACGTGGCCAAGGACAAACTCGAAAGCCTTGGTGCCAAGGTGGCGGGTTCGGTATCGGCCAAGACCCGTTGCGTGGTCGCCGGGCCGGGTGCAGGGTCGAAATTGACCAAGGCCAATGAGCTTGGCTTGAAGGTGCTGGATGAAGAGGCGTTTGTCGGGTTCCTGAGCGGGCACGGCATTTCGGTTTGACGCCATTCGCTGGCCAGCCAGTTCCTGCAAGGACGACGCAGCCCCTGCAGGAGCCGGCCTGCCGAGAATCGGTATCAGCCCCGTTGAAAGTCGCGGGAACGATCGACGGCCAATCATGATCTAGTCTTGGCAAGCCCCAGGGAGAGATCGCCATGTACCGCTACTTCGACCAGCTCAGCTCACGCATCGCTGCGCCTGTCATCGGCGAAAGTTCTCGCAATGGCAAGGTCTGGCCGTGCCGTTGCGGGCAATCATTGTTCTTTCGCAACAGCCAGTGCCTGGCCTGTTCGGCAGCGTTGGGTTATCACCCGTCGCTCGGCTGTGTCTCCTCGCTGCAACCGGGCTGGCAATCCGATACCTGGTTGCTCGATGTCGACCCTGCCATGGGCGTGTTTCGCCGGTGTGCCAATCTCGATTCCCCGGCAGCCTGTAACTGGCTGTTGCCCGCCAACGATCACGATGCCTTGTGCATCGCCTGCAGCCTGAATCGCACCATCCCCGATCTGTCGATGGCCGAGAACCACGAGCGCTGGCACAAGGTCGAAACCGCCAAGCGGCGCCTGATTGCACAATTGGTCAGCCTCGGGCTGCAGGTCATCCCGAAAACTGTCGACGAAGACACCGGCCTGGCCTTTGACGTT
Source organism: Pseudomonas sp. MT92 (assembly GCF_058792515.1). Lineage (NCBI taxonomy): Bacteria > Pseudomonadati > Pseudomonadota > Gammaproteobacteria > Pseudomonadales > Pseudomonadaceae > Pseudomonas > Pseudomonas sp. MT92. The sequence continues at coordinate 131,999 of NZ_JBXAFA010000010.1, forward strand.
ATCGGCATGGATCTGGAGGGCAAGCCGCCGACCACGGGTCACGCCAACGGCTTGATCACACTGGATATCAATGAGGCCGACGACGTCCATCGCGAACGGGTGCGCGTGCAAATGCACGAACCCTATCGCACCTTGCTCGGGCATTTTCGTCACGAAGTCGGGCATTACTACTGGGACCGGTTGATCGCCAGCAGTGATTGGCTCGAAGCCTTTCGCGATGTGTTCGGTGATGAGCGCGCCAGCTACGCCGAGGCCCTGGAGGGGCATTATCAACAAGGCGCACCGCTTGACTGGCAGCAGCATTGCGTCAGCGCCTACGCCACCATGCACCCCTGGGAGGACTGGGCGGAAACCTGGGCTCACTACTTGCACATGATGGACGCGGTGGACACGGCGCTGGGCTTTGGCATGAGTGCCCGGGAAATGGATTTCGACTACCAGCCGTTTCCTTCCAGCACCCTTTATGATCCTCAGCACCCTGGTGCCGAGGCGTTCCTGTCCTTCGTCAACGCATGGATCGAACTGGCTGGCATGCTCAATGAGCTGTCGCGCAGCATGGGTCAGCCAGATTTTTACCCTTTTGTATTGCCGTCGGCGGTGATTACCAAGCTGCACTTCATTCACCTGGTCATCCAGCGGGAGGGCGGCAGGGCAGATGATGTGCTGCAGGATCTGTAGGCGCGAGCCCGCTCGCGAAGAGCGGGGGGGGCGACGCGTTAATCCAGGCAGTGCGTGTCATTGTCAGTGCCTATTGCAAGCAAGCTCGCTTCTGCATGGACTGATTTTTATCGTTGTCGCATGTCCTTGACGCTGCTCATATTTTTTAATCCGCTCGAACGGTTGTAACTTCGCCGCAGATAGGTACAATGGCGCGGCTCGCCGTCAGGTGAGCGTCGTTATGGTGACCCCATCGGTCCCCCCGCAACGATTACCCGTGAACCTGGTCAGATCCGGAAGGAAGCAGCCACAGCGGGAACATTGTGTGCCGGGGTGTGGCTGGTGGGGTTGCCTCCATAACGCACCGCGAGCCCTCTCTCGCGTTATCTGTTCAAACACACTCTTCATTGCGCTGCCATGGATCTTGTCCATTGCGGTTTTTTGTCGTCTGCGATTTGCGGTTCAGGTGCAAAAAAGGAGGCCGACCTGTCGAGTGCGACAGGTCGGCCTCTCTTTTTCATTTTCTGCCATTAGGCTTGGACAAGGCCTGGTCAACCGCTGCAATCAGCTTTCCCAGATCATTTGGGGTTGCTTTATGAATGACATCGAACAGATACGCCCGCTGTTCATCTTCATCGCCCAAATCTGCGAAAAAGGCTTTCAGCTTCACGCCCAGCACATCGGCTAGTTGGAACAGAACGTCCACGCTGGGGGTATAGGTGCCGGTTTCGAAGCGGCTGATGGTTTTGGGGTCAAAACCGGTTCTTTCGCCAAGTTCAGCCTGAGTAAGCCCCGCGACCTTGCGGTAGCGCCGGATGGCTGGACCCAAACTTGAAATTTGCATTACTCAATTCCCATTTAGAATCAAGAACTTAACGATAGATTTTTGCATTAGACAACTGCTTGATCCATCACCTTGCTTTGCAAAATGTGATGTGTTTCGTAGAATTGCCCGCCAGTCAGGGCTTCAGTGACCGGATTTCATAAATTTGAATAATGTGAATAAGCCAGCACGGCACGCGCTCGGGCAGTTGCGTTCCTGTTAAACCAGCTCTCTAAACCTGCCGAATTTACCCTTGTTGGTGTTGCGTCCTTGAATCAGGCGACCGCCAGCAACAGCGAGTCTGACTCATGGATGAGAAATACCGCAGGGCCGTCGATGCCGCCGCTATCTTTTCCGAGACCGACCTTTCCGGCCGGATCACCCACGTCAACGATCAGTTCTGCGCCATTTCCGGCTACAGCCGTGAGGAACTGCTCGGGCAGAACCACCGCATGCTTAATTCCGGCATCCACTCCACTGAGTTTTTTGCCGGAATGTGGCGCACCATCGCCTTGGGAGGCGTCTGGAAGGGCGTAATCTGCAATCGCGCCAAGGACGGCAGCCTGTATTGGGTCGAAAGCTCCATGGTGCCCTTGCTCGACAGCGTCACCGGACGGGTCGAGCGTTATGTCTCCATACGCTTTGACATCAGTGAGAAGCATCAGTTGCTGCATTCCCTCCAATGGCGGGTCGGGCACGATGTCCTGACCGGGCTGCCCAATCGCGTGTTTCTCTCGGAACTGCTGGATCAGGCCCTGGAATTCTCGAGCCAGGAGAGTATCCCGCTGGCGGTATGCATGCTCGATCTCGATGGCTTCAAGGCCGTCAACGATAGTTACGGGCATGCCAGTGGCGATCTGTTGCTGGTGGAAGTGGCCAGACGTCTGCGCGACATCGTGCGCGGCGAGGATGTGGTGGCGCGGCTGGCCGGTGACGAATTCGTGCTCATATTGCGTTATGTGCGCGATCTGGCAGAGCTGCGTGCGGCGCTGAACCGGGTGCTGGGGACGATCTCGGTGCCGTATTCGGTGCACGGCAAAGACATCAATGTGTATGCCAGCATTGGCGTCACGCTGTTCCCCCACGACAACGAAGACGCTGAAACCCTGCTACGCCACGCCGATCAAGCCATGTACGTAGCCAAGCAGAGCGGGCGCAAGCGTTTTCATGTGTTTGACGTGTCACGGGATCGCGAAGGCAAGGCTACGCACCAGACGGTCGAACGGGTGCGTCAGGCGCTGGCCGCCGATGAACTGCGCCTGCATTTTCAGCCCAAGGTCAATATGCGCCGTGGTGAGGTCGTGGGTTTCGAAGCCCTGCTGCGCTGGGAGCATCCGCAGGATGGCCTGGTGGCGGCGAAGGAGTTTCTGGCGCTGGTTGAAGAGACAGACCTTATTATCGATATCGGTGAATGGGTCATGGATCAGGTGTTGTCTCAGTTGGATCGTTGGCAGCAGGCCGGGCATGACTGGCCGGTCAGCGTCAATATCGCCGCGCGGCATTTTCAGCGAGCGGATTTTGTCGAGCGGCTCGGAAACCTGCTTTCGCGCTACGCACGGGTCGCACCGAAAAAACTCGACCTGGAAATCGTCGAGTCGGTCGCCATCGAGAACATTCAGCACGTCAGTGACTGTCTGCGAGCCTGCCAGGCAATGGGGGTGCAGTTTTCATTGGGCGATTTCGGTACCGGTTATTCATCCCTGAGCTACCTCAAGCGCCTGCGCACCCAAACCATCAAGATCGATAAATCTTTTGTGCGCGACATATTGCATGACCACGACGACCTGGCCCTCACGTCCGCAGTGATTGGCCTGGCGCGGGCGTTTGGTCGGCAGGTCATTGCCGAAGGGCTGGAAAGTGTCGAGCACGGTGAGTTGTTGCTGCAGTTGGGCTGCGAAGTGGCACAGGGCTATTTCATTGCCCGGCCGATGCCGCCCGCAGACATACCGGACTGGGTCGCGGGTTTTGTCGCGCCTGCGCAATGGCGGCTCATGGATGAAACGGCCCGGGATCAGGGATTGGCTTCGGACTTGCTGCCAATGTAAAGCCCGATGATGTCGTCGATCTCGCCGGACATTTTCATCCGCAGCAAGGTGCGCAGGATCCGTTGCACCGGCACGTCGGGATCGTTGCGCACATAGCAGCCTACGTGCTGTACCTGCAGCACCGCGACACTCTGCAGTCGCTGCTCTGGCAACAGGCGCTGATTGAACCACTCCAGCGACCATTGATTGCTGACGGCGTACCGATTGCGCCCCGCCTGGAGCTTTTGCAGCACCTGTTCCTGATTGCGAGCGTCGTCGCGGTGCAACTGGCTGCTATCGAACAGCGGCTGCAGGGTCGGATAGCTATAGCCGAGCACCGTGCCGATGGACTGGTGCGATAAATGCTCCGGACTCACCGAGGCGGGGCCGGGAGGGCGACTGATCAGCATGTCGGGTTGGGTCCAGAGCGGGATACTCCAGATGTAGTCGCCGGACTGGTTCGGCAACCAGGACTGCGCGGCATAGCAGCGGATATCGACCTCGCCGTGCTCCATGGCGCTCTGCACCCGTGCCCGAGGCAATACGTGAAATTCCGCCGGGACGCCGACCTGGGTCGCGAGTCTGAGCATCACGTCGTACAGAATGCCCTGGGTCGGTTGGCCATGTTCCAGTTGCACCATCGGCATCGCCCAACTGTCGGGCACCACAAAGCGCAACGGTGCACCGGCGGCCGCTCCGTTCTGGCTGATCAACAGCAGTGCCCCCAAGGCCAGCCGCATAAACGCTCCAATGGATCTTTGAAACAAATAGCCCCCAAAATCGAGCTTAGCCAGATTAGACGAGCGCACCGGATGCAATTTTGCCCTTGCTCCGCTAGCATTAGCCGCTTCAGCTTCCTTCGTTGCGACGGTTTTCGATGAGTTATCAGGTTCTTGCACGTAAATGGCGTCCGCGCTCGTTCCGCGAAATGGTCGGCCAGACCCATGTGCTCAAGGCTCTGATCAATGCCTTGGACAGCCAGCGGCTGCACCACGCCTACCTGTTCACCGGTACGCGCGGGGTCGGCAAGACCACCATCGCGCGAATTATCGCCAAATGCCTGAACTGTGAAACAGGTATCACTTCAACGCCTTGCGGCGAGTGCTCGGTGTGTCGCGAAATCGATGAAGGCCGTTTCGTCGACCTGATCGAGATCGACGCCGCGAGCCGCACCAAGGTCGAGGACACCCGCGAACTGCTCGACAACGTGCAGTACGCCCCAAGCCGCGGACGCTTCAAGGTTTACCTGATCGACGAAGTGCACATGCTCTCCAGCCATTCCTTCAATGCGCTGTTGAAAACCCTCGAAGAGCCGCCACCCTACGTCAAGTTCATCCTGGCCACCACTGATCCGCAGAAACTTCCTGCAACGATTCTCTCCCGGTGCCTGCAGTTTTCCCTGAAGAACATGACCCCGGAGCGCGTCGTCGAGCATTTGACCCACGTGCTGGGCGTCGAGAACGTGCCGTTCGAAGACGATGCACTGTGGTTGCTGGGGCGCGCCGCCGATGGTTCGATGCGCGACGCCATGAGCCTGACCGACCAGGCGATTGCCTTTGGTGAGGGCAAGGTCATGGCCGCCGATGTCCGGGCAATGCTCGGGACACTCGATCACGGGCAGGTCTATGACGTCCTGCATGCGCTGATCGAAGGCGATGCCAAGGCGTTGCTCGAAGCCGTTCGGCATTTGGCCGAACAAGGCCCGGACTGGAACGGCGTGCTCTCGGAAATTCTCAACGTGCTGCACCGTGTCGCCATCGCCCAGGCCTTGCCTGAAGGCGTCGATAACGGCCATGGCGATCGGGACCGCGTGCTGGCACTGGCCCAGGCGCTGCCGGCCGAAGACGTGCAATTCTATTACCAGATGGGCCTGATCGGCCGTCGCGACTTGCCACTGGCGCCGGACCCCCGCGGCGGCTTCGAAATGGTGTTGCTGCGAATGCTCGCCTTCCGGCCCGCCGACACCGCGGATGCCCCGAGGCAACCGCTAAAGCCAGTGGGGATCAGCCAGGCCACAGTTGATTCCGCCAAATCCGTGGCTGCCGCGCCCGTTGTTGCGCCGGTAGTCGCTGCGGCAGTTGCACCCGTGGCGCCCGCACCTGTCGTGGCTTCGGTAGCGTCGCCTGAGCCAGAACCGCGGGTCGAGGCGGTCGTGGTCGAAGAAGTGGTCGACCTGCCGTGGAATGATCCGGTCGAACCGGAAGTCGTTCAGCAGCCAGCGGTCGAGCCGGTACTGGAAACCGCCAGCGAACAACCCGAATTGCCTCCGATGCCGTTGCCGACGCCTGACAGCGTAGTGCCGGACGCGCCGGAGTGGGCCGCCGCGCCTATTCCGGAACCTTCGGTGGCCGAGGTCGATGCCGCCACGCCGGGCATGGACCTGGACGACGAGCCGCCGCTGGATGAGGACTACATCGAGCCGGACATGGACTCCGCCTACAGCTACCTCGACGAACTGGCCAGCGAGCACGCCGCCGAGCCTGCCGCCGAACCGGAGCCCGAGCCTGCCGCCGCGCCGGCCACGGGACTGGCCCTGCAATGGCTGGAACTGTTCCCGAACCTGCCGATCTCCGGCATGACCGGCAGCATCGCCGCCAACTGCACGCTGATCGCCGTTGATGGCGACAATTGGCTGTTGCACCTGGACCCGGCCCACAGCGCCTTGTTCAACGCCACCCAGCAACGCCGCCTCAACGATGCGTTGAATCAGTACCACGGGCGTACGCTGACCCTGACCATGGAACTGATCAAGCCCGAGCAGGAAACCCCGGCCCAGGCTGCGTCGCGCCGTCGTGCCGACCGCCAGCGCGAGGCCGAGGAGTCGATCCATGGCGATCCGTTCATCCAGCAAATGATGCAGCAGTTCGGTGCGGTGATCCGTAACGATACTATTGAACCTGTCGAAGCTCTGGTCAGTCAGGGCTAATAACTGAGGGCGTTCGGCCAGCAGGGCCGGGCGCTGTTTTTATCCAAGTACTTTTGAGGTGATTCCCATGATGAAAGGTGGCATGGCCGGCCTGATGAAGCAGGCGCAGCAGATGCAGGAAAAAATGGCCAAGATGCAGGAAGAGCTGGCCAATGCCGAAGTCACCGGCAAGGCCGGTGGCGATATGGTTACCGTGGTCATGACCGGTCGTCACGACGTCAAGCGCGTGACCATCGACCCAAGCCTGGTCGAAGGCCTGAGCGAAGATGACAAGGAAATGCTCGAAGCGGTGTTCGCGGCAGCGGTCAACGACGCCGTGCGCAAGATCGAAGCCAACAGCCAGGACAAAATGTCCGGCATGACCGCAGGCATGCAATTGCCACCGGGCATGAAACTGCCGTTCTGATTCGTCTTCGGGCGTCAGATGAGCAACAAGAAATGCCAGGCATCGCGCCTGGCATTTTTGTTTCCGGCTGCTCGCGATGGCGTCCACTCGGCAAAACGGAAGAATCATCGAACGCAGCACCGCCACAAAGGTCTTCTCCCTGTACCACCGAACTCAACGATCAAGGAGACGCTGACATGTCCGACCCCATGACCCTCAACCAACGTATCGTCCTGGCCTCCCGCCCGGTGGGTGCGCCGACGCCCGAGAATTTCCGCCTGGAGCGGGTCGCGTTGCCCGAACTGGCTGAGGGTGAGGTATTGCTCAAGACCCTTTATCTGTCGCTGGACCCGTACATGCGCGGGCGCATGAGTGATGCGCCGTCGTACGCCGCGCCGGTGGAAATCGGTGGGGTGATGACGGGCGGCGCCGTCAGCCGGGTCGAGCGTTCGCTCAATCCCAGGTTCCAGGAAGGCGATCTGGTGGTCGGCGCCACGGGTTGGCAAAGCCATAGCATCAACGACGGTCGCACTATTGTGCCGGTGCCGTCGGGTCTGCCGAGCCCGTCGATGGCCCTGGGGGTCCTCGGCATGCCGGGCATGACCGCTTACATGGGCTTGATGGACATTGGCCAGCCGAAGTCCGGCGAAACGCTGGTGGTCGCGGCCGCATCGGGCGCAGTCGGCTCGGTGGTCGGGCAGGTGGCGAAGATCAAGGGCTTGCGCGTGGTGGGCGTGGCCGGTGGCGCAGACAAGTGCCGCTACGTGGTTGAGGTGTTGGGCTTCGACGCCTGTATCGACCACAAGAGCCCAGACTTCGCCGATGAGCTGGCCCGGGCCTGCCCCAAAGGCATCGATATCTATTATGAAAACGTCGGCGGCAAGGTGTTCGACGCGGTCGTGCCACTGCTCAATCCCAAGGCGCGGATTCCGCTCTGTGGGTTGATCGCTTCGTACAACGCCAGCGAGGCGCCGAGCGGCCCGGATCGCTTGCCGCAATTGCAGCGCACGCTGCTGACCAAGCGCGTACGAATTCAGGGCTTCATCGTGTTCGACGACTATGGCGACCGTCAGCCGGAATTCGTCAGTGCCATGGCGCCGTGGGTGCGCGATGGCAAGGTCAAGTTCCGCGAAGACGTGGTCGAGGGTCTGGAGCAGGCGCCCGAGGCGTTCATCGGTCTGCTGGAAGGGCGTAACTTCGGCAAACTGGTGGTGCGGGTCGCAAAAGACTGACGCTGCAATTTGACGCTAATCAGAGGCGCGGGTATAAACCGCGTCTCGTTGTTTTGTCGGATTTTTCCCCATGAGCTTCAGCCCTTTGATTCGCCAACTGATCGATGCCCTGCGAATTTTGCCTGGTGTAGGTCAGAAAACCGCCCAGCGCATGGCGTTGCAGTTGCTCGAACGTGATCGCAGCGGCGGCTCGCGCCTGGCGTTGGCCTTGAGTCAGGCCATGGAAGGTGTCGGTCATTGCCGTTTGTGCCGCACCTTGACTGAAGATGACCTTTGCCCGCAATGCGCGGACACTCGCCGCGACGACACCCTGCTTTGTGTGGTGGAAGGACCGATGGATGTCTACGCCGTAGAGCAGACCGGGTTTCGCGGTCGCTACTTCGTGCTCAAGGGCCACCTGTCGCCACTCGACGGGCTGGGGCCGGAGGCCATCGGCATTCCGCAATTGATGGCGCGAATCGAGGAGGCGGGCACGTTTGCCGAAGTCATTCTCGCCACCAACCCGACCGTGGAAGGTGAAGCAACTGCGCATTACATCGCCCAATTGCTCAGCAGCAAAGGCCTGATTGCCTCGCGCATCGCCCATGGCGTTCCACTGGGTGGCGAGTTGGAACTGGTGGATGGCGGAACGCTGGCGCATTCGTTTGCCGGGCGTAAGCCGATCAGCTTGTGATGTGTGTCGTTCGGGTTGAGGTCATCGCGAGCCTGATCGCGATGGCGTCGCCTCGGTCCCCTTGATTCACACAATCCTGTTGAAAACCAAGCAAGCGCTCGGTTAACGTCGCTGAACCCTTCAGTGGAGTTCGCCGATGCCTGCCTTCCAGGAATACTTCGACCCCAGCCACCAATTGGTCCGCGACAGCGTCAGACGTTTCGTCGAGCGCGAGATTCTTCCGGACATCGACCAGTGGGAAGAAGCCGAAAGCTTCCCCCGCGAGCTTTACCTCAAGGCCGGTGCGGCGGGCATTCTCGGCATTGGTTACCCCGAGAGCCTGGGTGGCAGCCACCAAGGCGATCTGTTCGCCAAGGTCGCCGCCAGCGAAGAGTTGATGCGCTGTGGCTCGGGCGGCCTGGTGGCGGGGCTTGGCTCGCTGGACATCGGCCTGCCGCCGATTCTCAAGTGGGCCAGGCCTGAGGTGCGTGATCGGGTTGTGCCGCAGGTGTTGTCCGGCGAGAAAATCAGCGCTTTGGCCATCACCGAACCCGGCGGCGGTTCCGACGTTGCCAACCTGCAGACCCGCGCCGTGCGTGACGGTGACTTTTACCGGGTCAGTGGCAGCAAAACCTTTATCACCAGCGGCGTGCGCGCGAATTTCTACACGGTCGCCGTGCGAACCGGTGAGCCGGGTTTCGCCGGCATCAGCCTGTTATTGATCGAGAAGGGCACACCCGGTTTCACCGTGGGACGTCAGTTGAAGAAAATGGGTTGGTGGGCGTCGGACACCGCTGAACTGTTCTTCGACGATTGCCGGGTGCCTGTAGGCCATTTGATCGGCAGCGAGAACATGGGCTTCGCCTGCATCATGGGCAACTTCCAGAGCGAGCGCCTGGCCCTGGCCTTGATGGCCAACATGACCGCTCAACTGGCGCTGGAGGAAAGCCTGAAATGGGCGCGGGAGCGTGAGGCCTTTGGCAAGCCCATCGGCAAGTTCCAAGTGATCAAACACCGCCTCGCCGAAATGGCCACGGCACTGGAGGTGTCGCGCGAATTCACCTACCGCCAGGCAGCGAAAATGGCCGCGGGGCAGAGCGTCATCAAGGAAATTTCCATGGCCAAGAATTTTGCGACGGACACGGCAGATCGCATCACCTCGGAGGCGGTGCAGATTCTGGGTGGCATGGGTTACATGCGCGAAAGCCTTGTGGAGCGGTTGTACCGGGATAACCGGATTCTTTCGATCGGCGGCGGTACGCGGGAAGTGATGAACGAGATCATCAGCAAGCAGATGGGGCTATGACAGGCTTTGGATTGATGTTGTAGCGACCGACGCTATCGCGAGCAGGCTCGCTCCCACAGAATTTTGTGAACTCCACAAATCCAATGTGGGAGCGAGCCTGCTCGCGATGGCGTTAGTGCACGCGCCGCTTACCTGTCGGTCAGCGCAAACTGCGTCAGGCAGAACGTCGCAATTCCCATGTCTTGCAGGCGCTGCGACCCGCCCAGCTCCGGCAAATCAATAATCGCCGCCGCTTCATGCACCCGCGCGCCCATGCGGCGGATCAGGTTAGCCGCTGCAATCAGGGTGCCGCCGGTGGCGATCAGGTCATCGAACATCACCACTGAATCGCCTTCGCAGAGGCTGTCAGCGTGCACTTCCAGAAAGGCTTCACCGTATTCGGTCGCATAGCCTTCGGCCAACACATCGGCGGGCAGCTTGCCTTGCTTGCGGAACAGCACCAGCGGTTTGTTCAACTGATAGGCCAGCACCGAACCAATCAGGAAACCACGGGCATCCATGGCGCCGATGTGGGTGAAATCAGCCTCGACATAGCGATGGGCAAAGCTGTCCATCACCAGGCGCAGGGCCGTGGGCGATTGGAACAGCGGGGTGATGTCACGAAAAATCACCCCCGGCTTGGGGAAGTCGATCACGGGGCGAATGAGGGATTTGATGTCGAAGGAGTCGAAGGCCATCGTCAAGGTGTCCTGGCAGGGCTGCAAACGGCGCAGTATACCCGCGGCTGAAACGGTTCGCTCAACCACGGATCGAGATCAGCCTTCGATCGAGCCGCCCGCGAGTGCACAGAGCTGGATCGGATCGAGAATCTGGATTTCCTTGCCTTCGGCGGCGATCAGTTCGTTCTGCTGGAAGCGCGTGAACACCCGCGAAACGGTTTCCACCGCCAGGCCCAGGTAGTTACCGATTTCGTTGCGGGACATGCTCAGGCGGAACTGATTGGCCGAGAATCCACGGGCGCGAAAACGTGCCGACAGGTTGACCAGGAATGTGGCGATTCGCTCGTCAGCGGTCTTTTTCGACAGCAGCAGCATCATCTGTTGATCGTCGCGAATCTCGCGGCTCATCACTCGCATCAGCTGACGGCGCAGCTGCGGCAGTTGCAGGGCCAGTTCGTCGAGACGTTCGAAGGGGATTTCACAGACCGACGTGGTTTCCAGCGCTTGTGCCGACACCGGATGTTTCTCGGTGTCCATGCCCGACAAGCCAACCAGTTCACTCGGCAAGTGAAAACCGGTGAGCTGTTCTTCGCCGACATCGCTCAGGTTGAACGTTTTCAACGCACCGGAGCGTACGGCATAAACGGAGTCGAAGGTGTCACCCTGGCGGAACAGAAACTCGCCTTTTTTCAGCGGGCGTCCACGTTTGACGATTTCATCCAGGGCATCCATGTCTTCCAGGTTGAGCGAAAGTGGCAAACACAGAGGGGCCAGGCTGCAATCCTTGCAATGGGCCTGATTATGAGCACGCAACTTTACTGGCTCAGACATTTCTTCAATCCTTGTGGGAAAACACGCGTAAGACGTAAGGGTAACCCACCGAAGGACATGGAGGCCAGTGTATGGCGGATTTGCCGGTCAGGCTTAGATCACGCGGGAAAACCGTTGGCGATTGTGATGTTCCAGGTACGCATCAAAAACCATGCACACCGAGCGTACCAGCAGGCGGCCGGCCGGCAGCACGGTGATTCGTTCATTGTCGAGTTCGATCAGGCCATCCTTGGCCATATTGTGGAGCTGTGGCCACAGCTCGCCGAAATAGCCCTGAAAGTCGATGTTGAAGGCTTGTTCGATCTGGGCGAACTCCAGGCTGAAATTGCAGATCAGTTGCTGAATGACTGCGCGCCGCAGCCGGTCATCGGCGTTGCACAACAGGCCGCGGCTGGTGGCCAGCTGTGAAGAGTCCAAAGCGCTCTGGTACTGATTCAGGTCGCTGCTGTTCTGGCAGTACAAGTCGCCGATCTGGCTGATCGCCGACACGCCCAGCCCGATCAAATCGCAATGTCCGTGGGTGGTGTAGCCCTGGAAGTTGCGTTGCAGGGTCGATTCTTCCTGGGCAATCGCCAGTTCGTCGTCCGGCAGGGCGAAGTGGTCCATGCCGATGTAGCGATAACCGGCCGCCGTCAGTTGCTCGATGGTGCGCTGCAACATTTCCAGTTTCTGCGCGGGCGTCGGCAGCTCGTTGCTGTTGATCCGCCGTTGCGGCATGAAACGTTCCGGCAGGTGAGCGTAGTTGAACACCGAAAGACGATCGGGTTGCAGGTTGATGACTTCTTCGACGGTGCGGGCGAAGTTGTCCGGGGTCTGTCTTGGCAAGCCGTAGATCAGGTCGATGTTGATCGAGCGAAATTGCAAGGTGCGGGCGGCGTCGATCACGGCGCGGGTTTCTTCAAGACTTTGCAGCCGATTGACGGCACGCTGCACCGCGGGGTCGAGGTCTTGCAGGCCGATACTGACCCGGTTGAACCCCAGCTCCCGGAGCAACCCCATGGTCGACCAGTCGGCCTCGCGGGGGTCGATCTCGATACCGTAGTCGCCGGAATCGTCGTCCAGCAGATTGAAATGTTTGCGCAGGTGAGCCATCAGCTGACGCAGTTCGTCGTGACTGAGAAAGGTTGGCGTACCGCCACCAAAGTGCAGTTGCTCGACTTTTTGCGCGGGGTCGAGGTGGCAGGCGATCAACTGGATTTCCTGTTCCAGGCGCTGCAGGTAGGGCTGGGCGCGGCCGCGATCCTTGGTGATGACTTTGTTGCAGGCGCAGTAGTAACAGATGTTGGCGCAGAACGGCACATGCACATACAGCGACAACGGGCGCTGGGACTTGCGGCTGTCGCGCAGGGCGTGAAACAGGTCGAACGTGCCGACCTGACTGTTGAATTGCACGGCGGTCGGGTAGGAGGTATAGCGCGGTCCCGCCAGGTCATAACGGCGGATCAAATCGGTATCCCAACGAATGGCGTCGAGCATCATGCGGGCGTTCCCCCGGATAGGCTGGCAGTGTCGGCCAGTCTAGGGGTTGCGTCGATTGGACATCTTGATTTGCGTCAAGGGTCGGAATTCGTGCTGTCAGTGCGGGCCTCATCGCGAGCAGGCTCGTTCCCACTTTTGGAATGCATTCCCCTGTGGGAGCGAGGCTGCTCGCGAAGGGCGCGTCGCCGATCTAGTGCCCCATGAGCCAATGCTGATGCGGCCCCGGCAAGGTCCAGATGCCGAACAGCATCACCAGCAGCCCACCGGCCATGCGCACGCTGCGCTTGCGCAAAAGCGCCGTCACCCGTTCGGCCGCCAGCCCCGTGGCGAGCAGCACCGGCCAGGTGCCCAATCCAAAAGCCAGCATCAGCAACGCACTGTCCAGCGCATTGCCCTGACTGGCCGACCACAGCAGCGTGCTGTAGACCAGGCCGCACGGCAACCAGCCCCAGAGCGCACCCAAGAGCAGCGCACGGGGCACGCTCGACACCGGTAGCAGCGTGTTGGCAACCGGCTGGATATGCCGCCACAGGCCGCGTCCGAGGCTTTCGATGCGGGTCAGGCCGCTCCACCAGCCAGCGAGGTACAGGCCCATCGCGATCAGCAGCAAACCGGCGAGCACCCGCATGAACATCGCCGCCGGACTGTTGGCCACCGCCCAGCCTGCCAGGCCGATCAACAGGCCGGCCGTGGCATAGCTGAGAATGCGCCCGAGGTTGTAGGCCAGCAGCAGGCGAAAGCGGCGGCTGCGTTGTTCCTTGGGGATCGCCAGGGTCAGCGCGCCCATCAGGCCACCGCACATGCCCAGGCAATGACCGCCCCCGAGCAGGCCGAGTATCAACGCCGAGACCAACAGTGGCGCCAATTCAAGCATGGGGCGGCACCTTGTCGTCGGGTTTGGCCGGATGGCCGCTGGCCTCGTCGACCGCAGCGGTGTGGTTCGGGTCCTGGTCGTCGAACAGGATGCTGTGGGCCGGGCCGTCGAGGTCGTCGTACTGCCCGCTGTCGACCGCCCAGAAGAAGATGTAGACAGCGATGGCCACGATCAGCAGTGCAGCCGGGATCATCACGTAAAGAGCTGGCATCTGGACTCCATGCCCGCGCGGCTCAGGCCGGTAGCGGGCGGGTTTGTGGCGTGCTACTGGTGGCGGGCGCGCTCGGCAGGCGAGTCAGGCGCAGCGCGTTCAGCACCACGGTCAGCGAACTGATGGACATACCGACCGCGGCCCATACCGGAGTGATCCAGCCGAGGGCGGCGAACGGCAACATGAGGCCATTGTACAGACCGGCCCACAGCAGGTTCTCGATGATGACCCGACGGGTGCGTCGCGCCAGGCTGAAGGCTTGCACCAGGGCATCGAGACGATTGGACAGCAGCACCGCGTCCGCACTGGTTTTCGCCAGATCGGTGGCCGAACCCATGGCCACGCTGATGTCGGCAGCCGCCAGCACCGGCACGTCGTTGACCCCGTCACCGAGCATCAAAACCTTGCGACCTTCCTTGTGCAGCTGTTGCAGGACTTGCAGCTTGTCGTCCGGGCGCAATCCGCCCCGGGCTTCGTCGATGCCTAGCTCGGCGGCGACACTGGCGACCATCGGCGAGCTGTCGCCGGACAGCAACAAGGTGTGCCAGCCACGCGCCTTGCAGGCATCCAGCAGGGCGCGGGCATCGGCACGCAGGCGGTCGTCGAGGACCAGCCACGCCAGCGGCCCCCGGGTATCGCCGAGCAACAACCATTGCCCGGCTTCATCCGGCATCGATGGCAGCGCGCTGCCACTGAGTTCGCAGACAAAACCGGGTTGGCCAATACGCAAACGTTGCTCGCCGACCCGTCCTTCGAGGCCGAGGCCGGGGGTGCTGTGCACGTCTTCGGCGGCCAGTGGCGCACGACCAAAGGCGCGGGCAATCGGGTGTTCGGAGCGGTTCTCCAGCGCGGCGGCGAGGCTCAGGCATTGATCGCTGTCCAGGGCGCCGAGAGGGCGGATCGAGCGTAACGCCAGGCGTCCTTCGGTGAGGGTGCCGGTCTTGTCGAAAATCACCGTATCGATCTGGTTCAGGCCTTCGAGCACATGGCCGCGCGTCAACAACAGCCCCAGCTTGTGCAACGTGCCGGTGGCGGCGGTGAGGGCCGTCGGCGTGGCCAGGGACAGGGCGCACGGGCAGGTCGCAACCAGCATCGCCAGGACAATCCAGAAGGCCCGCGAAGCATCCAGTTCCCACCACAGCAGGCCGATGGCGGCGGCGGCGATCAGTGACAGCAGGAGGAACCATTGCGCCGCACGGTCGGCGATTTCCGCCAGCCGCGGCTTTTCAGCCTGGGCGCGATCGAGCAGGCGGACGATGGCGGACAGACGAGTGTCCTGACCCAGGGCCTGGACTTCCACGGTCAACGCGCCTTCGACGTTCAGGGTGCCCGCAGTGACCGCATCGCCCGTGGTCCTGGCCTGTGGCAGGTATTCGCCGGTGAGCAGCGATTCATCGATGCTCGACTGGCCCTCAAGGATCTTGCCGTCGGCCGGGAGAATCGCGCCGGGGTGCACCAGCACCTGGTCGCCGACGCGCAGTTCGCTGAGCAGGATGCGTTCACTCTGACCGTCGGCACTCAGGCGCAGGCACGAGGCCGGCAGCAGATTGACCAGTTGTGCGGTGGCGGCGGCCGTGCGTTCCCGGGCGCGGCGTTCCAGATAACGCCCCGCCAGCAGGAACAGCGCGAACATGCCGACGGCGTCGAAATACAGTTCACCCACGCCGGTGATCGAGGTCCAGATTCCGGCGATGTAGGCACTGCCAATGGCCAGCGACACAGAAACGTCCATCGTCAGGTGCCGGGTGCGCAGGTCGCGCATCGCGCCTTTGAAGAAAGGTGCGCAGCTGTAGAACACGATCGGGGTGGTGAGGAACAGCGCGACCCAGCGCAGGATCGTGTGCAGTTCGGGGCTGAGGTCGATGTTGAATTCCGGCCAGGTGGCCATGGTCGCCATCATCGCCTGGAACCACAGCAATCCGGCAACGCCCAATTGACGCAGGGCCCGGCGGTTTTCGCTGGCCAGTTGTTCGCTGGCGCGGTCGGCCTGGTAGGGGTGGGCGGCGTAACCGATGTGGCGCAACTCGCCGAGCACCTGGCTCAGCGGCAATTGGGCATCGGCCCAACGCACATGCAGGCGATGGTTGGACAGGTTCAGGCGCGCTTCGGCCACGGCGGGCAGGGCACGCAGATGTTTCTCGATCAGCCAGCCACAGGCGGCGCAACTGATGCCTTCCATCAACAGTGTGGTTTCGGCGAGTTCGCCTTCGTGGCGGACAAAGGGCTGTTGCACATCCGCACGGTCGTACAGCGCCAGTTCGTCCACCAGTTGCACCGGCAGCGCTTCAGGGTTGGCCGACGCTTCGCTGCGATGCTGGTAATAGTTTTCCAGCCCACCGGCGACAATCGCCTCGGCCACCGCCTGGCAACCCGGGCAGCAGAACTCGCGGGTTTGCCCAAGAACCGCCGCGGTGAAACGGCTGCCGGCCGGGACGGGCAGGGCGCAGTGGTAGCAGGGGAGTGGGGTGGTCATCAGGTTTTCACTAGCGCCGCTGAATCTTTGTCTTCAGGAAGGGCCGCATCGCGAGCAAGCTCGCTCCCACAGGGACCATTGGTGATATCAAAATCTGCATACAACAGTGATTGACTGTGGGAGCGAGCTTGCTCGCAATGCGCGAAGCGTGGGTTTATTTTTTCAGGTCTTCCGCGCCTTGCAGCGGCTCGTCACCGAGCAGCAGGTCCTTGTCATGGCTGACCACTTCTTCTTCGAACAGACGCCATGTGTGGTCATCCTGGGTGCCGAGCAGTTCGACAAAGCGCCGGCCTTCGACCTTGTCGCTCAATTGACCGATGTAACGGCCCTGTTCGGTTTCACTGCGGGTCAGGACAATCTTGCGGTCCTTTTCCGGTTGGGTCGGCGAGATCAGGTTCAGCTCCACGGTCTTCGGCTGGCTATTGCCGTTCAAGCGCAGATCGACTTCGCCGGTCACGTCATCCAGGTGGACCGCGGCGCGCATCAGCAGGGTCTGGGCGAGCAGTTCACGGTCCAGGGAACGGTTGATGCCTTTGCCGGCCTCGTAGTAGTTGTCGTTGACCAGGTTGTCCGGGTGATTCACCGCAATGGTCACCATGGACAGGGTCAGGGTCACCGAGCAAGTCAGAATCCCGATGATGATCCACGGCCAAAGGTGCTTGTACCAAGGGCTTGCGGCGTTTGCTGCGGGCATGTTCACTTCTCTCAACGATTTTGTGGGCCGATGAATCGGCTCTTGGCTTCAACGTGGATGCTGTTGTCATCGGCATCCTTGAGGATGAATTTCACCTCGTTGGTGCTCGACGGCAGGTGTTCCGGTGCTACGGACAGTTCCGCCGGCTGGCTCACGATCTCGCCGGCCGCCACTTTGATTTCGCGCTGGCCTTGCAGTTTGAGGTCCGGCAGACCGGCGGCTTCCAGCACGTAGGTGTGGTCGCGCTGATCCTTGTTCATGATTTTCAGGCTGTAGACGTTTTCGATCCGCCCTTCGGCGTTTTCACGGTACAGCACGCGGTCCTTGCTGACGTCGAAACCTACCAGCGAACGCATGAAAAACGCAGTGACCAGCAAACTGATCATCGCCAGCAGCACCACGGCATAGCCGATCAGGCGCGGGCGCAGTTTGTGGGTTTTCTGCCCGGACAGGTTGTGCTCGGTGGTGTAGCTGATCAGCCCGCGCGGGTACTCCATTTTGTCCATGATGCTGTCACAGGCATCGATGCAGGCGGCGCAACCGATGCACTCAATCTGCAGGCCGTCGCGAATGTCGATGCCGGTGGGACAGACCTGAACGCACATGGTGCAGTCGATGCAGTCGCCCAGGCCCTGGGCTTTGTAGTCGGCGCCTTTTTTACGCGGGCCACGGCTTTCGCCACGACGCGGGTCGTAGGACACGATCAGCGTGTCCTTGTCGAACATCACGCTCTGGAAACGTGCGTACGGGCACATGTAGATGCACACCTGTTCGCGCAGCCAGCCGGCGTTGCCATAGGTGGCGAGGGTGAAGAATCCGACCCAGAAATATGACCATCCATCGGCTTCGCCGGTGAAAAAGTCGATAACCAACTCACGAATCGGCGAGAAATAACCGACGAAGGTCATGCCGGTCACAAAGCCAATCAGCAGCCACAGGGTGTGCTTGCTGAGTTTACGCAGAAACTTGTTGGCGCTCATGGGCGCTTTGTCGAGCTTGATGCGCTGGTTGCGGTCGCCTTCGGTGACCTTTTCGCACCACATGAAAATCCAGGTCCAGACGCTCTGCGGACAGGTGTAGCCGCACCAGATCCGCCCGGCGTACACCGTAATGAAGAACAGGCCGAAGGCACTGATGATCAAAATGCCCGAGAGCAGGATGAAGTCCTGCGGCCAGAAGGTCGCGCCGAAAATAAAGAATTTTCGCTCCGGCAGATTCCACCAGACGGCCTGATGGCCCGCCCAGCTCAACCAGACCGTGCCGAAATACAACAGGAATAAAAAGGCGCCGCCCATCATCCGCAGGTTGCGGAACAGGCCGGTGAAGGCGCGGGTGTAGATTTTTTCTCGAGAGGCGTAGAGATCGACGCTGTTGTTCGCGTTTTTGCTGGGCGGTGTGACGTCGTGTACCGGAATCTGGTTGCTCATCATTGCATCCCACGGCAGTGGAAAAATGCCTCGGTCAGTACATGCTGGCCGCGGTCAAAAAGAGGTGTTGCAGTGGCGCAATGATACGCCTGTCGCTCTGGCCCAAGGGTGCGACCTTTGGTCGCGTTGGGTGAAATTCATAGATGGTGTAGCGAATGTAACAAAACATGATGCAGGTCAATTGACAGGTGAAGTATAGCTGCCCGGTCTTGAGGTATCGGTGACAACGTTAGCCCAGCATTACGGCAAAGGGGCTGTGTGATCGGGATCATGTCTTGCGATTACAAAAAAAAGACCCCGTCGAATGACGGGGTCTTTTGCGTTGCGTCGAGCGTTTGCCTTACTGAGCGTCTGCCGCCGCAGCCTTCTCGCCGTGAGACAGACTGTAGACATAAGCGGCCAGCAGGTGAACCTTGTCGTTACCCTGCAGTTGCTCTTGCGCAGGCATCTGGCCCTGACGGCCGTAACGGATGGTCTGCTGCAGTTGAGCGAAGCTCGAACCGTAGATGAACGCGGCGGGGTGGGTCAGGTTCGGTGCGCCCATTGCCGGGGTGCCTTTGCCTTCCGGACCGTGGCAGGCCACGCAGTTGGCCGCGAACAGTTTCTGGCCGGCAACCGGGTCAGCCTTGGTGCCTTCCGGCAGCTTGCGGCCATCGAGGTTGGTCACCACGAATGCGGCAACGTCGGCAACGCCTTGTTCACCGATCACTTCAGCCCACGCCGGCATGACCGCGTGACGGCCGCCCATGATCGTGGTCTTGATGGTTTCCGGCTCGCCGCCCCAGCGCCAATCGGCGTCGGTCAGATTAGGGAAACCATAGGCGCCCTTGGCGTCGGAACCGTGGCAAACCGAGCAGTTGGAGGCGAACAGGCGGCCCCCCATCTTCAGGGCTTGTGGGTCCTTGGCGACTTCTTCGATTGGCATGGAAGCGAACTTGGCGAAAATCGGACCGAACCTGGCGTCCGACTTGGCCATTTCCTTTTCCCACTCGTGAACGCCGGTCCAGCCGCTCTGGCCGTTGGCGAACGCGGTCTGCTTCTCGTTATCCAGGTAGTTGTAACCTGGCAACAGGCCTTTCCAGTTGCCCAGGCCCGGATACAGTACCAGGTAGCCCAGGGCGAAAACGATGGTGCCCACGAACAGCATGAACCACCATTTCGGCAGTGGGTTGTCGTACTCCTCGATCCCGTCGAAGGAGTGGCCAACCGTCTCTTCCGTCACCTCGGTGCGCTGGCCCTTGCGGGTCGACAGCAGCAGCCAGGTCAGGGAAAAGATCGTACCGAGACTGAGGACTGTGACATACAGACTCCAGAATGTAGTCATTCTTTGTTACTCCTAGAAGCTTGCTCGACGTGCTTGATGGCTTCGGGATCATCCGCGAAAGGCAGCAAGGTCGCGTCTTCAAACTCCGACTTGCGCTTGGGGCTGAATACCCACAAGGCCAGACCGATAAAGGCCACCATCACGACGACGGTGCCCAGGCCACGAATCATCCCGATATCCATCTAGATCACCGTTTGCTTTTGATGATGGTGCCCAGGCCTTGCAGATAGGCCACCAGCGCGTCCATTTCGGTTTTGCCCTTCACAGCATCCTTGGCGCCGGCGATGTCTTCGTCGGTGTAAGGGACGCCGAGCGTGCGCAAGACTTCCATTTTCCTGGCGGTGTCTTTGCCGTCGAGCTTGTTTTCCACGAGGAACGGGTAGGCCGGCATTTTCGACTCGGGCACGACGTTGCGCGGGTTGTACAAATGCGCACGCTGCCAGTCATCGGAGTAACGACCGCCGACACGGGCCAGGTCCGGACCGGTACGCTTGGAACCCCATAGGAACGGGTGGTCCCAGACGCTTTCACCGGCGACCGAGTAGTGGCCGTAACGCTCGGTTTCAGCGCGGAACGGGCGGATCATCTGCGAGTGGCAGCCGACACAACCGTTGGCGATGTAAATGTCGCGGCCTTCCAGTTCAAGGGCGGTGCGCGGCTTCATGCCTTCGACCGGCTTGTTGGTGACGTCCTGGAAAAACAGCGGAACGATCTGGGTCAGGCCGCCGATACTGACGGCGATAACCATGAAGAAGGCCAGCAGGCCAATATTCTTCTCGACTGCTTCATGCTTCATCAGTGAGCTCCAACTACAGCAATCTGTTCGGCGGCTTTGGCTTCAACCGGGTTCGAGGCGCGTACGGTACGGAATACGTTGTAGGCCATGAACAGCATGCCGGTCGCAAAGAATGCACCGCCCAGTGCGCGGACGATGTAACCAGGGTGACTGGCTTGCAGTGCTTCGACGAACGAGTAGGTGAGGGTGCCGTCATCGTTGATCGCACGCCACATCAGACCCTGGGTGATGCCGTTGACCCACATCGAAGCGATGTACAGAACGGTACCGATGGTCGCGAGCCAGAAGTGCGTGTTGATCAGGCCGGTGCTGTGCATCTGCGTGCGGCCGAACAGTTTCGGAATCATGTGGTAGATCGCGCCGATCGAGATCATCGCTACCCAGCCCAGGGCGCCGGCGTGTACGTGGCCGATGGTCCAGTCGGTGTAGTGCGACAGCGAGTTCACGGTCTTGATGGCCATCATCGGGCCTTCGAAGGTCGACATGCCGTAGAACGCCAGGGACACGACCAGGAAGCGCAGGATCGGGTCGGTGCGCAGCTTATGCCAGGCGCCCGACAGGGTCATCATGCCGTTGATCATGCCGCCCCAGCTCGGAGCCAGCAGGATGATCGACATCGCCATGCCCAGGGATTGGGCCCAGTCCGGCAGCGCGGTGTAGTGCAGGTGGTGCGGACCGGCCCAGATGTACAGGGTGATCAGTGCCCAGAAGTGCACGATGGACAGGCGATAGGAGTAGATCGGACGCTCGGCCTGTTTCGGCACGAAGTAGTACATCATCCCCAGGAAGCCGGTGGTCAGGAAGAAACCCACGGCGTTGTGGCCGTACCACCACTGGATCATCGCGTCCGTCGCACCTGCGTAGGCGGAATAGGACTTGAAGAAACTGACTGGCAGGGAGGCGTGGTTGACGATGTGCAGCATCGCGGTCACGAGGATGAAGGCACCGTAGAACCAGTTACCCACATAAATGTGCTTGGTCTTGCGCTTGACGATGGTGCCGAAGAACACCAGAGCGTAGGTGACCCAGACGATGGCCAGCAGAATGGCCAGGGGCCATTCCAGCTCAGCGTATTCCTTGGTGGTGGTGTAACCCAGCGGCAAGGTAACGATGGCGCCGACGATCACCGCTTGCCATCCCCAGAAGGTGAAGGCCGCGAGGCTGTCGGAAATCAGTCGCGTTTGGCAGGTTCGCTGCACGACATAATAAGAAGTGGCAAACAGTGCACATCCACCGAAGGCGAAAATCACCAGGTTGGTGTGCAACGGGCGCAGGCGTCCAAAAGTCGTCCACGGCAGACCGAAATTCAATTCCGGCCATACGAGCTGTGAGGCGATGAAGACACCGAGCCCCATGCCAAGGATCCCCCAGACCACCGTCATGATGGCGAACTGGCGGACTACCTTATAGTTATAAGCAGTCGGACTGATTGCTGTGCTCATTCTAAGGTTCCACGGTTTGGGTGTTTTATTAGGATTAAAAATCGGCCGCAAGTATGTAGAAAGCGGGGGGTCATTGCAACGCGCCATGACCTGGGTCAATGCTTTCAAATGCTGATTCTGCGGCCTTTCCATGCGCCGCGTAAGGACAAATTTGCACGCCGGCAATTTGTCCCGCCGGACTAAATAGGCAAGGGGGTCAGGTCACATGTAACGAGGTGTGTTCAATCGCAACGATCAGGTGACCGATGGCAATTCGCGCGACAGCCGGTATCTACCAGCCTTTGCGGCCTGTCATCGAGCTGAATCGTCGAACACATCGGTTAGGGTCGACCTGGAACCGGTACTTGCCAGTCCGCATCGGAGCAAGCTTAGACCCGAATCTGGCGAACCGAAAGGAAGACTGAATGAGGGTGCGACAATGGGTCGCAAAGGGGCGGGAAACTGCCGCATTCCGGAGAATGCGGCAGTAGAGCGGTCATCGATTACTCGGTTTTGCCTTCAGCCTGCAAGCGCTCGGTACCGGCAGCGTGCGACAGGCTGTACACATACGCCGCCAGCAATTGAACCTTATCGTTGCCGAGCAGTTCGCTTTGCGCTGGCATATGGCCCTGGCGACCATGGCGGATGGTTTGTTGCAGCTGCGCCAGGCTTGTACCGTAGATAAAACCGGTCGGGTGCGTCAGATTCGGCGCGCCCATGGCTTCAGTGCCCTGGCCGTTTGCCCCGTGGCAGGCGACGCAGGTGGTGCTGAACAGTTGCTGTCCGGCTTGCAGATCCGCACCGCTGTCGGCGGCCAGCGGCAGGCCGGCCAATCCATGGCGCACATAGGCCGCGACGTTTTTCACGCCGGCTTCACCGAGGATTTCACCCCAGGCCGGCATCGCCGCCATGCGCCCACCCATGATGGTGGTCTTGATGGTGTCAGCGTTGCCGCCCCAGCGCCAATCAAGGTCCGTCAGGTTGGGGAAGCCGAATGCACCCTTGGCGTCCGAGCCGTGGCAGACCGAGCAGTTGGAGGCAAACAGGCGCCCGCCCATTTTCAACGCTTGCGGGTCCTTGGCTACTTCTTCCAGCGGCATGGCAGCGAACTTGGCGAAGATCGGCCCGAACTTCGCATCAGCCCTGGCCATTTCCTTTTCCCATTCGTGCGCGCCGGTCCAGCCGTTGTCGTAGCCGGGCAGGATGCCTTTCCAGTTGCCCAGGCCCG
Source organism: Pseudomonas sp. MT92 (assembly GCF_058792515.1). Taxonomy (NCBI): domain Bacteria; kingdom Pseudomonadati; phylum Pseudomonadota; class Gammaproteobacteria; order Pseudomonadales; family Pseudomonadaceae; genus Pseudomonas; species Pseudomonas sp. MT92. The sequence goes on from NZ_JBXAFA010000010.1 coordinate 155,421, forward strand.
GATAGAGGATCAAGTAGCCCACGGCAAACACCAGGGTGCCGGCGAACAGCATGAACCACCACTGCGGCAACGGATTGTCGTACTCCTCGATGCCGTCGAAGCTATGGCCCATGGTCTGGTCGACGCTGCCCTTGGTTTCGCCCTTGCGGGTGCCGATCAGCAGCCAGGTCAGGCCGATCAGGCTGCCGATGGTCAGTACGCAGATCCACGTACTCCAGAAGGTGGTCATGTCCGGGTACTCCTTGTTGCGGATTCTTGGGGGGTGACACTGTCGGGTTGCGGCTCGTCGGCGAATGGCAACAGGCGCGCTTCGGCGAAGTCCGGATTGCGCTTGCCGTTGAACACCCAGAGCGCCAGGCCGACAAAGGCCACGAACACCACGACCGTGCCCAGGCCGCGAATCATTCCACTGCTTATTTCAAAGACCACGGCTCACCTCTTGCTCTTGATCGCAGTGCCGAGCACTTGCAGGTAGGCAACCAGGGCATCCATTTCCGATTTGCCCTTGAGCGACTCGGTCGCACCGGCGATGTCTTCGTCGGTGTACGGCACGCCGAGGGTGCGCATGGCGCGCAGCTTGGTCTCGGTGTGGCTGCTGTCGAGCGCGTTGGCCACCAACCACGGGTAGGCCGGCATTTTCGATTCCGGCACAACGTTGCGCGGGTTGTACAAATGCGCGCGGTGCCAGTCATCGGAGTAGCGCGCGCCGACCCGGGCCAGGTCAGGTCCGGTGCGTTTCGAGCCCCACAGGAACGGGTGGTCCCAGACACTTTCACCGGCCACCGAGTAGTGCCCGTAGCGTTCGGTCTCGGCGCGGAACGGACGGATCATCTGCGAGTGGCAGCCGACGCAGCCTTCGCGGATGTAGAGGTCGCGGCCTTCGAGTTGCAGCGCGGTGTAGGGCTTCATGCCTTCCACCGGTTTATTGGTCACGTCCTGGAAGAACAGCGGGACGATCTGGGTCAGACCGCCGATGCTCACGGCAAAGATCATCAGCAACAGCAGCAGGCCGACGTTTTTTTCGATGGTTTCGTGTTTCATGGCGGACTCCTCAGGCCATCTGCGCGGCAGCGGCGGCGTCGGCAGGCTGCGAGGCCCGCACGGTGCGCCAGGTGTTGTAAGCCATCAGCAACATGCCGCTGAGGAAGATCGCACCACCTACCAGCCGCACGATGAAGCCCGGGTGGCTGGCCGCCAGGGTTTCAACGAAGGAGTAGGTCAGCGTCCCGTCTTCGTTGACTGCACGCCACATCAGGCCTTGGGCGATGCCGTTGACCCACATGGAGGCGATGTACAACACGGTGCCGATAGTCGCGAGCCAGAAGTGCGCGTTGATCAGGCCGATGCTGTGCATCTGTGGGCGACCGAAGACTTTCGGGATCATGTGGTACAGCGCGCCGATGGAGATCATCGCCACCCAGCCGAGGGCGCCGGCGTGTACGTGGCCGATGGTCCAGTCGGTGTAGTGGGAGAGCGCGTTGACGGTCTTGATCGCCATCATCGGCCCCTCGAAGGTCGACATGCCGTAGAACGCCAGGGACACGACCAGGAAGCGCAGGATCGGGTCGCTGCGCAACTTATGCCAGGCACCCGAGAGCGTCATCATCCCGTTGATCATCCCGCCCCAGCTCGGCGCCAGCAGGATCAGCGACATCACCATGCCCAGCGACTGTGCCCAGTCCGGCAGCGCGGTGTAGTGCAGGTGGTGCGGACCGGCCCAGATGTACAGGGTGATCAGCGCCCAGAAGTGCACGATGGACAAGCGATAGGAATACACCGGGCGCTCGGCCTGTTTGGGCACGAAGTAATACATCATCCCCAGGAAACCGGCGGTGAGGAAAAAGCCCACGGCGTTGTGCCCGTACCACCACTGCACCATGGCATCGGTCGCACCGCCATACACCGAGTAGGACTTGGTCAAGCTCACCGGCAGCTCAAGGTTGTTGACGATGTGCAGAATCGCCACGGTGACGATGAACGCACCGAAGAACCAGTTACCGACGTAGATGTGCTTGGTCTTGCGCTTCATGATCGTGCCGAAGAACACCACGGCATAGGCGACCCAGACAATGGTGATCAGGATATCGATCGGCCATTCCAGCTCGGCGTATTCCTTGGAGCTGGTGTACCCCAGCGGCAGGCTGATGGCGGCCAGCAGGATCACCAGTTGCCAGCCCCAGAAGCAGAACGCGGCGATTTTTGGCGCGAACAGCTGGGTCTGGCAGGTGCGCTGCACCGAGTAGAACGAACTGGCGAACAGGGCGCAGCCGCCGAAGGCGAAGATCACCGCGTTGGTGTGCAGCGGGCGTAAACGGCCGAAACTGGTCCACGGCAAGTTGAAGTTGAGTTCGGGCCAGACCAACTGGGCAGCGAGAAAAACCCCGAGCCCCATGCCGACGATGCCCCACACCACCGTCATAATGGCGAATTGGCGGACCACCTTGTAGTTGTAGGCGGTACTGATAGAAGTGTTCATGGTTCCCCATCCACGGTTCAGCTGAAGTGAGCGCGCTTGCGCAAGGCAGTGCACTCTTCGGCCGGAGTTATAGGCAGACTAAAAGCGAGGCAAGCATGGACAAGAAGCACATGGCCGGTATTGACGGGGATCAATGGGCGCAGTGCGTGCGGGATCATGGATGGCGGTGGGATGCCGGCGTGGCGCCCGCGCACGCGACCTTGATCCTGGCCCATGGTGCCGGAGCGCCGATGGACAGCGACTGGATGAACGACATGGCCACACGCCTCGCGGCGCAAGGCGTCAACGTGCTGCGCTTTGAATTTCCATACATGGCGCAGAGGCGTGTCGACGGCGGCAAGCGCCCACCCAACCCGGCACCGAAGCTGCTGGAGTGCTGGCGCGAGGTGTACGCCGTGGTGCGACGTCATGTCACTGGGCGCCTGGCCATCGGCGGCAAGTCCATGGGCGGGCGGATGGCCAGTTTGCTGGCGGATGAAATGGGCGCTGATGCGTTGGTGTGCCTGGGCTATCCGTTTTATGCGGTGGGCAAGCCGGAGAAACCGCGAGTGGAACATCTGGCGGGGTTGAAGGCGCGGACGCTGATCGTGCAAGGCGAGCGGGATGCGCTGGGCAATCGCGAGACGGTCGAGGGGTATGTGTTATCGCCGGGCATCGAGGTCATGTGGCTGGTTGCGGGGGATCACGACTTGAAGCCGTTGAAGGCTTCGGGGTTTAGTCATGAGCAGCACTTGGCGGCTGCAGCGCAGAAGGTGGCTTTATTCCTTCGGTGAGGGTTTGTTGAGGTTGTGATGGTCCCGTCGCGGGACGACCCGGCAGCATCCCGTCTACAGGCTCAAAAAAACCCGGAAGCTTTCGCGATCCGGGTTTTGTTTTTCTGGCAGCAATCAGCGGTTGAACCGCTCCACCAACGAATACTGGGTATTCGCGGTTTTGGTCAGCTCTTCACTCAGCAGCGCCGAGTTCTGAGCCTGTTCCGAGGTTTGGTCAGCGAGGATGGAAATGTTGCTGATGTTGCGGCTGATCTCCTCGGCGACCGAGCTTTGCTCTTCGGTCGCGGCAGCGATCTGGGTGGTCATGTCAGTGATGTTGGCCACCGCTTCGCTGATGCCGACCAAGGCCTGATCCGCTTCCAGTACCCGCGCCACGCCTTCTTCAGCCTGACGATGCCCGGCTTCCATGGTCTGCACCGCTGTGCTGGCCGTTTGCTGGAGCTTGGCGATCAGGGCGTGAATCTGCCCGGTGGATTCGCTGGTGCGTTGCGCCAATTGGCGTACTTCATCGGCCACCACTGCAAAACCGCGACCCATCTCACCGGCGCGGGCCGCTTCGATAGCAGCGTTGAGTGCCAGCAGGTTGGTCTGGTCGGCGATGCCTTTGATCACGTCGACCACGCCGCCGATTTCGTCGCTGTCCTTGGCCAGTTGGGTCACGGTCTGGCCGGTTTCCCCGACCACCACCGACAGGCGCTGAATGGCTTCGCGGGTTTCCCCGGCGATGTCACGGCCGCGACTGGTCAGGCGATTGGCTTCCTGGGTAGCGTCGGCGGTGCGTTGCACGTGGCTGGCGACTTCCTGGGTGGTGGCGGCCATCTCATTGACGGCGGTGGCCACCTGCTCGGTTTCGACGCGCTGGCGCTCCAGGCCCGAGGAACTGTTGTGGGCCAGGGTGTCCGATTGTTTCGCCTGATCGGTCAGGTGCTCGGCGGTGTCCTGCAGGCGGGTCAGGCAGGTTTTCAGGCGGGCTTCCTGGCTGAGGATCGACATCTCCAGACGTGCCTGGGCACCGCTGCTGTCGGTATACATCTGCGCGATCAGCGGGTCGGACGTGGTCTGCTCGGCCAGTCGCAACAAGCGCTTGATCCCGCGTTGTTGCCAGCCCAGGCCCATCAGGCCCAGGGGCACCGAGAGACCGGCGGCCAGGGCAAACCCCCAGTGGGAGTTCAGCGTGGCGCCAATCATGAAACTCAGTTGGCTGACCAGAATGAACGGCAACCAGTCCTGCAGAATCGGCAACCATTTATCGGAGGAAGGAATGGCCGACTTGCCCTGATTGATGCGCTGGTAAAGCGCTTCGGCACGGCGGATCTGCTCCGCGGTGGGCTTGACCCGCACCGACTCGTAACCGATCACCTGATTGCCTTCGAAGATCGGCGTCACATAGGCGTTGACCCAGTAGTGATCACCGCTCTTGCAGCGATTCTTGACGATACCCATCCATGGCAAGCCTTGTTTCAGTGTTGCCCACATGTGCGAGAACACCGCGGCCGGGACGTCGGGGTGACGCACCAGGTTGTGCGGGGCACGGATCAGTTCTTCCTGAGAAAACCCGCTGATGTCGACGAAGTCGTCGTTGCAGTAGGTGATCAGGCCTTTGGCATCAGTGGTGGAAATCAACCGTTGCTGAGCCGGAAAGGTCCGTTCGCGTTGTGTAATTGGTTGGTTGTTACGCATGGCTTTTTTTTATCCGCAAGGCTTTCAAGTGCTGTATCGGCACCCATGGCTATTTGTTGAGACGAATTTTCGATTATCGGTGGTGCGTCGCAAAATGACCCATGCGTCAGCCGGTGAGCATTGGATAGGTGAACAGTCCGAAGTGCAGCAGGTTCAAACCGAAGTGGGTGGCGATGGCGGCAGACAGTCCGCCAAAACGGTAGGCCAGACCATAACCGACGCCGGCCAGGCTCGCCAGCAGTACCCATTGCCAGCCCGCACCGGCATGCGCCAGGCCGAACAGCAGTGAGGTGAGCAGCAGGGCGAGGTTTTCGCCATAAGCCAGGTTTTTCAGGCAACGGTTCAGGCCACCCTGTATATAGCCGCGAAAGAGTGCTTCTTCGACCAGTGTTACCAGTAGCAAGTTGTTGAGCAGCCAGATCCAGGCCTGGTCCGGCCATTTCGGCGCCCAAGCGATGACGCCCAGCAACAGCGCGCCACCCAGTGCCAGCACCGCACTCAAGGTCAACGCCAGCGCGGTGGCATACAGGGACACTCGCAACGACCGCTGGCCGACAATCCATGGGCACACCAACAATAGCCAGAAACCGATCAGGGGTTTGTCCAGATTCAGGTACATGGAAAACGGCAAGGCGTCGTCGGTGAAGCGCTGGGGGGCGATAACGCGACCATTGTAGAAACCGGGCAGCCAGTGCAGCGCCAGTGCCAGGGCCAGAAAGATGAACAAGCCGTGGCCGAGGCAGCGGCCGAACTGAATTGTTTGCTGGCGAGCGGCGAAAGCGGCCATCAGCAACAACGCGACGGAGATTCCGGCGAACCAGCCGAGGTGACCATAGGCCAGGGCCATGCCGTAGCCGAGGGAGAGCAGGGCCAGAAATGTCCATGGCAGGGCGAGCATTGCAAGTCCTTGTGTCTGACGTTCTGTGGGGTGACCCTATCTCCGGTTCAGGAGCGAGCTTGCTCGCGATAGCAGAGGGTCATTCATCATCGTCCATGAATGGTACACCGTCATCGCGAGCAGGCCCGCACATGGATTTTTGTGATCCCAAAAAAAACACCGCCCGAAGGCGGTGTCTTTGTCAGTACGCCGTCATGAGGCAATCAACTGCCGCAGCACGTAATGTAAGATCCCTCCCGACTTGAAGTATTCCACTTCGTTCAGCGTATCGATTCGGCACAGCACCTCGATTTTCTCGCTCTTGCCGTCTTCACGGGTGATGACCAGGTTCAGGTTCATCCGTGGCGTCAGCTCAACGCCGGTCAGGCCTTGGATGTCCAGGGTTTCCTTGCCGGTCAGGTTCAGGCTCTTGCGGTTCTGGTCGAGTTTGAATTGCAGCGGCAACACGCCCATTCCCACCAGGTTGGAGCGGTGAATACGCTCAAAGCTTTCGGCGATGACCGCTTTGACCCCCAGCAGATTAGTGCCCTTGGCCGCCCAGTCCCGGCTCGACCCGGTGCCGTATTCTTGCCCGGCGATCACCACCAGCGGCGTGCCCGAGGCTTGATAGCGCATGGCTGCGTCGTAGATCGCCAGTTTCTCGCCAGTCGGTATATAGAGGGTGTTGCCACCTTCTTCGCCGCCAAGCATTTCGTTGCGAATGCGGATGTTGGCGAAGGTGCCGCGCATCATCACTTCATGGTTTCCGCGCCGCGAACCGTAGGAGTTGAAGTCCCGTGGCTCCACGCCTTTCTCGCGCAGATAGCGCCCCGCCGGGCTGTCGGCCTTGATGTTGCCGGCCGGTGAAATGTGGTCGGTGGTCACCGAATCGCCCAGCAGCGCGAGGATGCGGGCGCCGGCAATGTCCTTGACCACGGGGGGCGGCCCGCCGATGTCATCGAAGAACGGTGGATGCTGGATGTAGGTCGAATCCGCCTGCCAGACGTAAGTCGCGGCCTGCGGCACTTCGATGGCTTGCCACTGCTCGTCGCCGGCAAACACTTCGGCGTACTCCTTGTGGAACATCGCGGTGTTGACTTGCTCCACGGCTTCGGCGATTTCCTTGCTGCTCGGCCAGATATCGCGCAGGTACACCAGGTTGCCGTTCTGGTCCTCACCCAGCGGCTCGGTGCTGAGGTCGATGCGCACCGTGCCCGCCAACGCATAAGCGACCACCAGCGGCGGGGAGGCCAGCCAGTTGGTTTTCACCAGCGGATGCACCCGGCCCTCAAAGTTGCGGTTGCCCGATAGCACCGAGGCCACGGTAAGGTCGGCCTGCTGGATGGCTTTTTCGATCGGTTCCGACAGCGGCCCGGAGTTGCCGATGCAGGTGGTGCAGCCGTAGCCGACCAGGGCGAAACCCAGTTGATCCAGATACTGCGTGAGCCCGGCTGCCTTGTAGTAGTCGGTGACCACTTTCGAGCCAGGAGCCAGCGAGCTTTTCACCCAGGGTTTGCGTTGCAGGCCTTTTTCCACGGCTTTTTTCGCCACCAGACCGGCGGCCATCATTACGCTCGGATTGGAGGTGTTGGTGCAGGAGGTGATCGCGGCAATCACCACCGCGCCGTTTTTCAGCCGATGGGTCTGGCCCTCGTATTCATAGTCCGCTTCGCCGGCCATGTCCGCATTGCCCACGGCCACACCGCCACCGCCCTCGCTTTCGAGGCGGCCTTCTTCCTTGCTGGTGGGTTTGAGCTGGACACCGAGGAAATCGCTGAACGCTTGCGCGACGTTCGGCAGCGACACGCGGTCTTGCGGGCGCTTCGGCCCGGCGAGGCTGGCTTCGACGCTGCCCATATCCAGCGCGAGGCTGTCGGTGAATACGGGCTCTTTGCCCGGCAGGCGCCACAGGCCCTGGGCCTTGCTGTAGGCCTCGACCAATTTGACGGTCGAGAGGGGGCGGCCGGACAGGCGCAGGTACTCCAGCGTCACCTCGTCCACCGGGAAGAAACCGCAGGTGGCGCCGTATTCCGGGGCCATGTTGGCGATGGTCGCGCGGTCGGCCAACGGCAGGTCGTCCAGCCCGTCGCCATAGAATTCGACGAACTTGCCGACCACGCCTTTCTTGCGCAGCATTTGGGTGACCGTCAGCACCAGATCGGTGGCGGTGATGCCTTCCTTGAGTTTGCCGCTGAGCTTGAAGCCGATCACTTCGGGAATCAGCATCGACACCGGCTGGCCGAGCATCGCCGCTTCCGCTTCGATCCCGCCAACGCCCCAGCCGAGCACGCCCAGACCGTTGATCATGGTGGTGTGGGAGTCCGTGCCCACCAGTGTGTCCGGGAAGGCGTAGGTGCGTCCGTCCTCGTCCTTGGTCCAGACCGTGCGACCGAGGTACTCCAGGTTGACCTGGTGGCAGATCCCGGTGCCCGGCGGCACCACGCTGAAGTTGTCGAAGGCACTCTGGCCCCAGCGCAGGAAGGCATAACGTTCGCCGTTGCGCTGCATTTCGATGTCGACGTTCTGTTCGAAGGCGCTGCTGCTGGCGAATTTGTCGACCATCACTGAGTGGTCGATCACCAGGTCTACTGGCGACAGTGGATTGATTCGTTGCGGGTCACCGCCAGCCTTGGCCATCGCCGCGCGCATGGCCGCCAAGTCGACCACGGCGGGCACGCCAGTGAAGTCTTGCATCAGCACCCGCGCCGGGCGGTACTGGATTTCGCGGTCGGAGCGGCGTTCCTTGAGCCAGGCAGCAATCGCCTTGAGGTCGGCGCCGGTGACGGTTTTTTCGTCTTCCCAGCGCAGCAGGTTTTCCAGCAGCACTTTCAACGACATCGGCAGCTTGTCCAGATCGCCCAGGCTCCTGGCGGCATCCGGCAGGCTGAAATAGTGATAGGTCTTGTCGTCGACTTGCAGGGTTTTAAGGGTGTTCAGACTATTGAGGGAGGGCATTGCAATCACTCCTTTGAGTCCGCACGGCTACGGACGGAGGGGACGGGCAGAGCATTAAACCTAGCCCTGTTTTGAGTAGCTGGCTAATTACTGGACTCTATCGATAAGTCCGAGGTTCCGAAGTCAGTTATCATGCGCCGGTTTTCGTGACAGGCTTTGCTTCAACGCAAGTCTGGGCATCGCGCAGTGGTTGAATGTCTCGCCATCTGCCCAGGAGTAAGAATGAACACCCTCTTTATGCACTGCCGGCCGGGCTTCGAAGGCGAAGTCTGTTCCGAGATTTCCGACCTCGCCGCGCGGCTGAACGTGGCCGGTTATGCCAAGGCCAAGACCGCCAGCGCCTGCGCCGAATTCGTCTGCACCGAAGAAGATGGCGCCGAACGGCTGATGCGCGGTCAGCGTTTCGATCAATTGATTTTCCCGCGCCAGTGGGCCCGGGGGATCTTTATCGATTTGCCGGAAACCGATCGCATCAGCGTGATCCTCGCCCATATGGCCGACTTTCCGCTGTGCGGCAGCCTGTGGCTGGAGATGGTCGACACCAACGATGGCAAGGAGTTGTCGAATTTCTGCAAGAAATTCGAAGTCCACCTGCGCAAGGCGCTGATGGCAGCCGGGAAACTGGTGGAAGACGCCCACAAGCCGCGTTTGTTGCTGACCTTCAAAAGCGGTCGTGAAGTGTTCATGGGCCTGGCAGAGGCGAACAACTCGGCGATGTGGCCGATGGGCATACCACGATTGAAATTCCCCCGCGAGGCGCCAAGCCGTTCGACGCTGAAGCTGGAAGAGGCGTGGCACCATTTCATCCCGCGCGACCAGTGGGGCGAGCGCCTGCATGGCGACATGACCGGCGTCGATCTGGGCGCTGCGCCCGGTGGCTGGACCTGGCAACTGGTCAATCGGGGCATGCTGGTGACCGCCATCGACAACGGCCCGATGGCCGAAAGCCTGATGGATACCGGGTTGGTGCAACATTTGATGGCCGACGGCTTCACCTTCAAGCCCAAGCAACCGGTGGACTGGATGGTGTGCGACATCGTCGAGAAGCCGGCGCGTAACGCCGCGATGCTTGAAGAATGGATTGGCGAGGGGCATTGCCGCGAAGCCGTGGTCAACCTCAAGTTGCCGATGAAACAGCGTTACGCCGAAGTGAAGCGCCTGCTGGAGCGGATCGCCGACGGCTTCAAGGCGCGGGGCATCAAGGTCGAGATTGGCTGCAAACAGCTGTATCACGACCGTGAGGAAGTGACCTGCCATTTGCGGCGGCTGGATGTGAAGAAACCGAAGTCCCGCTGAGCAGTTAAAAACTGTGGGAGCGGGCGTAATGCCACAGATGACCGAACACCCGGCATTGCGCGACAATGCCGGCCAGTTTCAGGAGTAAATCATGAGTGAAATGATCGATACACCGGTTGACGGCACCCTGGATGCCACCGGCCTCAACTGCCCGGAGCCGGTGATGATGTTGCACCAGCACATCCGTGACCTGGCGCCTGGCGGTCTGCTGAAGGTGATCGCCACCGATCCGTCGACCCGGCGCGACATCCCCAAATTCTGCGTGTTTCTCGATCACGAACTGGTCGGTCAGCAGGAAGAGGCAGGCACTTACCTGTACTGGATCCGCAAGAAGTCCAAATAACCGACGCTCGCTCCTGCACCATTGGGTCAACCCAGCGAATGACTCATGCGAATCCGCTTGCGCGCACTGCGTGTCAGGCGGATCGACAGCATCAGCGCCGCACAGCTCAAGCCCACGATCAAGCCCTGCCATAGCCCGCTCGGGCCACTCGGTGCGCCGAACCAATCGGTCAGGCCAAGGACGTAACCCACCGGCAAACCAATGCCCCAATACGCGAACAGCGTCAGGATCATCGTTACCCGGGTGTCCTGATAACCGCGCAGCGCACCGGCCGCCGTGACCTGTATCGCATCGGAAAACTGGAACAGTGCCGAGTAGACAATCAGCATCGCCGCGACTTTGACTACTGTCGGGTCAGCGGTGTAGATCGTTGCGATGTGCTCGCGCAGCAACAGCATCATGCTCGCCGACAAGCAGGCGTAAGCCAGGGCCGTGCCCATGCCGACCCCGGCGGCGAAGCGTGCTTCGCGCGGCTCCTGACGGCCCAGCGCCTGGCCGACCCGTACCGTCACAGCCATGCCGAGGGAGTAGGGGATCATGAACACCAGCGAGCTGAAGTTCAGGGCGATCTGATGCCCGGCGACCACGGTGGCGCCGAGGCTGCCGATCAGCAGCGCGATCACGGCAAAGATACTCGACTCGGCGAACACCGCGATGCCGATAGGCAGGCCGATACCCAGCAAGCGCTTGATCACCGACCATTGCGGCCAGTCGAAACGGCTGAACAATTCACTCGACTGGTACGCCGGCGCCCAGCGCTCCCAACCGGCCATGCCCAGCGCCATGACCCACATCACGATCGCCGTGGCCCAACCGCAGCCGACGCCACCCATGGCCGGGACACCGAAGTGGCCATAAATGAAGATGTAGTTCAGAGGAATATTCAGCGCCAGCCCGCACAGACCCAGCACCATCGCCGGGCGGGTACGGCCCAGGCCATCGCTGAAACAGCGCAGCACATGGTAAATGGCGACGGCAGGCAAGCCGCTGGCGATGCCATGCAGATACTGCATGCACGGGCCAATCAGTTCGGGGTCGACCTTCATGACGCGCAAAACCGGTTCGGCACTGAACAGAATGCCGGTCGCCATCAACCCCACCACCAGCGCCAGCCACAGCGCCTGACGCACGATCGGGCCGATTTCGCTGTGGGTGCCGGCGCCGAAACGCTGGGCGACTTTCGGCGTGGTGGCCAGCAAAGTACCGGTCATCAGCAGGAACACCGGCACCCAGATCGAATTACCCAGGGCCACGGCGGCCAGGTCACGCGGCCCGACCCGCCCGGCCATCACGGCATCGACGAACCCCATGGCCGTGGTCGCCAGTTGCGCGATCATGATCGGCAGCGCCAGGGCGAGCAGGTTTTTCAGCTCGAGGCGAACCCGGGCCGGGCGATTGAGGGGCGTGGCGGTGGAGCGGTCGGTCACAGAATTCAAGGGTAAAACGTCCAGAAGGTATTGATGCGCAGGCGCGCATTCTACGCGTTGACGTAACGGTCAGGAAAAGACCTGTGTTAGCGATTTGTAATCAACCGCTTGAATGAATCCTCATGCTCCCTCGCCACAGGAAATATGAAGTCCTTCATATCCAGGATGCACAATGCACGCTGGCTCACCACCCGCCTCTACGCCTACACTGCCGATCCGCCTAAGGAGCCTGCCATGTTGATTGTTGCCGACGAAAATATCCCCCTGCTCGATGCTTTCTTTGCAAGTTTCGGTGAAATCCGCCGGGTGCCAGGGCGTTCCATCGACCGAGCCACCGTCGAACAGGCCGATGTGTTGCTGGTGCGCTCGGTGACCAACGTCAACCGCGCGTTGCTCGAAGGCAGCAAGGTGCGTTTTGTCGGTACCTGCACCATTGGCACCGATCACCTGGATCTGGATTATTTTCAACAAGCCGGGATCACCTGGTCCAGCGCGCCGGGTTGCAATGCCCGTGGCGTGGTCGACTACGTGCTCGGCAGTCTGTTGACCCTGGCTGAAATCGAAGGCGTCGATCTGACTCGGCGAACTTACGGTGTGGTCGGCGCCGGTGAAGTGGGCGGACGCTTGGTCAAGGTCCTGCAGGGGCTGGGCTGGAAGGTACTGGTCTGCGATCCGCCGCGCCACGCTGCCGAAGGGGGCGATTACGTCAGTCTGGAGCAGGTCATCGAACAGTGCGATGTCATCAGCCTGCACACACCGCTGACCAAACAGGGCGCTCATTCCACCTGGCATTTGTTCGATCAAAAGCACCTGAACCGACTCAAGCCCGGCACCTGGCTGATCAATGCCAGTCGTGGTCCCGTGGTGGATAACAGCGCCCTGCGCCAGGTGCTGTTGCAACGTGAAGACCTGCAAGCGGTACTCGACGTCTGGGAGGGTGAGCCGGAGGTCGATGTGGCACTGGCCGAACTCTGTGTGCTGGCCACGCCGCACATTGCCGGCTACAGCCTGGATGGCAAACAGCGCGGAACGGCGCAGATCTACCAGGCGTATTGCGATTTTCTCGGGCAATCGGCTGAGGTCAGCCTGAGCGATTTGCTGCCGGCGCCGTGGTTGTCCGAAGCTACCCTGAGTGCTGAAAGCGATCCGGCCTGGGCACTGGCGATGTTGTGCCGCGGCGTGTACGACCCGCGCCGTGACGACGCGGATTTCCGCCGCAGCCTTGTAGGCAGCGTGAGCGAGCAACGTGCGGCGTTCGATGCTTTGCGCAAAAATTATCCATCGCGGCGTGAGATTGATGGGTTGAAAGTGCGCATTGAAGGGGATTCGCCGGCGTTGCGGCAGATCGTAGCGGCGTTGGGCGCGTCGGCCCTCTGAAAGCCGTGTAGGGCCGATCGAGGGCAAGCCACGTTCCCACAGGGCATGCGGCTGCATTGGCGTCGCATTGATTACGTGGGGAGCAGCACTGTCAAAAAAGCGCATAAAAAACCCGGCCAACAGGGGCCGGGTCAAAGAAGACGGTGGCTATATCACTTTTGTTCGGCAGGCTTGACCAATCGCTTTTCCAGCTCACGGCACGCGGCCTGGATCATGTCTTCAGTGATCGGTACTTCGCGGCCATCGGCATCGATTATCGAGCAACCCAGAGACTGGTTTGGCTGTGTGCGGATTACTTGAATCTTGTCATTTCTGCTGTTTTGCAAGGACATGGCCTGTCTCCTCTTCAGGTGTGTGCTTACTGTAGAACCGCCAGGTGACCAGGCTGTGACAGCTCCCTGCGATCTTTACGCGGCGGCAAGCCCAGTCCACCAGAAATGGCGCGAGGTTGCCACCCGAACCTTAGACCAATAGCGTCTAGCGCCTAGTAGCGGCGGTCATAATTAACCTGACTCATTGTGATTTACCAGGTTCCATCCCATTTGGCCGGACTAGGCTGACCTTATTAACCGTTCTGGATGATGCCAATGCTTTCTGTTCGTCACCGTCGTGCGATTCGCCTGGCCAGTCGTTTCATCGCGCCTTATCGCTGGCACGCGTTCGGTGCCTTACTCGCGTTGATCGTCACGGCGGGTATCACGTTGTCCATGGGACAGGGCATTCGCCTGCTGGTGGATCAGGGCTTCATGACCCAATCACCGCACTTGCTCAATCAGTCCATCGGCCTGTTCATGTTGCTGGTGTTCGGCCTGGCGGTCGGGACCTTTGCGCGTTTTTATCTGGTGTCGTGGATCGGCGAACGTTGTGTCGCCGACATCCGCCGCCAGGTATTCAACCACTTGATTTACCTGCATCCCGGGTTCTACGAAAACAACCGCAGCTCTGAAATCCAGTCGCGGTTGACCGCCGATACGACGTTGCTGCAATCGGTAATCGGCTCTTCCTTGTCACTTTTTCTACGCAACCTGCTGATGGTGATCGGCGGTATCGTCCTGCTGTTTGTGACCAACCCCAAACTCACCAGTATCGTCGTCGTCGCTTTGCCTCTGGTGATCGCGCCGATCCTGATTTTCGGTCGCCGGGTACGCAACCTGTCGCGTTTGAGTCAGGACCGGATTGCCGATATTGGCAGTTATGTCTCGGAAACCCTGGGTCAGATCAAAACCGTGCAGGCCTACAACCACCAGTCTCAGGACGAGCGACGTTTTGCCTTGACCGTGGAAGAAGCGTTCGACACGGCACGCAAGCGTATTTTTCAGCGGGCCTGGTTGATCACATTGGTGATCGTGTTGGTGCTGGGCGCGGTAGGCGTCATGCTGTGGGTCGGAGGCATGGACGTCATTGCCGGGCGAATTTCTGCCGGCGAGCTGGCGGCGTTTGTCTTCTATAGCCTGATCGTCGGCAGTGCATTCGGCACCCTGAGCGAAGTGATTGGCGAGTTGCAGCGCGCGGCGGGCGCAGCCGAGCGGATTGCCGAGTTGCTGCGTTCGGAAAACATCATCCAGTCACCCGGCACCGATCGGGTGACCTTGCCGGAGCGGGTGAAGGGGGATCTGGTGCTGCGAGATGTGCGCTTTTCCTACCCCTCGCGTCCCGAAAGCTATGCCGTCGACGGTCTGAACCTGACCATCAACGCGGGTGAAACCCTGGCACTGGTCGGGCCATCCGGGGCTGGCAAATCGACGGTATATGACCTGCTGCTGCGCTTCTACGACCCCGCCGAAGGCTCCATCCTGCTCGATGGCGTGCCGCTGACCCAGCTCGATCCGCTGGACCTGCGTCGTTGCTTTGCCCTCGTCTCGCAAACGCCGGCGCTGTTTTTCGGCAGCATCGAAGAGAACATCCGCTATGGGAAGCCGACGGCAACGCTGAGCGAGGTTCAGGAGGCGGCGAAAGTCGCCTATGCCCACGACTTTATCGAAGCCATGCCCCAGGGTTACCAGACTCACCTGGGGGACGGTGGCCTTGGATTGTCCGGCGGCCAGCGCCAGCGCCTGGCGATTGCCCGCGCGCTGCTGGTCGACGCGCCAATCCTGCTGCTCGACGAAGCTACCAGCGCCCTCGATGCCCAAAGCGAACACCTGATCCAGCAAGCCCTGCCAACGCTGATGAAAAATCGCACCACCCTGGTCATCGCCCATCGTCTGGCCACGGTGAAAAACGCTGACCGGATCGCTGTGATGGATCAGGGGAAACTGGTCGCGGTGGGCACGCATCAGGAGTTGCTTGCCAGTAATGCGTTGTATGCGCGGCTGGCGGCGTTGCAGTTCAGTGATGGCAAGGCACTGGTCGAGCTCTAGGGGCTGGCTTGCCAGCGAAAGCGGTGCATCACGTGCACCGCGTTTCGCCATTCGTCAGTACGTCGACGCCCACACGATCATTGATCGTCGAAGTACCGCTCGTGCCAATCCACCAACGGTTGCGGTGAGTTGAGTTTCTGGCCGTAGATCACCGAATAAGACAGCACGTTCTGTACATACTGACGGGTTTCGTCAAAGGGGATGCTTTCCACCCATACGTCGAAACTCAGGTGGTCGGCGCCGCGCAGCCACTGGCGTACACGGCCGGGGCCGGCGTTGTAGGCGGCGGAGGCGAGGACGCGGTTGCCGTTGAATTGACTGTGGACCTGGCTCAGGTACGCGGCACCGAGCTGGATGTTCTTGTCCGGCTCCAGCAACTGCTGCGGCGAGGCAAAGGGAATGCTGAACTTGCGCGCAGTTTCCTTGGCGGTCCCGGGCATCAGTTGCATCAAGCCCGACGCGCCGACACCGGAGCGCGCGTCGTCCATGAAGGCGCTTTCCTGGCGAGTGATGGCGAATACCCAGCTCGAATGCAGGCCACGGTTTCTGGCTTCACGCACCAGGGATTCGCGGTGCGCCATCGGGAAGCGGATGTCCAGGTCGTCCCAATACTGAGCCTGACTGATTGTACGGATCGCCGGGAAATACCATTTCAGGTCGTAGGCCAGTTTGGCCTGGGCAACCATTTCCTCGCGACTGAAGTGGCGGCTGACGTGGTACCACTCGCGACGGCCGTCGACAATCTGCCCGCGGGCATGAAACTCCAGGGCTCGGCGAATACCGGGGGTGTTGCGCACTTTGTTGATCGTCGCCTGGCTCAGCACCAGCGGTTTGTTGACCAGTGAATAGGGCGATTGCGAACGATCGGCGGCGAGGAAACCATAAAAGTCGCGTTCGCGGGCGAGGGTTTTATAGAGCGTCTGCGCTTCAGGGTTCTGCGGTTGTGCCAGTTCCAGGCTGCGGGCCTGCCAGTAGCGCCAGCGGTTGGTGGTGGCCAGGTCTTGCGGCAGGCGACGGGTCAGTTGATAGGCGTCGTCCCAGCGGGCCAGGCGCAGCAGCAGGCGCAAGCGCCATTCGGAAACGGTGTTGTCCCGCAGTTCGGGGTCGTACTTGGTCATCACGTCCAGCGCGCGACTGTCGAAGCGGCGCGCGAGTGTCAGGCCGATTTCACGGGCAATCGCCACTTTTTCGTCACGGGAAAAGTGCATGCTGCTGGCATAGCCATCGAGCAGATCCATGGCCTTGTCCGGATCCTGGCGGGCGAGGCGGCGCAGGCCAAGGCTGACGATGTCCGACATCGGTTCGTCGGCCGGCGTGAAACGCGACGGCTGATTGAGCAGCTCGGGCTTTTGCGCCACATCGATCAACAAGCGACCGCGAGGGGCGAGGGTGGTCAGGCCGTTGGCCAGGCTGCTGGCCAGCGGGTAGTTGCGCGACTGGGCGGCAAGCTTGGCGCGCTCCCAGCGTTTTTGCTCTGTCAACTGACCTTCGGCGGCCCACATGCCGAACAGTGCATCACAGGCGGCCGGCAGGGATTTGCCTGTCAGCCAGAGTTTGTTGGTGTTGGCGTAACCTTCGGACTTGAGGTTATGGCTGATCTGATACTGCGCATTCAGGCAGTCCAGTTCGGTGAAGTTCATCTTGGGGTCGTAATATTTGACGAACGTCTGCCAATCGCCGCGATCGGCCATCCAGCGCAGCCAACGCAATTTCATCCAATTGGCTTGTGGCAGGTCGCCATGCTCGGCGAGGAATTTTTCAATTTCGTCATTGCTCGCGGTTTTCAGGCGCGCGGTCAGTTCGTCATAGGCCAGGTAGGGTTCCAGCGGGTAATCGCTGAGGGCCTGGCTGTAGCGGAAATAAGGACCGCTATCGCCCTTGGCCAGGGCACGTTTGGCTTCGTCGTAATATTGGCGCTGGGTAGACAGGTCTACCGCCTGGGCGGAGTTAACGGCAGCGGCAGACAGTAAAAGACATGAAAAAAGCTTGAAAATGCGACTGCGCATGGGACATCCGGGCAGAGAAATCATGAACAAGTGCAGACAATGCCAACACTTAATTAACTGTAGCTTAGCCTTTTGCCAGCAGGGGACGAAAGCTTTGCCCACCTGTCTGTATAAGTTCGCAACATTTGTTGTGCAGAGTGCTTCGACAGTGAAATTGCCGGCCTTCTGAGGCCTCAAGTCAGGTAGAATGCGCGCCCGGTTTTTGGAGAAGCTCATGACCCTGCTCAAATTCAGCGATGTGTCCCTTGCTTTCGGCGCTATGCCGTTGTTGGACAAGGTGTCCTGGCAGATCGCCCGTGGAGAGCGGGTGTGCATCATCGGCCGCAACGGCACTGGCAAGTCCAGCATGATGAAGCTCGTCAAGGGCGACCAGAAGCCCGATGACGGCTCCGTTTGGCGCGCACCCGGGCTCAAGATCGGCGAATTGCCGCAAGAATTGCCGGTAGCCGACGAGCGGACCGTGTTCGACGTGGTGGCCGAAGGCCTGGACGGCGTGGGCGCATTGCTCGCCGAATATCACCACCTGAGCCAGAACATCGTCACTGACGCCGACCTGGACAAGCTGATGCACGTCCAGCACGATCTCGAGGCCCGCGACGGCTGGCGTCTGCAGACCCTGGTCGACAGCACCCTCAGCCGCCTGCAATTGCCCGCCGACAAGACCCTCGCCGAGTTGTCCGGCGGCTGGCGTCGTCGCGTGCTGCTGGCCCAGGCACTGGTTTCCGAACCTGACCTGCTGCTGCTCGACGAACCGACCAACCACCTGGACATCGGTGCGATCGCCTGGCTCGAAGAAGCGCTCAAGGACTTCCAGGGCGCCGTGCTCTTCATCACGCACGACCGTTCCTTCCTGCAAAACCTCGCGACCCGAATCCTCGAGCTGGATCGCGGTGGCTTGATCGACTGGAACGGCGACTACGCCAGTTTCCTCGTGCACAAAGAGGCTGAGCTGGCCGCCGAGGCGACCGCCAACGCACTGTTCGACAAGCGTCTGGCTCAGGAAGAAGTGTGGATTCGCCAGGGCATCAAGGCTCGTCGCACCCGTAACGAAGGTCGCGTGCGCGCCCTGAAGGCGTTGCGTGTCGAGCGCAGCGAACGTCGTGAGCGTACCGGCAAGGCCAATATCCAGTTGGAAACGGCCGACAAGTCTGGCAAGCAGGTGATGGTCCTCGAAAATGTGAGCTTCGCTCACCCGGGCGGCCCGTTCCTGATCAAGGATTTCTCGATGGTGCTGCAACGCGGCGACCGCATCGGTCTGCTGGGTGCCAACGGTACCGGCAAGACCACGCTGCTGAAACTGATGCTCAGCGGCTTGCAGCCCACCAGCGGCAAGGTGGAAGAAGGCACGAAGATCGATGTCGCCTACTTCGACCAGTTGCGCCATCAACTGGACCTGGAAAAAACCGTGATCGATAACGTCGCTGAAGGTCGCGACTTCATCGACATCGACGGCCAGAGCCGCCATGTCCTGAGCTACCTCGGCGATTTCCTGTTCAGCCCGCAGCGTGCCCGTACGCCGGTCAAGGCGCTGTCCGGTGGTGAGCGTGCCCGTCTGTTGCTGGCCAAACTGTTCAGCAAGCCGGCGAACCTGCTGGTCCTCGACGAACCGACCAACGACCTCGACGTCGAAACCCTCGAACTGCTGGAAGAGGTCTTGCTGACCTTTAACGGCACCGTGCTGATGGTCAGCCACGACCGGGCATTCCTCGATAACGTGGTGACCAGCACCCTGGTTTTCGAAGGTGAAGGCAAGGTTCGCGAATACGTCGGTGGTTATCAGGACTGGCTGCGTCAAGGCGGCTCGCCGCGCCTGTTGGGCGTGACCGAGAGCAAGTCCGGCAAGGCCGACCTGAACTCAGCCGTCGTCAAAGCCGAACCTGCGCCCGTCGCGGTGGCGGTCGAAGCGCCGGTGGCGAAGAAAAAGCTCAGCTACAAATTGCAGCGTGAGCTGGAAGCTTTGCCGGGGCAGATCGAAGCCATGGAGCAGCAGATCGCTACCGTCGAGGCGCAGATGGCTGATGCTGGTTTCTACCTGCGTCCGGCCGCTGAAACCGCTGCGGTGATCGCTCAATTGGCGCAGTTGCAGGCTGAACTCGACGTGATGGTCGAGCGTTGGGCCGAGCTGGATGCCTGATTGATCCTGCAATGAAAAGGCCCGGCTTCATTCGCATGAACGCCGGGCTTTTCATATGCCGTGCTGAATATCCTGTAGGAGCGAGCTTGCTCGCGATGAATCCGGGAGCTCCGCGGGGTGTCAGGCTTTTCGCGTTACCGTTGACGACCCTCGCGAGCGAGCTTGCTCCTACAGGAGGTGTTGTCAGCTTTTGTTTTGCAGGCGCACTGCCAGTACATCGCAAGGCGCACCGTGCAGTACATCGTTGGCGGTTGAGCCCAGCAGCAGTGCCAGGCCGTGTCGCCCGTGACTGCCGACCACGATAATGTCGCACCCTTGCTCCTTGGCCAGGTGGTGAATTTCCTGGCGTGGCTGGCCGTAGGTCAGGTGGCTGTACTCCCTGGACAGCTCCGGGTATTTCACGATCAACCGGTCAAGACGCTCTTTGGCCTGATCGAACTGCTGTTGTTGCAGTTGTGACAGGTCCATCGGCACGTCACCGCCAAAGGCCATGGCCATCGGCTCGACAATGTGCACCAGGGACAATTTCGCACTATTGCTCACTGCCAGTTCGCGAGCACGGTGGATTACAGGGTCGCACTCTTCGGTTAGGTCTACAGCGACCAGAATGTGGTGGTAGGGCATGAGGTGCTCTCCTGAGGGTTGCAATATTGATAAGTATGGCTGGTTTCAAGCGTATTGGTTTCAAAGTGACTGAATACGCTCATCAAGAATCGGGAGTACAGATATGACGGTCTGGATAGTGGTGTCAATCCTGCTGGTGGTACTCAGTCCGCTGGCATGGTTGCGACCGTCTCGCCACCAGAGTGGCCGCATGGCCCTGCGCATGGAGGCGCGACGCATCGGGTTGGCGATGCAGCTGGCGCCGCAGGAATGGCCGCACTGGCTTTGCCAGGAGCCGCCCAACCCTTGTGCGCAGTACCACAGGCCGCGGCGTGGCAATAAACCGGCGTGCTGGAGTTACTGGCAGAAATCACCGGGTGTCTGGGTGAATCAGTGGCAGGAAGTCTGTGAGGATCGGTCACTGCTCAATCATTTCGAAAAATTGCCAGACAATGTCTACAAGGTCGAGGCCGATAAACAAATGATCGCCCTGTATTGGGGCGAGAAGGGCGAAGCCGAGGTATTGCAACATATCGATGCCACCCTCAAAGCTCTGGCCTGAAACACAATCCATGCAGGAGCGAGCCTGCTCGCGATGAACCTGAGAGCGCCACGGGGTGTCAGGTTCATCGCTGGCAGCCTGGCTCCCACAGTTTTTTATGCAGGCAATAAAAAGCCCGACAACATCATCGGGCGGGTTGGCCAGGCAGGCCGGTAAATTCGGTGTGGGCTGATCTTACGCTGGGCGTTCGCCAAAAGCGTTCACATTTTTATCCTGAGTCTCGCCAGCGTAGCTCGTTAAACGCGGGCTGCCGCGAATTAGGGCGACTTTTCTAATGATTGATCCTATGAATGACTTCACATGCTTCGGCGTGTTGAAGGTCTTCGCAGTACGGAAATGACCGGAAAGTCGCGTTTCAACCCCCTGTTTCGGGCGATTGACAATTGTCGGAAATTCCGTGAAGGTGACGTACCCAAATCAAACGGGCGTATGAATTGAGCGTTTGTATTTCAGATCGCTCCTACAGAATCCCGACTATCGCGTTGGCGGGTGTGTCGGGTGGATAGGCGTAGCATCGACGTTTAACGTCCCTGCCGAGCCATTCGCCTGCGTCCGACGTGTACTGTTCAGCTTCCATATCGTGGAGATCAGTTGATGATTTACGAAGGTAAAGCCATCACGGTTAAGGCTCTTGAAAGTGGCATCGTCGAACTGAAATTCGACCTCAAGGGTGAGTCCGTCAACAAGTTCAACCGTCTAACCCTGAACGAACTGCGTCAGGCCGTAGACACCATCAAGGCAGATGCTTCGATCAAGGGTGTGATCGTCAGCAGTGGCAAGGACGTCTTCATCGTCGGCGCCGACATCACCGAATTTGTCGACAACTTCAAGCTGCCGGATGCAGAGCTTGTTGCTGGCAACCTCGAAGCCAACAAAATTTTCAGCGATTTCGAAGACCTCAACGTCCCGACCGTCGCCGCGATCAACGGCATCGCTCTGGGTGGCGGTCTGGAAATGTGCCTGGCAGCGGACTACCGCGTCATGTCCACCAAGGCCAAGATCGGTTTGCCTGAAGTCAAGCTGGGCATCTACCCGGGCTTCGGCGGTACCGTTCGCCTGCCGCGCCTGATCGGTGCCGACAACGCCATCGAGTGGATCGCCGCCGGCAAGGAAAACCGTCCGGAAGACGCGCTGAAAGTTGGCGCCGTCGATGCCGTGGTGGCGCCTGAAAAACTGCAGGAAGCTGCGCTGGAACTGATCAAGCGCGCCATTTCCGGCGAGTTCGATTACAAGGCCAAGCGCCAGCCGAAGCTGGAAAAACTGAAGCTGAACGCGATCGAGCAAATGATGGCTTTCGAAACCGCCAAAGGTTTCGTGGCCGGCCAGGCTGGCCCGAACTACCCGGCGCCGGTCGAAGCGATCAAGACCATCCAGAAAGCCGCGAACTTCGGTCGCGACAAGGCTCTGGAAGTCGAAGCGGCCGGTTTCGTGAAGCTGGCCAAGACCTCTGCTGCGCAGAGCTTGATCGGCCTGTTCCTGAACGATCAGGAGCTGAAGAAAAAGGCCAAGGCCTACGACGAAATCGCCAAGGACGTGAAGCAGGCTGCCGTACTCGGCGCCGGCATCATGGGTGGCGGTATCGCCTATCAGTCGGCGTCCAAAGGCACGCCGATCCTGATGAAGGACATCAACGAGCACGGTATCGAGCAGGGGCTGGCCGAAGCCGCCAAGCTGCTGGTTGGCCGCGTTGAGAAAGGCCGCATGACCGCCGCGAAAATGGCTGAAGTGCTCAACGGCATTCGTCCGACGCTGTCTTACGGTGACTTCGGTCACGTTGACCTGGTGGTTGAAGCGGTCGTCGAGAACCCGAAGGTCAAGCAAGCCGTTCTGGCTGAAGTCGAAGACCAGGTCAAAGAGGACACCATCCTCGCCTCGAACACCTCGACCATTTCCATCAGCCTGTTGGCCAAGGCCCTCAAGCGTCCGGAAAACTTCGTCGGCATGCACTTCTTCAACCCGGTGCACATGATGCCGCTGGTCGAAGTGATCCGTGGCGAGAAGTCCAGCGAGCTGGCCGTTGCCACCACCGTTGCCTACGCCAAGAAAATGGGCAAGAACCCGATCGTGGTCAACGACTGCCCGGGCTTCCTGGTCAACCGTGTCCTGTTCCCGTACTTTGGCGGTTTCGCCAAGTTGGTCAGCGCCGGTGTGGACTTCGTCCGTATCGACAAGGTCATGGAAAAATTCGGCTGGCCTATGGGCCCGGCCTACCTGATGGACGTCGTCGGCATCGACACCGGCCACCACGGCCGTGATGTGATGGCTGAAGGTTTCCCGGACCGCATGAAAGACGACCGTCGTTCGGCCGTTGACGTGCTTTACGAAGCCAAGCGCCTGGGCCAGAAGAACGGCAAGGGCTTCTACGCCTACGAGACCGACAAGAAGGGCAAGCAGAAGAAGGTCGCCGATCCGTCGGTCCTGGAAGTGCTCAAGCCAATCGTGTTCGAACAGCGCGAAGTCACCGACGAAGACATCATCAACTGGATGATGATCCCGCTGTGCCTGGAAACTGTGCGTTGCCTGGAAGACGGCATCGTCGAAACCGCTGCCGAAGCCGACATGGGTCTGGTCTACGGTATTGGTTTCCCTCCATTCCGTGGCGGTGCGCTGCGCTATATCGATTCGATCGGTGTTGCAGCGTTCGTTGCCCTGGCTGACCAGTACGCTGATTTGGGCGCGCTGTACCACCCGACCGCGAAGCTGCGCGAAATGGCCAAAAACGGCCAGAGCTTTTTCGGTTAAGCGCCCCCAACTAGAGTGAGAGTGAACTTATGAGCTTGAATCCTAGAGACGTCGTGATTGTCGACTTCGGTCGTACTCCGATGGGCCGCTCCAAGGGCGGCATGCACCGCAACACCCGCGCCGAAGACATGTCGGCGCACCTGATCAGCAAACTGCTGGAACGCAACGTCAAGGTCGACCCGAACGAAGTCGAAGACGTGATCTGGGGCTGTGTGAACCAGACCCTGGAACAGGGCTGGAACATCGCCCGCATGGCGTCGCTGATGACCCAGATCCCGCACACCTCGGCTGGCCAGACCGTCAGCCGTCTGTGCGGCTCGTCGATGAGCGCGCTGCACACTGCCGCGCAAGCGATCATGACCGGTAATGGTGACGTGTTCGTCGTTGGCGGCGTCGAGCATATGGGTCACGTGAGCATGATGCACGGTGTCGATCCGAACCCGCACATGTCCCTGTACGCGGCGAAAGCCTCGGGCATGATGGGCCTGACCGCTGAAATGCTGGGCAAAATGCACGGCATCACTCGCGAGCAGCAGGATGCTTTCGGCATGCGTTCCCACCAACTCGCCCATAAGGCGACCGTGGAAGGCAAGTTCAAAGACGAAATCATCCCGATGCAGGGCTACGACGAGAACGGTTTCCTGAAACTGTTCGACTACGACGAAACCATTCGTCCGGAAACTACCCTGGAAAGTCTGGCGGCCCTAAAGCCGGCCTTCAATCCAAAGGGCGGTACCGTGACGGCGGGTACTTCGTCGCAGATCACTGATGGTGCTTCGTGCATGATCGTGATGTCGGCGCAGCGCGCACAGGATCTGGGTATCCAGCCTATGGCGGTGATTCGCTCGATGGCAGTGGCAGGTGTGGATCCGGCGATCATGGGCTATGGTCCAGTACCGGCCACACAGAAAGCACTGAAGCGCGCGGGCCTCGGCATCAACGATATCGACTTCTTCGAGCTCAACGAAGCTTTCGCCGCACAGGCCTTGCCCGTGTTGAAAGATCTGAAAGTGCTCGACAAGATGAACGAGAAGGTTAACCTGCACGGCGGCGCGATCGCCCTGGGTCACCCGTTCGGTTGTTCCGGTGCGCGTATCTCCGGCACTTTGCTCAATGTAATGAAGCAAAATGGCGGCACCTTCGGGGTAGCGACCATGTGCATTGGTCTCGGCCAAGGCATCTCCACCGTCTTTGAACGCGTTTAAGCGTCTCGCTGACGGAAGCCGGGGCCAAGTGCCCCGGTTTTTTGTTTTTTCGAGTTTATTTTTATTTTTATTTTGAAATGATTTGAGTGGGGGCCGAAGCATGCCGATACAACCTGGGCTCTACCAACATTACAAAGGTCCGCAGTACCGTGTATTCAGTGTTGCACGGCACTCGGAAACCGAAGAAGAAGTGGTCTTCTACCAAGCCCTGTATGGCGATTACGGCTTTTGGGTGCGTCCCTTGAGCATGTTCCTGGAGTCGGTCGAAGTTGACGGCGAGCAGGTGCCACGCTTTGCTTTGGTGCAAGCCGAACCGAGTGTTTTTTCCAAGCCATAAGCTGAGTGCGCGCAAAACCCTGCGCTTGACCTCACCTTGTAGCCACTATATATAGCGGTGCCGCGTCAGGCGCCAACGCCTTTCACTTCTAGAATTCAGGAATTTTCTGATCCATGGGCAAATCGCTGGTCATTGTGGAATCCCCGGCTAAGGCCAAGACCATCAACAAGTATCTGGGTAACCAATACGTGGTGAAGTCGAGTATCGGCCATATCCGAGACCTGCCCACCAGCGGTTCGGCTAGCGCCAGCAAAGAGCCAGCCGCCAAGCGCGGCAAGGCCGCTGCGGGTGAAGCGCCGGCACTGTCGCCGAAAGAAAAGGCGCGCAAGCAGCTGGTCGCTCGCATGGGGGTCGATCCCGATCATGGCTGGAAAGCCAAGTACGAGATCCTTCCAGGCAAGGAAAAGGTCATCGAAGAGCTGCGCCGGCTCGCCAAGGATGCTGACACCATCTATCTCGCAACCGACTTGGATCGCGAGGGGGAAGCCATTGCCTGGCACCTGCGCGAAGCCATCGGTGGTGACGACAGCCGCTACAAGCGCGTGGTGTTCAACGAAATTACCAAGAAGGCGATTCAGGAAGCTTTCTCCCAGCCGGGCGAACTGGACATCGATCGCGTGAATGCCCAGCAGGCCCGTCGTTTCCTCGACCGCGTCGTGGGTTACATGGTGTCGCCACTGCTGTGGGCCAAGATTGCCCGTGGCCTGTCCGCCGGTCGTGTGCAGTCGGTTGCCGTGAAACTGGTGGTCGAGCGTGAGCGTGAGATCCGCGCGTTCATCCCGGAAGAATATTGGGAAGTTCACGCTGACCTCGGCACCGCCAAGGGTGCAACCGTGCGTTTCGATGTCGCCCGCGAGAAGGGCGAAGCCTTCAAGCCGCTCAACGAAGCCCAGGCCATGGCCGCGCTGGAGAAGCTCAAGGCTTCCAGCTACAGCATCGTCAAGCGCGAAGACAAGCCGACCAGCAGCAAGCCGTCGGCTCCGTTCATCACCTCCACCCTGCAGCAGGCCGCGAGCAACCGCCTGGGCTTCGGTGTGAAGAAAACCATGATGATGGCCCAGCGTCTGTATGAAGCCGGCTACATCACTTATATGCGTACCGACTCCACCAACCTCTCGGCTGACGCCGTGGCGATGGCGCGTACTTATATTGAAGGCGAGTTCGGCAAGAAGTACCTGCCGGAAACGCCGAACGTCTATAGCAGCAAGGAAGGCGCACAAGAGGCTCACGAAGCGATTCGTCCGTCCGACGCCAACACCGAGCCAAGCAAGCTCTCGGGCATGGAACGTGACGCCGAGCGCCTCTACGAGCTGATCTGGCGCCAGTTCCTGGCTTGTCAGATGCTGCCGGCCCAATACCTGTCGACCACGGTCACCGTCGGTGCCGGTGACTTCGAGTTGCGTGCCAAGGGCCGTATCCTCAAGTTCGACGGTTACACCCGCGTCATGCCGCAAATCGCCAAGCCGGGCGATGATGACGTACTGCCGGACATGGGCCAGGGCGACGCGATGAAGCTGATCAAGCTTGATCCGACCCAGCACTTCACCAAACCGCCGGCGCGTTATTCGGAAGCCAGCCTGGTAAAGGAAATGGAAAAACGCGGCATCGGTCGTCCTTCGACCTATGCGGCGATCATTTCGACCATTCAGGACCGCGGGTACGTGGCGCTGCACAACCGTCGTTTCTATTCGGAAAAGATGGGTGACATCGTCACCGAACGTCTGGCCGAAAGCTTCTCCAACCTGATGGACTACGGTTTCACAGCCGGCATGGAAGAGAACCTCGATGACGTGGCCCAGGGCGAACGCGACTGGAAAAACGTGCTCGACGAGTTTTACGGCGACTTCAAGAAAAAACTCGAATTGGCCGAAAGCCCGGAAAACGGCATGCGGGCCAACCAGCCGGTGATGACCGATATTCCGTGCACGACCTGCGGTCGCCCGATGCAGATTCGTACTGCATCGACCGGTGTGTTCCTCGGTTGCTCGGGCTACAGCCTGCCACCGAAAGAGCGCTGCAAGGCCACCGTCAACCTGGTTCCCGGCGATGAAATCGCCGCGGACGACGAGGGTGAGTCGGAGTCTCTGGTGTTGCGCGGCAAGCATCGTTGCCCAATCTGCAGCACGGCGATGGACGCTTACCTGCTCGACGAGAAGCGCAAGCTGCACATCTGCGGTAACAACCCGGATTGCGCTGGCTACGAAATCGAAGAGGGCACCTACCGCATCAAGGGCTACGAAGGTCCGAGCCTGGAGTGCGACAAGTGCGGCAGCGAGATGCAGCTCAAGACCGGCCGTTTCGGCAAGTTCTTCGGTTGCACCAACTCGACGTGCAAGAACACTCGCAAACTGCTGAAAAGTGGTGATGCGGCGCCGCCGAAGATGGATCCGGTGAAGATGCCTGAGCTGAAATGCGAAAAGGTCAACGACACCTACATCCTGCGCGACGGTGCGTCCGGTCTGTTCCTGGCGGCCAGCCAGTTCCCGAAAAACCGCGAAACTCGTGCGCCACTGGTCATGGAAATCTTGCCGCACAAGGATGAGATCGATCCGAAGTATCACTTCCTCTGCGAAGCGCCGAAGAAGGATCCGGACGGCCTCCCGGCAGTGATTCGTTACAGCCGCAAGACCAAAGAGCAATATGTGCAGACAGAGGTCGACGGCAAGCCAACTGGCTGGAAAGCGTTCTACGACGGTGGCAAGTGGAAGGTCGAGGACAAGCGACCGGCTGCGAAGGCATAAAATCGCAAGACATTGCAGGAACGAACTCGCTCGCGATGAGCGTGAGAGCAGCGCGGGCATTCTGAAGGCCCGCGTCATCGTTGGCGTCCATCGCGAGCTCGCTCCTGCATGACCTGCCTGAAGCAATTATTTCGTTGTGGAGACTGCCGTCATGGCCAATGAGCTCTATACCCGTACCAATCAAAAGATTTATTTCGCCGGACTGTCTCTGGAGGCGCTCGCCAGGGCCGAAGAGGGGCGGGCGATGAACTCTCTCGCGCTGATTCAGGCCGGTCGTGAGTCGGCGCTGTTTCACCTGTACGGTGCGCTGCTGGGTTTGTGTCACGAGATCGCCGGTTTCTACCGTTTGCCTCAGGCCAATGCGTCTCGGGCCGAATCGTTGCTGACTCGCGAAGTCCTGGACACCATTGCTATTCCTGAGCTGGCCGAGATGATCGAGCTGGCGAACAACCCGCAAACCTGGCTGGCCAAGTTGCTGGCGGCCCATCAAGCACTGTTTCAGCCTCCGCGGGCGCCGCACAAGCCGAAAGGGGATGTGACGCAGCCGCTGATTCTCGCGGTGAATCTGGACGAGGAAGAGGCGCCGGACGAGTTGAACCGCGAAGAACTGGAAAGCTGGCGTCAGAACCTGAAAGGGTTGGCAATTCGGTTTCGTGACGGTTTGAATGAGTGCTGACAGAAACGCTTTTGCGATGGCATCTGGTCAAGATCCCGAGCGAAGCCTGACCGATGCCTATATAATCCCCGCCTTTCGTGGAGAACAGACCTTTATGCCAACGTCCTTTCTAGAAATTGTCGAGTTACCAGACGGCCGTATCGAGCTTCGCAGGGCTGAGGACGAGGGTTCTCTGGTTACTTTGGATTTCTCCGAGGACGCAAAAGCGTTCCTGCAAGGCCAGCACGTGGAAGTCGCCAAGGCGATGCTGAGCGTCGGTGTTCAGATGGCCGGGCGGCTGGTTGAAGGCGAACTCGACAAGGAAGAGGGGCCGCGGGTCCTTCATTGATCCCGCCCGTCGGTTTTTCAGGATGTACTTACAGATCGGCTTCTCTGTCCCTGGAGAAGCCTCGCGCCATTCAAGGCGCGTCATGTTTATCAGTTAACCCAGTCGAATGTTCAGGCTTTGAGCGTCCCCGGTCCGGGCAGCGCTGATCAACTGTTGTCGCGAGTTGGCGGTCAGCGTATTGAGCCAACTGACAACTGTATGGCTGCGACCCAGGCGTAGGGCTTCGCAGGCCAGTTGTTGAGCGCTCTGGGTGCCGCGCGGTTGCAGCAGCAGAATACGTTCGCGGTTAAGGCCGGCGTCCCGCAGCCAAGCCTGGGTCAGGCTGGCAGGCGGGGCGATCAGCGTCAGCCAGCGCGCATCCTGATCCTGGCTCAACTCCCTGAGGATTGGCGCCAGAAGGTTCAGGCAATTCCCGGCTGCACCACGCAGAGACAACTCACTGAAGACCTCGGGTTCGGCGCTCCATGGCGACTCGACCACTTCCTTCAGGATCGGCGCCAATGGCTGCGCCATGAACGCTTCGAACAACGGCAGTTGGGCTTGCTGTGATGTATGTGGGAACTGCATAAAGCCTCCTTTAGCGGCGAATGACGCCGACACTCAAGCCTTCGATCACCAGTTCCTGATCTTTAAGGTTCACTTCGATTGGGGCGAATTCAGGGTTTTCGGCGATCAGCCAGACTTTGCTGCCATCGCGCTTGAAACGCTTGACGGTCACTTCGTCGCCGATCCGTGCGACCACGATCTGGCCGTTACGGGCTTCACGGGTGGTGTGCACGGCCAGCAGGTCGCCGTCGAAAATACCCACGTCTTTCATGCTCATGCCATGAACTCGCAACAGGTAGTCGGCGCGGGGATGGAAGAACGAAGGATTGATGTTGCAGGATTCCTCGACGTGTTGCTGAGCGAGGATCGGTGCGCCAGCGGCCACGCGGCCGATGATCGGCAGGCTGGAGTCGTCGGCCTTGGCCTCGAACCCGGGAATGCGAATCCCGCGGGAAGCACCAGGCGTCATTTCGATTGCGCCTTTGCGGGCAAGCGCCTTGAGGTGCTCTTCTGCCGCGTTTGGCGATTTGAAACCCAGTTCCTGAGCGATTTCCGCACGGGTTGGCGGGTAGCCGTTGTCTTCTAGGCAGCGTTTGATGAAGGCCAGAATCTCTGCTTGGCGTGGCGTCAGCTTTAGCATAATGATCGCTCTGTCTTTTTATACAGTGACTGGGATTATATACAGTGAAACGGTCTTGGCAATGCCCCTTTTCTGGCACGGCGCCAGACGGTCGATCAGCCAGCTGATTGAAGCTGTCTGGTTGTATGGTTAAATGTATGACTGACCATTCCCGAAACGAACCGCCAGACTTGACAACACGTAGACTGAAACGTATGTTTCAAACAAGTGTTTGTCAGGCGGAGTAGTCATGGCCCAGTCGGAAACCGTAGAACGCATTCTTGATGCTGCCGAGCAGTTGTTCGCGGAAAAAGGTTTCGCCGAAACCTCGTTGCGTCTGATTACCAGCAAGGCCGGTGTCAATCTGGCTGCGGTGAATTATCACTTCGGGTCAAAAAAAGCGCTGATCCAGGCGGTCTTTTCCCGTTTTCTAGGGCCGTTCTGCATCAGTCTCGATAAGGAGCTGGAGCGGCGCCAGGCCAAGCCAGAGAGCAAGGCGACACTTGAGGAGTTGCTTGAAATCCTCGTCGAGCAGGCTCTCGTCGTACAGCCACGCAGTGGCAACGATCTCTCTATCTTCATGCGTTTGCTGGGGCTGGCCTTCAGTCAGAGCCAGGGGCATTTGCGTCGTTATCTGGAAGACATGTACGGCAAGGTGTTTCGCCGCTACATGATGCTGGTTAACGAAGCCGCACCGCGTATTCCGCCGATCGAACTGTTCTGGCGCGTGCACTTCATGCTGGGTGCCGCTGCGTTCAGCATGTCCGGCATCAAGGCCTTGCGCGCCATCGCCGAAACCGACTTCGGGGTGAACACCTCCATCGAGCAGGTCATGCGACTGATGGTGCCGTTCCTGGCGGCCGGCATGCGTGCCGAGTCCGGTGTCACCGATACGGCCATGGCCAGCGCGCAGTTGCGTCCGCGTAGCAAGTCGACACCGGTTGCCGCCAAGGTTTAACCCTGCACGGGTGGGCGCGGCAGCTGACATCCGCTAAGCTAGCCGCCCATGCCGACTCTCGTTCTGAATCCGTTCCCCACTGAAATCGCCGACCTGCCGGGCACTGGTCATGGCGGCGAATTCGTGCGAGCCGGATTTTTCGTTATCAAGGAATCTCTATGACTGCTGGCCTGCAAGGCTCGTTGATGGTGGACGTCGCCGGTACCTGGCTGACGGCTGAAGATCGCCAATTGCTGCGTCAACCCGAGGTGGGTGGCCTGATTATTTTCGCTCGCAACATTGAGCATCCGCGTCAGGTCCGCGAGTTGAGTGCCGCCATCCGTGCCATCCGCCCTGATTTGTTGTTGGCGGTGGATCAGGAAGGCGGGCGCGTTCAACGTCTGCGCCAGGGCTTCGTGCGTCTGCCGGCGATGCGTGCCATTGCCGATAATCCGAATGCTGAATACCTGGCCGAGCAGTGTGGCTGGATCATGGCGACCGAAGTGTTGGCTGTTGGTCTGGATCTGAGCTTCGCGCCGGTACTTGACCTCGACTACCAGCGCAGCGCCGTGGTCGGCACCCGTTCGTTCGAAGGCGACCCCCAACGTGCGGCGCTGCTGGCTGGTGCATTCATTCGTGGCATGAACAGTGCGGGCATGGCTGCCACCGGCAAGCATTTTCCCGGTCACGGTTGGGCCGAGGCCGATTCCCATGTCGCGATTCCAAACGACGAGCGCAGTCTCGACGAAATCCGCGCCAACGACCTGGTGCCGTTCGCCAGGCTGAGCAAGCAACTGGCAGCGGTCATGCCGGCACACGTCATCTATCCGCAAGTCGATTCCAAGCCTGCCGGTTTCTCCCGGCGCTGGTTGCAGGACATTTTGCGCGGTGAACTGCAATTCGACGGTGTGATCTTCAGTGATGATCTGTCCATGGCGGGTGCCCATGTCGTGGGGGATGCCGCCAGCCGTATCGAAGCGGCATTGAGCGCCGGGTGCGACATGGGCCTGGTGTGCAACGATCGCGCGGCCGCCGAGCTGGCCCTGAGCGCCGCGCAACGCCTGAAGGTCAAGCCGTCCGCGCGCATTGCGCGGATGCGCGGTCAGTCGTTCGCGAACATCGAATACCGTCAGGATCCGCGTTGGCTGATCGCCGTCGGCGCGCTCAAAGACGCTCAATTGATTGATTAAGGACGGTTCGTTATGACGGTTTACGCGATTATCGGTGGTACTGGCCTGACTCAACTCGAAGGCCTGAGCATTCGTCAGTCATTGGCGGTGGACACCCCTTATGGCGCGCCTTCTGCCGAGGTGCAGATCGGTGAGTACGCGGGCAAGGAAGTATTGTTCCTTGCCCGTCATGGTCACCCGCACCGTTTTCCGCCGCATCAGGTGAACTACCGTGCCAACCTTTGGGCGCTGAAGCAGGCCGGAGCCGAGGCCATTCTCGCGGTCAACGCCGTCGGTGGCATTCATGCGGCGATGGGCACCGGGCATTTTTGCGTGCCGCATCAGTTGATCGATTACACCAGCGGTCGCGAGCACACCTACTTTGCCGATGACCTGGAGCACGTTACGCACATCGACTTCAGCTATCCCTACAGCGAATCGCTGCGTCAGGAGTTGATCGCGGCGCTGGCTGCAGAAGGTGTCGGTTACAGCAGTCATGGCGTGTATGCCTGCACCCAGGGGCCGCGACTGGAAACCGTGGCCGAGATCGCGCGTCTGGAGCGTGACGGGTGTGACATCGTCGGCATGACGGGTATGCCGGAAGCAGCCCTGGCTCGTGAGCTGGAGCTGGATTACGCCTGTCTGGCGCTGGTGGTGAATCCGGCAGCGGGCAAGTCGACGGCGGTGATCACCATGGTGGAGATCGAGCAGGCGTTGCATGACGGGATGGGCAAGGTGAAGTCGACGTTGGCGCGGGTGCTCAAGGGCTGAGTCAGGCTTGGCGCCGAGTCGCTTCCATCGCGGGCAAGCCCGCTCCCACATGGTTATCACCGCGCCTGTGGGAGCGAGCCTGCTCGCGATAGCGATCTGTCAGGCGCCGCAGATCTCAGCGCTTTTCGAGTTTATCCGGTAAGGGCGCGAACAACGCCTCGATATCATCGCTCTGCAGTTTCCAGTCCCCGGCCTGACGCCCATCCAGTACGCCCGCCGCGAGATCGGATTTTTCCTTCTGCAGATGCTGAATCTTCTCTTCCACCGTGCCGCGCGCAATCAGCTTGTAGACGAACACCGGTTTCTCCTGGCCGATGCGATAGGCGCGGTCGGTGGCCTGGTTTTCTGTCGCTGGGTTCCACCACGGATCGTAATGAATCACCGTGTCTGCTTCCGTCAGGTTGAGGCCCACGCCACCGGCTTTCAGGCTGATCAGAAAAATCTGACGTTTGCCGCTCTGAAATTCCTTTACTGGCGTGCGTCGATCGCGGGTCTGTCCGGTCAACAGGGCGTAGGTCACACCGCGTTTGTTCAGTTCATCTTCGATCAGCGACAGCATCGAAGTGAATTGCGAGAACAGCAGAATCCGCCGTCCTTCCTCAAACAGCTCTTCGAGCATTTCCATCAGGCTGTCGAGTTTGCCCGACGTACTGCCACGTGCCGGCAGGGTGGCGTCGTTGACCAGGCGTAAATCGCAGCACACCTGGCGCAGTTTCAGTAGCGCCTCGAGGATGATGATCTGGCTGCGCGCCACGCCTTTGCGGGTGATCTCGTCGCGAACTTTCTTGTCCATGGCCAGGCGCATCGTTTCATAAACGTCGCGCTGGGCTTCGTTGAGCTCGACCCAGTGGATGATCTCGGTTTTCGGTGGCAACTCGGTCGCCACCTGTTCCTTGGTGCGACGTAACAGGAAGGGTTTGATCCGAGCATTGAGGTGTTGAAGTCTGACTTCACTGGCACGTTTTTCAATCGGCACGCGGTAATCGCTGTTAAAGCTTTTGACGTCGCCCAGCCAGCCCGGCAGCAGGAAGTGAAACAGCGACCACAATTCACCCAGGTGGTTTTCCAGTGGTGTGCCGCTCAGGCACAGACGCTGGCGCGCATTCAGCTCGCGTGCGGCCTGGGCGGCCTTGCTGTTCGGATTCTTGATGTATTGCGCTTCGTCCAGCACCAGTACATGTAATGGCTGAACCGCCAGGCGTTCGACATCCTTGGGCAGCAGGGCGTAGGTGGTCAGGATCAGGTCGTAATCGGCCAGGTTGTCGAAATGCTTTTTGCGGCTGGCGCCATACAGCGCCAGCACCTTGAGCTGCGGTGTGAAATGCGCCGCTTCGTCGAGCCAGTTGGGAATCAGGCTGGTAGGCATTACCACCATGCACGGCCGGTCGAGGCGTCCGGCGTTTTTTTCGGTCAGCACATGCGCCAGGGTTTGCAGGGTTTTACCCAGGCCCATGTCGTCCGCAAGGATTCCGCCGACTTCCAGTTGCCGCAGCGACTGCATCCAGCTCAAGCCTTCCAGTTGGTAGGGGCGCAGTGTCGCATTCAAGCCGTCCGGGGCCGTGGCGGTGTAGTCCTTGATGTCCCGCAGGCGCTGGGCAAAGGTGCGGATTTGCTCGCCGCCCTCCCATAGCAGTGGCAGGTCTTCCAGCGGATTCAGGCGCGTGGCGTCGGCCTTGCTCAGGCGTAGTGTGGTTTCGCCTGGCTCTTGCAGGTAGAACTCGCCGAGGGTTGCCAGCACCGGTTTCAGGCGCCCGAAAGGCAGAGCGACTTGCAGGGGGCCGTGCTCGGAGTTTGGCCGGTTGGGAATATTCACCAGAATCAACTCATCGTCACGCCGTCGGGCGAGGCGTTCCGGGTTGAGGATTTCGGTGTGGGAGCGCATCAGGTTCAACAGGATCGGCAACAGGCTCAGCCGCTCGCCATTGACGATGATGCCGAGTTCCAGGTCAAACCAGTCGCGTTCCGGCGCCTGTTCGACCGTGGCGTACCAATCGTCCACGGCAGTCAGGTCGAATCCGAAGTCTTCGTTGATCTGCAGCTCCCAGCCCTGGGTGCGCAGCTTCGGCAGTTCATTGAGGGTGAAGGTCAGCCAGGCGCTGTCATTGACCATCTCGAACAATTCGCCCGCACTTTCCGGCAGGGCTTTGCTCTGGCGGGTGGCGACTTTGAAGCCGAGGATCCGCAGTTGTTCCCGGTAGGACTGTTCCACGTCCGGATGGCGTTTTATCCGTAGGGTCTGTGTTTCCTGGCGAATCAGGATGTCGGTGTTTTTCTGCCCGGAGACGTACTCGTCCAGATAGCTGAAGGACAGCGCCGCGCGATGCTGGATATAGCGCTGCATCTTGCCATTGCGTGGCTCGAAGGCGCTGAACTCGATGCTCGCCAGCCACAGGCGCGGCACGGGTTGCACGTTATCCACCAGTACTTGGGGCGGTGCTTTCGGGTTGCGGTTGTCCAGTACGCTTTGCAGCTTCTCCAGAAGCTCGGCGTCTTTGGCGGCGGCGGGGTAATCGAGGGTTTCCTGCACCTGAAGCAAGACCGCCGCGCAATGTTTGCAATTGTTGTGGACCGGACAAGAGCAGGTGGCATCGACCATCAGCAAAGTGCCTTTGGCTGACTCGCGCAGGCGTATGGTCTGACGATAAACGTTACCGCCAGAGCCTTCGCACGCAGCGATGATGGTCGCGTCGCCGGCCTCGACTATCCTGACGCGGTTCTCCAGGGCGTAGCGGCGGCCGCGTTCGAGGCTCTGTTCCTTGAAGCGGCTGACCCAGGAGGGTGCCAGGGGTTTGCTCAGGGTCGCGGACATAAGGACTCAATCAGTCCGGAATTTCATCGGGGGCTGGCCGAGGTGCTGGGGCGGTCAGCGAGGTGATCTTGATCAGCAGGCCAAGGTGGCCGGCGTCGAGAAAATTCAGCTGTCCATTTTTGGTGTGGCTCTGGGTTTTCAGGCGTTCACTGGCGGTGACCAGGCCATCGGCGTTGATCTGGTTGATCCAGAAGTCTGCGTCGACGTCGGTGAAGCGGCCCAGTTTCAGGCTCAGTGTGCCCTCGATCGGGAATTGGCCGAATTGATCCTTGCCCTCGCTGATCGCGACTTTGGTGGCTTGCTCGCCAAGGGTTTGTTGCCAGGCCTTGTGCAGTAACACCGTGTAGTCAGTGCTGGCGCTGAGTTTTGTCACTTCGCCATTGAGGCTCGGCGTGCGCAGGCTGTCGGGGCTGATGGACTGTGCGCCGGCGGCCCAGTCTTCCGGCGCGGCGCGACTGACGATGGCCGGCACAGCGTTTTGACGGACCAGAATCATTTCGACTTGATACAGATCGGCGGCAAACGCCGTGGGAGTGACCAGGGAAATCATCAAGGTCAGTAAGCGAAACAGGCGCATGCGGCGTCCTTCAAGCAGTTTTCGGGATGAGGCGCTCAAGCAGCGCCTCTACAGTATTAAAGCGCTCTTCTGCGCGTTCCATCGGGACCATGAATTTAAACACTGTGGCCCCTTCGAATTTGTAGCGTTTGGGCTGGCTCTGGATCAGTTTGATCAGGGTCAGCGGGTCGACCGGGGTTTGCGCCGCGAACTCGATGCGGCCACCTTGCGGACCGCCGTCGACTTTCTTGATGCCCAGCAACTCGGCCTGCAATTTCAGGGCGGTGATGCGCATCAGGTTCTTGGTCGGCTCCGGCAGCAGGCCGAAACGGTCGATCATTTCCACTTGCAGATCTTTCAGTCCTTCCTCATCGGTAGCTGAAGCGATGCGTTTGTAGAGAATCAGTCGTGCGTGGACGTCTGGCAGATAATCCTCGGGAATCAGTGCCGGCACCCGCAAGTTGACTTCCGGACCACCGCCCAGTGGTTGGTCGAGGTTCGGCTGTTCGCCCTTGCGAATTGACTTCACCGCGCGCTCGAGCATTTCCATGTACAGCGTGAAACCGACTGCCTGGATCTGTCCGCTCTGGCCATCGCCGAGCAATTCGCCGGCGCCGCGGATTTCCAGGTCATTGGTGGCGAGCACGAAACCCGCGCCGAGGTCCTGGGTGTTGGCGATCGCTTCCAGACGCTTTTCCGCGTCCGGGGTGATTTGCTGGCGCGGCGGTGTCAGCAGGTAGGCATACGCCTGGTGGTGACTGCGTCCGACCCGGCCGCGCAACTGGTGCAACTGTGCCAGGCCGAACTTGTCGGCGCGCTCGATGATGATGGTGTTGGCGCTGGGCACGTCGATGCCGGTCTCGATGATGGTCGAGGCGATCAGCACGTTGAAGCGCTTGTGGTAGAAGTCGCTCATGACCTGTTCGAGTTCGCGTTCGCGCATCTGCCCGTGACCAATGCCGATCCGTGCCTCGGGCACCAGTTCGGCGAGATCGGCGGCGCATTTCTCGATGGTCTTCACGTCGTTGTGCAGGTAGTAGACCTGGCCGCCACGCAGCAACTCGCGGAGCAGGGCTTCCTTGACCGTGCTCTTGTTCTGCTCCATGACGAAGGTCCGCACGGACAGGCGACGCGCCGGCGGCGTGGCGATGATCGACAGGTCACGCATGCCCGACACCGCCATGTTCAGCGTGCGCGGAATTGGTGTGGCGGTCAGGGTGAGAATGTCGACTTCGCTGCGCAGTGCCTTGAGCTGTTCTTTTTGGCGCACACCAAAACGGTGTTCTTCGTCGATGATCACCAACCCGAGGTTTTTGATTTTGACGTCGTCCTGCAACAACTTGTGCGTGCCGATGACGATGTCGATCTTGCCTTCGGCCAGGTCCGCCACCGCCGCATTCACTTCCTTGGTCGACTTGAAGCGGCTCATCACTTCCACGGTCACCGGCCAATCGGCGAAACGGTCGCGGAAGCTGTTGTAGTGCTGCTGGGCGAGCAGGGTGGTCGGCACCAGAATCGCCACTTGCTTGCCGCCGTGCACGGCGATGAACGCGGCGCGCATGGCCACTTCGGTCTTGCCGAAACCGACGTCGCCACACACCAGGCGGTCCATCGGTTTTGGCGCGAGCATGTCTTCGCGCACCGCTTCGATGGTGGTTTGCTGATCGGGCGTTTCTTCGAACGGGAAACCGGCGCTGAAGGTGGCGTAATCGGCTTTCGGGTCGGCGAAGGCATAGCCTTCGCGGGCGGCGCGGCGCGCATAGATGTCGAGCAATTCGGCCGCAACGTCGCGTACTTGTTCAGCGGCTTTGCGCTTGGCTTTCTGCCAGGTCTCGGAGCCGAGGCGGTGCAGCGGGGCCAAGGCATCGTCGCTGCCGGTGTAGCGGGCGATCAGATGCAGGTTGGCTACCGGTACGTAGAGCTTGGCGCCCTCGGCGTATTCCAGGGCGAGGAATTCGGCGGTCTGGCTGTCGATTTCCAGGGTGGCGAGGCCAAGGTAGCGACCGACCCCGTGATCGATATGCACCACCGGCGCGCCTTCGCGCAGTTCGGTGAGGTTCTTGATCACGGCATCGTTGTTGGCATCGGCGCGTTTTTCGCGACGACGGCGCTGCATGACGCGCTGACCGAACAGCGGGCTTTCGGCAACCAGGGCCAGGGCTGGATCGTCCAGCAGCAAGCCTTCATCGAGCGGCGCGATAGTGATCGCCAGGCGTTCCTTGCCGGCGACAAAGTCCGGCCAGCTATCGACGGTTTTCGGTCGCAGTTTCAAACGTTCCAGCAGTTCCAGCAGCACTTCGCGGCGGCCTGCGGATTCTGCGGTAAACAGCACGCGTCCGGGAAACTGGTCGAGAAAACCCGCCAGCGCCGCCAGCGGTTGGGTGGCTTTGGCTTCGAT
This sequence comes from Pseudomonas sp. MT92, assembly GCF_058792515.1. NCBI lineage: Bacteria > Pseudomonadati > Pseudomonadota > Gammaproteobacteria > Pseudomonadales > Pseudomonadaceae > Pseudomonas > Pseudomonas sp. MT92. The sequence goes on from NZ_JBXAFA010000010.1 coordinate 194,124, forward strand.
GGCCAGGTTCGGCAGTTCCCGGGCAGGGAAGCGTTCGCGACCGACGCCCGTTTCCATGTCCTGTTGACTGGCGACCACCCGTGGCCAGTTCTTCAGGCGCGCAAAGCAGTCTTCCACCGGCAGGAACAACTCGGCGGGCGGTAATAAAGGACGGGATGGGTCGACGCGCCGCTCTTCATAGCGATTGCGCACGTCGTTCCAGAAGTTTTCCGCCGCCTGTTCGATGCCTGGCAATGAGAACACTTGAGTGTCCTGGGGCAGGTAGTCGAACAGCGTTGAGGTTTCTTCGAAGAACAACGGCAGGTAGTACTCGATGCCGGCCGGGGTAATCCCGCTGCTCAAGTCCTGAAAGATCGGGCAGCGGCGGAAGTCGACGTCGAAGCGCTCGCGGAAACGTGCCTTGAAACGGGTCACGGCTTCTTTCTGCAGTGGGAATTCCTTGGCCGGTAACAACTTGACCGAATCGACCTTGTCGATGGAGCGCTGGTTCTCCGGATCGAAGGTGCGCAGGGTTTCGATTTCGTCGTCGAACAAGTCGATCCGGTAAGGCAGCTTGCTGCCCATCGGGAACAGGTCGATCAGCGAGCCGCGCACCGTGAATTCGCCATGCTCGTACACGGTATCGACGTAACGGTAGCCGGTGGCTTCAAGGCGAGTGCGCATTTGCTCGACGTCGAGCTTCTGTCCGACCTCCAGCACCAGGCTGCTGCCGAGCAGAAATTTGGTCGGTGCCAGGCGGTGCAGGGCGGTGGTGATCGGCACCACCAGCACACCGTGCGCCAGTTCGGGCAGTCGATACAGGCTGGCGATGCGCTGGGAAATGATGTCCTGGTGCGGCGAGAACAGATCGTAGGGCAGGGTTTCCCAGTCGGGGAAATGCAGCACAGGCAAATCCGGGGCGAAGAAACTCAGCTCCTGTTCCAGCCGTTCGGCGCTTTGGCTGTCGGCGGTCAGTAGCAGGGTAAAGCGCTTGGCCGCGCTGGCGGCCTCGGCGATGGCCAGGCTCAGGGCGGCACCGGGCAGGTTGCCCCAATGCTGTTTACCTGCCGCGGCAGGGAGATGCGGTAGACGCAGAACGGGCACGGAAGGTTGAGCTCCAAGCGTTGCGACAAAGTCGGTAATTGTAGCGGCCTCGGGTGCCGCCTGTCAGTTGCAGACTGTGTCTATTACGCCGGTTTGGCGAAATGTAGTGGTAAAGACAAAAAACGCCTGTTTTTTATCAAGAATTATTGAATATGTAGTGGTAAAACGAACGAGTGTTACGGAGGGTTACGCACAACGCGATGTCACCCACTGAAAAACTGAGTGGGCTGCGAGCCCCGGTTTTATTGGGCTTGCGCGAGGTGTGATTTTTTTGAGCGGAGAATTGTTACGGATCGCACGACAGGCGCGCATTGCTACGCGAGTCACTCGGCGGCATAATGTAGCCCCTTTTTTCTGCCCCTACATGTGGAAGGTTCCCGTGACTCAGAAGCCCGACCAGTGTCTTGGTGAATGGATCGACCGTGAAGCACTCGCAGAAGCGATGATTCCGCTTATCGGTCAGCTCTACCGCAATAACAACGTGGTGAGCTCGATCTATGGCCGCAGCCTGATCAATCGTTCAGTCATTGCGATTCTCAAAGCTCACCGCTTTGCTCGTCATCGTCAGTCCGACGACAGCGAGCTGTCCGTCCACGAAACATTCCCGCTGCTCAAGGCGATGAACGAGCTCAAGCTCGGCGCCGCTTCGGTAGACCTGGGCAAGCTCGCGGTCAAATTCAAGACCCAGGGCAATGGTCGCACTGTCGAGCAGTTCGTCCGTGAAGAACTGGCTGACGTGGTTGGCCAGCAGAACGCTTCCGCTCGCAAAGGCACCGACGTGGTCCTGTACGGCTTCGGTCGTATCGGCCGTCTGCTGGCGCGCATCCTGATCGAGAAAACCGGTGGTGGCGACGGCCTGCGTCTGCGCGCCATCGTTGTCCGCAAGGGCGCCGAGAACGATCTGGTCAAGCGTGCGAGCCTGCTGCGTCGTGATTCGGTTCATGGTCCGTTCGATGGCACCATCACCATTGATGAAGCCAACAACACCATCACCGCCAACGGCAACCTGATCCAGGTTATCTACGCGAAAAACCCGACTGAAGTGGATTACACCCAGTACGGCATCAAAGACGCGCTGCTGGTGGATAACACTGGCGTATGGCGTGACGCCGATGGCCTGGGCCAGCACCTGGCCTGCCCGGGTATCGACCGCGTTGTCCTGACCGCGCCTGGCAAAGGCAAGCTGAAGAACATCGTTCACGGCATCAACCATGCCGAGATCACCGCTGACGACAAGATCATTTCGGCCGCTTCCTGCACCACCAACGCCATCGTGCCGGTGCTGAAGGCCGTGAATGACAAGTTCGGCATCGTCAACGGTCACGTTGAAACGGTTCACTCGTACACCAACGACCAGAACCTGATCGACAACTTCCACAAGGGCGATCGCCGTGGCCGTAGCGCCGCGCTGAACATGGTCATCACCGAGACCGGTGCTGCCACTGCTGCTGCCAAGGCCTTGCCTGAGCTGGCCGGCAAGCTGACCGGTAACGCGATCCGCGTTCCGACGCCAAACGTGTCGATGGCCATTCTCAACCTGAACCTTGAGAAAGCCACCACCCGCGACGAGATCAACGAGTACCTGCGCCAGATGGCCATGCACTCCGATCTGCACAAGCAAATCGACTACGTCAGCTCGCAGGAAGTGGTTTCCACCGACTTCGTTGGCTCGCGCCACGCAGGCGTTGTGGACGCTGAAGCGACCATCACCCAGGACAACCGCGTTGTACTGTACGTTTGGTACGACAACGAGTTCGGCTACAGCTGCCAGGTGGTTCGCGTGATGGAAGACATGGCCGGTGTAAACCCGCCAGCATTCCCGCGCTAAGCCTTAGCGGCACATGAAAACGCCCCGACATTGTCGGGGCGTTTTTGTTTGGGCGATTGTCGTGTCCAAATCATGCGCCAATCACAAAAACTTGCGGAAACTGGCAAGCCAGATCTGCAAAGTGCCAGTACTTATATCTTTTTAATCTTTCAGCTAACAAGTTCAGAATTATCCAAAATTCGATCAAAAGTTCATTGGTGTATAAAAAATAAAAACTCTCAATGAAAATAAGTGGTTGTCGGTTCAGTGAAGTTAAATGAATTAAATGGATCCGATTTTTTCAATGGTACATATTTGACGCCATTTAATTGTCCGGCCCAAATGCTTGACACCCTTCGTGACTGAATCTAGTGTCGCCAATGTAAACGCCCGCTCTGCCACGGGCCTGTTTTGTCTCGCTACGCTTGCAGTCCAACAACTCTCCAAAAAGACAGGAATCTCATTCCTGCTCACATCACCATAAAATCAAGTAAATCTGCGTCGGCTTAGTTGCTGGCCAACCGATCGGTTTCGTTTTGCTCACCCTGCCAAAAGTGTTTCGCAGTCACGGTTTGTTATTGCCTGGCTGATATGCGGTTGGTCTATCGGGAGAGTCAGACATGGCAGAAGAACGCTCAAAGCTATTGTCACTGTTGCCACGCCTGGTGGGGTTGGGTGTCCTTGGATTTATCGTCTGGTTACTGTTGTCGACCTTGCTGATGCCACTGGTGTCCGCCTCGGCGACACGGGCGATTTTGAATGCGCCGGTGATTCTGTTGACCACTCCGATTGATGGCGTGGTGAGTTCGTTGGAGGTCAAGCCCGGCATGACTTTCAGTCAGGGCCAGAAAATCGCGGTGGTGGAAAACCCGCGAGCCAACCAGGAAACCCTGCTGACCCTGCAAACCCGGCGCCTGACCCTGGAGCAACAGTTGTCCTCGTCAACCAGTCAGGCCGAGCACGATCAGCGGTACTACGAGGAACTGGAGAAAACCAGCGAGCAGTACCAGGCCGCGTTTCACACTCGCCAGCTCTTCACTCAAAAAGCCCTGAAAGCCGAAAACAGTGCGGCCAGTGCACGGTTGATAGACGCTCAGGAAACCGTCGAGCGCAACCTCGAGTTGTTCGTCCAGGGGGCCGTGAGCGGTGCGGTGGTCGCGCAGTCGAAAGCCCAGTTGGCTTCGTTGCAGGGTGCGGCCGAATCGGTGCGCTCGCAATTGCGGATCACCGACGGTGACGTCAGTGCGGCAAGCAAGCAGGTTTACCTCGATCCCGATCAACTGCGCATGTTCGATCTCAGCGCGCAGATGACCACGCTCAAACTCAGTCTGGAGAACCAGGCTCGCAACCGCCGGGCGTATCAACAGGAACTCGACAACCTCAATCAGTTGATCGAAACCGAGCAGAACCGGGTCAAGTTGATGGCCGGCTACGACGTGGTTGCCTACTCGCCCGGTACCGTCCAGGAGTTGCTGGCGCCTCAGGGCACGCTGGTGCAGGCCGGCTCGACCTTGTTGCGCGCAACCGATTGCGGACAAAGCTACGTGATTGCGGTGTTCCCCGAGCGCATGGCCAGCAAGATCGACCGCGACAGCGTGCTCACGGTGAAAATCCGTGGGTTGAACGAACCCCTCAAGGCCAGCGTGGTGCAGTTGCTGTCCAGCACGTCGGACATTCGCGCCAACACCTACAGCGTGCCGTTCCCCTATGCCGAGCAGAATTCGGTGTACGTCGTCGGCACGTTTGCCTCAGACCTGACGGACGCCCAGCGAGCCATGACCTGCAACCCAGGGTTGTGGGCCAGTGCCGAGGTGTCGCGACCATGAACATTGTTCTTCGCGGGGGATTGAGCTTGATGCTGCTCGTCAGCGGGGTGTCTGCCATGGCGGCTCAGCCGAGGCCGCAACTGGCGGCAATGACCTGTGCGGCGCTGGATCAAGCCGTCACAGCCCTGCCGGCGGGGCCGGTGCTGGTGGCCAGTTACCCGCCGCTGGATGGGCATCCTGCGCCGATCCTGGCGTTGCGCGGCGTGGCGTTCACTTACGATAACGCGCTGGCCAGCATTGCCTTGTTTGCGTGCGGCAAGGCGGAGTCGGCGCGGCGGATCGCCGATGCACTGGTCTTCGCGACACGGCACGATCCGGAATATCAGGACGGACGCCTGCGCAATGCCTACGCCGCCGGTGCCGTGGGTTCGCCGTCGATGAAATTGCCGGGTTACTGGAGCGTCGAGCGCAATGCCTGGAATCAGGACGCGTACCAAGTCAGCAGCGCCACCGGCAATCAGGCGTGGGCAGCCCTGGCGCTGTTGGAGGCCTACCGGCAGAGCGGCGAAGCGTCTTACCTGGAGGCCGCACGAAAAGTCCTGTACTGGTCGCAGAAAAACACCTACGACGGGCAATCGCCCGCCGGTTTCAGTGGTGGCTACTACGGGTACTTTTCCAAGCAGGTCCAGCAGAACTGGAAATCCACTGAGCACAACGTTGACCTCGCCGCGGCGTGGTCGGCACTCGATGCAGTTGCACCCAATAGCGATTCGGCAGCGCAGGCGAAAATTGCCCGGCAGTTTGTCTCAAGCCAGTGGGATGCCGGGGAAGGGCGCTTCCTGATCGGCACCGGTGCCGATGGCCGGACGTCGGACCGCGAGCGATCAGGGCTCGATGCGCAGATCTGGCCCTTGATAGCCCTGCATGACCCACCCAGGGACTGGCGTCGGGTCTTTGCCTTCATCGATCACGCTCACCGTGCTGGCGAGGGGTATGGATTCAATCGCGACCCCGATGGCCTGTGGACCGAAGGCACCGCGCAAGCCGCTGCCGTGGCGCGCTTGAGTGGCTTGAGCGACAAGGCGCAGCCGCTGTGGAGCGTGCTGCTGGCCCAAGAGGCTGGCAATGGATGGCTGTACGCAACGCCGGCACCGCGCATCAGTACCGGACTGGCCATAGGCCCGGACTCGGTCACCAATGACTTTTTCTACTACCACCTGCCTCACTTGGGCGCCACAGCGTGGGCGGCGATCGCGGCCACCGGCGTCAATCCTTTTACCGGCTCTCAAGAGGCTGACTGACATGCAGGCACTGGACTCGCTGCAACTGCTGCAAATCAATTTCTGGACGCTGGCGGCGGTGGTGCTGTTCACCTGCCTGACCCACCGTGATCAATGGGCCGCGCGGGCCGGTTTCGGCGCTGTCACCGCCTTGTTGCTGATCAATTACGCGGCCTGGCGAATTCGCGACACGTTGCCCGACGGCCATTCCGGATTCGCCACGGTCTGGGCCTATGCCTTCCTGTTTTTCGAGATGTTGGCGATTGGTTACACGCTGTTCTCCATCGTCGTGATGCTCTGTCGCACGGATCACCGCAAAGAGGCCGATGCCGGTGAGCGACGTCTGCGTGCGCAAGGCAGCGCAGTACCGGCGGTGGATATCTTCATCGCCACTTACAACGAAGGCCTCGATATTCTCGAAAAAACCATCATCGCTGCCCAGGCGATCGACTACCCGAACTTCACCATCTGGGTGCTCGACGACACCCGGCGCGACTGGTTGCGCGATTACTGTGCCGAGGTGGGCGTGCAATACGCGCGGCGCCCTGACAATTCCCACGCCAAGGCCGGCAACTTGAACAACGGCTTGCGCCAGTCGGCGGCCGCCAGCAATGCGCCTTACATTCTGGTGCTCGATGCCGACTTCGCGCCGCAGCAACCGATCCTGATGCGCACGTTGGGGTTGTTCGACGACCCCAAGGTCGGCCTGGTGCAAACGCCGCAGTTTTACTACAACCCCGATCCGATCCAGCACAACCTCGGCACGTCAGCCTGCTGGGTGGATGAGCAGCGGGTGTTCTTCGATGTGTTCCAACCGGCGAAGGATGGTTGGGATGCGGCGTTTTGTGTCGGCACGTCCTTCGTGGTACGACGCGATTTGATTACCGAAGTCGGCGGTTTTCCGACCGGTTCGGTGTGCGAAGACATCTACACGACCTACCGCTTGTTGCAAAAAGGCTACGTCACCCGCTGGTTGAATGAGCGTCTGTCGATCGGTTTGTCTGCCGAAGGCCTGACCGAGTACATCAACCAGCGCGGGCGCTGGTGCCTGGGCACCATCCAGGTGGCTCTGCTCAAGGAAGGCCCACTGCGCGGCAGTGGCTATACGCTCAACGACCGGCTGCATTATGTGCATGGCCTGATGCACTGGTTTTCCAAACCGTTCATTTTGATGATGCTGGTTTCGCCGGTGCTCTACTGGTACTTCGGCATCGCCGGGTTCTACGCCAATCCGGTGGACTTCCTGGCCTTCGGCATGCCGGCGCTGATTGCCTTCTGGGGCTATGGCACCTGGGTCACCGACCGGCGCACTTTGCCGATTTTCACCGAGGTCACCCAGATCGTCGCCTCGCTGGCCGTCACCGCGACCATTGCCAGCGCCATGATCCGACCGTTCGGGCGGCCGTTCAAAGTCACCGCCAAGGGGATTGATCGCTCACGCACGATGGTGCACTGGAAGTTGTTCGGGTTCTTTTTTGCCTTGACGCTGTTTTCGCAGATCGGTGCCTACATCGCTATCAGTACCGCTGCTTCGTTTGACGGCAACATGATGTTCAATCTTTGCTGGACGGTAGTCGCGCTGATCTACAACCTGGCCACGCTGGTGGCTTGTGTCGACCGGCCACGCTTGCATGGCGAGGAACGTTTTCCATTCGATAAGGTCACGGGGTTTCGCTTCGGCGGCAAAGTCCTGCCCGGTCGCCTGGTGGACATCTCCCTCAGTGGCGCGTCCTTGACCTGCGCCTTTGCCTCCTCGATCAAACCGGGGCTGTGTGGTCAGGTGTGGGTCGACAAGCTGGGCTGGCTGGACGTGGAAGTCATGCGCAATCACGGCGACGACCGATTGGGCTTGAGGTTTGCCGACCTGGACGAAGCGCTGCGGCGGCGGTTGATCGCACGGTTGTTCAGTGATGCGTCGATCAACGTCGTCAGCAAGGCGGAGCCGGCGCAGGCCTTTGGCACGTTACTGCAGCGTTCCCTGTTGGGTGAGAAGCGTCTGGCGCCGCGTGCGCCGAAACCGGTCAAGGCGCCGTCTTACGTCTCGCCTGCACGCTGGCGGCCGGTCCGGGTTCGTTCGCGTCAACCGTCTCTGCCGTCCCTCAATGCCAGTCGCTCAAGCCTGTGGACACTGCTTCTTTCTCCCTTGCGAGCTTTGCTCGGCCAACGCTTGTAGGTGCGCGCCATGAACAGTTGCTTATCCACGTCTTGCTTCATGTCTTTGCTGCTGCTCGGTGGTTGTTCGCTGGAACCGACCTACGAGAAGCCCGATGCACCCATCGACCAGCAATGGCCGGTGAACACCGCCGGTGAGTGTTGCAAGGGCAAGCAGGCGTTCGACAAAGACTGGCGCGGTTTTGTGGTCGATGAACGACTGCGCCAGTTGATTGAAATGGCCCTGGCCAACAACCGCAGCCTGCGTCAGTTCGCGGCCAGTGTCGAAGAAGCGCGGGCCGGTTATGACAGTGCCGAGTCGGGGCTTTTTCCTACCATTGGCATCGACACTTACGCCGGGCGCAGCAAGCTGCCGCCCCTGGTGCGCACGCCTGGTGGTGGTGCCACGGCCGGCAGTATCGCCAATACGTTTCAGGCCACGGCGGGCTTTACGTCCTACGAGTTGGACTTTTTCGGCCGCCTGCGCAGTCAACGCAATGCGGCGGGGGCACGCTTCGAGGCGTCCGAGGCGGACTATCAAACGGCACGGCTGGCGCTGATCGGCGAAGTCGCCAGCACCTGGTTGAGCCTCAAGGCCAATCAGCATTTGCTGGATCTTGCGCAGAGCACCTACCAATCCCAGGACCGCTACGGCCAACTGTTGCGCAAGAGCTACAACCTCGGTTCCAGTGCCCGGATCGACGTGCACCAGGCCGACGCGCAAACCAATACGGCGGCGGTGCAGGTCAACACTTACCGCATGCAAGTGGCGCAGAACACCAATGCGCTGCGGGTGCTGGTGGGACAGCCGATACCAGTGGGGCTGCTGCCCACCGGGGCACTGGGTGAGCGGATGGCGACGCTGGATGTGCCGGCGGGATTACCCTCGGCGCTGGTTGAGCGCCGGCCGGACATCATGTCGGCCGAGGCGCAGTTGCGTGCTGCCAATGCGGATATCGGCGCGGCACGCACGGCGTACTTCCCGACCTTTTCCCTGACGTCGGCACTGGGCAGTCTGAGCGGGGACTTTTCCCGTTTGCTCAGCGGGCCGGCCGAGTTTTGGTCGTTAGCCTTGGCGGGTTCGTTGCCGTTGATCGACGGCGGTGGGCGACGGGCACAGGTGGATGCCAGCCATGCGCGCTTCGACGGTCAGGCTGCGGCGTATGAGGCCACGGTGCAGAACGCGTTTCGTGAAGCCGCCGATGCCTTGAATGCCCGGCAGGAGATGCTCACGCAAGTGGAGTTCCAGAAAAAACTGGTGGGGGATTACCAGGAAGCCTATCGGCAGTCACGCCTGCGTTTCGAGGCAGGCATGGACAGCTACTTCTCCACCATGGACGCCCAGCGTTCGTTGTTTGATGCGCAGCAGAAGTGGGCGCAGCTGGAACTGGCACGGGAGATCAATCAGGTGACGTTGTACAAGGCGCTGGGAGGCGGGTGGAGTCAGTCGTTGAAGATGGCAGATCGGTGAATCTTCGGTGTCTGGTCAGGCCTCTTCGCGAGCAGGCTCGCCCACAGGTTTTGTGGTGTTCACAAATCCTGTGGGGGAGGGCTTGCCCGCGATAGCGATCTGTCAGGCGCCGCCAGCCACTGAGGCGCGTGCGGTGCGCAGTTCATGCTTGTTGCCGCGGAACAGTACCAGCGTCGCGATCAACCCCAGCATCGCCGCAGCGCTGAGCCAGATCCCCGGTGCCGCTTTGTTGTCCAGCACATGGATCAGGTAAGTACAGGCCGCCGGGGTAAAACCGCCGAAGGTCGCCGTTGCCAGGCTGTAGGCCAGGGAGAAGCCGGTTGTACGAACTTCCACCGGCATGATCTCGGTCAGGGCCACCACCATGGCGCCGTTGTACGAGCCATAGAGGAACGACAACCAGAGTTCGACGATCAGCAGATGGCTGAAGCTCGGGTTCGCCACCAGCCACGACAATGCCGGGTAGGCGGTGAGAATCGCCAGAATGGTCGCCGCCAGCAGTAGGGGTTTGCGTCCGATCTTGTCTGACACGGAACCCATCACCGGCAGCCAGAAGAAATTCGAGAGGCCGATGCACACGGTGACCAGCAAGGCATCCATGTCCGACAAGTGCAGTTCGGCTTTGCCGAAGGTCGGGGTGTAGGCGGTGATCAGGTAGAACGACACCGTGGTCATCACCACCAGCGCCATGCCGGCGATGACGATGCCGAAATTCTGACTGATCGAACGGACAATTTCGCGCAGGGTTGGACGATGCTTGCGGGCCTGGAATTCCGGTGTTTCTTCCAGCGAACGACGTATCACGAAGATCACCGGCACGATCATGCAGCCGATCAGGAACGGAACGCGCCAGCCCCAATCACCCATTTGTTCCGGGCTGAGCCAATGGTTCAAGCCAACACCCAACAGGCCGGCGAATACCACCGCGGCTTGCTGGCTAGCGGACTGCCAACTGACGAAGAACCCTTTGCGGCCCGGCGTGGAAATTTCCGCCAGGTACACCGACACGCCACCCAGCTCCACCCCCGCCGAGAAACCTTGCAGCAGTCGACCGAACAGCACGATCAGCGGAGCGGCGACTCCGAGGGTCGCGTAGCCCGGCACGCAGGCGATCAATATCGTGCCGGCGGCCATCAAGGCCAGGGTGATGATCAGCCCTTTGCGACGACCGTGGCGGTCGATGTAGGCACCGAGAAAAATCGCCCCTAACGGGCGCATCAGGAAACCGGCCCCGAAAGTGGCCAGCGAGAGCATCAGGGATGCGAAAGCGCTATCGGCAGGGAAGAAGGTTTTGGCGATGGCCGTGGCGTAGAAGCCGTAGACCATAAAGTCGAACATCTCGAGGAAGTTGCCGCTGACAACGCGAAAAATCGCCTTGCCTTTGCCCGTATTAGAGGACATTTGAACGTACTCGCTGTTGGCTGTTTTATAGGAGATCCCTGATTCAGATGCGTCCCTTCCTGTCGCTGAAAGGCAAGGTACCTTTGGCGAGCATTTTGTAACAATATGTGTGGCGATATGGATAGGCAACCATTAATTAGCTTGCTGCTTAAACGTTTTTGCCATTACACGGTTCGAATGGCGCACTGGAGCGAATTAAGTGGGACACGCAGCGCAAAAATGTCGGGGCCTGTCGCATAATCGCTGGCCTTGGCGTTGTGCCATGAACTGTCGGGGATGCAGGGTTTGTTGAATGGGCGGCTGTTTGGTCTTGTGGCTCTGATCGTCGTGTTGTCCGCCTGCGGCAACGGCGACTCCATGGAAAGCTTTGGTGGCCCGACCATGGGCAGCACGTATTCGATCAAGTACGTGCGCCGTGCCGGTCTCCCGGTGGCGGCAGATGTTCGTGTCGAGGTGGAAAAAATCCTCGCTGACATCGATCGGCAACTGTCGACCTACCGCAGCGATTCGGATATCGAGCGCTTCAATGACCTGCCCGCCAATCGCTGTCAGAAAATGCCCGCGTCCATCCTCAAATTGATCCGCGTGGGTGAACAACTGTCGGAGCAAAGCGAAGGCTCCTACGACCTGACGGTGGAACCGCTGCTCAATCTTTGGGGGTTTGGCCCGCAGGGGCGCGAGGAAAAAGTCCCGGCTGAACAGGCGTTGGCGCAAGCGCGTCAGCGAGTCGGTTATCAACACCTGCGCATCGAGGGCGATCAGCTGTGCAAGGACGCTGCCGTCGAGGTCGACTTCAACAGCATTGCCGCCGGTTACGCGGTCGATACGATTGCCGCACGACTCGAAGCGCTGGGCATTCACGACTACCTGGCCGAAGCCACTGGCGAACTCAAGGCCGCGGGCAAGAAGCTTGACGGTTCGCCGTGGCGCATCGCCCTGGAAGAACCGCGCGATGATCAACAGGTCGCTGAGCGTATCGTCGCCGTCGACGGTTTCGGCTTGTCCACCTCCGGCGACTACCGAAATTATTTCGAGCAGGATGGGCGGCGTTACTCCCACACCTTCGATGCCCGCACCGGTGCGCCGGTCTCACATTCACTGGCATCCGTCACGGTGATTCATCCTTCAGCGTTGATGGCCGATGGCTTATCGACGCTGTTGTTGATTCTTGGCCCGGAGCGCGGTTGGGACTACGCGGAAAAACACGATATAGGCGCATTTTTTGTGATTCGTGCCGATACAGGTTTCGTCACACGTACCAGTCACGCTTTTGAGCGGGTCACGGGTGGGAAAACCGAATGATCACGGCGTTTAAAGCACTGAAGATCGACGTTGTAGCGCAGGCAAAACTAGCCTACGACGCGACCAAGGGTTAATGTGCGCGGCGTTGACGCTTCTATAGACTGTGTCCGGGTTCTGCACTGGCCCCAAATTGTTCCTTCATGCCACAGATTGGCGTGATTTAGCCGCAGGTGCCGATGGCGCCACGGCCTGTTCTGAGGAGTACGCATGGCTGTCTACAACTACGACGTGGTGGTGTTGGGTTCCGGCCCGGCGGGGGAAGGCGCGGCAATGAACGCCGCCAAAGCGGGACGCAAGGTGGCGATGGTCGATAGCCGTCGCCAGGTCGGCGGCAACTGCACTCACTTGGGCACCATCCCGTCCAAGGCACTGCGTCACTCGGTCCGGCAGATCATGCAGTTCAACACCAACCCGATGTTCCGGGCCATTGGTGAACCGCGCTGGTTCTCGTTCCCGGACGTGCTGAAAAGCGCCGAAAAAGTCATCGCCAAACAAGTCGCCTCGCGCACCGGCTACTACGCCCGTAATCGCGTCGACGTGTTCTTCGGCACCGGCAGCTTCGCCGACGAGCAAACCATCGAAGTGGTCTGCGCCAATGGCGTGGTCGAAAAACTGGTGGCCAAGCACATCATCATCGCCACCGGCTCGCGTCCGTATCGTCCGGCCGACATCGATTTCAACCACCCGCGTATCTACGATAGCGACACCATCCTCAGCCTCGGCCACACCCCGCGCAAACTGATCGTTTACGGCGCCGGCGTGATCGGTTGCGAATACGCATCGATTTTCAGTGGCCTGGGTGTACTGGTTGAGCTGGTGGACAACCGTGGTCAGTTGCTGAGCTTCCTCGACTCGGAAATTTCCCAGGCGTTGAGCTACCACTTCAGCAACAACAACATCACGGTTCGCCACAACGAAGACTACGACCGCGTCGAAGGTGTGGACAACGGCGTGATCCTGCATCTGAAGTCCGGCAAGAAGATCAAGGCCGACGCCTTGCTCTGGTGCAACGGCCGTACCGGCAACACCGATCAACTCGGTATGGAAAACATCGGCGTCAAGGTCAACAGCCGCGGCCAGATCGAAGTCGATGAGGCTTATCGCACCTGCGTGCCGAACATTTACGGCGCCGGTGACGTGATCGGCTGGCCGAGCCTGGCCAGTGCCGCCCACGACCAGGGCCGGTCGGCCGCTGGCAGCATCGTCGACAACGGCAGCTGGCGTTTCGTCAACGACGTACCGACCGGGATCTACACCATTCCGGAGATCAGTTCGATCGGCAAGAACGAGCAAGAGCTGACCCAGGCCAAAGTGCCGTACGAAGTGGGCAAGGCGTTCTTCAAGAGCATGGCGCGGGCGCAGATCGCCGGCGAGCCGCAAGGCATGCTGAAGATCCTGTTCCACCGCGAAACCCTGGAAGTGCTGGGCGTGCATTGCTTCGGTTATCAGGCGTCGGAGATCGTGCACATCGGTCAGGCGATCATGAGCCAGCCGGGCGAGCAAAATACCCTGAAGTATTTCGTCAACACCACGTTCAACTACCCGACCATGGCCGAAGCCTATCGGGTAGCGGCGTACGACGGCCTCAACCGGCTTTTTTGAGTGGCTCCGGCCGGTGGCCTGAGCCGGCCGGGGAGACCGATTTCAGCAATTCTCGAGCGTGGCAATGGCCAAACCGGGAAAGTCTGTAATCAGGCTGTCAACGCCGAAGTCAGCGAGTCTGCGCATCAGCGCAGGCTCGTTGACGGTCCATACCGACACATGCAACCCCTGACGCTGCGCCTTCTCCAGGCGTTCCGGCGTGCACAGGGTCCAGTTCAGCGCCAGAATCCCGCAGCCATAGCTTGCCGCGACCTTCAGCGGGTCGAGCCAGGCGTACTCGGCGACCAGTCCGCGGGACACGTCCGGCACCAGGTCCAGCGCAGCCTTGAGCACTTCCCGCGAGCTGGAGGTGATCGTCACCTTGTCCATCAGGCCATGGCGTTGCGCCATTTCCCGAATCGCCAGCACGGTGGTTGCCGCGCGGGTGCGTGAAGCGCTTTTGACTTCCAGTTGCCAGTGATCGAAATCGCATTCTTCGAACAGCGAGTCCAGGGTCGGGATCGGGCATGGCTTGATCCAGCCCGGGCCGCCCTTGCGCGCGTCGTAGGTCACCAGCTCCGCCGCCGTGTGCTCGACCACCTTGCCGCGACGATCGGTGGTGCGCTTGAGGGTCGGGTCGTGGATGACCATCAGTTCGCCGTCCATGGACAGGTGCAGGTCCAGTTCGCAACGGCGTACGCCGTGCTTGAGGCATTCCTGAAAGCTGGTCAGGGTGTTTTCCGGTGCTTCGCCCTTGGCGCCGCGATGGCCGTAGATGAGGGTCACGGTTCTTCCTTAAATTAATTGCCTGATTCGAGTTGTTCGCGGGCCAGGCGTCGTTCCTGGGCCTGCTTTTGCAAGATGTAGCGGGCCAGCAGTTGCCGCTGCGCGTCGGTCGGGTGTTCGAACTCGGTGCCGACGTCGTAGCTGTCGCCCTTGCGGTCGCAATGGGTGACGCGAGCGCGCAACAACAGGCCAAGGGCTTGCGGCATCAGCACCAGTTTGACCGACAGGTGTGCTCCGGTGGCAATGGGCGTGGGGTGCTGGAAGTCGATACCGCCTTCGGAGAGGATGACCGGCTGCGGTTCACCGATCTGCCCGAGTACGGTGATGGCGACCACCTGGCTCAGCAAATCGATGCGTTTGTTCTGGGATTTGAGGAACGCCGCGAGGTTGCGGTCACGCTCGCTGATCTGGCGCAACAGGTGCTGCGACTCGAATTCGCTCAGGTGCAGTTCACTGAGCACGTTGAAGAGTGGGGAAGCATCCTGCAACACTTCCTGGCCTGCGGCTTCGGGAGCGGACAGGGGCCGAATTTCCAGTGCGATCGTGTCCTCGATACGGTAGTATTCGCGGCGATCTTCTTCATCTAATGTCGACATGGCGAACCCATGGTAGCGGCGGTGGTCTGAGTGTAAAGCTGGTTATCAACCCCCGCCACAAGGACGTTCCTTTTCCCTCCGAACAAGCCCCGACATGTTCAGACCTCTCTTCGTATTTATCGGCACGCGTTATACCCGTGCAAAGCGTCGCAATCATTTTGTGTCATTCATTTCCCTGACCTCGATGATCGGACTCGCCCTCGGCGTGGTCGTGATGATCGTGGTGCTGTCGGTGATGAACGGCTTCGATCATGAGATGCGCACCCGCGTGCTGGGCATGGTGCCCCACGCGACCATCGAGTCCGGCGAGCCGATCAGCGATTGGCAAAGCCTTGCTACCAAGGTCAAGCAGAATCCGCTGGTGACGGCCGTTGCGCCGTTCACGCAAATGCAGGGGTTGCTGACCAACAACGGCAAGGTCTCGAAAGTCCTGCTCAATGCCATCGACCCGGCGCAAGAACGCCAGGTGTCGATCATTGATAACTTCATGCAGCAGGGCAAACTCGACGACCTGGTGCCGGGCGAGTTCGGCATCGTCATCGGTGACAAGGCGGCGGCCAAACTTGGCGCGGCGATCGGCGACAAGCTGACCTTCGTGGCGCCGGAAGTCACCGTGACCCCGGCCGGGATGTTTCCGCGCATGAAGCGTTTCACCGTGGTCGGCATTTTCCATGTCGGCGCCGGTGAGCTCGACGGTTACCTGGGCGTCACCAACCTGCAGGACCTGGCGCGGTTGCATCGCTGGAAGCCGGACCAGGTCCAGGGCCTGCGCCTGAAGTTCGACGACCTGTTCCAGGCGCCGCGCACCGCGTGGAGCATCGCCCGCGAACTCGGCGAAGATCGTTACTACGCCCGCGACTGGACCCGTACCCACGGCAACCTGTATCAGGCGATCCGCATGGAAAAAGCCATGATCGGCCTGTTATTGCTGCTGATCGTCGCCGTGGCCGCGTTCAACATCATTTCCACGCTGGTGATGGTGGTGAACGACAAGAAGGGCGACATCGCGATTCTGCGTACCCTCGGTGCCACGCCAGGCACGATCATGCGCACGTTCATGGTGCAAGGCACGGTCATTGGCGTGGTCGGAACGGCCATCGGTGCCGTGGTCGGGATCTTCGCCGCGCTGAATGTCAGCGCCGCGATCTCGGCGCTGGAAGGCCTGATCGGGCACAAATTCCTCAACGCCGACGTGTATTTCATCGATTACCTGCCGTCGCAGGTGCAGAGCCAGGATGTGTTGATGGTTTGCGCCGCCGCGTTGGTCCTGAGTTTCCTCGCCACCCTGTATCCAGCCTGGCGTGCCGCGCGCACCCAGCCTGCGGAGGCGCTACGTTATGAGTGAGTCGGGCATGAGTGATAAAGCAATCTTGAGCTGCCGCAACCTGGGCAAATCCTATGAGGAAGGCCCGGAGTCGGTGCAAGTGTTGGCCGGCCTGCAACTGGAGTTGCACCCGGGTGAGCGCGCGGCAATTGTCGGCACCTCGGGTTCGGGTAAAAGTACCTTGCTCAATCTGTTGGGCGGCCTCGACACGCCGACCAAAGGCAGCGTCTGGCTCGACGGTGAGGAACTGTCGGCCCTCAGCGAGAAGAATCGCGGCCTGCTGCGCAACCGCTCATTGGGTTTCGTTTATCAATTCCACCACTTGCTGCCGGAATTCACCGCGCTGGAAAACGTCTGCATGCCGCTGCTGATCGGCAAGACCGCTATCCCGGAAGCGCGCCAGCGTGCAACGGCGTTGCTGGAGCGTGTGGGGCTGGGCCATCGCCTGGAGCACAAGCCGGCGGAGTTGTCCGGTGGTGAGCGTCAGCGTGTCGCCATCGCCCGCGCCCTGGTGAACAAGCCAGGCCTGGTCATGCTCGACGAGCCGACCGGCAACCTCGACTCCCACACCGCCCAGGGCATCCAGGACTTGATGCTGGAACTCAGCACTTCGATGCGCACGGCGTTCCTGGTGGTGACCCACGACATGAACCTGGCCCGCCAGATGGATCGCGTCCTGCATTTGCAGGAAGGTTGTCTGACGCCTATCTGATTGGCTGAAACCCGGCGGGGATGAAAATCACGTCGGGTCTTTTATTTATATACGGTGCCCCAGCGAATGTTCAGACCGTTATCGATCTTTATCGGCACGCGCTATACCCGCGCCAAGCGCCGCAATCGCTTTGTTTCCTTCATCTCGATGACCTCGATGATCGGCCTCGCCCTGGGCGTGCTGGCGATGATCGTGGTGCTGTCGGTGATGAACGGCTTCCAGCGCGAAATGAGCTCTCGCATCCTCGGCATGGTGCCGCACGCCACGATCGTCGGTGTAAACCCTATCGATGATTGGCAGCCGGTAGCCGCCGCCGCGATGAAAAATCCCGAAGTGACGGCGGCCGTGCCGTTTACCGAGATGGAAGGCATGCTGTCCTATAAAGGCACGATGCAGCCAATCCAGGTCAGCGGCGTTGATCCGGCGCTGGAAGGCCAGGTGTCGATCGTCGCCAAGCACATCGTCCAGGGACGTCTCGATGCGTTGAAGCCAGGTGAGTTCGGCGTGGTGATCGGCGAAATCACCGCACGGCGCTTCCGTTTGAACGTGGGCGACAAGATCACCCTGATCGTGCCGGAGGTCAGCAATGCGCCGGGCGGTATCACCCCGCGCATGCAGCGTCTGAACGTGGTCGGCGTGTTCAAGGTGGGTGCCGAACTTGACGGCACGATGGCACTGATCCACATGGCCGACGCCGCGCAAATGCAGCATTGGGCGCCGAATCAGGTGCAGAGCGTGCGCCTGGCGGTGAAGGATCTGTACGCCGCGCCGCAGGTTTCCAGCGATATCGCCAGCGGTCTGGGGGCGGCCTACAAGGCTGACGACTGGACCCACACCCAGGGCAGCCTGTTCAGTGCGATGAAGATGGAAAAAACCATGATCGGCCTGCTGTTGCTGATGATCGTCGCAGTGGCGGCGTTCAATATCATCGCGACCCTGATCATGGTTGTGAACGACAAGGGCGCGGACATCGCGATCCTGCGCACCATCGGCGCCACGCCGCGTCAGATCATGGCGATCTTCATGGTGCAGGGCACGGTCATCGGGATTGTCGGCACCCTGATCGGTGGCGTACTCGGCGTGATCGCGGCGCTGAACGTCAGTGAAATGGTGGGTTGGATCGAGCGGGTCAGCGGGCAGCACATCTTCAGTTCCGACGTGTATTTCGTCAGCAATCTGCCGTCCGAACTTCAGGGCGGGGATGTGTTGTTGATCTGCTCGGCGGGGTTCGTGTTGAGCTTCCTGGCAACGGTTTACCCGGCGTGGCGTGCGGCGAAGATCGAGCCGGCTCATGCGTTGCGTTATTCGTAAGCGCTGAAATCGCATTCGCCGGCAAGCCGGCTCCTACAGTGTTGTGGACAACGCAAAACCCTGTGGGAGCTGGCTTGCCAGCGAAGAGGCCGGTGCTGCTAGCCTCATACCTCCTTCGGCAACTCAATCACAAACCGCGTCCAGCCGTTTTCCGATTCGCAATGAATCTTCCCGCCGTGGGCGTTGACAATCGACTGGGTAATCGCCAATCCCAATCCCGCATGCTCGCTGCTGCCTTCGTGGCGTGCAGGATCCACGCGGTAGAAGCGGTCAAACAGGCGCGGCAGCAAATCCTTTGAAATCCCGTCGCCGCTGTTTTCAACTGTCAGGCTCAGTCCTTTGGGTTGATCGATTATCTTCACCCGTACCTCGCCATCAGCGGGCGTAAACCGCAACGCATTGTCCAGTAAATTGGAAAGCGCCCGTCGCAACATGTTCCGATCACCCATCATGTGTCCGTGACCTTCGCGGTTCAGCGTCACCCGAACGTCCTCCGCCAGCGGTGCGAAAAATTCCAGTAACACATCCGCCTCTGCCGCCAGATCCAGCGCTTCGCGTTTGGGCATCAACAATCCATGGTCGGCTTTCGCCAGGTACAACATGTCGTTGACCAATTGCGCCATCCATTGCAGTTCTTCGAGGTTGCTGTGCAGCGCTTCGCGGTACTCTTCGATGGGGCGAGGGCGGGTGAGGGTGACTTGGGTGTGGGTCAGCAGGTTCGACAGCGGTGTGCGCAATTCATGGGCGATGTCGGCGGAGAACGCCGAAAGCCGTTGAAAGGCGTCGTCGAGTCTTTCGAGCATTTCGTTGAAGCTGTGGGCCATTTCCGCCAGCTCCAACGGCATGCTCTCTTCCGGCAGGCGTGCGTTGAGCGAATGCGCTGAAACACCGCGGGCTATCGTGCTCATGCGTCGTAGTGGCCGCAACCCGCTGCGTGCCGCCCAGGCGCCGAGCAGGGCGGTGGCCAGGGCCGACAGGCCGACGGTCATCCAGATCAAATGCTGCATGCGTTGCAGGAAGTGTTGGTGATGGGTGATGTCCAGCAGCAGGGTCAATTGCGGTGAGTCGGGTTTGTCGTCAAACAAGGGTGCATTCAGGACGCGGTAGTCGGTTCCATGGTCATTGATGGTCGATAACCCCGGTTTTTGCGGCAGCATGTCCGGCAGGCTTGCGGAACTGTCATACCAGCGCCGGCCGTCGCTGCCGGTGATGCGCAATGAGAGATCGGCCTGGGGGCTTAATTCATCGGCCAGTTTGACTTCACTGTCCCGCGACTGAATGTCATGCAGCGCTCGCCGCACGCCGATCAGCTTGCTGTCGAGCAACTGCTGATCAAGCTCAACGAAGTGCGCCTCGCTGGCGCGGCTGAACAACACTCCGGCGAACAACGACACCACCGCCGTGCACGCCGCGAAAAGCAGTGCCAGGCGACTGCTCAGTGAAAGTCGTGGCATCAGGCTGGACGCTCTTCGAGTACGTAACCCATGCCGCGTACGGTGTGGATCAGTTTGTTGGGGAATTCATCGTCGATTTTCAGGCGCAGGCGGCGGATCGCGACTTCGATGACGTTGGTGTCGCTGTCGAAATTCATGTCCCAGACCTGGGAGGCGATCAGCGATTTGGGCAGCACTTCGCCCTGGCGGCGAAGGAGCATTTCCAGCAAGGCGAACTCCTTGGCGGTCAGGTCGATGCGCTGGCCGCCGCGTTCGACCCGGCGGCGGATCAGGTCCAGGCGCAGGTCGGCCAGTTGCAGGCTGGTTTCCTGGGGCGTCGCGCTGCCACGCCGCAACAGGCTGCGAACCCGGGCGAGCAGTTCGGAAAAGGCGAAAGGCTTGACCAGGTAATCGTCGGCGCCGAGTTCGAGGCCGTGAACCCGGTCTTCCACGGCATCCCGCGCCGTCAGAAACAGAACCGGCGTGTCCAGGCCGGCACTGCGCACGGCCTGCAGAATCTGCCAGCCATCGCGACCTGGCAGCATCACATCGAGAATCAGCAGCGCGTAGTCGCCGCTCAACGCCAATTGCTGGCCGGTGCTGCCATCGGCCACCAGTTCGGTGTTGAAGCCGGCCTCGCTCAGGCCCTGACGCAAGTACTGGCCGGTTTTTGGTTGGTCTTCGACGATCAGCAGTTTCATGGGCGACTCGGGCTAAATGGAACGACAGCTTTATACCGTGGGCGACAACGCGGCAGGCCTAGCTGACAAAGTTGTAATCTGGCTGTCAGGTTGCGGGCAGCGGTAACAGTCTAGAGTTTTCCACAGGCTGAACCTTATCTTGTTGGAGTACGACCATGTTTTTGCGCAAATCTTTGGCATTGGCCGCTTGTGTGTTGGCACTGAGCTCACCGGTCTGGGCCGCGCCAGCGAGTACCTACGACTTCGGCCAACCGGCACCCGCGTCCAAGGCGACCCGCAGCGTCGAGGTGGTGATGGGTGACATGTCGTTCACCCCCAAGGCCATCGATATCAAGGCCGGGGAGACCATTCGCTTTGTCCTGGTGAATAAAGGTCAATTGCTGCACGAGTTCAACCTCGGTGACGCGGCGATGCATGCCAAACACCAGCAGGAAATGTTGCAGATGCAGCAAAGCGGCATGATGACGCCTACAGGCATGATGAACATGGATCACGGGTCGATGGCCGGGATGGATCACTCATCTCAAGGGCATGCCATGAAGCACGACGACCCCAACAGTGTATTGGTAGAACCGGGTAAAACCGCCGAACTGACCTGGACCTTCAGCAAAGCCGCCAACCTGGAATTTGCCTGCAACGTCCCCGGTCATTACCAGGCCGGCATGGTAGGTAAATTGACAGTCAGTCAGTAAGCACTCAAAGGCGGGAACAAAGGCTGGTAGAATCCGCTGATTCTTCAGTCAGGTTTCCGCCATGCATCCCGCAGCCGAACACTCGCCGCTGGGCAAATCCAGCGAATACATCGCCACCTACACGCCGTCCTTGCTGTTCCCGATTCCGCGTACTGCGAAGTGGGCCGAGCTGGGCCTGACGGCTGAAACCCTGCCGTACAAGGGCGTGGACTTCTGGAACTGCTTTGAACTGTCGTGGCTGTTGCCGTCGGGCAAGCCGGTGGTGGCCATCGGTGAGTTCAGCATTCCGGCGGATTCGCCGAACATCATTGAGTCGAAGTCGTTCAAGCTGTACCTCAACTCCCTGAACCAGACACCGTTCGCCGACACGGCGAGCCTCGAAGCGACGCTGGTCAAAGACCTGTCCGCCGCCGCCGGCAAACCGGTCGGCGTGCGTATTCGCAGCCTGAAAGATGTCGAGGCCGAAGGCGTCGTGGCGTTGCCCGGTGTGTGCATCGATGAGCTGGATATCAGTGTCAGCAACTACGAGCATCCACGTCCGGAACTGCTGCGGTGCGATGAAAGCCGCATTGTGGAGGAGAGCGTGCACAGCCATCTGCTCAAGTCCAACTGTCCGGTCACCCGTCAGCCTGACTGGGGTAGCGTGACGGTGGAATACCGTGGCGCGGCGCTGGATCATGCGAGCTTGCTGGAATACATCGTCAGCTTCCGTCAGCACTCGGATTTCCACGAACAGTGCGTGGAACGCATCTTCCTTGACCTGCAGCGCTTGCTGAAACCGGAGAAGTTGACGGTTTATGCGCGTTACGTTCGTCGTGGCGGACTGGATATCAACCCGTATCGCAGTACTGAAGAGGTGCAGTTGCCGAACCATCGTCTGGTCCGTCAATGACGATCTAATGCAGGAGCGAGCAAGCTCGCTCCTGCAAGGCTCTTTTTCAGATCCCCATGTTGCCCAAGGCTTGCGCGATGTTGCGCAGGGTGCCGGCCAGGGTCGGGTGTTCGAGTTCGAAGCGTTCCACCGCCAGATTGACGCCATCGGCGAGGTTGACATCCTTGGTCTTGGTTTCGAGTTCAAGTTCAAGCTGGATCTGTTGCATCAGCTTGTGCAGGTCTTCGCGTTCGACTTCGGTCAGCGGAGGATTCTTTTCCAATTGCTCGCGCAGGACATTGAGCTGTTCTTGCAGTTCGCGGGCAGGCATTGCGTTCTTCCTTTTATCGATTGGCATTGGCATAGACCGCGATGGCGCGCCAAAGGTCTATGGCTGACCTTTAGATTAATCCACTCCCGCCTAACCTGCATGATCTCGATCAGGGCTTTTCGCCTTTGAGCCGGCGCAGGCTGATATCGGCCAGGCAGGTGTCGAGCTCACCCAGGTGATCGATCACCGAATGCACGCCCAGGGCGAAAAGCTGCATCGTTGCCTTGCCGCGTTTCAAATCGCGCTCTTGAGGCGACAGCGCCTGCCATTCAATGGGCGACATCCCGCAAAGCGAGCCGCAGGACGCCAGGCCGATCGTCCACAGGCCGGCATTGAGCCCGGCTTGCAGCAAGCGCGGTTCGCCGCTGACCAGCACGCAGCCATCCAGCTTCTCGACGTTCAGCGCCATCAACGCTTGCCAGCAGGTGTGCGGCGCCGGCCAAGGATTGATTGTTTCGAGGTGTTGCGAAGGTTTGATCCATTCCGGCAGGGCGGCGGCCAACGGAAGGCTGAGGGAGGAGGGCAGTTCGTCGAGCCAGGCGCAGGGAATCTGTTGATGCTGCAAGCTGCGCAGGCTCTTCAGGGCGCCGGGCGTGACCTCGGCGTGCTCGGCCGCGTGGCCACCGTTCAGGCGCGTACGGGCGCCGAAATCCACCAGGCAGCCACTGAGGCCGAACAGCACGGCGGTCAGGCGCGGCGCAGGTTGAGGTGAGGTTTCAGCGTGCGGCATGTCAACGTCCCTGAAATAGCCTCAAGGCTAAGCGACGACGGTGACAGTTGAGTGACATGGGTGTGAATGGCTCGCAATCGATGCAGAATCATCTGCGGCGCCAGTGGCCTGATGATGCCTAAAGCAGTCTTTCCGTCTTATACTGATGGTCTTTCCGCCGGGCCAATGCGTCCGTGTCAGTACAATCCAAGGAGTTTTTCTATGCGCTGGAGCAATCATCTAGCTCAGCTTTGTGTGTGCGCCAGCGCGTTGCTGGTTCCGTTCGTTGCCCAGGCAGCGTCGGAAGACGATCCTTGGGAAAGCATCAACCGCCCGATCTACAGGTTCAACGACGTACTCGACACCTATGCGCTGAAGCCTTTGGCCCAGGGCTATCAGTACGTGACGCCGCAGTTTGTCGAAGACGGCATTCATAACTTCTTCCAGAACATCGGTGATGTGCGCAACCTGGCCAACGACCTGCTGCAAGCCAAGCCAGCCGCCGCCGGTGTCGATACTGCACGCCTGATTTTCAACACCACCTTCGGCCTGTTGGGTTTCATCGATGTCGGCACCAAGATGGGCTTGCATCGCAATGATGAAGACTTCGGCCAGACGCTTGGTTATTGGGGCGTGGGCAGTGGTCCTTATGTGATGCTGCCGTTCTTCGGCCCGAGCACCTTGCGTGACGCGCCCTCGAAATTCGTCGACACCTACACTGGCGCTTACCGCTATGTGGATGACGTGCCGGTGCGTAACTCGTTCTTCGTCCTGGATGTCACTGACACCCGCGCCAACCTGCTGTCGAGCGAGAAATTGATCACTGGCGACAAGTACACCTTCATCCGTAACGCGTACTTGCAGAACCGCGAATTCAAGGTCAAGGACGGTCAGGTCGAAGACGATTTTTAAATCCTGACCGATAAAACAAAAAAGCGGCCGTCATCGGGCCGCTTTTTTTTCGCCTGGAGCGACGTTATTTCATTCTCAATATTGTAAGACCGAGTTTCTGATTGCCGTCTTCCGGTTCTTTCACCCACACCACCTCGGTGTCGGCTTCGAGCCCTTTCAACGCTTCATGCTCGGATTCGATGCGTACAAGTAGCCGGTCACCGACCCTGAACGAGCGCTGCGCCTGAAGCTGCATGCCACTGCTGGAAAGGTCAATACAGACGGCTGGCACCTCATCCCCCTCATGAATCAGCGACACATCGGCATCGACCCGCATGCGGATGTAATCGCGCTTTTCGCTATAGTCTCGACGGGTTTGGCTCATGGGATTGATCCTTCCATTGGGTTACGGTTTTGACGGTTCTTATAACTCTCGGTGATTTGACAAGTGTAGACCTCAAGCGACCATCGGCGTGAGCTTGAAACGCCTCGCGGATGGGAGTACCGTCTGCGCCTTAGAAGGGCACCTCTGGTGTACATGCGTGTAGGGCAAATGCTCGAAAACAGTGCGACAGAGAGGCTAGAAAGCGAATCCAGTAGTTTGAGCCGGGCCAAAGCCCGAGCCGCTACGCCAACCTAATTCTGGCGCCGTTTGCCCACATGCCAAAAACCAGTGCCACGCTGCTGATAATCGATGATGACGAGGTAGTGCGCGCGAGCCTCGCCGCCTATTTGGAAGACAGTGGTTTCAGCGTCTTGCAGGCCAGCAATGGCCAGCAGGGCCTTCAGGTATTCGAGCAAGACAAGCCCGACTTGGTGATCTGCGATCTGCGCATGCCGCAGATGGGCGGGCTCGAACTCATCCGCCAGGTGACCGAGCTGTCGCCGCAAACGCCGGTGATCGTGGTGTCGGGCGCCGGTGTGATGAACGACGCGGTCGAAGCGTTGCGCCTGGGCGCAGCGGATTACCTGATCAAGCCTCTCGAAGATCTGGCCGTGCTCGAGCACTCTGTGCGTCGGGCCCTTGATCGTGCGCGCCTGCTGCTGGAAAACCAGCGCTACCGCGAGAAGCTGGAGAAGGCCAACCGTGAGCTCGCCGCCAGTCTGAACCTGCTCCAGGAAGACCAGAACGCCGGTCGCCAGGTGCAGATGAACATGCTGCCGGTCAGCCCCTGGACCATCGACGAGTTCAAGTTTGCTCACCAGATCATCCCGTCGCTGTACCTGTCGGGTGATTTCGTCGACTATTTCCGCGTCGACGAGCGCCGGGTGGCGTTCTACCTGGCGGACGTTTCCGGGCATGGCGCCTCTTCAGCCTTCGTCACCGTGCTGTTGAAGTTCATGACCACGCGCCTGCTGTTCGAGTCCAAGCGCAGCGGTACATTGCCGGAATTCAAGCCTTCAGAGGTTCTTGGTCATATCAACCGGGGCCTGATCAGTTGTAAGCTGGGAAAACACGTCACAATGGTCGGTGGAGTCATCGACGAGGAGACAGGTTTGTTGACCTATAGCATCGGTGGTCATTTGCCGTTGCCAGTGTTGTACACACCCGACAGTGTTCGTTATCTGGAAGGGCGTGGCCTGCCCGTGGGCCTCTTCAATGAAGCCACCTACGAAGACCACGTGCTGGAACTGCCACCGACCTTCAGCCTGACGCTGATGTCCGATGGCATTCTGGACCTTTTGCCAGAACCCACACTCAAAGAAAAAGAAGCTGCATTGCCCCAACGGGTCAAGGCGGCGGGCGGCAGCCTGGATGGTCTGCGGCAGGTTTTTGGATTGGCCACGCTAGGGGAGATGCCGGATGATATCGCCCTGTTGGTGTTGAGCAGGAATCTTTAATGAGTACCGGTAGAATCCAGTTCGCCGAGCAGGACGGCACCTTCGTCCTCAAGTTCGTCGGTGAAGTTCGCCTGACCCTGTGTTCGGCGTTGGATGCGACTATTGATCGGATCTTCACGGCGTTGAATTTCAACACCATCGTGATCGACCTGACTGAAACCCGCAGCATCGACAGCACCACCCTTGGCCTTCTGGCCAAGCTGTCGATTCTCTCGCGGCAAAAGGTTGGTCTGCTGCCGACCGTCGTCACCACCCACGAAGACATCACCCGGTTGCTGCAGTCCATGGGCTTCGAGCAAGTGTTCAACATCGTTGACAAGCCCGTGCCGTGCCCGGAATGCCTGGACGACCTGCCGGATCAGGACCAGTCGGAAGAAGTGGTGCGAATCAAGGTGCTGGAAGCGCACAAGATCCTCATGGGGCTGAACGACCATAATCGCGAAGCGTTCCATGATTTGGTGAATGCGTTGGAGCGGCATTGATCCCCTGAGGCCCTTGCGAAGCCAACCTATTGCCTGATGCGCAAAAAAAAAGGGCGAACCCAACGGTTCGCCCTTTTTTACGTGCGCTGAACTAGATCACAGCTTGGCTTGCAGCAGCGCCTCAAGTTTCTCCTGGTCGCGGGCGAACTGACGAATACCTTCAGCCAGTTTCTCGGTCGCCATCGCGTCCTCGTTGGACAGCCAGCGGAACTGCGCTTCATTCAGGCTCAAACGTGCTTCACCGGCATGCCCTGGCGCCAGTTTGCGCTCCAGCTTGCCAGTGTCCGCCGCCAGCTTGTCGATCAGGTCCGGGCTGATGGTCAGACGGTCGCAGCCGGCCAGTTGTTCGATCTGGCCCAGGTTGCGGAAGCTCGCGCCCATCACGACGGTTTTGTAGCCGTTGGCCTTGTAGTAGTTGTAGATGCGCGTCACCGACTGCACGCCCGGATCTTCCGCACCGGTGTAGTCGTTGCCGTTGGCTTTCTTGTACCAGTCGTAGATACGGCCCACGAACGGCGAAATAAGGAACACCCCGGCGTCAGCGCAAGCAGCCGCCTGAGCGAAGGAGAACAGCAGGGTCAGGTTGGTCTGGATGCCTTCCTTTTCCAGAATCTCCGCCGCGCGGATGCCTTCCCAGGTGGAGGCGATCTTGATCAACACGCGGTCGCGGCCGATGCCGGCCTTTTCGTACAGTTCGATCAGACGATGCGCGCGCTTCAATACGGCGTCAGTGTCGAACGACAGGCGCGCATCCACCTCGGTGGAAATGCGCCCCGGGATCACTTTCAGGATTTCTTGGCCCACTGCAACGCCAAACCGGTCGCTGGCCAGGCCCACATCACCCTTGCAGTCGTTGACGCAAGCATTCAGCAATTCAGCGTAAGCAGGAATCGCCGCCGCTTTGAGCAGCAAGGAAGGGTTGGTGGTGGCGTCTACCGGTTTAACCCGAGCGATTGCTTCGAAGTCGCCGGTGTCGGCAACGACGGTGGTCATTTGTTTGAGTTGTTCCAGCTTGGAAGTCATGGGCGTGCTCTGTCCTATGGGTCTGATGACATTACCCGAGCGCTGACAGCCACTCAAGGGTGCATACGTGTATCGATGGCCTCAGCGGCAACAACCTGAAGCGGATGTTTGAAAGGCGGGGCGCGGTATCGGTAAATACGATGCCAAAACAGACCACAGGTTCAAAGCAACCGACCGTCAGCGCCCTTCAAGCAACGCCGCCGCCTGATCCAGCAACGCCAGCGGGTCTTTGGCCTTGTGGATATCCACCGACAGCAACTGCCGGAATTTGCGCGCACCCGGAAACCCGGTGCCCAGGCCTAGCACATGCCGGGTAATGTGGTGCATCGAACCGCCGGCATCGATGTGCGCAGCAATATACGGCCGCAATTGCGCCAACGCCTCGGCACGACTGATCACCGGCGCCTTGCTGCCGAACAACTGCTGGTCCACCTCGGCCATTACATAAGGGTTGTGATACGCCTCACGACCCAGCATCACACCGTCGAACGTCTGCAAATGCTCGTGACAGGCTTCCAGCGTCTTGATGCCGCCGTTGAGAATGATCTCCAGCTCCGGAAAATCCGCCTTCAACCGCGCCGCCACGTCATAACGCAGGGGCGGAATGTCGCGGTTCTCCTTCGGCGACAACCCCTCCAGAATCGCGATCCGCGCATGCACGGTAAAACTGGTGCACCCGGCATCCCGAACCGTCCCCACGAAATCACACAACTCTTCGTAACTGTCCCGCCCATTGATGCCGATGCGATGCTTCACCGTCACCGGAATCGACACCGCATCCCGCATCGCCTTCACACAATCAGCCACCAACTGCGGATGCCCCATCAGGCACGCACCGATCATGTTGTTCTGCACCCGATCACTCGGGCACCCGACATTCAGGTTCACCTCGTCGTACCCGTGGTCCTGGGCCATGCGGGCGCAGGCGGCCAGATCCAGCGGAACGCTGCCACCGAGCTGAAGCGCGAGCGGATGCTCGGCTTCGTTATGGCGCAAGAAACGCTCGTGATCGCCATTGAGCAGAGCACCGGTGGTGACCATTTCGGTGTAGAGAAGGGCGTTTTTTGAGAGTAGGCGCAGGAAGAAACGGCAATGGCGGTCGGTCCAATCCATCATCGGCGCGACGGAAAAGCGACGGGAGAGCGGGGCAGGCTTGGCGTTGGTTACGGACATTGGGGATCTGGAGTCGGTGAGGCTGGGAGGTGGGGGAGTTTAACAGGATTGGGCTATTCGCTGAGATTCACGTTCGAGGTAATGCAACCGCGCCTTGTGAACTTCCACGCCGTTGATGCCATATCGCAAATGTTGGAAATCTCCCTCAACTCGCGTCGACATTGCCCATATTGTAAGTTCCCTATCCAAGCCGATACCCTTCTACAGTCGCTGCAAAATCAGCGACAAGGGTGTGGAAGCCCTTCACAAGATCTAGACGCACAAGGCGACACCTGAATTTAAGCAGGCGCTTTTTTCATGTCTGCTGTTAAATTATGGCGGCTGTGCGCGGGGCACTTTCGGGTGCGCCGGGTTCCTAGATCCCCGGTCTTCCACACCTACGCACAGCTGCCACCCATCATGTGGAAGTGATGCTGGCAGTTCCTTTATCAATTCTAGGAACGATACTGATGAAGAAGATCACTTCTTTTTTCATTCAGAAACCGCACTAGCTGAACCAACGCTGTAACCAACAAAAGTTTCATAATCCCCGACACACCTGCGGCCTAGGATGAACGGACAAGACCAAGCCTCCGCTTACCCACCCCACAGGAACCCGAAAAATGATCTCAAACCTCTTCAAAGTCTCGCTCATCGCCGGTGCTTTGCTGTTGAGCGCCTGTTCGGGTGTAACGTCTCATGAAACGTATTCGGCCGAATCCGTGCCGTCCGCTGGCTTTGGTCCGGGGCCTACCAACAGCAACCCCAACAAGATGAATTTCCATGGTAATGCGCTGAGCAATAGCTTCGGCGAGTACAGCTCGGGTTTGCTGCACGACGACTGAGAATGTCCTGCTTGACGTCCGTCGGAGTCGGTTTGCTGGTGATTGCGATGTCGGGGTCAACATCGTTGTTGCCTGTTAAATCGCCTTCGCCGGCAAGCCGGCTCCTACAGGGGGGTGTTTTTTGCGGTGGGCAGGTGTGACGCGTTACTTCGCGTCAGGCACTGCCAGCCACTGCCGCAGAATCTTCTGGTAATTGCCTGTCGCCTTGGCCAGGTGCAGCCACTGATCGACGTATAGTTTCCAGGTCATGTCGTCGCGGGGCAGTAGGTAGGCTTTTTCGCCGTATTGCATGTATTGCGTCGGGTTGACTGCGCACAGTCCCGGTTTGAGTTTCTGCTGGTACAGCGCTTCCGAGGCGTCGGTGATCATCACGTCAGCCTTCTTGTCCAGCAGCTCCTGGAAAATGCTCACGTTGTCGTGCAGTTGCAACTGCGTCTTGGGCAGCAATGCGTGAACGAAGGCTTCGTTGGTGCCGCCGGCCGGTTCGACCAGGCGAACCGAGGGTTGGTTGATCTGCTCGAGGGTCTGGTACTGCGCCTGGTCTTCGCAGCGCACCAGCGGGATTTTGCCGTCGACGTCCAGCGTGGTGCTGAAGAAGGCCTTTTTCTGCCGCTCGAGCGTGACCGAGATACCGCCCATGCCGATGTCGCATTTGCCGGCGAGCATGTCCGGCATCAGGGTTTTCCAGGTGGTGGGCACCCACTCGACCTTGACACCGAGGCTGTCGGCCAGGGAGCGGGCCATGGCGATGTCGATCCCGGCGTATTCGCCGTCTTCGCCTTTGGAGGTGTAGGGTTTGTAGTCGCCCGTCGTGCAGACGCGCAGTTGGCCTTGCTGGATGACGCTATCCAGGTGGGAGGTGCCTTCCGCCGACGCACCAAGGGAGAGAGCGAGCAGGCCGCTGAGCATTATCGCGCTTTGTGGGATTTTCATTTTTTCGGGCTTTTGTGAGGGTCGAAGAGGACTGAGTGTAGTGAACCCGTCTCTTTGCTGTCATTGGCAACAAAAAGGGCGTTCCACTTCTGTGGAACGCCCTTGTTCAAGTGCGGTTGCCGTCTGGATGATCGGATTGACAGGCGACGCGGTTTTAGTGACAGCAGCAACCTGAACCGCCGCAGCCAGGCTTTTTCTTCGAGCCTTCGCAATGATCTTCTGTCTTCACGCTGGCCGGGTAGCCGGCGTCCTTCAGTGCCGACAGAAGAACATCGCTTTCGGCATTCCCGGTGACCTTGACTCGACCGGACGCTAAATCGACGTTGACCTCACCCACTCCAGCGAGCGGTTGCAGTGCAGCGGTGATGTGTTTGACGCAGCTACCGCAGCTCATGCCTTCAACTTGCAGTTCGGTACCGTTCATTGCGTAAACCTCTTTGAGCGTGAGTAGCGGGCAGTGCCTGCCAGCG
This sequence comes from Pseudomonas sp. MT92, assembly GCF_058792515.1. NCBI lineage: Bacteria > Pseudomonadati > Pseudomonadota > Gammaproteobacteria > Pseudomonadales > Pseudomonadaceae > Pseudomonas > Pseudomonas sp. MT92. Next base: position 225,070 of record NZ_JBXAFA010000010.1, read on the forward strand.
CTGTGATGACGTGAGGTGATGTTTGGCCTTGCCACGATGGCAAGGTCAAGCGCGGTTCTCGGGAGGCTATTGCCCCATCGGCATCTTCATCATGCTCGATTGCTGATCCATCATTTTCATCATCATGTCCATCATCTGGTTCGAGCGGTCCTGGCCACCGGCCATGCCTTTGCCCATCCCCATGCCTTGGCAATGGCCGTGCATCATGCCCATGCCGCCGCGCATCGCGTCCATGCCTTCCTGCATGGCGATCTGACGTTCAGCCGGGGTTTTGGCAGCGGCCATTTTATCGTGGGCGGCCTGCATTTTTTGCATCTGCTCGCTCAACGCCTTGTCTTGCGGGGTGGCGGTGGCCGATGCGGTTGGCGAGGTGTTGGCGGGCGGTTCATCCGCCGCCAAAGCGATCAACGGGCTGCTGATGAGCAGTGCGGCGACGAGTGATGTGAAGTGCTTGTGCATGGCCGTGTACCCTGACGGAGGAAGTGTTCTGAGCTTATTCCTCGGCGAGTGGCTGCCATTGATTCATATCAAACGATGCCATTTTGATTACTGGCGTTTAGTGGCCTGTTCTGACGACGCCACGGTGCCGCTCCCACAATTAATGTAGGAAGAAGACTTCAGCCAACGCTGATCCGGGTAGTAGGAAAACAGCAGTTGCCCATCTTTCATCGAGTCGATCAGCCGATGGGCAATCGCCGGCCTGACCGCCGGGCAACCCAGGCTTCTGCCGATGCGGCCGTTGGCGCGTGCCAGGACCGGGCTGACGTACGGTGCGCCATGAATGACGATTGCTCGCTCGAACGCGTTATCGTTGAAGCCTGGCTCCAGGCCTTCCATGCGTAATGAGTAACCGTTCGAGCCGAGGTAGCTTTCTTGCGTACGGAACAGGCCCAAGCTAGTGGCGTAACTTTCATTCTGGTTAGAGAATTGGGTGGCCATGTTTTCGCCGCTGTTGCGGCCGTGGGCGACGAGTTCGTGAAAGAGCAGTTTGCGTTTTTTCAGATCGAACACCCACAGGCGTTGTTCGGTCGAAGGCAGTGAGTAATCGATCACTGCCAGTCTCTGCGCCGGGGCTGCGCCTTGGGCGCGGGTGCATTGAGTGGCGCGTACCGCCAGGGCGATGACTTTGGCATTGGCATTTGGCGCGGCTTTGGCCAGAGCGATTTCAAGTGAATCAGCGTAGGCTGCTGGCAGGAAAGCCGACGTCAACAGCAGGGCTGTGAGCGGGAGGCCAAAGCGATGTAGCGCCATAAGTCAGTCTCATCAGGAATAGTTCGAGTCTAGCAGCGAATAGGACGCTAGCCTTTTGATTTGCAGGAGATTAAGGATTATCCATGGGGCAATTAACAAGGTTATTCGTCATAAGCCGCGTATTTTTTATGGTCTTTCTGATCAGCGGCACGGCACTCGGTGAAACTTCGGCAATCATGCCGGAAACTCCGCCAATCGTGGTTCAGGGCGCCGGGCCCAATGATGTCGTTGGCCAAGCCATACAAGCGGTGCTCGAACCCCTGCAATCGGCCTTTCCTCCGTTGCTCACTGCGCGCAGGCATCAGCGGCTGGATATCAATCGGGTCGTCCTGGATTTCTATTCCCATCGCAACTATCGCGCGGCGTGGACGGATGGGCGCGATGTCGCCCAGTTGCTGAAGAGCCTCAACGACACGCAAATCGACGGTCTGGTCCCGCAGGATTTCCGGATTGCCGAACTGGAGCAGGCGCGACTGGCGTTGCAGGCTACCGCGCCGACCCCCGCGCAATCGGCGGCGTTCGACCTGGCGGCAACCCGTACCTACATCACGGCGCTACTGCAGTTGCGACGCGGTAAAGTCGACCCGTCACGGCTGGACTTCCACTGGAACTTCGACCCCGTCGGTGTCGATCCTCGCGAGGACATGAACAGCTTCTTCGCCGCACTCGATGCCCACGATGTCGCCCGGGCCTTCGCCCAGGCGCCGCCGCAGGAAACGGTTTATCGCAACATGCGTGAAAGCCTGGCGCAGCTGCGCAAGGTTCGGGACGCTGGCGGTTGGCCGAAAGTGGCCGAAGGGCAGTCGCTCAAACCCGGCATGGACGGTGTGGCGGTCGCACAGTTGCGTGCCCGTTTGGTGGCCGCGGGCTACCTGGCCCCGGCCAAGGGCAAGCGAAGCGACTACGACGACAGTGTCATTGCCGCTGTGAAGAAGTATCAGACTGAACAGTACCTGGGCGCCGATGGCGTGGCGGGGAAGACGACGCTGGAGGCATTGAATGTGCCTGTTGAAGCGCGGATCGATCAGGTCCGGGTGAACATGGAGCGGGCGCGTTGGTTGCTCTACAAGCTGCAGGGCACCTTTGTGGTCGTCGACATCGCCGGGTACAAGGTCGCGCTGTACCGTGATGGCCAGCCGATCTGGCGCTCCCGGGTACAGGTCGGCAAGCCGTTTCGCAGCACGCCGGTGTTTCAGTCCGAGATTACCTACGTGACGTTCAACCCGACCTGGACCGTGCCGCCGACGATTCTGGTCCAGGATATGTTGCCCAAGATTCAACAGAATCCCGGCTACCTGGCCGCCAACCGGATCCGCGTGCTCGATCGCCAGGGCAATGTGCTCGAACCGTCAACCGTCGACTGGTCCAGCGCAAAGGGCCTGACCTTGCGCCAGGATGCTGGTCCCGAGAACTCGCTCGGGCAGGTGGTGATTCGTTTCCCCAACGACTACGCCATTTACCTGCACGACACGCCGCACCGCGAGCTGTTTGCCAGGTCCGTGCGAGCCACCAGTTCCGGATGCATTCGGGTGGAAAACCCGCTGCAACTGGTCGAGTTGCTGTTCAACGACCCGGTGCGCTGGAATAGCGAAGGCATTCAAAAGCAGTTGGCCAATGGACGAACCGAAAACATCATGCTGCCGGTCAAGGTGCCGGTGCTGCTGGCTTACTGGACCGTCGACCTGAGCAAGGATGGCCGGGTGACCTTCAAACCTGACGTCTATGGCTATGACTCCCCGGTACTGCGAGAGTTGAACCTGCCCACGAAGCTGCCAGCCCTGGAGTTGCCCCGAACGGACACGGCGTTGGTGGTGACTGAACAAAGCAAGCAGTGAGCGGATGTTGGGCCGGTAGGGGCCGGCGTGCCGGCGAAGGCGCTCTCAATGACGCTTTCGCCGGCACGCCGGACGCCTATGAAAAGCGGTGACCCGCTACAGTTCCAGCCCTTGTTGCACCACCGACAGCAGTCCGTTTTCAGTCAAGGCCACCGCATCCGCTTGTTGTGCGGCTTGCTCGACGACTTGAAGCCACCAGTGGGTTTCACCGTGTTCGTCAAGGGTGCGCAACAGTGCCATTTCGTTGCTATCACAGTGGATCTCGACACGCCCTTCGCCATCTTCCGTGAAGCGGGCGACGGGGTCGAAGGTCATGCTGTGGTCATTGCCGGTGATCACCAACTGGTCGATGGCATAGTCGTACGTCTCGCCATCGGGGTGGCGCTCGAACACGTGCGTGGGATTGCGCCGCAGGGTCAAACCGGCCTCTATCAAGGGCTGCAGCCAGGTCTCGATGCGGTGATACAGCTCGTAGACCTGGCCCGGCCAGCTGTCGATGACCTGATCAGCGCTGGTATGCCGGGTGTGTTTGAGCTTTGCGGCGAGTTCGTCTGCCTTGGTCATTTCGATTCCCTGTCTTGATGTATGACTAATCGTAGCTCCTCCCGGGGGATGCAGCTTTTGTCTTGGGTCATGTCCGCGTCACCACCGGGCAAGTGGTTGCCATTTATCCCCGATAAACCCGTAGACTGCGCGCACAAAAATGAGGGGGTTTTGGGCCGGTGCCCATGCATTGCCCCTACAGGATGATTTTTTGCTCTTACGCCCAGATGATCCGCATCACGCGCCCAGCGTCGCATCGAAACGCCTGCCGTTGCGCAAGGCTGCGGTGCTTTTCATCGCCGCCGTGTGTCTGTGCCTGTGTGGTTTGCTTTACCTGCAACTGGAGCAGTCCCGCAGCCATGACCTGCGCCAGGCCCAGATCGCTTCGTCGAACCTGACGCGAGCCATGGCGCAGCAGGCTGAAGATACGTTCATGAAGGCCGATCTGGTGCTCACCAGTCTGGTGGACTGGATTCAAATCGACGGGTTTGGCCCGCCCCAGCGACCTGGCCTGCAGAAAACCTTTGCCCGACGCGTGCAGGCGCTGAATCAATTGCACGGCATCTTTCTGTTCGATCAGAAAGGGCAGTGGGTGGTGACTTCGTTCGACAATATGCCTCGCGGTTCTGGTGTCGCGGATCGCGAGTACTTCAAGTTCCATCAGCAAAATGTGTCGACCGTGGCGCACATCGGCCCGGCGATTCGCAGCCGGGAAAACGGGGAGTGGATCATTCCGATTTCCAGGCGGGTGAACGACAAGAACGGTCAGTTCCAGGGCGTGTTGATGGCCGGGATCAAAATGTCGTACTTCGACCAGTTCTTCAAAAGCTTCAGCATCGACGACAACGGCTCGATGTTCCTCGGGTTGACCGATGGAACGTTGTTGGCACGCCGGCCCTTCATCGAGTCGAAGATCGGCACGTCGTTGGCCAGGAGCGAGGTCTTCGAGAAATTCCTGCCCCGGGCGCCCTCCGGCAGTGCCATGTCGACTTCATTGGTGGACGGCGTTGTCCGCTTGTTTGGCTACCGACAATTGGAGGCTTATCCACTGGTGGTCTCGGCGGCTTCGTCGAAGGATACGATTCTTGCGGGGTGGTACGAAACCGCGTTTCGTTCCTGCCTCATCGTTGCCCTGGTCATGCTCGGTGTGGGGGTGTTCGGTTGGGTGTTCATTCGCCAGGTGCGCGTCGGCGAGCGAGTCGAGGCGGATCTGCGCAAGGCCCAGGAAGCGCTGGAGCTGATTGCCACCCATGACAGCCTGACCGGCCTGGGCAATCGCCGCTTGTTCGAGCGTGCGCTGGACATCGAGTTCGGGCGTGGCGCCAGGCAGCAGAGTGCGCTGAGCCTGATCATGATCGATATCGATTTTTTCAAGCGCTACAACGACACCTATGGTCATGTGGTCGGTGATCACTGCCTGGCCCAGGTGGCGCGATCGGTGAAAAATTGCTGCCATCGCAAGGCCGATCTGGCGGTGCGGTATGGTGGTGAAGAGTTTGCCGTGCTGCTGCCCGACACAGACATCCACGGCGCCATGACCATTGCCGAACATATTCGCCGCAGCGTCATGGACAAAAACATCAAGCACAGCGGGTCGCCTACCGGTTACGTGACGGTCAGCCTCGGTTGTTACTCATTTGTGCCGACGGGGCACGACAGCATGGAAGTGTTCATCCAGCGGGCCGATGCGGCGCTCTATCAGGCCAAGCATTCGGGGCGCAATCGCTCGGCGGTGCTGTCGATGGAGGGCGGTGTCGAGGTGTTGGCGCGTTCGGATCGTTGAAGTCCGCCCGTGGCTGTTTCTACCCTGCAGCACATTGAGCAACCGATTGTCTGCCTGTCAGATCTCGTTCATTTGATCGTCTAGAGTTCGGTTAGCTTCGCCGAGCCCGGAATAGGGCTACGCATCTGTTACGCCGTATACGCGCCAGCCAGCGCAACCACTGCGAGCCATCAGGGTCACAATCAGGACACCCTTGGTAACAGGACTGATGGCCATGAAAAAGTTGCGAATCGCGACGTTCAACGTCAACGGCATGCGCGCCCGGTTGCCGAACCTGCTGGCCTGGCTCGAACGTGAGCAACCGGACATCGCCTGTTTGCAGGAACTCAAGTCGGTGGACAGTATGTTCCCCGCCGCTGAGCTGGAGGCCATCGGTTACGGTGCCGTCTGGCAGGGGCAGACCGCGTGGAACGGCGTGGCGATTCTGGCGCGGGATGCGCAGCCCCTGGAGAGCCGGCGAGGCTTGCCGGGCGATGACGGCGATAGCCAGAGCCGGTACCTGGAAGCCGCCGTTCACGGCGTGCTGGTGGGCTGCTTGTACTTGCCTAATGGCAACCCGCAGCCGGGGCCGAAGTTCGACTACAAGCTGGCGTGGTTCGAGCGCCTGATTACCTATGCCAGGGACCTTCAGCGCAGCGAGCATCCGGTGGTGCTCGCCGGTGACTACAACGTGGTGCCGACTGACCTGGACATCTACAACCCGCGTTCGTGGCTCAAGGATGCGCTGCTGCAACCCGAGAGCCGCGAGTGTTATCAGCGCCTTCTGGATCAGGGCTGGACCGACGCCTTGCGATACCTGTATCCGCAGGATCGGCTCTACACCTTTTGGGATTATTTTCGCCAACACTGGCAGAAGAATTCAGGTCTGCGCATCGACCACTTGCTGCTCAATCCGGCCTTGAGCCCTTATCTGCAGGCGGCTGGCGTCGATGCCTGGGTGCGCAACGAAGCCCACGCCAGCGACCACGCACCGACCTGGATTCAACTGGATTCGCGCAAACGTCGTTGACATTAGGAGTGGGGGCGATTGGTTAATTCAATTGTCGGCCACGGCGGTTCTTCCCTTATACATAGCGCCCATCGGCGGAACGATCCGCAGCCTGCGTGCATAAGGACTGAACAATGAGCGAGCCACGCCTGACCGACCTCGCGTTATACCTGCGATGCCTGGGTTTCGGCGCGCCCCCGGCGCCGACCCTGGAAACCCTGCGACAACTGCAATTGCGCCATACCGGCGTGTTCCCGTTTGAAAACCTGACCACGTTATCCGGCGAACCCGTGCTGATCGACTTGCCTTCGGTAGAGAAGAAAGTCCTGCACGGGGGGCGAGGCGGGTACTGCTATGAGCTCAACAATCTGTATCTGGCCTTGCTGCAATCGCTCGGATTCGAGGCGCGAGGGATCAGCGGCCGCGTGGTCATGGGCCAGCCCGAAGGCGCGTGGACAGCCCGCACTCACCGCTTGAGCCTGGTCACCCTGGACGGCGCACGCTACATCAGCGACGTCGGTTTCGGCGGCATGGTGCCCACCGCACCGTTGTTGCTCGATACTGCCGATGAACAACCCACGCCGCATGAGTCTTATCGCATCGAGCAACACGTCGATGGCTACACCCTGAGCGCCAGGGTCGCGGACGAATGGCGAGCGATGTACATCTTCGACCTGCAGCGCCAGGAGGACATCGATTACGCCGTGGGCAACTGGTATGTCTCGACCCACCCTGAATCACCGTTCGCCAGGCAACTGATGGTGGCGCGGACCGGGGAGGGGTGGCGGCGTACACTCAACAACGGCAGTTTTGCGATTCATCGCGTGGGGCTTGATAGCGAGCGTCGGCAAGTGGCCGATGTTCAGGCGTTGATCGGCTTGCTGGAGAGCGAGTTCGACATACGTGTACCGGCCCATGCGACGTTGATGCGCACACTTGAACGATTGATAGTGCCGCAATAGCAAGAACATCGTGCACACAAAAAAGGGGCGAATTGGATAATTCTGCCCCTTTTTCGCACTTTTCCGGGGCTCGCTTCACGCTCGGTCTCCTTGTGATTTTCACTGACCGCTTTGAGCGCGCCTTTCCCAGAGTGTTCAGACCCTGCAACGATTGTTTTGCCTATAAACACAAGCGGGTATGGATGATGGTCGCCCGGAATTCGAAAGACGGGTGAGCGCAGGATCGACGGCCTGTGCGGATATATTCCGTGGTTTTTTAGAAGGTTGCACACACTGGCACACAGGCTGCATGGATAACCGTTCATAATTTGACTGGCTAGTTGTATACAATTCTATAGACAGTTGTCCTGAGTCTTGAATACAGTGTGCGCATAACAAAAACCAGGGAACCCCCTAACATGAAAACGCCCCATGTTTCACACCAACGGCCTGAAGATGAGAATCTCGGGGTCGGCGCGAATATGGCTTACGGCCTGCAACATGTTCTGACCATGTACGGCGGCATCGTCGCGGTGCCTTTGATCATCGGTCAGGCAGCCGGGCTTTCGCCGGCGGACATTGGTTTGTTGATTGCTGCTTCATTGTTTGCGGGGGGGCTGGCCACGTTGCTGCAAACCCTGGGTCTACCGTTTTTCGGCTGTCAGTTGCCGCTGGTACAGGGCGTGTCATTCTCGGGTGTCGCAACCATGGTGGCGATTGTCAGTAGCGGCGGCGAGGGCGGGTTTCAGTCAATTCTGGGAGCGGTGATTGCGGCATCCCTGATTGGTTTGCTTATCACGCCGGTGTTCTCTCGAATCACCAAGTTCTTCCCGCCGCTGGTCACTGGCATCGTGATTACCACCATTGGCCTGACGCTGATGCCGGTGGCGGCGCGCTGGGCCATGGGCGGTAACAGCCATTCGCCCGAATTTGGCAGCATGGCCAACATTGGCCTGGCCGCTGTGACGCTGGTGCTGGTGCTGTTTCTGAGCAAGATTGGAAGCGCGACCATCTCCCGTTTGTCGATCCTGCTGGCCATGGTCATCGGTACGATCGTCGCGGTGGTGCTCGGCATGGCGGATTTCTCGTCCGTGACCCAGGGCCCGATGTTCGGTTTTCCTGCGCCGTTCCATTTCGGCATGCCGACTTTTCACTTCGCCGCGATCCTGTCGATGTGCATTGTGGTGATGGTGACCCTGGTTGAAACCTCGGCCGATATACTGGCCGTCGGTGAAATTATCGGCACCAAGGTTGATTCCAAGCGCCTGGGGAACGGTCTGCGTGCCGACATGCTGTCGAGCATGATCGCGCCGATTTTTGGCTCATTCACCCAAAGCGCCTTTGCCCAGAACGTCGGGCTGGTGGCGGTGACCGGAATCAAGAGCCGCTTTGTCGTGGCCACGGGTGGGCTGTTCCTGGTCATCCTCGGCCTGCTGCCGTTCATGGGGCGTGTCATCGCCGCGGTGCCGACCTCCGTGCTGGGTGGCGCCGGTATCGTGTTGTTCGGCACGGTGGCCGCCAGCGGTATCCGTACGCTGTCCAAGGTCGACTACCGCAACAACGTCAACCTGATCATCGTCGCCACCTCCATCGGCTTCGGCATGATCCCCATCGCTGCGCCGAACTTCTACGATCACTTCCCAAGTTGGTTCGCCACCATTTTCCACTCCGGCATCAGTTCCTCGGCGATCATGGCCATCGTGCTGAACCTGACGTTCAACCACCTGACCGCCGGCAACTCCGACCAGCAGTCAGTATTTGCCGCAGGGACCGAGCGGGTGCTGCGTTATCAGGACCTGGCGGCGTTGCGCGAAGGGGATTACTTCAGTGACGGCAAGCTGCATGACTGCGATGGCAAGGAGATTCCGGTGGTGGAGCCCGACCATGGACATGGAGAGCCGCGGGCGATGCATGCGAAAAGTAGCGAGCATGTCTGACGTTTCAAACGAATGAAAAACGGCCGATCTGTTGTGTGACAGATCGGCCTTTTGCATTTTTTCGGTCTCTAGTACTCGCTTTGCGTCCAGCGACCCATCAACGTATTGGACGGCAGTTGTTCATCCAGAAGCTTTCTCGCCGTTTCGACCCCTGCCACCGGAAGCCCTTCAGGGTTCAACAAGCCAATCTGCACCAGGACGCTGGCCTGGTCCCAGTAGATATGCTCGTGGTACAGCTTGTCCCCCCGGAACTTGATCACCCCCAGCATCGGAATCTCGACGTATTTTCCGGTCGGAGCCACGTTGGGCAGCATCCAGTCGATTTCGGTGCTGTGGGTAAAGCACATGATGAACTCATCGACTATCTGTAGTGCACCGATGGTGCGCGAGATCGGGATGAGTTTCATGTCCGGCGGGTTGCCGTGGACAAAATGGTGCTGGTAGAACCGGCTGAGTTCCTTGGCACCGACGCCGCCGGTCATGGTGGGAATATGGTTGACGTAGGGTTCGGCGACCATGGTCGCCATGGTGGCGGGTACGTCGCGGGTGTCGAACTCGTGACGGATGTGTTCTTCCCACAGTGCTGACAGGTCGAAGTGGGGGCCGATCTCGCGTTTGAGGGCGGCGATGCTGCGTTCATGGGCCATCAGGGAGGCTGGTTTGTTGTAGTGCGAACTTCCGGCGCGGGCGAAGGCGTGGTCAACGCCTGGGTACACGTAGACTTCGGCTTTGTCGTTGCCGGCCAGGTGTTGGCTGATCCGGGCGCGGGCACTGGCGTCGCAGTAACCATCGTTTTCGGCAAAATGCAGGACCAGGCGGCCTTTGAGGTTTTCCGATTCGTGCAGCAGGTGTTCGATGCCCATTCCGTAGTAGCCGACGGCGCAGGCCACATTGGTGCGCGTGGCGGTCAGCCAGGCCAGTTTGCCACCCATACAGAAACCGACATAACCCAGGCCCGCGCCTTCGACTTCGGGCAGTGCGCGCAGGGCGTTGAGGCTGGCGTCGATGTCAGTGACGGCCTTGTCCACATCCAGGCGCTGGAACAGATCGATGGCCACCGCAAAATCGGCTTCGGTGTAGCCCAGGTCAACGCCTGGCTGCAGGCGCCAGAACAGGTCAGGCACCAGCGCCACATAGCCTTCCTCGGCATAGAAATCGGCCACGGCGCGCATATTGGCGTTGACCCCGAATATCTCCTGGCCGATCACCACCCCGGGGCCCTTGCCGCTGGCTGGCAATGCCAGGTAACCGCTGAACGTGGCGCTGCTGTCCGTTGCACTGATCTCAATCATCTTGCCCATGTCATCTACCTCATTCGGTTATCAGATTTATTGGCTGTCACGGTGTTGTTGGAACCACGCCCGCGGCGACACACCGCGGTCGGGCCCGAGAATCGAAAAACCGCCATCCACTGGCACATCGACGCCGGTCATCCAGCCGGCACCGGCGCTGCACAGAAAGGCAACCACGCTGCCGATCTCATGACCCCGGCCAATACGCCCCAGAGGATGAAAGGGTGCCCCGACCCGATCGGCCAGTTGCGGATCGTTGTCGCTGAACTCGGCGACGCTTGGCGACCAGGTCCAGGCCGGGGATACGCTCAGCACTCGGACTTGCGCCGGGGCCAGGGTCATGGCCAGGTTTTTCGTCAGCTGCAGGATACCGGCCTTGGAGGCGGGGTAAAGTGCGCGCCCGGCGGCACCGAATTTTCCGCCGGTACTGCCGATGTTGATCACCACGCCACCGCCAGGCAGATACACGGCGGCCTTCTGGGTAAAGATCGCCGCCGACACCAGATTGACGTTCAGGGTTTTCAGCCACTGCGCGCGATCCGAAGCCAGCCCCTGGTCGGCATACAGGCAAGCGTTGTTGACCAGAATGTCGAGCCTGCCGAAGTGGGCCAGTGTGGCAGCGATACACCCGTCGATGTCTTCGTCGCGCTCCACGTCGCAGGCGGAAAACCCGCAACCCATCGCTTGCGCCAATGCCTGACCACTGTCGGCGTTGCGCCCCACGAGCATCACTTGAGCCCCCTCAGCCAATAGTTGCCGGGCGATGTCCAGCCCCAGCCCTTGGGTACTGCCGGTCACAATCGCCACTTTGCCTTCGAGCATCATGCCAACTCCTCCAGCGCTTCGTTGACGTGACTGATGCGGGCGATCAACGACATGCTTGCCAGCGAGGCCGTGTGTGCGCCGCTGTCCGCGCAGGCGCAGGCGTCCGCCGCTACTGTCACCTCGAAACCGCAATCCACGGCATGACGCACTGTGCTTTCGACCACTGAGTGGGTCGCTACGCCAGCAATCAACAGGTGCGAAGGATTGAACTGACGCACCAGGGTTTCCAACGGTGAGCCATAAAACGCATTGATCCGGTTATGGGTGACGACGAACTCGTGGCGGCTGTCCAGCGGGGCCAGAGCGCTGAGGAACTGCGCCCCCCAACTGCCTTCCCGGGCGGCGCCAAGGGTGGCGACCGTGCGCAGAATCGGCGCATTCTGAATCAGGTCGGCGTAGTCCGGTCGGAACGCGACACGTACGTGGACAATCGGCCAACCCCTGGCACGTGCGCCGGCAAGTAGCCGGCCGGCAGCATCGAGCAGCGCGGCGCGTATATCGTCATCGGTTCCCAGTCCGACCCGAATCTTGCCTTCGGGGTGCAACACATCGTTCTGGTAGTGCAGGGCGATGACCAGCGGCGTGTTCATCACACGAACACCTCAAGGTTGGCGAACACATCATTGCAGTTGATGAGATCCACGCGCTTGAGCTGGATCCGCCAGCCACCACCGTCCTGTGCGGCCAATTTATAGGTGTAGCGACCGGCGAGCTGGCGCTGTTCTAGGCGCCATTCGCTGTACTGGAAGTTGGCGCTGACCACCAGCAGGCCTTGGGCGTCGAGACCGTCGACCATCACGTTGCCGACCAGGTGCGCGGTTTGGGTCTGCGGTTGCTGGGACCAGTTGCGGGCGTTTTCCACCCGCCGGATCCGCACCTCGCGCAGCATGCGGTTTTCCCAGAACAGCGAGATATGGTCGAACGGGTTGGCTTGCTCGTGCTTGTGCGGCACCCAGTACATGCCGGTCTCGGTGAACAGCTTGTCCCACTCCCAGAAACGTCGCTCATCCAGCAGGCGCGCCTCCTGATAAAGAAACTGTTCGATTTGGCGCAGGGTCTCGGCAGGAACCTGGGCAGGGGTCAACCGGCAGGTGTCGACGTCGATTCGGCGGTCAAGCAACATGGGTGCTCTCCTTGGCAATCAGGGTGGCAGTCATGAACTGTTTCCAGGCGGCGAACTGGTTGCGCATTGGTAGTTCGCTGGTGCCATTGGTGGATACTGCGCCATCTTCCAGCGGTTTATCGGTACCCGCGTAGCGGTGCATGCTGATCCACTCGCCACCGCGGGTCATGTTGCCTTCCTGGCAGCGGGCATAGACTTCGACGTCGTCGGGCATCACGTTGGAGGAGGGCGAGTTGATGACGTTGGCGTAGGTCAGCGCGCGGTCGAACACGGCATCCGGAGCACCCTTGCAGCGGAAGGTCTGGATCTCGACCATGGTCTGGTCCACGGCGATGGGGCGGATTACCCGGAACTGCATGAACACCGTGTGCGGCGAGCCGCTGCCGTAAATCACCGTGTTGTGGCGGTTCATGCCCAGGATCTCCTTGGCACGCTGCTCGCCGTAGGCCTGGCTCAGGCAGTCGAAGTGGGCACGGGATACCTCGTCGCGCTCGGCGGCGCCCGGATCGAAGATCGCTTCCATGTAGCCGTGGCCGTTGTGGTAGGCACGCAGTTCGAGCTTTTCCCAGAAGTCGTAGGGTTCGCCATTGCCGTCCATGATCAGCAGCTCGAAGGGCATTTCACCGATGGCTTGGGCTTCGTCACGCGCGGCGTCTACCGACGATTCGTGGGTCACGCGAGCGTGCATGGTGTCGTGCAGGTTCTCGTAGAACACTTTCCAGTTCGAGCGCTGCTGAACACGGAAAATGCCGCCGGCCACCTCGACTTCACCGACTGGAGAACGGTCGCAAAGGTTGTCGATGGAGGTGATGACGCCGCCCAGGAATGTTTTCAGGTCCGGTCCGAACGCCGCCTGGCTGGCAAACACAAAGCCGCGATAGGCCTCCACGCGGGCCACACTGACCATGGAAAAATCCGGGTGTTTGGGGTCGTAGCAGGTGCCTTCGAAACCGCTCTTGAGCGGCGCCGACAAATGCTGGCCGTCAAGCTTGAAGGTCCACGCGTGGTACGGGCAGCGGAAGAACCTGCCGACACTGCCGTCACCGTCAGCCACCAGTTTGGCGCCTTTGTGCGGGCAGCGGTTGTACAGCACGCTGACCTGCTGGTTGGCGCCGCGCACCATGATCACGTCCTGATCGCCGATGCGCGTGGTGTGGTAGTCGCCGGGGTTCTTGACCTGGCTTTCATGGCCGACGTAAATCCAGGCGGTGCCGTAGATGCGCTCCATTTCCAGCTTGAACAGGGTCGGGTCGGTGTAGACGCTCTTGTGTACGCTGTCCTCGCGGATCAAGGCAGCGATTTGCTCGTTGGTCGGTATCACGGGATGTCCTCGGCTTGTCACAGATCGAGTACCAGCAGCGCGCTGCTGGCACGGGAGACACAGGTGCAGAAACTGCCGCTGGCGCGATCGCGCTCCGACAGGCAGATGTCGCGGTGATCGGGCTGACCGTCGATGACCTGGGCGACGCACACGCCGCAGTCACCCCGCCGGCAGTCGAACATCGGGTCCAGGCCGGCCTGGAGCATGGCGTCCAGCACGCTTTGCCCGGCGGCCACTTGCAGGTTCACGCCGCTTTCACGCAGGTGCACCTCGAAGCCCTGATCGCCGGCCATTTCCAGCGCGCCGCTGAACAGTTCGTAATGCAGGTGATCTTCTGCCCAGCCCTGTTCGCGAGCGCAGGTCAGCACACTGTTAATCATGGCGGTCGGGCCGCAGATGTAGAGGTGCAGACCGGGTTTTGGCGCGGCGAGGATCGCGGCGGAGGGCAAGCGCTTTTGCGGGTCGCCGCCGCTGATCCAGCAATGGTTGTCGAGGCAGGCGCGCGCTTCGGGCAGATAGGCCATCTGCGCTTCATCGCGACCGGCGTAATGCAGGGTGAAAGACTTGCCCGCCGCTTGCAGTGAGCGGGCCATGCTCAGCATGGGCGTAATGCCGATGCCACCGGCGATCAGCAGCGCATGCTCAGTGTTTTCGCACAGTGCAAAGTGGTTGCGTGGCGCATCGGCCAGCAGTTCATCGCCGACCTTGAGCGAGTGCACCCAACGCGATCCACCGGTGCTGGTTTCTTCGAGCTGGACGGCGATTTCGTAGTGTTTGCCGTCGGGCAGATTGACCAGCGAATAGGCCCGGCGTTGGGCGCGAGTTCCCGGTACATGAAGCTCCAGATGAGCTCCGGCGGTGAAGTCCGGTAGCGGCTGGGTATCGCTGGACACCAGCAGCACGCGGCGGATTCTGGGGGTCAGGGGCTCGATCTGTTGGACCCTGAGCGAGAGGCTGGACATACGTAATTCCTGTCTGAATTCGTAGCCACTGTATGAAGCCTGAGAGGGTCAAAAAAGCCGCAAACGGCAAACCGGTATCCACTTCTGGCGAGAGTGACCACTTCCTGAAAACACCGTGTGCACCCCGTACCCTGCAAGAGCGAGCTTGCTCGCGATGGTTGCCGGCGATGACGCGGTGGTCCTGTTTCCCCGCGGTGTTCTCTGGTTCATCGCGAGCAAGCTCGCTCCCTCAGGGAATGGGGGGGCAGGAGTTTCGACAGTGCCCGCATGTGCTCGCCATCTACCCTGGCCAGGTCATCCAGCACCGCAAAGTGATGACACCCGGCAAGCTCGACATGATGCACGACCTGCCCAGCCTCGCGGCAGGCACTGGCGTACTCGCGCGAGTGCCGAATCAACTCCGGCAATTCATCCCCGCCCACGGTCACCAGCAACGGTGCGCCATCGCCGATCAGCCTTTGCGGGCTGAACCGACAGATCTCTTCTTCGCTCAGTTGCAGCTTGTCGTTGAGCCAGCAGCGGCTGATGGGTTCAAGCTCCATCAGACCGCTGATCGGCATGGCCAGAGTCACTAGCGGATGCCGGCGATACAGCGCAGTCAGATGGCCTCCCGCCGAGTGTCCGCACAGCGCCACCTGCTGACCGATGTTCAAGGCTTCGCGATGCGCCAGCAGATAATCCAGTGCCTTGCCGATCTGGCCGACGATGGTGCCCATGCTCGCTTCGGGCGCCAGGGTGTATTCCAGCAAGCCGACATTGAAACCCGCCTCAATCAGGCCCTCGCCGATAAAGGCGTAGTCGTCCTTGTCCGAGGCCTGCCAGTAACCGCCATGAATGAACAGCAGCGTCGGCGCACCGGCGTCCGCCTGGGCGAACCAGTCGAAGCGCTCGCGCATGGCGTTGCCATACGCCACATCACGCTGCCAGGCGTGGCTCGCATAGGTCTCGGCGCTGCGTTGGCGAAAACGCTGCATGATCTGCGGAAAATTACCCACGGCGGCGACGTTGTTGTAAGCCTGATTGAGGTACATGGCTGCTCACACTCCCAGGTAGCGTTGCGACAGTTCGGGTTGAGCGGCCAGCTCCAGCGGTGTGCCATCCCAGACCTGGCGCCCCTTTTCGATGATGTGATGGCGGTCGACCACCCGTGCCATTTCCTTGAGGTTTTTATCGATCACCAGAATCGTCTCACCCTCGGCTTTGAGGGTGGCCAGGCAACTCCAGATCTGCTCGCGAATGATCGGTGCCAGGCCCTCAGTGGCTTCGTCGAGAATCAGCAGGCTGGGGTTGGTCAACAGCGCGCGGCCGACCACCAGCATCTGCTGCTCGCCGCCCGACAGGGTACGTGACAGTTGGTCCTGACGCTCCAGCAGGCGCGGGAACAGTTCATAGACCCGCGCCAGGTCCCATTTGCCCCGCGTGGCCGTGGCCAGCAGGTTTTCCCGCACGCTCAAAGTGCCGAAGGCGCGGCGGCCTTCCGGCACAAGACCAAGGCCGGCCTTGGCGATGCGAAAGGGCGCGGCACCGCACATTTCCGTGCCGTTGATACGGATGCTGCCGGCGCTGGGCTTGAGCAAGCCCATGATCGATTTGACCGTGGTGGTCTTGCCCATGCCATTGCGACCGATCAGCGACACAACCTGTCCCTGCTCGATGCTCAGGTGCATGTCGAACAACACCTGGCTCAAGCCATACCCTGCTTTCAAGCCTTGAACCTCAAGCATGTTCTTCTCCCAGGTATGCGGTCCGCACTTGCGGGTCGTTGCGCACTTGTTCGACGCTGCCGGTCAGTACTGTCTGGCCGTACACCAGCACAGTGATGCGGTCGGCGAGGGCGAACACCGCATCCATGTCGTGTTCGACCAGCAGGATCGCGTAGCGGCCCTTGAGGCTGTGCAACAGCTCAGTCATGCGTGCGGATTCGTCGGCACCCATCCCGGCCATCGGCTCATCGAGCAACAGCACCGACGCTTCCTGAGCCAGTGCCAGGGCGATCTCCAGTTGCCGCCGTTCGCCGTGGGATAGTTCCTGCACCGAGTCGAGCGCGCGAAGGCCCAGGCCCACCTGCTGCAAGTAACCCAGTGCCGGTTCCAGCAGGCGGGTGTCACGACTCAAGGGACGCCACATACCGGATGCCTTGCCCTCGCGGGCGGCGATGGCCAGGGCGATGTTCTCCAGCAGGGTGAACTCGGTGTACAGCTGACTGACCTGGAAGGCCCGTGCCAGTCCCAGGCGCGGACGCCGCCAGGCCGGCACGCATGTGATGTCCTGGCCATTGAGATGAATCTGGCCCCGGTCGGGGAAAATCTCGCCGGCAATCTGGGCAATCAAGGTGGACTTGCCGGCGCCGTTGGGGCCGATGATGGCGTGCAGTTCGCCCTTGAGCAGTTCAAGGTTGGCGCCATTGGTAGCTTTTACTGCCCCGAAAGCTTTGTGTAGATCACGAATCGACAGTTGTGCGCTCATGAGCGTGCCTCCACGGTGGTGTTCGGTTTGACGGCAACCACGTGCGGTTTGCGCTGCAACAGGCTCAGCAGCAAGCCGTAAACGCCTTTCTTGCCGAACAGCACCACCAGTAACAGCAAGGGCCCGAAGATCAGCAGCCAGTGCTCGGTCCACTGGCTTAGCACCTGTTCGAGACCCAGGTAGGTGGCCGCGCCCAACAGGGGGCCGAGCAGGGTGCCGACACCGCCGAGGATCACCATCGCCATCAGTTCGCCGGACTTGTGCCACGCCCCCATGTCGGGGCTGACGAACAGCGCGTAGTTAGCCCACAGAATTCCCGCCAGGCCACCGCCGGTGCCAGCGATCACAAACGCCGTCAGGCGATAGCGCAAGGGTTTGAGACCAAGGCTGACGCTACGCCGCTCGCTCTGCTTTAGCCCGCGCAGAACAAAACCGAAACGCGAATTGACCAGCCGCCGACACAGCAACAACCAACCTGCCAGCAAGGCCACGCATAAGTAGTAGAAGTGGTTGGCGTCAGCCAGGTTCAATGGGCCGAAGGTATTGCGCTCGTTGAGCAGAATGCCATCGTCGCCGCCGTAAAGAGACAGCGAGCCGAGCACGAAGTACAGCATCTGGCCGAACGCCAGGGTGATCATGATGAACTGCACACCGCTGGTGCGCAGCGACAAATAACCCACCAGTAACGAGAACAGCGCACACACCAGCAGGGCCAGAGGCCATACCACCATCGCGCTGTTGCTGCCTTCCCAGCCCCACAGCGGCATGCCTTGCGAGGTGTGAAAGGCAATGATGCCAACGATGTAACCGCCCAGACCGAAGAACGCGGCATGGCCGAAGCTGACCATGGCGCCATAGCCGATCAGCAGGTCCAGGCTGATGGCCGCCATGCCGTAGATTGCAAGGCGGGTGAAGAAGCTGACCAGATAAGGTTCGTGCAACCAGTGGGCCAGCAGTGGCATGCAGGCGAAAGTCGCCAGGCACGCAAGGTCAATGATGAGACGTGGTGACATAGCGTATTCCTCAGGCACGGGCCGGCAGCAGGCCGCGCGGGCGAACCAGCAGCACCAGGGCCATGACGATGTAGGCGCTGGCGGAGATCAGCCCGGCGCTCAGGGTGCCGCTGGTTTCGCTGGGCAACAGTTGGTCCAGCAGCGGCGGAATGTAGGCACGGCCCAGGCTGTCAACCATGCCGACCAACAGGGCCCCCACCAACGCGCCGCGTACCGAGCCAACACCGCCGACGACGATGACCACGAAGGTGGTGATCAGTATTTTCTCGCCCATGCCGATTTCCACCGACAGCAGCGGTGCAGCCATGAAACCGGCAAGGCCACACAGCATGCAGCCGAATACGAATACCAGCGTGTACAGGCGGGCGATGTTGACGCCCAGCGCGCCGACCATTTCATGGTCGTCGGCACCGGCGCGAATCAGCATGCCCAGGCGCGTGTGGTTGATCAGCAACCAGATGCCGATCGCCACGATCAGCCCTGCGGCGATGAACAGCAGCCGGCTGACCGGATACATCAGCCCCGGCAGCACTTCGACAAAATTTGAATACCATTCGGGCGTGGGCATTGCCGGTGGGCTGCGGCCGAAGATCAGGGTCAGTAATTCGTTGCTGAAAAACACCACGGCCAGGGTCGCCAGCACCTGATCCAGGTGATCGCGTTTGTAAAGACGACGCATGATCGCGGTTTCGATCAGCGCACCGTAGCAGGCCGAACCGATCAGCGCGGCCAGGCCGCCGAGCCAGAACGAACCGGTGGCCATGGCGGTGTAGGCGGCGCAGAAAGCACCGATCATGTAAAAGGCACCGTGGGCCAGATTGATCACGCCCATGATGCCGAAAATCAGGGTCAGGCCTGAGGCCAGCAGAAACAGCAAGGCGCTGTATTGCAGGCCGTTGAGAATCTGTTCGAGCAATAGCATTGCTGCGTTCCTCATGAAAACGCCCCGCAGTCAGGCTGCGGGGCGAGGACGGGATTGAGGTGCCGGTCAGATTGAGCATTGAGCGGCGTAGCTGTCGACATGACGGGTCGCCAGGGTCTTGATCGGCACTTCGATCAGCTTGCCGTCGGCGCCGGCCTGCACTTGCAGCAGGTACCAGTCGATCACCGGGTGCTGGTTTTGGGCGAAGCTGAAATCACCGCGAATGGAGTCGAACTTGACGTTCTTCATGGCCGAGCGGAAGGCGGCCTGGTCTTTGAGGTTGCCCTGGGAGGTTTTCAGGGCGGCACCGATCAGTCGCGCCGTATCGTAAGTCTGGGCGGCATACACCGTAGGAGTGCGCTTGTATTTCTCGGTGAAGGCTTTGACGAAGGCCTGGTTGGCCGGGTTGTCCGATTGCGGGTTCCATAGGGTGACGATGTTGGTGCCCTTGGCCACTTCGCCGGTGGCGGCGAGCATGCGTTCATCCATGGAGAACACCGGTACCACCATCGGGATTTTTGCCGACAGGCCCGAGCCGCCGTATTGCTTGGCGAAGTTGATGCCGCCGCCGCCCGGGTGAAACTGGAAGATCGCATCCGGCGCCAACGCCCGCACTCGCGCAAGCTCCACCGAGAAATCCAGCTGATTGAGTTTGGTGTAGATCTCGGTCACTTCGCCCTTGAAAGTTCGCTTGAAACCGGCCAGTGCGTCACGGCCACCCTGATAATTGGGCGCCAGGATCACCATCTTCTTGTATCCCAGTTCATTGGCCGCGACACCGGCCATTTCGTGAGGGGTGTCGTTCTGATAGGAGCCGACGAAGTAGTTGGCCATGCATTTTTCACCGGCAAGGGTCGAGGGCGCGGTGTTGTTGCTGACGTAGAAACCGTCCTTGGTGGCGGTGTTGATCACGGCCGCCAGCACGTTGGAAAAAATCACTCCGGTATACAGCGAGATGCCGTCCAGGCTCATGCGGTCGGCGATCTGCTTGGCCTTGGCCGGTTGCAGGCCATCATCTTCCACGATGAGTTGCACCGGCACGCCGCCGAGCTTGCCGCCTTCCTGATCGATCGCCAGCTGGAAGCCGTCGCGCGAGTCTTCGCCCAGGTAGCCGGCGGGGGTGGAGAGGGTGGTGATGAAGCCGATTCGGACAGGCTCCACGGCCTGGGCAGCCGTCGCTGCGCAGAGGGAGGTTGCCAGACATGCACGCAATACCAGGTTTTTCATGAGGCGGCCTATGAAGTAGGTCGTGCCAACGCACGGTAGATGTCGATGAGGGCAGTGATTCAGTGTTCGGACGGGCCGATTGATTGTTGTTATGGGGTGCTGCTTCAGCTGTTGCTCTCGGTGAACTTCTCCAGGTAAAGACGGCTTTGTTCCAGGCCGTGCTGCTGGCGCCAGTCCTTGATCGACTCGACCATCGGCGGCGGGCCGCAGAGGTACAGGTCGAACGGCTGGTCGCGCATTTCGGCCACTTCCAGGTGTTCGGCGATGTAGCCGGTCTTGCCCGGCCAGTGGGGGTTGGGGTTGCTGACCACGGGTGTGAAACGGAACCCCGGGATCCGTGTGGCATAGGCCTCGATGCGCGAAACCTCGCACAAGTCCTCAGCCTCGCGCACGCCGTAGTACAGGTGTACCGGGTAGCCACAGCCTTGCTGCTCGGCTATCTGATCGAGCATGCCCAGGAACGCCGACAACCCTGTGCCGCCGGCCACCATCACCAGCGGCCGGTCGATATGGCGCAGGTAGAAAGCGCCCAATGGCGCTTCCATGTGGATCACGTCGCCGACCTGGCATCGATCACGCACGTAGTCGGTCATCACGCCGCTGGGCAGCATGCGAATCAGAAACTGCAGGTTGCTGCTGCCCGGTGCGCAGGCAAAGGAATACGAGCGCCGATGTTCGGTACCCGGTACTTTCAGGCGCGCGTACTGCCCCGGCAGATAGTCCAGCGCCGCGCCTGCTGCGCCGACTTCCACATGCACGATGGCGGTGGTCGGCGAGACCTGCCGCATCTCGCTCACAGTGCCTTGCAGGGTGCTCGGGCCGTTGCTGCCGCAGAGGCTGGAATCGAAGTCGAAGTAGAAGGCTGCGTCGGACTGCACGCGCGTCTGGCAGGTCAGTACCTTGCGCTCGGCCAGGTCGCTGGCGGACAAGGCTTCATCGTCCACATAGTCCTGGGTGTACTGCCCGGATTCACAGCAGCCCTGGCAGGTCGCGCAAACCCCTTCGCGGCAGTCCAACGGAATCTTGATCCCGCTGCGCAGGGCCGCGTCGAGCAGGATTTCATTGTTCTGCACGTTGCAGAAGAGTGTTTTGCCGTCGGCGAAACTGAAGGCGACCTTGTACGTCATGAGCGTTAATCCGCAGGGTTCAGAGATGGTAGAAATCGAGCACGGAGTTAATCGTGTCGTTGAGCAGCACCACGTGTTTGCGAGCGATTTTCCAGCTCTCGCCGTCGGGACGCAGACGGTACGTGGCGTGGCCGAAAAACTGCTCGGCGGTCTGCATGCGGTAATAGAGCGTGCTCCAGTTGACGCGCACCTCCAGTTCATCGTCCTGCAGCGGCGCGATGCGCACGTTGCTGATCAGGTGCAGGGTGCGCGGCATCGGGATGGTCGATGCCGCCTTGCCGGTACGAATGCGGAACACCCGGTCCTCCAGGCCGCCACGGTTGGGGTAATAGATCAGCGACATGCCTTTTTTCGGGTCGGTGGTGTAGACGTGCTCCGAGTCCCATTGCGGCAGGTGGAATTCGCTGTCGTCGCTGAACATGTCGAGGTAGGTGTCCCAATCCTGGGCATCACAGGCCTCGGCCTTGCGGTAAAGAAATTGCTCGACGCGGTATTGCAGTGGCGAATTCATGTTCACACCTCACGCAGTTTCAACGGTTGTTGTTCGGCCGCCTTACGCGCCAGGCCTTCAAGCAAAAAGCGCTGCCAGTTGGCGTGCTGGTTGACGTACAGGCCTTCATGGGTGAACTCGGTGCCGGTCAGGGCTGGAGCGATGCCAATGGTCTCGCTGTTGTGGGTCGGGCCTTCGACCCACTTGCCTTGACCTCGGGAGATATCGCTCCAGCGTTCCAGGCGTGCCTGGAAGCCACGCTGGGCTTCACGGAATTCCACCAGGTCATCGGGAGTGCCCATGCCGGACACGTTGAAGAAGTCTTCGAACTGACGAATGCGGTTTTCCCGATCCGCATCCGACTCGCCGACCACGCCCAGGCAGAAGCTGTTGATTTCGGTCTTGTTCCAGGCCAACGGGCGGATGATCCGCAACTGCGAGCTGATCTGGTCGAGGAAGAACATGCTTGGGTAGACGTTGAGGTTGCGCAGGCGGTGCATCATCCACTCGGCCTTGCCCTGGCCGTGTTCCTTGACCAGGCGCGGCATGATGCTGGCGTAACCCGGGCGCACGGCAGGGTTGGGCATGTCGCTGAACAGCACGCTGTGGCCGTTGTGGAAGGCGAACCAGCCGTCATCGGTTTCCTTGTCGCCCGCGCCCAGCTTGCTGTAGTCCAGGGTGTCGCTGGCGGTCAGGCCTTTCTCGGCATTGACCTGCTGACGATGCTGAACGGTGGCCACGTAGTTGTAGTGGACGGTGCTGACGTGATAGCCGTCCAGGCCGTTCTCGTTCTGCAATTTCCAGTTGCCGTCGTAGGTGTAGGCCGATTTGCCCGGCAGCACTTCGAGCTGACCGGTCGGCGACTGCGCCACCATCATGTCGAAGAACACCTTGGCGTCACCGAGGAAGTCTTCCAGAGTGTCGGTGCCTTCCACGTCCAGGCTGACGAACACAAAGCCGTTGTAGCTTTCGATACGGGCCTTTTTCAGGCCGCGGGTGGCCTTGTCGAAGCCTTCGGGGTATTCGCCCGGCGCTTTGACCTTTACCAGTCGGCCGTCGCTTTTGTAGCACCAGGCGTGAAAGGGGCAGGTGAAGGTTGACTGGTTACCCTTGCTGACGCGGGTGAGTGTGGTACCGCGGTGCTGGCAGGCGTTGATCAGGGCATTGAGACGACCTTCACCGTCCCGGGTGATGATCAGCGGCTGGCGCCCGGCACGCATGGTCATGTAGTCGTGATTATTGGCAATCTCGCTCTCGTGGCAGGCGTAGATCCAGTTCTTCTCGAAAATCAGTTCCATTTCCAGATCGAACAATTCCGGGTCGGTAAACATATCGCGGGCAATACGATAGACACCGTCCTCCGGGCGGAAGTCCAGGCAACTTTCTATATAACTTTTCCACTGTTCGATGTTTCGTGCAGTTGTCATATCCCAGTCCTCGGCCAATGGGCTAATTCATGGACTCATTTAATGACGTGGTGACTGGCAGGGTCTATCCGCTTATTAGTGGAAACTCATCCGGAAAATAAGCGCCATTGTCCGGTTGTCGGCGATGAATCCCCGTAAGCACAGGCTTTTGTGGTGCTCGTCGGCTGAGCAAATGGCTATTTGTTGTTCAGTAACGGGATAGCCGCTGACGAACTTGTTGCGGCTTAATTTCAATCGAAGCACCACCAGAGTGTCTTGCTCCAGGTTGCTGGAAACTGCCATATCTCTTGGCCTTGGGTTCCGTACCAGAAGTGCCTTCTATTCATGTGTTGCTATATAAGCGGCAGGGGGAAGAAATAATATGTTGCATAAGACTTGGTGGGTTCGGGGTGGGCAAACAGTTGGCTTGTTGATGCCATTGTTGGCACAGGCGGATGTGGTCAGTGACAGCAAGCTGACGCTGGGTACCCGCAACTTTTACATTGATCGGGATTACAAGGGAAACAACCCGCCCCATTCGCGAGTGGGCAGTTGGACCCAGGGTTTCGACCTGCGTTTCGCTTCGGGCTATACCGAAGGTCCGCTGCAGTTCGGTCTCGATGCAGAGGCGCAGTATGCCTATCGTCTGGACGGTGGTGGCGGGCGCGGCGATGACACCATCATCCCTTACAGCCAGAGCCGTCAGGAGCAGGCCGATGAATACGGCCGCGGCGGTGTGACGCTGAAAATGCGTTACTCGAAAACCGAGCTGAAAGTCGGCGAGTTGCGGCCCTTTCTGCCGGTGGTGATCATTGACGATTCGCGCCAACTGGTCACGACCTATCGCGGAGCCTTGCTCGAGTCCAAGGAAGTCGACCGCCTGACATTGACCGCCGGGCGGCTGACACAAATCGGGGCGCGTAACTCCTCCAACTACGAAAAGCTGTACCTGCAGACCAGCTCCGGTGTGCGCCACGGCAGTGACGGGCTTAACCTCGCCGGCGCCAGTTATGCTTTCACCCCTTCGTTGACCGGTAGCTACTTCTACGCGCAACTGGAAGACATCTATCAACAGCACTACCTGGGTATCACCCATCTGGCGGACCTGGGTGATGGGTATGCGCTAAAGAGCGACCTGCGTTACTTCAACAACAGCGAAGACGGCGACGCGCTCTATGGCGAAATCGATAACCGCTCCTACGGCGCCATGACCTCGCTGAAAAAGGGTGGTCACCGCTTAGGCGTGGGATACCAGCGCATGCTGGGTGACAGTAACTTTCCAACCCTGGGCGGTTATGTCCCGCAGCCGTTTCTGGTGAACTGGTCGCGGGTTGGTTTCATCAAGCCCAACGAAAAATCCTGGCAGCTGCGTTATGACTACGACTTTGCCGCACTCGGCGTGCCGGGCCTGAACTTCATGACCCGTTACTTCAAGGGCACTTCGGTGGACCGTGGCGACAACCTCAGCCAGGCAGCGGAGCAGGAGCGCGACCTGGTGCTGTCTTATGTGGTGCAAAGCGGCCCACTCAAAGGTGTGGGGGTGGAGGCTGGCAATGTCGTCGCCAAATTCAGCCACGGCAATGACTGGGTGGAGAACCGCCTGATCACCACCTACACCTGGAAATTTTGGTAACGTCCTGCCCTCAAATCGAACGCGGTTGTGCGCTGAAGTGACGCTTTTGTCAGCGCATTGGCCGCGGCGTCGACCGTTACCGGCACCGTTGCTGTGCGCGCCAACGCCGCACAACGCGTTCGATATCCAGATAGTTTCCGATTACTAGCCAAAAAATGCGGATATCGTTTGTTCGCGCTGGCTGGGCATAGCCCTTGCAAATCCAATGAAAATACGCGCCGAAGAGCGTGTCGATGTCCCTTGCCGTGGGTGTACTGAAATGACCGAACCAAATGTTGTCCAGTTTCGAGATATCCGCATAGATCGCTACGACCTGGCCGGTGCCCGTGCGTGGATGGCCGGTATTTGCGGCCCGCACGAATTGCAGACTCGCCAGCCAAACCGGATTCAGTTTCACCACAAGGCCAATGTGCTCAAGTCCATGTCCACGACCTTGGGCAGGATGGAGTACGGCACCGACGTGACCATCGGCGTCGAGGATGCCGAACACCTCAATTGCTACAGCCTCAGCCTGCCGATTCGCGGCGAGCAGGAGTTGCTCAAGGACGGCCGCCGGTTGTACTCCAATCAGGATCAGGGCCTGATCGTGACCCCCCACGAAACCCAGGCCCTGACCATGGCCGGTGATTGCCACAAGATCTCCGTGGTGATCACCCGCATGGCCATGCGCCAGACCCTTGAGGGCATGCTTCAGCGCCCGCTGGAAATGCCACTGAAATTCGAGCCGGTGATGGATGCGGTCAACGGTGCCTCTGCCTCCTGGTGGCGGTTGGCCCGTTATTACATCGATGAGCTGGAGCGCGGCCAGGATCTGTTCAATCAAGTGTTTTTCACTCGCGATATCGAAAGCGCGCTGATCAAGGGCCTGATTCTTTCCCAACCCAACAACTACAGTGCCGAACTGCGTGACCAGTTGAGCGTCAAGTTGCCGTACTACTTGGTACGCGCCAAGGACTTCATCGAAAGCAACGCCCGCGAAGACATCCACCTGGAAGACATTGAGGCGGCAGCAGGTGTGTCCCGCTTCAAGCTGTTCGAAGGTTTTCGCAAGCACTTTGGCGTCTCGCCCATGGCTTACCTGAAAAAGTATCGCCTCGGCGCGGTGCGCCAGGAAATTCTCGAAGACGCCTCGGTGCGCAACATCTCGGTGATCGCGATGTGCTGGGGGTTCTCGCATCTGGGCCGGTTCGCCAGCGAGTACCGCAAGTTGTTCAACGAAACGCCCAGTGCGACTCTGCAGCGTAGTGAAGCCCGTCGCAATCGGTCGCTTTGAGATGACGACATTGCATGCGGCCACCGTCAACAGCGTGGGCCTGAACTTGTCGCTGATGTGCCGCGAGCCGGTCTTCACCAGCCGCTCGGCGCAGGAAACCCAGCGTTTGATGGGGCAAGCGCTGGTGGAGCATGAGCTCAATTGGCCACGGGGTGGCGTCGATACGACTTTCTATCGCGGCCAGATTGCCAGTTGCGAACTGTATGCGCTGCGCTACGGCGGCCAGGTCGAAATCCGGCCGCAGCCTTTTGAAGATTTCGTGCTGGTACAGATGCCGCTGCGCGGCAGCGCCATCCTTGAGTCCGACGGCATGGGCTATGGCGTCAGCCCCGGAGAAGTGGCGATTTTGTCCCCCCGTGAACAGGCCCGAGTGGTCTGGGAGGAGGGCTGTGAGCAACTGATCCTCAAACTTCCACGGGCATTGCTCGATGCCAGTCAGCGGGCGATGGCCGATGACTTGCCATCGGACTTTACATTGGCACCGGTCAGTCGACTGCAACGCCCACTGGCGATGCGCTGGTTTCGTCTGATCAGTGAGTTGCTGGAGCACTTGCCCGAGGGCGAGGCGAGCGCAACGCCTTCGCGCTGGTTGCAGCATTTGGAGCAAAGTCTGCCGCTGTTTCTACTCAGCCATTGTGGCGTTGCGCAACAAGAGTCGCCTTCGCTGCGGCAGTCGACCCGCCAACTGCAAAAAATCGACGCTTGTATGCGCGAACACCTTGCGCAGGGCATCTCCCTGGCTGAGCTGGCGGTTGCTGCGGGTGTGAGCATTCGAAGCTTGAATACGTTGTGCCAGCGTGAATACGGTCAAAGCCCGATGGACCGTTTGCGCGGATTACGGCTTGACGCTGCTCGGGAGTACTTGCTGGCGCGGCCGCACTCCAGCGTGACTGAGGTGGCGCTGGAGTTCGGGTTTGGGCATGTGGGGCGATTTGCCAACTACTATCGGCAGCGGTTTGGAGAGTTGCCTAAGCAGACGATGAAGTCTCAGGCATGAGCAGTAAACGCCAAACGAAAAAACCCGCCAGAAGGCGGGTTTTTCAGGGCTTTCAGAGATTTTGGAAGCCTTCTCTGGAACCTTGTATGGCTCCACGACCTGGACTCGAACCAGGGACCCAGTGATTAACAGTCACTTGCTCTACCAACTGAGCTATCGCGGAATGGCGCCTATGTTACTGATTCAAAAAGAGAAGTCAAGCGCCTGATAGAAAAATGATGAATTCGTCGGGACGGACGGTGGTTTATCGGTGATTGGCGGTTACCAGAACCACAGCAGAGGACTACCATGGCCGCCCGGAAGTGGTTACACGCGCTACCGGCCATTCGCCGAAAAGGTACGCGCCATGAATCACCCTAGCATCTCACCCCGTCAAAACGGGGTGCTCACATGAGCATTGCTCAGATCAGTCTGCCCAAGGGCGTCGGTCCGCACGCCGAAAAACTGTTCGATGCGATCACCCAGGCCAGCAGCGCCGACGAATTGAATCGCGCCGGCGGCAAGGCCGAAGGTTTTGTCCTCGGCCTGGAAAGCACCAAGGCGATCAAGAGTCAGGTCGCTGAATCGCTGTACGTCGCCTACGATGACGCGGCCAGCCAGCGGGCGACCGAACTGGCCTAGCCGCCGAAAGTAAAGGTGCCGAGCATCAGCTTGGCGTAAAGCGCTGTGGCGCCCAGTTGCACCAGCCACAGCGCCAGGCCGCCGAGGAATACGCCGGCGGCGACTTGCATCACCAGGTTGTTGCCGCGTTTGGCCGGGGTGCGGGGGACGAATTCATCCAGGTCATCGCGGTCAGCGCGTAGGTCATCGTTTTTCATGTGGGGTCTCGTCGAATCTCGGGTGGGCATCAAACCTTTAGGGGCGAGCCGGGTGAAGTTTAGAGGGCTGGGCCTCTGCTTTGAGAATTATCTGCGACAAATAAAAAACGGGAAGCCAAAAGGCTTCCCGTTTTTCGTATCAGCGCGCGATTCAGATCACCTGAACAATGGCATCCGTCACGACATGGATGTTGCTCTGGTTCAGCGCAGCCACGCAGATGCGGCCCGTGTCGAGGGCATAGATGCCGAACTCATTGCGCAGACGATGAACCTGCTCAACACTCAGGCCGGAGTACGAGAACATGCCGCGCTGACGACCAACGAAGCTGAAATCGCGCTGCGGTGCGTTTTTCGCCAGCAGTTCCACCATCTGAGTGCGCATGCCGCGAATCCGCAGGCGCATTTCGGCCAGTTCCGCTTCCCATTGGGCGCGCAGTTCCGGGCTGTTCAGTACGGCGGCGACGATGCTTGCACCGTGGGTCGGCGGGTTGGAGTAGTTGGTGCGGATGACGCGTTTGACCTGCGACAGTACGCGCGCGCTTTCTTCTTTCGATTCGCTGACGATCGACAGGGCGCCAACGCGCTCGCCGTACAGCGAGAAGGATTTGGAGAACGAGCTGGAGACGAAGAAGGTCAGGCCCGATTCAGCGAACAAGCGTACAGCGGCGGCATCTTCGTCGATGCCATCGCCAAAGCCCTGGTAAGCCATGTCGAGGAACGGCACGTGACCCTTGGTTTTCACCACTTCCAGCACGTTTTTCCAGTCCGCCGGGCTCAGGTCTACGCCGGTCGGGTTGTGGCAGCAGGCGTGCAGCACAATGATCGAGCCGTTTGGCAGCGCGTTCAGGTCTTCCAGCAGGCCGACGCGGTTCACGTCATGGGTCGCGGCGTCGTAGTAGCGGTAGTTCTGTACCGGGAAACCGGCGGTTTCAAACAGCGCGCGGTGGTTTTCCCAGCTCGGGTCGCTGATGGCCACGACGGCGTTCGGCAGCAGTTGCTTGAGGAAGTCTGCACCGATTTTCAGTGCGCCAGTGCCGCCAACGGCCTGGGTGGTGATGACGCGGCCAGCGGCGATCAGTGGCGAATCGTTACCGAACAGCAGTTTTTGCACGGCCTGGTCGTAGGCGGCGATGCCGTCGATTGGCAGGTAGCCACGAGAGGCGTGTTGAGCGACGCGAATGGTTTCGGCTTCGACAACGGCGCGCAGGAGTGGAATTTTCCCCTCCTCGTTGCAGTAAACACCGACTCCCAGGTTGACCTTGTTGGTACGGGTATCGGCGTTGAATGCTTCGTTGAGGCCCAGGATTGGATCGCGTGGTGCCATTTCGACAGCGGAGAACAGGCTCATTTTTGCGGCGGCTCTGAATGGAGAGTGGAGGGACGTGTCGCGCTCCAGCCGAATGCACTAGAGCGGTGCACAAACGGGGAGCTAGTATAGAGGCCATCGGCGATTGATGGCGACAGACGATTCCGCTTTTACGGTAAGTTTTTCCGATTATTTTCCGACCGTTAGTCGATTGGCATCGTCAAAGACTTCGAGGGATGTAGGACGTTTGCCTTGAAAGCGAGTGCAATCGGCTCCACATTGAGCACAATCCAGTTTTTTCCTCGGGCGACGTGCGTCGTTTGCGGCCTTTTTCGTTCCTGCCAGTTTGACTGTGCAGGCGCGAATTCCTGCACCGAGAACCGAGAGGTACTACATGTCTGAATTTCAGCTAGTCACCCGTTTCGAGCCCGCCGGCGATCAGCCGGAAGCCATCCGCCTGATGGTCGAGGGTATCGAAGCCGGGTTGGCGCACCAGACGTTGCTCGGTGTGACCGGCTCGGGCAAGACCTTCAGTATCGCCAACGTCATCGCCCAGGTGCAGCGCCCGACCCTGGTACTGGCGCCAAACAAGACCCTGGCCGCGCAGTTGTACGGAGAGTTCAAGGCGTTCTTCCCGAACAACGCCGTGGAGTATTTCGTTTCCTACTACGACTACTATCAGCCCGAAGCCTATGTGCCGTCGTCCGACACCTTCATCGAGAAAGACGCGTCGATCAACGACCACATTGAGCAGATGCGGCTGTCGGCAACCAAGGCGCTGCTGGAGCGCAAGGACGCGATCATCGTCACCACGGTGTCGTGTATCTATGGCTTGGGCAGTCCGGAAACCTATTTGAAGATGGTGTTGCACGTGGATCGCGGCGACAAGCTCGATCAACGGGAATTGCTGCGGCGTCTGGCCGACCTGCAATACACCCGCAACGACATGGAGTTCGCCCGTGCGACCTTCCGTGTGCGCGGCGATGTGATAGATATCCACCCGGCCGAATCCGACTTCGAAGCGATCCGCATCGAGCTGTTCGATGATGAAGTGGAAAGCCTGTCGGCCTTCGACCCGCTGACCGGTGAAGTCATCCGCAAGCTGCCGCGCTTCACCTTCTACCCCAAAAGCCACTACGTGACGCCACGGGAAACCCTGATGGGCGCCGTTGAAGGGATCAAGGTCGAATTGAAGGAGCGCCTGGAATACCTGCGTTCCAACAACAAACTGGTGGAAGCCCAGCGTCTGGAGCAGCGCACCCGTTTCGATCTGGAGATGATCCTCGAACTGGGCTACTGCAACGGCATCGAAAACTACTCGCGCTATCTGTCCGGCCGTGAGGCTGGCGCGCCGCCGCCGACCCTTTACGACTACCTGCCGGCCGACGCCTTGTTGGTGATCGACGAGTCCCACGTCAGCGTGCCGCAGGTCGGCGCGATGTACAAAGGTGACCGCTCGCGCAAGGAAACCCTGGTCGAGTACGGCTTCCGTCTACCGTCTGCGCTGGACAACCGGCCAATGCGTTTTGACGAATGGGAAAGCATCAGCCCGCAGACGATTTTTGTCTCGGCAACCCCGGGCAACTATGAGGCCGAGCACGCCGGGCGCGTGATTGACATGGTGGTGCGTCCGACCGGGCTGGTGGATCCGCAAATCGAGATCCGCCCGGCACTGACCCAGGTCGACGACTTGCTGTCGGAAATCACCAAGCGCGTCGCGGTCGAGGAGCGAGTGCTGGTCACCACGCTGACCAAGCGCATGGCCGAAGACCTGACCGACTACCTGGCCGACCACGGCGTGCGCGTACGCTATTTGCACTCGGACATCGACACCGTGGAGCGAGTCGAGATCATCCGTGATCTGCGCCTCGGCACTTTTGACGTACTGGTGGGGATCAACCTGTTGCGCGAAGGCCTGGACATGCCGGAAGTGTCGCTGGTGGCGATTCTTGATGCGGACAAGGAAGGCTTTCTGCGCTCCGAACGCTCGCTGATCCAGACCATCGGCCGGGCGGCGCGTAACCTCAATGGCCGGGCGATTCTCTATGCCGATCGCATCACCGGCTCCATGGAGCGCGCGATCGGTGAAACCGAGCGCCGTCGCGACAAGCAGATCGCCTTCAACCTGGCCAATGGCATTACGCCCAAGGGCGTGTTCAAGGATGTGGCCGACATCATGGAAGGCGCCACCGTGCCGGGCTCGCGCAGCAAGAAACGCAAAGGCATGGCCAAGGCCGCCGAGGAAAATGCCCGATACGAAGCCGAGTTGCGGTCGCCGGGTGAGATTGCCAAGCGGATCAAGGCGCTGGAAGAGAAGATGTACCAGCTGGCACGTGATCTGGAATTCGAAGCCGCAGCACAGATGCGTGACGAGATTGCCAAGTTGCGCGAGCGGTTGATTACAGTCTGATGGCGTGTGGCGAGGGGGCAGCCCCTCGCCACAGTGTTGAGCGCATGATCGGTATCAATGCGCTTCGCCGGCTTTAAGCCCCGCTGGCAACTTCCTGGTCAGTAACACCGCCAGCATGCTGACCCCCAGCGCGATCCCGACAAGGTGAAACGCATCGTTGTAGGCCATGATCGACGCCTGTTGATGGGCAATCTCGCTGAGTTTGCCCAGCGCCGCCGTTTCATTGCCCAGGGTGCTGGTCAAGGATGCCAGGCGCTCGGCCACCTGCGGGTTACTCGGCACGATGGACTCGCGCAAATAATCGAAATAGGTCTTGGTTCGCGCATCCAGCAGGGTGGCGAGCAGGGCGATGCCGATGGCGCCGCCGAGGTTGCGCAGGATGTTGAACAGGCTCGACGCCGAGCCCGCGTCCTGCGGCAGGATGTAGGCCGTGGCGATCAGCGAGATGGTGACCATGATCAGTGGCTGGCCCAACGCGCGCACGATCTGAATCTGATTGAACTGCGGTCCGGCGAAGTCCGGGTTCAGCACGCCCGATGAAAAACTCGCGAAGCCGAACAGGCCGAAACCCAGTGCGCACAGCCATTTTGGCGAGACGTACTTCATCAGCTTGGGCACCAGCGGAATCAGAAACAGCTGCGGCACGCCCATCCACATGATTACTTCACCGATCTGCAGGGCGTTGTAGTTCTGGATCTGCGCCAGATACAGCGGCAACAGATAAATCGAACCGTACAAGCCGACCCCCATCCCGACGCTGGAGATGCTCGATAGGCCGAAGTTGCGATTGCCGAGGATGCGCAGGTTGATCAGCGGATTGGGCCTGGAAAACTGCACGATCACAAACGTAATCAGACTGAGCAACGCGATGCTGCCTAGGCTGACGATCAGGTTCGACTCGAGCCAGTCCTTGCGATGGCCTTCTTCCAGAAATACCTGCAAACAGCCAAGGCCCATGCCGAGGGTGACGATCCCGGCGTAATCGGTGCTTTTGAGCAGTTCCCAGTGTGATTCCTTCTTCTCCAGGCCGTACATCAGGCCCGCGATCATGAGCAGGCCGGGGGGGATGTTGATGTAGAAGATGTATTCCCAGCCCCAGTTTTCCGTCAGCCAGCCGCCCAGTGTCGGGCCGATCGACGGTGCGAAGGTGGCGGTCATGGCGAACATGGCCATGCCCTTGGCGCGGTGGTGTTCGGGAAGTTTGATCAGGGTGAGGGTGAACGCCAGCGGGATCAGCGCGCCACCGGTGAAGCCTTGCAAGGCGCGGAAGACGATCATGCTCTCCAGGCTCCAGGCCATGGAGCAAAGGAGGGAGGCGGCGAGAAACCCAAGGGACACCCACACCGCCAGGCGTCGCGCCGACAATAGCTGAACCAGCCACGCGGTCAGCGGGATCATGATGATTTCCGCCACCAGGTACGAGGTGGAAATCCATGAGCCTTCTTCCAGGGTCGCCGACAGCGCACCCTGAATATCCTTGAGCGATGAGTTGGTGATCTGGATGTCGAGCACCGCCATGAAGGCGCCGAGCATCGCGCTCATGACCGCGATCCAGTCCCGCCGGGTCGGTTCCCCGGCCGGCCGGATCAGTTGATCACCGGCCATTGTCAGGGGCGTCTTTGATATTCACTTTGACCGTGACCGACATGCCCGGCCGGATTTTGCCGCGCAGCGGATTGTCTGCGGCGAAGGTCAGTTTTACCGGAATCCGTTGTACGACTTTGGTGAAGTTGCCCGTGGCATTGTCCGGCGGCAACAGGCTGAACTGCGCGCCCGACGCGGCGAACAGGCTGTCGACCCGTGCTTCGATCGGGGTATCGCTGTAGGCGTCGAAAGTCAGCTCGGCTTTCTGACCGGGTTGCATATGGCCGATCTGGGTTTCCTTGAAGTTGGCCTGAATCCAGATGTCTTCATCCGGCACGATCGACAGCAAATACGCGCCGGCCTGTACGTACTGGCCTTCGCGCGCGGCGCGTTGGCCGATCAGGCCGCTGATGGGGGCGTGGATTTCGCTGCGGGTGAGGTTCAGTTCAGCTTGGGCCAGATCGGTTTTGGCGTTGGCAATTTGCGCGTCGAGGCGTTTGATCTCGGCGGTCAGTGCGTTGATTTGCTGGCGCTGACCCTGGGCATCTGCCTGGGCCTTGGCCAGTTGCGAGCGGGCAATGTGGGCGTCGGCGGAGAGGGTGGTGACCCGTTCCTCCGAGACGTAGCCGGGTTTGCGCAAGGTCTCGGCGCGGTTCAGGTCGATCTGTGAGCGACCCAGGCTCGCTTGCGTGGACGCGACTTGCGCATCGCTGGCGGCAATCAGGCTGCTTTGTTGCGTCAGTTTGCTCTGGGCTTGCAAGCGTTCAGCTTCGCGAGTGGCGAGGGCTGCGTTTGCGCGGTCGACGGCGAGGTGGAAATCATCACCTTCGAGCTTGATCAGTAACTGATCTTTCTCGACATGCTGGTTGTCCTGGACCAGCACCTTGTCGATGCGTGCCCCCAACTGGCTCGACACGCGGGTGATCTCGCCCTGCACGTACGCGTTGTCAGTGCTTTCGTAAAAACGCCCCTTGAAAAACCAATGGGCAAAAAAGCCTCCGGCGATCAGCAGGACAATTAACAGGAAAATAGACAGGCGACGCTTGAGTTGGGCAGGCATGGGGCAAACTGTAGTCGAGAAATTGTCAGGAAAGTTATCAGCAGGCGAATCTTGCATACAGCCGATAAACGGTAAATGCCATTGGCTGATATTCAGTCATTCACCGTGGCAAACGGTCGTTGTAGACGCAACCTTGGCTTAAATGCCCTGCTGACTGGAGCCGGGCGGGTGTCGCCTGTTACCATTCGCCCCTTGTCTGATCCTCGCTTTCTATTCTTTTGTTGAGACTTGCCATGACCACCGTCCGCACGCGCATCGCGCCATCGCCTACAGGGGACCCCCACGTAGGTACCGCTTACATCGCATTGTTCAACTACTGCTTTGCCAAGCAGCACGGCGGTGAGTTCATCCTGCGGATCGAAGACACTGACCAGCTGCGTTCGACCCGTGAGTCCGAACAGCAGATTTTCGACGCCTTGCGCTGGTTGGGCATCGACTGGAGCGAAGGCCCGGACGTGGGTGGCCCGCACGGTCCTTACCGTCAGAGCGAGCGTGGCGAGATTTATCAGAAGTATTGCCAGCAGCTGGTCGATATGGGCCATGCCTTCCCGTGCTTCTGCACCGCCGAAGAGCTGGACCAGATGCGCGCCGAGCAGATGGCTCGCGGCGAGACGCCGCGTTACGACGGTCGTGCGCTGTTGTTGTCCAAGGAAGAAGTCGCGCGTCGCCTGGCCGCTGGCGAGCCGCACGTGATCCGCATGAAGGTGCCGAGCGAAGGCGTCTGCGTGGTTCCGGACATGCTGCGTGGCGACGTCGAAATCCCGTGGGACCGCATGGACATGCAAGTCCTGATGAAGACCGACGGCCTGCCGACTTACTTCCTGGCCAACGTGGTCGATGACCACCTGATGGGTATCACCCACGTGTTGCGTGGTGAAGAGTGGCTGCCGTCGGCGCCGAAACTGATCCTCTTGTACGAATACTTCGGTTGGGAGCAGCCGGAGCTGTGCTACATGCCGCTGTTGCGTAACCCGGACAAGAGCAAGCTGTCCAAGCGCAAGAACCCGACCTCGGTGACGTTCTACGAGCGCATGGGTTTCATGCCCGAAGCAATGCTCAACTACCTGGGGCGCATGGGCTGGTCGATGCCGGACGAGCGCGAGAAGTTCTCCCTGCAGGAGATGGTCGATAACTTCGATCTGAAGCGTGTGTCCCTGGGCGGGCCGATTTTCGACATCGAGAAATTGTCGTGGCTCAACGGCCAGTGGTTGCGCGACCTGCCAGTGGAAGAATTCGCCGCGCGCGTCCAGAAGTGGGCCTTCAATTCCGAATACATGATGAAGATCGCGCCGCACGTGCAGGGCCGCGTCGAGACCTTCAGCCAGGTTGCACCGCTGGCCGGGTTCTTCTTTGCCGGTGGCGTGAACCCGGACGCAAAACTGTTCGAGTCGAAGAAGCTGTCCGGCGATCAGGTTCGTCAGTTGATGCAGTTGATCCTGTGGAAGCTGGAAAGCCTGCGTCAGTGGGAGAAGGACAGCATCACGGCGACCATTCAGGCCGTGGTCGAGTCCCTGGAGCTGAAGCTGCGTGATGCCATGCCGCTGATGTTTGCCGCGATCACAGGTCAGGCGAGCTCGGTGTCTGTGCTCGATGCGATGGAAATCCTCGGTCCGGACCTGACGCGTTTCCGTCTGCGCCAGGCGATCGACCTGCTGGGTGGCGTGTCGAAGAAAGAAAACAAAGAGTGGGAAAAGCTCCTGGGCGCTATTGCCTGAGCACGTCTGACTCTGCGGTAGCCGTCGGAGGCCGGGATCTTTTGCTCCTGTCCTCCGGCGTTTTCTCCTGAATTTACGGGGGAAGGGCGGTAAGTGGTTGTTATGCCGACAAAAAATTTTGAAATTTTTCAAAAATAAGTTTGACAGGCTTTCGATACACCCTTAAGATTCGCCCCGTCCTCAGCGATGACATCAACGATGAGGGGCTATAGCTCAGC
Organism: Pseudomonas sp. MT92; assembly: GCF_058792515.1. Classification (NCBI taxonomy): domain Bacteria; kingdom Pseudomonadati; phylum Pseudomonadota; class Gammaproteobacteria; order Pseudomonadales; family Pseudomonadaceae; genus Pseudomonas; species Pseudomonas sp. MT92. Next base: position 261,536 of record NZ_JBXAFA010000010.1, read on the forward strand.
TGGGAGAGCGCTTGCATGGCATGCAAGAGGTCGACGGTTCGATCCCGTCTAGCTCCACCAATTTACACTTCAAGGTCTGGCCACACTGGCCTTGAAGCGATCAACACTCAGCGTTGATCAGTTGTATAGAAGGGTTTGCGTCCCCTTCGTCTAGTGGCCTAGGACACCGCCCTTTCACGGCGGTAACAGGGGTTCGAGTCCCCTAGGGGACGCCAGTTTTACAGAAGCGATGTTGCAAAATGTCGCTCCGCCGCGAGGCGAAAAATCCGGGGCTATAGCTCAGCTGGGAGAGCGCTTGCATGGCATGCAAGAGGTCGACGGTTCGATCCCGTCTAGCTCCACCAA
>NZ_JBXAFA010000010.1:261979-288814 GCF_058792515.1 Pseudomonas sp. MT92
ATTTTACAGTTCAAGGTCTGGCCACACCGGCCTTGAATCGATCAGCTCTCAGCACTGGTCAGTTGTATAGAAGGGTTTGTGTCCCCTTCGTCTAGTGGCCTAGGACACCGCCCTTTCACGGCGGTAACAGGGGTTCGAGTCCCCTAGGGGACGCCACGATTACCCGCTCTGCGGGATTTTATAAGGGTCATTCAATTATTGAATGGCCCTTTTGTTTGTCTGGCGTTTAACCAAATTCCCCCATTTCTTTCAAACTGTTCTTCAGACCAGCGGTCACATCTACGACTTGCAGAAAATTATTATGAGAATAATATTCTAGTTGTAATATTCGGAGGCAACGATGAACGATAAAAAAGCTCAAACCCGTGAACGCATCCTCAAGGCTGCCAGCGCAGCGCTGATTCAGCGCGGCCCGGCCGAGCCTAGCGTGGGCGAAGTAATGGGCGCAGCCGGCCTGACCGTCGGCGGCTTTTATGCGCACTTCGAAAGCAAGGACGCAATGATGCTGGAGGCGTTCAAGCAATTGCTGGGGCGTCGCCGTGACCTGATTGCTGACATGGATGCCGAACTGACCGGTGAGGAGCGTCGCGCCCTGGTCGCGGCGTTCTATCTGTCGCGCAAACACCGTGATTCCAGCGAGTCTGCGTGCCCGATTCCGGCCTCGATCGGTGAGCTCGGACGTCTGCCCGATGCCTTCCGGATCGCACTGAATGAACACATGGAGCTGATGGTCGCGCAGTTGGCGGCCAGTCCCGAAGACACCGATAAAGCCCTGGCCGACATGGCCCTGATGGTGGGCGGTCTGGCGCTGGCACGGGCGCTGGGCCCCGGTGATTTATCCGACCGATTGCTACGCGCTGCCAAGTCGGCTGTGCGTTGACCTGAAGGCTGCAGCCTGAGGAGAGAGCGATGAGCGCGTTAAAGTGGGTTCGTGGCGTCAATGGCACCTTGGGTTGGTTTGCTCCAAAACTGGTTGCAAGAAAAATGCGACTGGCGTTCATGACGCCGCGAGATTTGCCTCCGCGTGATTGGGAATTGCCGCTCCTGGCCAAATCCGAACGGATCACTTTGCGTTTCGGTCTCTCGGCATTGCGCTGGGGGCAGGGCCCGGCAGTGCTGCTGATGCACGGTTGGGAAGGTCGGCCTACGCAGTTTGCCAGTCTCATCACTGCCCTGGTCGATGCCGGGTACACGGTGGTTGCCCTCGACGGCCCGGCGCACGGTCGCTCGCCGGGAACCGAGGCGAATGTCGCGCTGTTCGCTCGCGCCATGCTTGAAGCCGCCGCCGAGCTGCCACCGCTTCAAGCCGTCATCGGTCACTCCATGGGCGGCGCCAGCGCCATGCTCGCCGTGCAACTGGGCTTGCGCACCGAAACCCTGGTCACCATCGCGGCTCCTGCGCGAATCCTCGGCGTGCTGCGCGGCTTCGCGCGCTATGTGGGGTTGCCGCCGAAAGCTCGCTCGGCATTCATCCGTCAGGTTGAGAAAGACGTCGGCATGCGCGCTGCCACGCTGGATGTGGCGCACTACCAACTCGATATGCCCGGCCTGATCGTCCATGCCGAAGACGACAAGTTTGTTTCGGTGAAGGAATCGCAGGCGATCCATGAAGCCTGGTTCGACAGCCGTCTGTTGCGTCTGCAAGAAGGCGGTCATCAGCGAGTATTGGCCGACCCTCGGGTGATTGATGGCGTGCTATCACTGCTGGCCGGACGCAGCCTGCAATCGCGCCAATCGGCCTGAGCATCCGTTACACTGCCCCGGTCGACATCATTTGACCGGGAGTGGGGCATGGGCTGGGATCGGGCAACGCCATTTATCATCGATCTGCAAGTGGGCGCCGAGGACATCGACGGGCTCGGGCACGCCAATAATGCGGTGTACGTCACCTGGCTCGAGCGCTGTGCGTGGCGCCACTCCCAGCGCCTGGGACTGGATCTGGTCGAGTATCGTCGATTGGACCGGGCGATGGCGGTGGTGCGGCATGAGATCGATTACCTGGCGGCCGCTTATGAGGGCGACGAGCTGCAATTGGCGACCTGGATCGTCGATTGGGATCAGCGCCTGAAAATGACCCGACACTTCCAGTTGAAGCGCCCGAGCGACAACGCCACGCTGCTGCGGGCGCAAACCACCTTTGTTTGCATCGAACTGTCCACCGGTCGGCCCAAGCGCATGCCAGCGGAGTTCATCGAGGGTTATGGCCCGGCGTTGCTGTCGCTCCAACCCTTGTAGGAGCGAGCTCGCTCCTGCAAAGGAACTGCGATGTTCTGCAGATTTCTTGCGTAATCCAGTAAACTGCCGCACGTTTTTCGTTGAGTGTGTTTTTCATGCAAATTGCCTTGGCGCCCATGGAGGGGTTGGTCGACGACATCCTGCGCGACGTACTGACCCGCGTGGGTGGCATTGATTGGTGCGTAACCGAATTCATTCGTGTCAACGATCAGTTGCTCACGCCTGCCTATTTCCACAAGTTCGGCCCGGAATTGCTCAACGGTGCTCGCACCGCTGCCGGTGTGCCGCTGCGCGTGCAGTTATTGGGTTCCGATCCGGTGTGCCTGGCAGAGAACGCCGCGCTGGCCTGTGAGCTGGGTTCCGAAGTGATTGATCTGAACTTCGGCTGCCCGGCCAAAACCGTGAACAAGTCTCGTGGTGGTGCAGTGCTGCTCAAGGAGCCGGAGCTGCTGAACCAGATCGTCGAACATGTCCGTCGCGCCGTTCCGTCGCACATTCCCGTGACCGCCAAGATGCGCCTGGGCTTCGACAGCCCGGATGGCTCACTGGTGTGCGCCACGGCCCTGGCCGAAGGTGGCGCTGCGCACATCGTGGTCCATGCACGAACCAAAACCGACGGCTACAAGCCTCCAGCGCATTGGGAGTGGATTCCGCGGGTTCAGGACGTGGTCAAGGTGCCGGTGTTTGCCAATGGCGATATCTGGAGTGTCGAAGACTGGCGCCGTTGCCACGAAATCAGCGGTGTGGAAGACATCATGCTCGGTCGCGGCCTGGTTTCACGTCCGGACCTGGCTCGGCAAATTGCTGCGGCAAGGGCCGGTGAAGAGGTCATTGAGATGACCTGGGCCGAGCTGCTGCCTCTGATTCAGGATTTCTGGCTGCAAGCCAAGGCGCAGATGACGCCTCGCCAATCACCGGGCCGTTTGAAGCAATGGCTGGCGATGCTGACCCGCAATTATCCCGAAGCGGTGGAGCTGTTCAGTGTCCTGCGTCGTGAGACCGAGCTGGATCAGGTCTCGCGCTTGTTGGGACTGCAGGTCGCTGAAGCCGCCTGAAAATCGTTAAAAAAAATTTGAAAAAAATCTCTTGAAAAGCAATTGGCGGTCCCTATCTAAGGGTTACGCGATGCCGAATTCGGGTCGCGGAGACAAATAACTTGCTGATTATTTTCAGGAGATTTGAATTATGAGTACTGCATTTTCCCTGGCGCCTCTGTTCCGTTCCTCGGTAGGCTTCGATCGTTTCAACGACCTGTTCGAAACCGCCCTGCGTAACGAGCCAGGCAGCACCTACCCACCGTACAACGTCGAAAAGCACGGTGACGATCAATACCGCATCGTCGTGGCGGCGGCCGGTTTCCAGGAAGAAGACCTGGAGCTGCAAGTCGAGAAGGGTGTGCTGACCATCAGTGGCGGCAAACGTGACAGCAACGAAGGCGTGACCTTCCTGCACCAAGGCATTGCCCAGCGTGCGTTCAAGCTGTCGTTCCGACTGGCGGACCATATCGAAATCAAGGCTGCCGGCCTGAGCAACGGTCTGTTGAGCATCGACCTGCTGCGGGTGATTCCGGAAGAGGCGAAAGCCAAACGCATCCCGATCAACGGGACGGAAAAACCGGCTCTGCAGCACTGAGTCAGAGCAACAAGAAGGGGCGCCATGGGCGCCCCTTTTTTGTATGCCATTCCCGCAAAGATCTGATTACCTCAGGAGTTTCTGAAACTCCTCCACCGGCAACGGCTGGCTGTGCAGGTAACCCTGGTAGAAATGGCAGTCCAGCCCTTGCAAGAACGCGAGTTGCTCCGGCGTTTCCACGCCTTCGGCGATCACCTTCAATTCCAGGCTGCGGGCCATGGCGACGATGGCGCGGATGATTTCGGCGTCGTTGGGGTCGGTGGTGGCGTCGCGGATGAACGATTGGTCGATTTTCAGCGTGTCGACCGGCAGGCGCTTGAGGTAGGTCAGCGAGGAGTAACCGGTGCCGAAGTCGTCCATGGCGAAGCTCACGCCGAGTTTTTTCAGGCGGCGCATCTTATTGATGGTGTCTTCCAGGTTCTGGATGACGATGCCTTCGGTGATTTCCAGTTTCAGCAGCGAGCAGGGCAGGCCGTGGCTGGCGAGGCTGTTTTCGATGCGTTCGACAAAGTCGTTCTGACGGAACTGCCTTGGGCTGATGTTGACGCACAGGCTGAAGTTCAGCGGGTCAATCAGGCGATTGGCGATCAATTGCCGGAAGGCCTGACAGGCTTCGTCGAGAATCCAGGTGCCGACCTCCAGGATCAGCCCGCTGTCCTCCAGCACCTTGATGAATTCGGTTGGCGATTGCGCGCCGAGTTCGGGGTGGGTCCAGCGCACCAGGGCCTCGGCACCGACGATACGGTTATTCCGGGCGTCGAGCTGGGGTTGGTAGTGCACGCGAAACTCACCCCGGGACAGCGCCAGGCGCAGATCGGTCTCCATGCGCAGGCGCTCGCTCGCGGCCTTCTGCATGGTGTTGTGATACATCTGCGCGATGTTGCGCCCCGAATCTTTGGCGCGATAAAGGGCAATGTCAGCGCGTTTGAGCAAATCCGTCGGCGTGGAGCCATGGTCGGGAATCAGTGCAATGCCAATGCTCGGCGTCACTTGCAGGCGCTGGCCATCGAGGAACATCGGTTCTGACAGCAGTTCGCGCAAGGTGTCAGCCAGCTCGCGCACCTGCTCACTGACTTCACTGCGCGAGCCTTCGAGACCGCTGAGCAGGACGACGAATTCGTCGCCGCCCAGGCGTGCGACGGTATCTTCCATGCGCACACTGGCTTCCAGGCGTGCGGTGATGATCTTCAGCACCGTATCGCCCACCGGATGGCCGAGGGAATCGTTGATGTGCTTGAAGTGATCAAGGTCGAGAAACATCAATGCGCCGCGCAGGTTGTGGCGTTTGAGCAGGGCAATCTGCTGGCTCAAACGGTCCATCAGCAGCGCGCGGTTGGGAAGGTTGGTCAATGGGTCGTGGTACGCCAGGTGGCGGATCTGCGCTTCGGCGTTTTTCAGCAAGCTGACGTCTCGGGCGGTCAGCAGCAGGCACGCGGTTTCGTTCAGGTTGATCGGTTCTACCGACACTTCCACCGTCAACAACTCGCCGCGCTTGTTGCGCCCGAGCATTTCCTGATGGTGAACCCGGCCCTTGATCTGCAGTTCAGCCAGCAATGCCGCGCGTTGTTTTTCTTCGGCCCAGATTCCGACCTGATACACCGTGCGCCCGATCACTTCGTCGGCGCGGTAGCCGGTCAGGCGGCAGAAACCGTCGTTGACCTCCAGGTAGCGGCCGGTGTCGCGTTCGGTGATGGTGATGGCGTCGGGGCTTGAGTGGAACGCCTTGGCGAACTTCTCTTCGCTGGCCTTGAGCGCTGCTTCCGAGCGTTGTTGCTGGGTGATGTCGCGTAACGTGGTGACGATGCATGGCTGCTCGCCGACGTTGATCTGACGGCTGGAAATCACGCAGGTCAGAGACTGCCCGTCCTTGTGCTGGACGAGGATGGCCACGTTATTCAGGCTTTGCTCGCGGATTACCTGTTCGATGCGCTGCAGGCTTTTGGCCGAGGCGTCCCACAGGCCGATTTCGTCAGCGCTGCGGCCAATCACATCGGCGGTGCCCCAGCCAAAGGTCTGGGTGAAACTGGAATTGATCTCGATGAACTGACCGGTGTCCTGGCGGGTGACGCAGATCGGGTCCGGGCTGACCTGGAACAGGGTGGCGAATTTCTCTTCGGAGGCCACCAGCTGTTGCTCGCGTTCGACTTGATCGGTGATGTCCAGCAGGGTCCCGGCCATGCGCAGCGGCGCGCCATTTTCATCGCGGTACAGCCGGGCGCGACTTTCCAGGTAGCGTGAAGTGCCGTCTTCCAGTTGTACGCGGTAAGTCAGTTGATAGTTGCCCGCCGGGCCTTCGCGCAAGCTGCGGTAAGCGTCGCGCATGTTGTCGCGTTCTTCGCCGGGAACCCCTTCGAAAAATTCGTCGAAAGATTCATGAAAAGGCTTCGCATCCATCCCGTGCAGTTGGGCGGCGCGGGCCGAACCGTAAAGCATGCCGCTGGGAATGTGCCAGTCCCAAGTGCCCAGCTGCGCCGAATCCAGTGCCAGGTCGAGGCGTTCCTGACTGTCTTTCAAGGCGTGCTCGGCGGCTTTGCGTTCGGTGGTGTCGAGGAAAGTGCTCAACAGGTACGGCTGGCCTTCGAGCTCGACCTTTTGTGCGCTGAGGATGCCGTCGTGGATCTGGCCATTGCTGGCGCGAAACTGCACCTCCATGTTGATCAGTTCGCCCTTGGCCTTGGTGGCTTTGACCAGTGTCGTGCGTTGTTCGGGGTTCACCCAAAGGCCCAACTCCAGGGTGGTGCGGCCGATCGCGTCTTGCACCGGCCAGCCAAACAGGCTTTCGAAATACTGATTGGCTTCGGTGATCAGGCCGTCTTCCTGGCGTGTCAGCAACACCATGTTCGGGCACAGATGGAACAGGGTGGCGAACCGCTTCTCCGAACTGCTCAGCGCCTGCTCGCGCTGACGTTGGTGGGTGATCTCGCGAATCACGCCGATCATGCGTGGACGGCCATTTTTGTCCGGCAGCAGGCTGCCGTTGATCTCCAGCCAGTGCAGGCTGCCGTCGGGCCAGCGAATGCGGTGGTGCATCGCTTGCTCCAGCGGTGCGCCGGCGATCACGGCATGGAAGGCACGAATGGTTTTCGCCCGGTCTTCCGGCGGCAGCAAATCGAGGTATTCCAGATCGGCGGGTAACGGTTGGCGCGGATCAAAGCCGAACAGCGCCTGAGTACCCCGTGACCAACTGATCTGCCCGCGTTCGATGTCCCAATACCAGGCACCCAGCCGGGCGCCGTTCAGGGCGGCCAACAATTGGGGGGCACTTTCCCAGCTCTGCTCGGATCGTTGTGGATCAAGTGCCTGAATACGCGGCATCGGCGGAATACGGTCAACAGATTTCGGCATTGGCAAGCCTTAGGCTGATTTGGGCATTTTGCACAGGAATTTGCGGCTCTATAGCAGTAGCACAAGTTAACCCTGAATCCCTGGCAGATCGATTTGAGCATCCAGCAAGGCCATGAAGGCCCGTGCTGCATTCGATAGCGTCCGTTCTGTGTGCAGGATATAGCCTAGCTGGCGAGACAGTTGTATGCCCGGCAGGGGTATTCGTGCAACTTGATCGTCGAGCATGGTGCGCGGCAACACGCTCCAGGCCAGGCCAATCGACACCATCATCTTGATCGTTTCCAGATAATTGGTGCTCATGGCGATGTTCGGCGTCAGCCCCTGGGCTTCGAACAGGCGCTGGACGATGTGGTGGGTGAACGTGTTGCCGCCGGGGAACACCGCCGGATGCCGGGCAATGTCCGCCAGGCTGACCGGGCCATTATTGAGCAGCGAATGCTCCGGTGCGACCACAAAGTCCAGCGGGTCGTCCCACACCGGCGTGGCCTTGACCAGTGCGTGGGGTTCCGGCGCCAGGGTGATGACGGCCAATTCGGCACGACCATGAAGGATTTCTTCGTAGGCCACTTCCGAATCGAGGAATTGAATATCCAGCGCGACGTCGGGGTAGCGTCGAGTGAACTCCCTGAGTAACGGAGGCAAACGGTGCAGGCCGATGTGGTGACTGGTGGCCAGGGTCAGACGGCCGGTCACTTCGCCGGTGAGGTTGGTCAGGGCGCGGCGAGTATCATCCAGTACGTTCAGAATCTGATAAGCACGCGGCAGCAGCGCGCGGCCTGCCTCGGTCAGGCCGACTTCACGACCCAGTCGATCGAACAGCCGCACCTTCAATTGCTGCTCCAGCCCGGCGATGCGTTTACTGATGGCGGGTTGGGTCAGGTGCAGGCGCTCGCCGGCGCCGGAGAAGCTTCCTGTCTCGGCGATGGCAATAAAGGCATTGAGGTTGGCCAGGTCCATGGTTGTATTCCAGTTGGTTATCCAAAGCATAAAAAATATGAATTTGAGTTATTTAATGTAACCCCATAGGATCAGCCTCACAAGCCAAGGGGTTATTGAGATATCAAAGCCCGGGGCATAGAAACAAGCTGATGAGGAAAACGTCTGATGGCCGGCAAAACGCTCTACGACAAGCTCTGGGATTCGCATTTGGTCAAGCAGCGCGACGATGGTTCTGCGCTGATCTACATCGACCGTCACATCATTCACGAAGTGACCTCGCCGCAAGCCTTCGAAGGCCTGCGTCTGGCCGGGCGCAAGCCTTGGCGCATCGATGCCAACATCGCCACCCCGGACCACAACGTACCGACCACGCCGGAGCGCAAGGGCGGCATCGACGCCATCGTTGACCAGGTCTCGCGCCTGCAGGTCCAGACCCTGGACGACAACTGCGATGAATACGGCATTGTCGAATTCAAGATGAATGACGTGCGCCAAGGCATCGTTCACGTCATCGGCCCGGAGCAGGGTGCAACGTTGCCGGGCATGACCGTGGTCTGCGGCGACTCCCATACGTCGACCCACGGCGCCTTCGGTGCCCTGGCTCACGGTATCGGCACCTCCGAGGTCGAGCACGTGCTGGCCACCCAGTGCCTGGTCGCCAAGAAAATGAAAAACATGCTGGTGCGCGTCGAAGGCCAATCGCCGTTTGGCGTGACCGCCAAGGACATCGTGCTCGCAGTGATCGGCAAGATCGGTACCGCCGGTGGTAACGGCCATGCCATCGAATTCGCCGGTAGCGCGATTCGTGACCTGTCCGTCGAAGGGCGCATGACTATCTGCAACATGTCCATCGAGGCTGGCGCTCGCGTAGGTCTGGTGGCAGCCGACGAAAAAACCGTGGCTTACGTGAAGGGCCGTCCATTCGCCCCGAAAGGCGCTGAATGGGACTTGGCGGTCGAAGCCTGGAAAGACCTGGTGTCGGATGCCGACGCGGTGTTCGATACCGTGGTCGAGCTCGACGCGACCCAGATCAAGCCGCAAGTCAGCTGGGGCACCTCGCCTGAGATGGTTTTGGCCGTTGATCAGAACGTACCGGATCCTGCGAAGGAAATGGACCTGGTCAAGCGCGGCTCCATCGAGCGCGCCCTGAAATACATGGGGCTGACCGCCAATCAGGCGATCACTGACATTCAACTGGACCGCGTGTTCATCGGTTCCTGCACCAACTCGCGGATCGAAGATTTGCGCGCGGCTGCCGTCATTGCCAAGGGCCGCAAAGTGGCCTCGACCATCAAGCAGGCCATCGTGGTGCCGGGCTCGGGTCTGGTGAAGGCGCAGGCTGAATCGGAAGGCCTGGACAAGATTTTCCTCGAAGCCGGTTTCGAATGGCGTGAGCCGGGTTGCTCGATGTGTCTGGCGATGAACCCGGACCGTTTGGAGTCCGGCGAACACTGCGCCTCGACGTCCAACCGTAACTTCGAAGGCCGTCAGGGCGCGGGTGGCCGTACCCACCTCGTGAGCCCGGCCATGGCCGCGGCCGCCGCCGTGAACGGTCGTTTCATCGACGTCCGTGAATTGATCTAAAGGAGCGCAGCATGAAAGCTTTTACCCAGCACACTGGACTTGTCGCGCCTCTGGATCGTGCCAACGTCGACACCGACCAGATCATTCCCAAGCAATTCCTGAAATCGATCAAGCGCACGGGTTTCGGCCCGAACCTGTTCGATGAATGGCGCTACCTGGATGTGGGGCAGCCGTATCAGGACAACTCCAAGCGCCCGCTGAACAAGGACTTCGTCCTCAACGCCGAGCGTTATCAAGGCGCCAGCGTGTTGCTGGCCCGCGAGAACTTCGGTTGCGGTTCCAGCCGTGAACACGCGCCGTGGGCCCTGGAAGAGTACGGTTTCCGCAGCATCATCGCGCCGAGCTATGCCGACATCTTCTTCAACAACAGCTTCAAGAACGGCTTGTTGCCGATCATCTTGAGCGATGCCGAAGTCGACGAACTGTTCCAGCAGGTAGAAGCCAATCCGGGCTACCAGTTGCAGATCGACCTGCAAGCCCAGACCGTGACCCGCCCGGACGGCAAGGTCCTGAGCTTCGAAATCGACGCCTTCCGCAAACACTGCCTGCTCAATGGCCTGGACGACATCGGCCTGACCTTGCAGGACGGCGACGCGATTGCGGCGTTTGAAACCAAGCACCGTGCGAGCCAGCCTTGGTTGTTTCGCGACGCTTGATTGATTCGAGATTTTTGTAGTCAGCGCCGGCCCGCGATGAGGCCGGAACAGGCGCCACAAGACTAAAAGGAAGTCACCATGACCAGCACCGCCCAGCACAGCCAGGTAGTCCAAAAGCAATTCGGTGAACAGGCTTCGGCCTACCTGAGCAGCGCCGTACACGCTCAAGGCACTGAATTTGCGCTGCTACAGGCCGAACTGGCGGGGCAGGGCGATGCCCGCGTGCTGGACCTGGGTTGCGGTGCCGGTCATGTGAGTTTTCACGTGGCTGGGCTGGTCAAGGAAGTGGTGGCTTACGACCTGTCGCAGCAGATGCTTGACGTGGTCGCCGCAGCCGCCGCTGATCGTGGATTGAGCAACGTGTCCACGGTCAATGGCGCCGCCGAACGCTTGCCGTTTGCCGACGGTGAATTCGATTTCGTCTTCAGTCGCTATTCGGCCCACCATTGGAGCGATCTCGGCCTGGCCCTGCGGGAAGTGCGTCGGGTGTTGAAACCGGGTGGCGTGGCGGCGTTCATCGATGTGTTGTCACCGGGCAGCCCATTGTTCGACACTTACCTGCAAAGCGTCGAAGTGCTGCGTGACACCAGCCATGTGCGTGATTATTCCGCCGGTGAATGGTTGCGCCAGATCAGCGAAGCGGGGCTGCACACCCGTAGCACCACGCGGCAGCGCCTGCGCCTGGAGTACAACTCCTGGGTTGAGCGCATGCGCACGCCACAGGTGATGCGTGCGGCGATCCGCGAGTTGCAACAGTCAATGGGCAACGAAGTACGCGAATATTTCGAGATTGAGGCCGATGGTTCGTTCAGCACGGATGTGTTGGTGCTGTTTGTAGAAAGATAGGTACCGATCGATAGATTTTTTCCGGGCGCGCCCCAGGGTGCACCGACTGATGACATGAGGAAAGCATGAGCAAGCAGATTCTGATTCTCCCGGGTGACGGTATTGGCCCGGAAATCATGACCGAAGCGGTCAAGGTGCTGGAACTGGCCAACGACAAGTATGCCCTGGGCTTCGAGCTGAGCCACGACGTGATCGGTGGTGCCGCCATCGACAAGCACGGCGTGCCGTTGGCCGATGAAACCCTGGAACGTGCCCGCGCAGCCGATGCCGTGCTGCTGGGCGCCGTTGGCGGCCCGAAATGGGACACCATCGAGCGTGACATCCGCCCTGAGCGTGGTCTGCTGAAAATCCGTGCGCAACTGGGCCTGTTCGGCAACCTGCGTCCGGCGATCCTGTACCCGCAACTGGCCGAAGCTTCGAGCCTGAAGCCAGAGATCGTCTCCGGCCTGGACATCCTGATCGTTCGCGAGCTGACTGGCGGTATCTATTTCGGCGCCCCGCGTGGCACCCGCACCCTGGAAAACGGCGAGCGTCAGTCCTACGACACCCTGCCGTACAGCGAAAGCGAAATCCGCCGCATCGCCCGTGTCGGTTTCGACATGGCCATGGTCCGCGGCAAGAAACTGTGCTCGGTCGACAAGGCCAACGTACTGGCTTCCAGCCAGCTGTGGCGTGAAGTGGTCGAGCAAGTGGCCAAGGATTATCCTGAAGTCGAACTGAGCCACATGTACGTCGATAACGCCGCAATGCAGCTGGTGCGTGCGCCGAAGCAGTTCGACGTGATCGTCACCGACAACATGTTCGGCGACATCCTGTCCGACCAGGCCTCGATGCTCACCGGCTCCATCGGCATGCTGCCATCGGCGTCCCTGGACACCAACAACAAAGGCATGTACGAGCCGTGCCACGGTTCGGCGCCGGATATCGCGGGCAAAGGCATCGCCAACCCATTGGCGACCATTTTGTCGGTATCGATGATGCTGCGTTACAGCTTCAACCAGCAGGCCGCAGCCGATGCCATCGAAAAAGCCGTCAGCCTGGTGCTGGACCAGGGGTTGCGTACGGGCGACATCTGGTCGGCCGGTTGCACTAAAGTCGGTACGCAGGAAATGGGTGACGCAGTAGTCGCCGCGCTGCGGAATCTGTAATCTCTCGGGCCCGCTGCCACTTTCATCCCCGAAAGCAGCGGCCCACTTTTCAAGAAGGTGTAGTTGCGATGAAACGTGTAGGTCTGATCGGTTGGCGCGGTATGGTCGGTTCCGTGCTCATGCAGCGGATGCTGGAAGAGCAGGATTTCGATCTTATCGAGCCGGTGTTTTTCACCACTTCCAATGTCGGTGGCCAAGGCCCGTCCGTGGGCAAGGACATTGCTCCGCTCAAGGACGCTTACAGCATTGAAGAGCTGAAAACCCTCGACGTGATTCTGACCTGCCAGGGTGGTGACTACACCAGTGAAGTCTTCCCGAAACTGCGCGAAGCCGGCTGGCAGGGCTACTGGATCGACGCCGCTTCCAGCCTGCGCATGCAGGATGACGCGGTCATTGTCCTGGACCCGGTCAACCGCAAGGTCATCGACCAGCAGCTGGATGCGGGCACCAAGAACTATATCGGCGGCAACTGCACCGTCAGCCTGATGCTGATGGGCCTGGGCGGTCTGTTCGAAGCTGGCCTGGTGGAGTGGATGAGCGCCATGACGTATCAGGCGGCGTCCGGTGCCGGCGCGCAGAACATGCGTGAACTGATCAAGCAAATGGGTGCGACCCACGCAGCGGTCGCCGATCAACTGGCCGACCCGGCGAGCGCGATCCTCGACATCGACCGTCGTGTCGCCGAAGCCATGCGCAGCGACGCGTACCCGACCGAAAACTTCGGCGTACCGCTGGCCGGCAGCCTGATCCCGTGGATCGACAAAGAGCTGCCTAACGGGCAGAGCCGTGAAGAGTGGAAGGCCCAGGCCGAGACCAACAAGATCCTCGGTCGCTTCAAGAGCCCGATCCCGGTCGACGGCATCTGCGTGCGCATTGGTGCCATGCGTTGCCACAGCCAGGCGCTGACCATCAAGTTGAACAAAGACGTGCCGATCGCCGATATCGAAGGGCTGATCAGCCAGCACAACCCTTGGGTCAAGCTGGTGCCGAACAACCGCGAGATCAGCATGCAGGAGCTGAGCCCTACCAAGGTCACGGGTACCCTGAATGTGCCGGTTGGCCGTCTGCGCAAGTTGAACATGGGGTCGCAATTCGTCGGTGCGTTCACCGTCGGCGACCAACTGCTCTGGGGCGCGGCCGAACCGCTGCGTCGCATGCTGCGGATCCTGCTTGAGCGTTGATCGATTGAAGCTGTGAAGGAACCCGTGCCTTGAAAGAGGCGCGGGTTTTTTTATTCCAGGCCGTCAGATGTTGATGAGGTGCCTGATGTTCCGTGATCGCGGGCAGAACAGACGCCACATAATTGCCTGCATCCCCACCGCCCGGTAAAGTGCCGCTCCCCCGTTTCGCCTGAGGTAGAACCATGAGCCAGTCCTTCGATATTGCCGTGATCGGCGCCACCGGTACTGTCGGCGAGACGCTCGTGCAGATTCTTGAAGAGCGCGACTTTCCGGTCGGCAACCTGCACTTGCTGGCCAGTAGCGAATCCGCCGGGCACTCGGTGCCGTTTCGTGGCAAGAACGTTCGGGTGCGGGAAGTCGATGAGTTCGACTTCGGCAAAGTCCAGTTGGTGTTCTTCGCCGCCGGCCCGGCCGTGACCCTGAGTTTTGCCGCGCGCGCCACGGCTGCCGGTTGCTCGGTCATTGACCTGTCCGGCGCGTTGCCGGCCGACCAGGCACCGCAAGTCGTGCCGGAAGCCAACGCGCAGGTGTTGGACGGCCTGAAAAAGCCATTCCGGATCAGCAGCCCGAGCCCTTCGGCTACGACGCTGGCGGTGGTGCTGGCGCCGTTGCTGGGTTTGATCGATTTGCAGCGCATTAACCTGACCGCGTGCCTGGCGGTTTCCGCCCAGGGCCGCGAGGCCGTGACCGAGCTGGCCCGGCAGACCGCCGAGTTGCTTAACGTGCGCCCATTGGAGCCGACCTTTTTCGATCGGCAGATGGCGTTCAATTTGTTGGCCCAGGTCGGCAAGCCGGACGAGCGAGGTCATACGCTGCTGGAAAAGCGCCTGGTGCGTGAGTTGCGCCAGGTCATGGCCTTGCCTTCATTGAAGATTTCCGTGACTTGCATTCAAGCCCCGGTATTTTTTGGCGATAGCTTTAGTGTCAGTCTGCAATCAGCGAGTGAGATTGACCTGGCTAAAGTCACCGCCGCTTTGGAAGACGCCCCGGGCATCGAGCTGGTTGAAGCCGGTGATTACCCGACGGCGGTAGGTGACGCGGTAGGGCAGGATGTGATCTACGTTGGTCGGGTACGCCAGGGCATCGACGACCTGTCGGAACTTAATTTGTGGCTGACGTCAGATAACGTACGCAAAGGCGCCGCGCTCAACGCTGTGCAGCTGGCTGAGTTGTTGATAAAAGACCTGCTGTAAAAGATACTTGGCAACAATTTTTCGAATGGTTCCGACCCAGCGCTATGCTTGGCAGGAATGCTGAAGGCGAGCCACCCTGTGGGGCTTTCCGGGGCATGCATGAAACGATCGCGCGCGGCGACCTCTCGCCGCCGCGCAATGCCTTACGGCAGCGGCTATCAACACCTTCTCGCTGGCCGAGGAATGTTCAAACTAAGGATGAGCTATGGTTCAAGTTCGCAAACTGGTGTTAGCAATAGCGGCCGCCTCGGCGCTGTCCTCCGGTATGGCGCATGCCCTCGGGCTTGGGGAGCTGACCCTGAAATCGACGCTGAACCAGCCGTTGGTGGCAGAAATCGAATTGCTCGACGTCAAGGAACTCACCGCTGCCGAAGTGGTGCCGAGCCTGGCTTCACCTGAAGATTTCGCCAAGGCCGGTGTCGACCGCCAGGCGTTTCTCAACGACTTGACCTTCACTCCGGTGCTCAGTGCCGGTGGTAAAAGCATCCTGCGTGTCACTTCCAGCAAGCCGCTCTCCGAACCTATGGTGAAATTCCTGGTTCAGGTGATGTGGCCCAACGGTCGACTGCTGCGTGATTACAGCGTTTTGCTCGACCCGTCCAAATTCTCGCCGCAAACCGCTGAAGCAGCCGCACAGCCCACGCCGACTCAGGGTGTGACCGCGCCCGTCACCGGTGCGACCAAACCTTCCCAATACACCACTACGCCGCGCGATACCCTCTGGGAAATCGCGGCGAAGGCGCGTAACGGCGGTTCGATTCAACAAACCATGCTGGCCATCCAGGCGCTGAACCCGGATGCCTTTATCGACGGCAACATCAACCGGCTGAAAACCGGGCAGGTGCTGCGTATGCCCGATCAGGCGCAAAGCACCAGCATGCGGCAATCCAAGGCGATTGCCGAAGTCGCTGCACAGAACACTGCGTGGCGTCAGGGGCGTCGCTATGTCGCTAAGCCGGCTGCGGGGCAGCAGCAACTCGATGCCACCAAGCGTGGTCGTGGTGAAGCGACTTCGTCGCAGCCCGCTCGGGACAACCTGAGCCTGGTCTCGGCCGAGTCGGGCAAGGCCCGTGGCAAAGGCGCCGCAGGCGATGCGAAAGCCTTGAACAACAAGCTGGCGGTGACTCAGGAAAGCCTCGACACCACCCGCCGTGACAATGCAGAGCTGAAAAGCCGCATATCTGATCTGCAAAGTCAGATGGACAAACTGCAGCGTCTGATCGAACTGAAGAACAATCAGCTGGCCAAGTTGCAGGCTGAAGGGGAAGCGGGTGCCCCGGCGCCGGCTGCTGCCCCGGCGCCGGCGATGACGGCTGAACTGACGCCTAATGCTGCGCCAGCACCAGCCGAAATGACGCCTGCAGCGGTTCCGGCGCCCGTTCCGGCCGAGACACCTGTCGAACCGACCCCGGCAGCTTCTGACGACAAGCAATTCAACGAGCTACTGACTAATCCTTGGTTGTTGGGCCTGGCCGGTGGCGGGGCCTTGGTTGTGATGCTGTTGTTGCTGTTGCTGGCCCGTCGTCGCAAAGCCCAGCAAGAAGCCGAGAAACACTTGCGCATGGCCCGCGCCCTGGCAGAGGAGCAGCCGTTTTCTGCCGATCTTGACCTGCCGGAAAGCAGTTTCGAAGGCCTGGAGGTTCCCCCTCCGAGCGTAAAACTGGCCACCGCGCCGACTCCTGCGCCCGCTCCGGCCCCGGTTGTGGTCACGCCACCCATCGCCGCGCCACTGGTGGCGCCAGCTGCCGACCGCTCGGACGACGTGTTGGACAAAGCCCAGTCGCACATCGGCGCCGGTCGTCTGAATCAGGCTGCAGCCCTGCTGGAAGAGGGCATCAAGCAGGAGCCTCAACGCAGTGATCTGCGCCTGAAGCTGATGGAGGTCTACGGCCAGCAAGGCGATCGCGATGCGTTCGTTGCCCAGGAGCGCCAATTGGTGGCCAACGGCGACAATTTCGCCCAGGTCGAAAAACTGAAGAGCCGTTTCCCGGCCATGGCGCTGATTGCTGCCGGAGGTATCGCCGCCGCAGCGGTCGCGGCCGAAATGGACGCACAGTACGTCAAGGACCTGTTGCAGGACGAGTCGCCAGCGCCAGCACCAGAGCCAGAGCCAGCGCCGGCTCCGGTCGAAGATGATTTCGACAGCGCTTTCGATCTGAGCCTGGATGACCTGGAAAACATTACTCCAGCAGTCATTACGCCTGCGCCGGAGCCTGAAGCGTCGACTGTGGCCGATCTGGAAGATTTCCCTCTGGACGATGACCTGAGTTTCGGGTCGGTGTTGCAGCAGCAGGCTGAGATCAAGGAAAACCTCGACGACCTGTCGGAGTTCGATCTGGACATGGATCTTGGTGCGGAGCCGTCGACAGCGGCGCTGGCTGAAGATGACTTCCTGCTCGACCTGGACGAAGGCGTGAAGGATTTGCCGGCCGTCGAAACACCGGCAGCCCCCGAGTTGGCATTGGATGATCTGGAGCTGCCGGCCGATTTTGATCTGTCGCTGGCTGAAGAAATGGATGCGCCGGATGCTTTCGCCGCAGAGCTGGATGACGTCAACGCCGAGTTGGAAAGCTTCTCTGGCAGCATCGGTGAGCCGACATTCACGGAGCAAGACGCTTTGGCTTCTGCCGAAGACGAGCCGGAATTCGATTTCCTTTCCGGCACCGACGAAGTCGCCACCAAGCTCGATCTGGCCCAGGCCTACATCGATATGGGTGACAACGACGGCGCCCGGGATATCCTCAATGAGGTGGTGGTAGAAGGTGATGACGGCCAGAAGAGCGAAGCCAAGGAGATGTTGGCGCGTCTGGCCTGAGTGATCGGCTCTTGGTAAACAATGCGGCAGCCCGGTGAGGCTGCCGTTTTTGTTTTATCGCGGGGCAATGCTGTTGTACTGGTATCCACGTCCCACGGCTTTATAATGCCCGCCTTCGCGTACATCAGCAGGCTGTCACTCCTTGGCAAATATAGATAACCCGACCGCCGAAATGGCGGCCGACGGCTTTTTCCGGATCGCGTTGGGCGTTGAATACAAAGGCTCGCGCTATCGCGGCTGGCAGCGCCAGGCCTCCGGCGTGCTCACGGTGCAGGAAACCCTCGAAAACGCCTTGTCGAAAGTCGCCGACTCGCCTGTGTCGCTGCTGTGCGCAGGGCGCACCGATGCCGGTGTGCATGCCTGCGGACAGGTGGTGCATTTCGATACGCCGGTCGAGCGCTCGATGAAGGCCTGGGTCATGGGCGCCAATATCAACTTGCCGCACGACGTCAGTGTCAGTTGGGCCAAAGTCATGCCGGCGCATTTCCATGCGCGGTTCAAGGCCATTGCCCGGCGCTATCGCTACGTGATCTACAACGATCAGATCCGCCCGGCGCACCTGAACGAAGAAATCACCTGGAACCACCGTCCGCTGGACGTCGAGCGCATGGCCGAGGCGGCGCAATACCTGGTGGGTATCCATGACTTCAGTGCCTTTCGCGCTGGTCAGTGCCAGGCCAAGTCGCCGATCAAGGAGCTGCATCATCTGCGCGTCACCCGTCATGGCAAAATGATCGTATTGGATATCCGCGCCAACGCTTTCCTGCATCACATGGTGCGCAACATTGCTGGTGTGCTGATGACCATTGGGGCTGGCGAACGCCCGGTGGAGTGGATGAAGGAAGTGCTGGAGAGCCGAATCCGCCGCTCAGGCGGGGTGACGGCTCACCCGTTTGGTCTGTATCTGGTGCAGGTGGAGTACCGCGACGAGTTCGAATTGCCCGAGCGTTACATCGGCCCGCATTTCCTGACCGGTTTCACCGAACTTGACGGCTGACGCCCTCGAACGCTTTTGTTACCATCCGGGACTTTCTCGGATTTGCCGTGGGGTTTTATCGACATGTCAGCCGTTCGCAGCAAGATTTGTGGGATTACCCGCATAGAAGATGCGTTGGCGGCGGTTGAGGCCGGGGCCGATGCCATCGGGTTTGTGTTTTACGCCAAGAGTCCGCGGGCGGTGACCTGCCAGCAGGCGCGCGCGATCATCAAGGCGTTGCCGCCATTCGTCACCACCGTGGGCCTGTTCGTCAACGCCGGTCGCGAAGAGTTGGCAGAAATCCTCGAGGCTGTACCGCTGGATCTGTTGCAGTTCCATGGTGACGAAGGCGCGGCAGAATGTGAAAGCTGGCATCGCCCGTACATCAAGGCGCTGCGGGTCAAGGCCGGTGATGACATTGCGGCAGCCTGCGACGCCTATCCGGGTGCCAGCGGCATCTTGCTCGATGCCTATGTCGAAGGTGTACCCGGTGGAACCGGCGAAGCGTTCGACTGGTCACTGATACCGCAAGGTTTGAGCAAGCCCGTTATTCTGGCGGGAGGCCTGACCCCGGATAACGTCGCCGAGGCAGTTGACCGGGTCCGCCCGTATGCGGTGGATGTCAGCGGTGGGGTAGAGGAGAGCAAGGGCATCAAGGATCATGCGAAGATTCGGGCATTCATCAACGCGCTACGTTGATGTGACGGCTGGCAGACTGCCGCCGTCCACTGCTCTGTACAAAAAGGCTGAGGGTTGTTGGGTGGTACGCAGGTCACGTCTCGCTGACCCGGCCATCGACTGATCATCGCCGCACACATGAATTTAGCTCAAGGGCATACACGGGGCTGCGAACCAGAGCGTTCGGGCCGCCGGTACTGGAGAAAGAAAGCATGAGCAACTGGTTAGTAGACAAACTGATCCCTTCGATCATGCGTTCCGAGGTCAAGAAGAGCTCGGTGCCTGAAGGTCTTTGGCACAAGTGCCCGTCTTGCGAGGCTGTGTTGTATCGTCCGGAGCTGGAAAAGACCCTGGACGTTTGCCCCAAGTGCAATCACCACA
Source organism: Pseudomonas sp. MT92 (assembly GCF_058792515.1). Classification (NCBI taxonomy): domain Bacteria; kingdom Pseudomonadati; phylum Pseudomonadota; class Gammaproteobacteria; order Pseudomonadales; family Pseudomonadaceae; genus Pseudomonas; species Pseudomonas sp. MT92. The sequence continues at coordinate 281,589 of NZ_JBXAFA010000010.1, forward strand.
TGCGTATCGGCGCACGCGCCCGTATCGACATTTTCCTCGACGCCGAAGGCCGTGCCGAACTGGGGGCGGACCTGGAACCGGTTGACCGTCTGAAGTTCCGTGATGGCAAGAAGTACAAGGATCGCCTGACTGCTGCGCAAAAGCAGACTGGCGAAAAAGATGCGCTGATCTCCATGAGCGGCACCTTGCTGGGTATGCCTGTGGTGGTTTCGGCGTTCGAATTCTCCTTCATGGGTGGTTCGATGGGCGCCATCGTCGGCGAGCGCTTTGTTCGCGCCGCCAACTACGCGCTGGAAAACCGCTGCCCGATGATCTGCTTCTCCGCCTCCGGTGGTGCGCGGATGCAGGAAGCGCTGATCTCCTTGATGCAAATGGCCAAGACCTCCGCGGTGCTGGCGCGTCTGCGTGAAGAAGGCATTCCGTTCATCTCCGTGCTGACCGACCCGGTCTACGGCGGTGTTTCGGCCAGTCTGGCGATGCTCGGCGACGTCATCGTCGGTGAGCCGAAAGCGCTGATCGGCTTCGCCGGCCCACGCGTGATCGAGCAGACCGTGCGCGAAAAACTGCCGGAAGGCTTCCAGCGCAGCGAGTTCCTGCTGGAGCACGGCGCCATCGATATGATCATTCACCGTCAGGAGCTGCGTCCGCGCCTGGGCAACTTGTTGGCACAGATGATGGGCCTGCCGACGCCCAAGTTCGTCGCGACCCCCATCGAGCCAATCGTAGTTCCGCCGGTGCCAGCCAACGTATGACCCAACGTACCCTTGGCGAGTGGCTCGCCTACCTCGAGCAGTTGCATCCCTCGGCCATCGACATGGGCCTTGAGCGCTCGCAACAGGTAGCGTCCCGCATGGGGCTGGGCAAGCCGGCGCCTCGGGTGATCACGGTCACCGGCACCAACGGCAAGGGTTCGACCTGTGCGTTCGTGGCCTCGTTGCTGCGGGCCCAGGGCCTGAAAGTCGGTGTCTACAACTCTCCGCACCTGCTTCGTTACAACGAGCGGGTGCAGGTCAATGGCGTTGAAGCCACTGACGCCGAACTGTGCGAAGCCTTCGCGGCGGTCGAGGCGGGGCGTGGCGACACTTCCCTGACCTATTTCGAGATGGGCACCCTGGCGGCGTTTTGGCTGTTCCAGCGCTCCGGGCTCGATGCCGTGGTGCTGGAGGTGGGGCTGGGCGGACGTCTGGACACGGTCAATGTGGTGGACGCCGACATGGCACTGGTCACCAGTATCGGGGTCGATCACGCGGATTATCTCGGTGATACCCGTGAGTCCGTGGCCTTCGAGAAGGCCGGTATCTTCCGCCAGGGTGCGCCCGCGCTCTGTGGCGACCTGAATCCTCCACAGCCCCTGCTGGATAAAGCGCGAGAGCTTAAATGCCCGTTTTTCCTGCGCGGGCGCGATTTCGATCTCGGTATCACTGATCACGACTGGCAATGGCGCGGTCTGGACGCTCAGGGGGGCGTGGTCGAGCTGCATGATCTGCCGTTGCTTGATCTGCCGATGGAAAACGCCGCGCTGGCGTTACAGGCTTATCTGTTGCTCGGGCTGCCGTGGGTGGCTGCGCAGATTATCCAGGCGCTGCAGGCGACGCGGGTGGTCGGTCGTCTCGATCGTCGGTCGTTCGATTGGCAGGGCAAACGTCTTAACCTGTTGCTGGATGTGGGGCATAACCCCCATGCAGCGGAGTATTTGGCCCGGCGTCTGGCCAGTCGGCCACTGGCCGGCAAGCGTCTGGCGGTGTTCGGGTTGCTGGCGGACAAGGATCTGGATGGCGTCATTGCTGAGTTGAGTGCTAGTGTCGAGCACTGGGCTGTCGCGCCACTGGATTCGCCTCGGGCGCGGCCAGTGGCCGATTTGCGCGAAGCGCTGCATAAGCGCGGCGCTTCGGTAACGTCCTATGACAGCGTGGCCGCCGCCCTGGAAGGGCAGTGTGCGCTGGCGACGAGCGACGATGAAATTCTGTTGTTCGGATCATTTTATTGTGTCGCCGAGGCCCTTGAGTGGTTGGCTCGGCGCTCCACGGAGGAAGCGGCAAATGGCATTGCTGGATAAGGCTTACAAACAGCGCATGGTTGGCGCCCTGGTTCTGGTCGCGCTGGCCGTGATTTTCCTTCCAATGCTGTTTTCCCGTCAGGATGAGCAGCGCCAGGTGGCTGTCGAGGCACCGACTGCGCCGCAAGCGCCGGCGATGGCACAAGTGCAGGTTGAACCGGTGGTCGTGCCTGAGCCCCAGGCTTTGCCGCAGGAGCCGGTGCCCAGCGACGATGAGATTGCCCAGGAAGCCAAGCCGACGCCACCTGTCGCGCCGAAAGTACCCGCCTTGCCGGTTCCGGCCGTAAAACCGGTCGCTCCTGCTCCGGCGCTGGCCGCCAAGCCTGCGACCGCACCTGCCCAGCCAATCACGGCCGCTCCGGGCAAGCCGGACACCACGCAAAGCCGTGTCGACGCCAATGGCCTGTCGATCAGCTGGTCGGTGCAACTGGCCAGCCTGGCTAATCGCGAAAGTGCGGAAAAGCTGCAGAAAACCCTGCGCAGCCAAGGCTACAACGCCTATATCCGTTCCGCCGATGGCAAAAATCGGGTGTTTGTCGGTCCGCTGATCGAGCGTGCCGAGGCCGATCGCCTGCGCGATTTGTTGAACCGCCAGCAAAACCTCAAGGGTTTTGTGGTGCGTTTTCAGCCTGAACGCGGCTAAATCTATCGCCTCGATTTGAAATGCACTGACAATCGCAGCTTACCGATAAGCATGGGCTCTGCTAAAATGCGCCGCCTTATCCGTCTGTAGGCTGCACTGTGCCATTTACCTGGGTTGACTGGGCGATCGTTGCAATCATCGCCATCTCCGCATTGATCAGTCTGAGCCGCGGCTTCGTCAAAGAAGCGCTGTCGCTGGTGACCTGGATCATCGCAGGAGTCGTTGCCTGGATGTTCGGTGGCGCATTGTCCGAGTACCTCGCCGGATACATCGAAACGCCGTCGGCCCGTGTGATCACGGGCTGTGCCATCATGTTTGTCGCCACGTTAATCGTAGGCGCAATGATCAATTATCTTATCGGCGAGTTGGTACGCGTCACCGGGCTTTCCGGGACCGATCGATTCCTCGGCATGGCCTTCGGTGCCGCGCGTGGCGTGTTGCTGGTGGTCGTGGCGGTCGGGCTGTTGAGCCTGGGGCCGGTACAGCAGGACGGGTGGTGGAAAGAGTCCCAACTCGTGCCAAAGTTTTTATTGGTCGCAGACTGGTCCAAAAACCTGATTCTCGGGTGGAGCAGTCAGTGGCTTGCCAGCGGTATCAGCGTACCCGCTGAAATACCGTTCAAGGAGCACCTCTTGCCGACGGCGAAAACGCCTCAGTGAGTTGTGTTCAGTTCAGATCCATTAAGTAGGGGTTGCGTCGCATGTGTGGCATCGTCGGTATCGTCGGTAAGTCGAACGTCAATCAGGCGCTGTATGACGCGCTAACCGTCCTCCAGCACCGCGGCCAGGACGCTGCCGGTATCGTGACCAGCCATGAAGGCCGGTTATTCCTGCGCAAGGACAACGGTCTGGTGCGTGACGTGTTTCATCAGCGTCACATGCAGCGTCTGGTCGGTCACATGGGCATTGGCCATGTGCGCTACCCGACTGCGGGCAGCTCGACCTCGGCCGAAGCTCAGCCGTTTTACGTCAACTCGCCTTATGGCATCACCTTGGCGCACAACGGCAACCTGACCAACGTTGAACAACTGGCCAAGGAGATTTACGAATCTGACCTTCGCCACGTCAACACCAGTTCCGATTCGGAAGTACTGCTCAACGTGTTCGCGCACGAACTGGCCCAGCGCGGCAAGTTGCAGCCAACCGAAGAAGACGTATTCGCCGCCGTGACTGACGTGCACAACCGTTGCGTCGGTGGTTACGCCGTCGTGGCGATGGTGACCGGCTATGGCATCGTCGGTTTCCGCGACCCGCACGGCATCCGTCCGATCGTGTTCGGCCAGCGTCACACTGACGAAGGCGTCGAATACATGATCGCCTCCGAAAGCGTTTCCCTGGACGTACTCGGTTTCACCCTGATTCGCGACCTGGCACCGGGCGAAGCGGTCTACATCACTGAAGACGGCAAGCTGCACACCCGTCAGTGCGCGACCAACCCGTCCCTGACCCCGTGCATCTTCGAACACGTCTACCTGGCTCGTCCGGACTCGATCATCGACGGCGTGTCGGTCTACAAGGCCCGTCTGCGCATGGGCGAGAAGCTCGCCGAGAAGATTCTTCGTGAGCGTCCCGAGCACGACATCGACGTGGTCATCCCGATCCCGGACACCAGTCGCACGGCTGCTCTGGAGCTGGCGAACCACCTGGGCGTGAAGTTCCGCGAAGGCTTCGTGAAGAACCGTTATATCGGCCGCACCTTCATCATGCCGGGCCAGGCCGCGCGGAAAAAGTCCGTACGGCAGAAACTCAACGCCATCGAGCTGGAATTCCGCGGCAAGAACGTGATGCTGGTGGATGACTCCATCGTGCGCGGCACCACTTGCAAGCAGATCATCCAGATGGCGCGTGAAGCGGGTGCCAAGAATGTCTACTTCTGCTCCGCAGCGCCGGCCGTGCGTTTCCCGAACGTCTACGGCATCGATATGCCGAGCGCCCACGAACTGATCGCCCACAACCGTTCGACCCAGGACGTGGCTGATCTGATCGGTGCCGATTGGCTGATCTATCAGGACCTGCCTGATTTGATCGAAGCGGTCGGCGGCGGCAAGATCAAGATCGAGAAGTTCGATTGTGCAGTCTTCGACGGCCAGTACGTGACCGGCGACGTCGACGAGGCCTACCTGAACAAGATCGAGCAGGCACGTAACGATGCCTCCAAGGTCAAGACCCAGGCGGTCAGTGCGATCATCGATCTGTATAACAACTGAATCATTACCGGCCCCTAGGGGCCGGTTTTGTATCTACCAACGAATTCTTATTTTTCAAGAACGGGGCAAGGAGTGACAGCATGAGTCAGGATTGGGATGCCGGTCGGTTGGACAGCGACCTCGAAGGCGTAGCGTTCGATACCCTGGCCGTACGTGCCGGTCAGCACCGTACGCCGGAAGGCGAACACGGTGATCCGATGTTCTTCACTTCCAGCTACGTATTCCGCACTGCCGCCGACGCGGCCGCACGTTTTGCCGGGGAGGTGCCGGGCAACGTTTATTCGCGCTACACCAACCCGACCGTTCGCGCTTTCGAAGAGCGCATTGCCGCGCTGGAAGGCGCCGAGCAGGCTGTGGCCACCGCGACCGGCATGGCCGCGATCATGGCGGTGGTGATGAGCCTGTGCAGTGCTGGCGATCACGTGCTGGTATCGCGCAGCGTGTTTGGCTCGACCATCAGTCTGTTCGAAAAATACTTCAAGCGCTTCGGCGTCGAAGTCGATTACGTCCCCCTGGCGGATTTGTCCGGCTGGGATGCGGCAATCAAGGCCAATACCAAATTGCTGTTTGTCGAGTCGCCGTCCAACCCGCTGGCCGAGCTGGTGGATATTGCCGAGCTGGCGAAAATCGCTCACGCCAAAGGCGCGATGCTGGTGGTCGACAACTGCTTCTGCACCCCGGCGTTGCAACAGCCGTTGAAATTGGGGGCGGACGTCGTCGTTCACTCGGCAACCAAGTTCATCGACGGCCAGGGTCGTTGCATGGGCGGTGTCGTGGCCGGTCGCAGTGAACAGATGAAAGAAGTGGTCGGTTTCCTGCGTACCGCCGGGCCGACCCTCAGCCCGTTCAACGCCTGGATCTTCCTCAAGGGCCTGGAAACCCTGAATCTGCGGATGAAGGCGCATTGCGCCAACGCCCAGCAACTGGCCGAGTGGCTGGAGCAGCAGGGCGGCGTCGAAAAAGTCCATTACGCCGGGCTCAAGAGCCATCCGCAGCACGAGTTGGCCCAGCGTCAGCAGAAGGGCTTCGGTGCGGTGGTGAGTTTCGAGGTCAAGGGTGGCAAAGAGGGTGCCTGGCGTTTTATCGACGCGACCCGCCTGATTTCGATCACCGCCAACCTGGGCGACAGCAAAACCACCATCACCCACCCGAGTACCACCTCTCACGGGCGTCTGGCGCCCCAAGAGCGTGAAGCTGCGGGCATTCGGGACAGCCTGATCCGCGTTGCGGTGGGGCTGGAAGACGTGGCTGACCTGCAAGCCGACCTGACGCGCGGGTTGGCTGCCTTGTGATCGAAATGTCCACGCCAGCCGGCTCCAATGGCCGCGTTGCACTGGTTACCGGTGCCGCGCGGGGCATCGGCCTGGGGATTGCCGCCTGGCTGATCAGCGAAGGCTGGCAAGTCGTGCTGACGGATGTGGATCGGGTGCGCGGTTCGAAAGTGGCGAAGGTCCTTGGCGAAAACGCCTGGTTCATCGCCATGGACGTGTCGAACGAAGGGCAGGTGGCGCTGGGTGTCGCCGAGGTGTTGGGGCAGTTTGGGCGTCTGGATGCGTTGGTGTGCAATGCGGCGGTAGCCGATCCGCATAACATCACCCTGGAAAGTCTCGACCTGGCGTACTGGAATCGGGTATTGGCGGTGAATCTCAGTGGGCCGATGTTGTTGGCCAAGCACTGTGCGCCTTACTTGCGCGCTCACAGCGGGGCGATCGTCAATCTGGCCTCGACCCGCGCCGGGCAATCGGAACCCGATACTGAGGCTTACGCAGCAAGCAAGGGCGGTTTGCTGGCCTTGACTCATGCGTTGGCGATCAGCCTTGGCCCGGAGATTCGCGTCAATGCGGTCAGCCCCGGCTGGATCGATGCGCGAGATCCTTCGGTGCGACGCGCCGAGCCGCTGACCGATGCCGATCATGCGCAGCATCCGGCCGGCCGGGTAGGGACGGTCGAGGACGTGGCGGCGATGGTCGCGTGGCTGTTGTCGAAGAACGCCGGTTTCGTGACAGGCCAGGAGTTCGTGGTCGACGGCGGCATGACCAAGAAGATGGTTTACGAGTAGCAGCTGCAGGTCTCAGGCTTCAAGCTGCCAGTTAAGGCTGCCTGAGTCAGTCCTGCTTACGTAGCTCCGCTCTACTCTTGCAGCTTGAAACTCGTCGCTAAAAGCTGTTTTTGAAAAAAACTTCAATCCTGCTATTGACTTAGGTTCGCTACCTGCGTAAATTTCGCGGCCTCGGAGATGCAAACGGGTGATTAGCTCAGCTGGGAGAGCGTCTGCCTTACAAGCAGAATGTCGGCGGTTCGATCCCGTCATCACCCACCAC
>NZ_JBXAFA010000011.1:0-275764 GCF_058792515.1 Pseudomonas sp. MT92
GCAGTGAAACGATGCATCGCCGATGGTAGTGTGGGGTTTCCCCATGTGAGAGTAGGTCATCGTCAAGATTAAATTCCGAAACCCCTATCTGCGTATGCAGGTAGGGGTTTTGTTTTTGTCCGCAGGAAAGTACTGCGCCGGAAATGGCCGCGGCAGCGATGACGTTACTGTCTGAGGCCACCCGCAGCCCTGAAGTTCTTCGCGAGCGAGCTCGCTCCTACAATGAAGCAAGTCGCCTTCAATGCTAAAGTCGTCCCTCGATTTTGAGCTTTCCAAGGAAGCCTTTATGCCGGATGCAACGTCCCTCAGTGCTGGTTTTATGGTGGTTCACGGCAACCGCCTCGACGAGTTACGCAGCCTGGTGGTGAGCTGGATGAGGCGTTACCCGCTGGCGCCCTTGGAAAATGAAATTGCACTTGTGCAGAGTAATGGCATTGCCCAGTGGCTCAAGTTGGCACTGGCTGAAGACTCTGAAGAAGATGACATGGGCGGCTGCGGTATCGCCGCTGCCATCGACGTACAGTTACCGGGCAGCTTCATGTGGCAGCTGTATCGCATGGTCCTTGGTCGTGACGAAATTCCGGTCACTTCCCTGCTCGATAAGGCTCCCTTGACCTGGCGCCTGATGCGTCTGCTTCCGCAACTGATCAATCAACCGCATTTCGAGCCCCTGCAGCGCTTCCTGACCCATGACACCGATCTGCGCAAACGCTATCAATTGGCTGAGCGGCTGGCGGATTTGTTCGACCAGTACCAGGTGTACCGTGCCGACTGGCTCGAAGACTGGGCTGAAGGCCGGCATCAATTACGCAACGGCAGAGGTGAAGCCAAACCGCTGACCCCGGCCAATTGCTGGCAAGCGGAATTGTGGCGCGCACTGCTGCTGGATGTCGGCGAAGAGGGCATGGCGCAAAGCCGCGCCGGTGTACACCAGCGGTTCATCGAGCGGATCAACCGCCTCGATGTTGCCCCTGTCGGGCTGCCTTCCCGGGTCATCGTTTTCGGCATTTCGTCTCTGCCCGCACAGGCCCTGGAAGCCTTGGCCGGACTGGCTCGTTTCAGCCAGGTGCTGCTGTGCGTGCATAACCCGTGTCGCCACCATTGGGCGGACATCGTCGCCGATAAGGACCTGCTGCGGCATCAATACAAACGCCAGGCTCGCAAGAACGGCATGCCGGTTGTACTCGACCCGCAAACCCTTCATCAGCATGCCCATCCGTTGCTGGCCGCATGGGGCAAGCAGGGGCGGGACTATATCAACCTGCTCGATAGCTACGATGATCCCAACAGCTATCGCTCTGCGTTTCGCGACGGCCGCATCGACCTGTTCAGTGACAACCAGCCCCTGAACATGCTCAATCAGTTGCAGGACGATATCCTTGAGCTGCGTCCCCTGAACGAGACTCGCGAACGTTGGCCGGCTGTAGATCTGGAGACAGATCAGTCGATCCGTTTTCACATCGCGCACGGCGCTCAACGTGAAGTCGAAATCCTTCACGATCAATTGCTCGCACGTTTCAGCGCCGATGCAGATTTGCGTCCACGGGATGTGATCGTCATGGTCCCGGATATCGACAGTTATGCCCCGCATATACGAGCAGTGTTCGGCCAGCTTGATCGTCATGATCCGCGTTTCATTCCCTTCACGCTCGCTGACCAAGGCCAGCGTGGCCGCGACCCGCTGCTGATCGCCGTCGAACATCTACTCAAGCTGCCGGACAGCCGTTTCCCTGTCAGCGAAATTCTCGATCTGTTGGATGTCCCGGCATTGCGCGCTCGCTTCGGCGTTGAGGAGCGTGATCTGCCCACCCTTCACCGCTGGATTGAAGGCGCGGGTATTCGCTGGGGCATGAATGCCGAGCAGCGGGCAGGATTGGGACTGCCGCAAGCGCTGGAGCAAAACAGTTGGCGTTTTGGCCTGCGCCGGATGTTGCTGGGTTATGCCGTGGGCAGTGGCAGCGCTTGCGAAGGTATCGAACCCTACGACGAGATCGGCGGGCTGGATGCCGCGCTCATTGGCCCGCTGGTGGCGTTGCTAGATGCGCTGGAGATCGCCCACCACGAACTCACGCAGCCGGCATCGCCCCAGCAATGGAGTGTGCGATTACAGGCGTTGATGTCATTGTTCTTCCAGGCCAGTAACGAGCATGACGACTATTTGCTGACCCAACTGGAAGCCTTGCGCGAAACCTGGCTCGAGAATTGTGAATCGGTAGGCTTGCAGGATGAACTGCCCCTGACCGTCGTCCGTGAGGCCTGGCTGGCCGGTCTCGATCAGGGACGCTTGTCGCAGCGTTTTCTGGCCGGAGCCGTTAACTTCTGCACCTTGATGCCCATGCGAGCCATTCCCTTCAAACTGGTCTGTCTGCTGGGGATGAATGACGGCGACTACCCGCGTGCACAGCCTCCATTGGATTTCGATCTCATGGGCAGTGACTACCGCCCCGGTGATCGATCGCGACGCGAAGATGACCGTTACTTGCTGCTGGAAGCGCTGTTGTCGGCCCGTGACCAGCTCTACATCAGTTGGGTCGGCCGTAGTATCCGCGATAACAGCGAACGCCCGGCGTCGGTGCTGATCGGCCAGCTCCGCGACCACCTGGCCAGCGGCTGGCGATTGACCGACGCCAACGAGGACCTGCTTGAGACCCTCACTCAGGAACACCCTTTGCAGCCTTTCAGCGCGCGTTACTTCCATGAAGGCGATGCGTTGTTTAGCTACGCCAATGAATGGCAGGTGCTTCATCACGCTGCCGAACAAGCAGTTGATATCGAAATACTGGAAGCCCACGTTCCGGAAGAGCCGCTGGGTCTTGGCCAATTGCAGGATTTCCTACGCAACCCTGTGCGGCATTTCTTCAGCCAGCGCTTGAAGGTGTTTTTCGAAGCTGCCGAAGTGCCCTTGGCGGATGAAGAGCCCTTTGTGCTCGATGCACTGCAACGCTATAGCCTCAGCGACAGTTTGCTCGACGCCGCACTGACGAAACCGGGCGAAGTCGATCAGGTATTGGAGGCGCAGGCCCGGCGCCTGCAAAACAGTGGGCTGCTGCCGATGGCAGGATTTGGCGAATGCCTTCAGCAAGAGTTGATAGAGCCGTTACCCGATCTGCTGCAACGCTACCATCAGCTCCTGGCCTTATGGCCGACGCCGCTGACCAGTGCCCTGCCGGTCAATCTGGAGCTGCATGGTCTGCCTGTCGAGGGTTGGCTCAGCGGTCTGCACCAACGAGCGGACGGTGGTTTGCTCTCGGTCACAACCATCCCCAACAGCATCGGCTCGATCAAGTCGCGCAAATGGCATCGCCTGACGCGACCCTGGGTCAATCATCTGGTCGCTTGCGCCAGCGGCATGGCCATGACGACTGCATTGGTGGCCAGTGACGACAGCCTGGTACTTGATCCGATGGAGCAGGCGTCTGCATCGCGAATTCTGGGGGACCTGTTGCTGGCCTGGCAATCGGGCATGCGCCAGCCGCTGCCGATTGCCGTCAAGACTGCGTTCGCCTGGTTGGGTCAAACCGAGCCGGTCAAAGCCGAAGCGGCCGCTCGCAAAGCGTATGAAGGTGATGGCGTGAACACTGACGGGGAGCGAAGGGAGAGCGTGGCACTGGCCCGTCAATTCGCTGATTACGATGCACTGACCGCCGATGAGACGTTCGTCGATTGGTGCAGCGCGTTGTATCGGCCGCTACTCGAGGCGCCTTGGCGCTCGTTGTCCAGCGAGGAGGCGCGCTCATGACCGGCAAGACACCTCTGGCCCTGGCATTCCCGCTGCGCGGCAGTCAACTGATCGAAGCCAGTGCCGGGACCGGCAAGACGTTTACCATTTCTGCCCTGTATCTGCGCCTGGTCCTTGGCCATGGCGGCGAACCGAGTGGTTTCGGGCGCGAGCTATTGCCGCCGCAAATCCTCGTCGTGACCTTCACCGATGCTGCCACCAAAGAGCTGCGCGAACGCATTCGCACACGGCTGGCAGAAGCCGCCCGGTATTTCCGTGATGAAACATCGGCACCCGATGGGCTGATTGCAGACCTGCGTAACGAGTACCCGCCCGAACAGTGGCCCGGTTGCGCGAACCGCCTGGACATCGCCGCCCAGTGGATGGACGAAGCCGCCGTTTCGACCATCCACAGTTGGTGTCAGCGGATGTTGCGTGAACACGCGTTCGACAGTGGCAGCCTGTTTACCCAGACCCTGGAAACCGATCACAGCGATTTGCTCGGCGAGGTCTTGCGCGATTACTGGCGACTGTTCTGCTACCCGATGCAAGGCGATACCCTGAACTGGGTGCGCAACAACTGGGGTGGCCCGGCCGCATTGTTACCGCGCGTTCGCGGACTGTTCGCCAGTGAGCGCGACAGTGTTGAAGGTAAAGAACCTGTCGAACTGATCACCGAATGTCTGCAGCAACGACGGGCGGCCTTGCTCGAACTCAAGAGGCCCTGGCGTCAGTGGGCGGACGAGTTGCTCGCCATCTGCCACGAGGGTGTTGCCAGCAAAAATGTCGACGGTCGCAAGATGCAGCCGCGTTACTTCGAGCCCTGGTTCGAGAAACTCAAAGCCTGGGCCGAGGATGAATCCCTTGAGCAACTGGACATCGGCACCGGTTTCACGCGCCTGACGCCCGAGGGTATGGCCGAAGCCTGGAAGAAGGGCGACGTGCCCAGTCACCCTGGCCTGGACGCAATGCCCGGCCTGAAAACCGCACTTGAGCAATTGCCGACGCCTGATGCCGCCGTGCTGCAACACGCCGCCCGTTGGGTCGGTGCACGCTTCGAAGAAGAGAAACGTCGCCGTGCGGAAATGGGCTTCGACGACATGTTGCTGCGTCTTGATGCTGCGTTGCAATCCGATGGCGGCGAGCGCTTGGCCGCCCTGATCCGCGAGCAGTTTCCGGTAGCGCTGATCGATGAGTTCCAGGACACCGACCCAGTGCAGTACCGGATCTTCGAGAGCATCTACTGCATCGAAGACAACAACCCCGAAAACGGCCTGTTTCTGATCGGCGACCCGAAGCAGGCGATTTACGCCTTCCGCGGTGCCGACATCTATACCTACCTTCGAGCGCGTCAGGCCACCGCTGGCCGACTGCACACCCTGGGCACCAATTTCCGTTCCAGTCATGGCATGGTCGGTGCCGTGAACCATGTCTTCGAGCGTGCGGAATCCCGTGAATCCGGGCGTGGTGCGTTCCTGTTCCGCGAAACGAACGGCGACAACCCGGTGCCGTTCCTGCCGGTTGACTCCCAGGGCCGTAAAGAAGTCCTGTGCGTCGATGGTCAGGTCGTACCGGCCCTGAACATCTGGCACTTGTCCGCCGAGCAACCGTTGTCCGGTGCGGTTTACCTGCAACAACTGGCGGCCGCCTGTGCCAGCGAGATCACCGGACTGCTTAATGGCGGGCAACAGGGGCGTGCGGGTTTCACTCAGGATGGCAAGGACTTCAGAGGGCTGTTACCCGCGGACATTGCGATCCTGGTCCGTGATGGCAAGGAAGCGCAGGCTGTGCGTACCGAACTCTCGGGCCGTGGCGTACGCAGCGTTTATTTGTCGGACAAGGACTCGGTGTTCGCCGCTCAAGAAGCTCACGATGTGCTGGCCTGGCTCAAGGCCTGTGCCGAGCCGGATGTCGAACGCCCTCTGCGGGCCGCATTGGCCTGCATCACGCTGAATCTGTCGCTGGCGGAACTGGAGCGGCTGAACCAGGACGAACTGGCGTGGGAAGCGCGGGTGATGCAGTTCCGCAGTTATCGCGAGATTTGGCGCAAGCAGGGCGTGCTGCCAATGTTGCGCCGTCTGCTGCATGACTTCCAGTTGCCCCAAGCGTTGATGGCTCGCAACGATGGCGAGCGAGTGCTGACCAACCTGTTGCACCTCTGCGAGTTGTTGCAGCAGGCGGCGGCCGAACTGGATGGCGAGCAGGCCCTGATCCGACATCTGTCCGAGCATCTGGCATTGTCCGGCCAGGCCGGCGAAGAGCAGATCCTGCGTCTGGAAAGCGATGAGCAACTGGTCAAGGTCGTGACCATCCACAAATCCAAGGGGCTGGAATATCCCTTGGTGTTCCTGCCGTTCATTTGTTCGGCGAAACCGGTGGATGGCAGCCGACTGCCGTTGCATTACCACGACGCCACGGGCAAGGCCCAGGTGACCTTGAGTCCGACCGCCGAGTTGATTGCCCTGGCCGATGATGAACGCCTGGCCGAAGATTTGCGCTTGCTCTATGTCGCCCTGACCCGGGCGCAGCATGCCTGCTGGCTGGGCGTGACGGACCTCAAGCGCGGCAATAACAACAGCTCGGTGCTGCACCTTTCGGCGCTGGGTTATCTGTTGGGCGGCGGCGCTGCATTGGCTGAGTCGGCAGGGCTGAAGCGTTGGCTGGAAGACCTGCAACAGGACTGTGCCGCGCTGGCTTACGGCGAAATGCCCGAAGCCACCGCCGAGCATTACCACCCACCGCAGAACGAAGCAGCGTTACTGGCCCCGTTGATGCCGAAGCGCAAGGCCAGCGAAAACTGGTGGATCGCTTCCTACAGCGCGTTGCGAATCAGCGACATCCTGAGTGTCGGCAGCGTTGAAGCGCCGGAGAGCCCGCAGGCGCAGAAACTCTTTGACGACGAACGTCTCGATCCACAAGCGCCCCATGAAATGGTCGCCGGGGGCGCCGATATCCATCGATTCCCTCGCGGTCCGAACCCGGGCACCTTTCTTCATGGATTGCTCGAATGGGCGGGCGGCGAAGGTTTTACCGCCAGCCCTCAGGCCGTGGAAGATGCGATCGCCCGTCGCTGCAATCGCCGTGGCTGGGAAGGCTGGATCACCACGTTGAGCGATTGGCTGCAGCACTTGCTCAAATCGCCGTTGCCGGTCGGTACAGGGCACCCGCCGGTGGTTTTCGAGCGACTGACCCAGTACCAGGTCGAAATGGAATTCTGGTTCGCCAGCCACAAGGTCGATGTGCTCAAGCTCGACGCGCTGGTGTGCCAATACACGCACAACGGCGTGGCGCGGGTAGCCGCCGAACCCGTGTTGCTCAATGGCATGTTCAAGGGTTTTATCGACCTGACCTTCGAGCACGACGGTCGTTACTACGTCGCTGACTACAAATCCAACTGGCTAGGCGTCGACGACGCGGCCTACACCGAACAGGCCATGGAGCAGTCGATCCTCGACAACCGCTATGACCTTCAATACGTGTTGTACCTCCTGGCCCTGCACCGGCAACTCAAGGCCCGGCTGGCCGATTACGACTACGACCGGCATGTCGGCGGCGCGTTGTACCTGTTCTTGCGCGGCACGCGTGCCTCCAGCCAGGGCGTGTACTTCGCCCGCCCTCCAAAAGAGCTGATCGAACGAATGGACCGGCTGTTTCAAGGTAAGCCAGAACCCAAGGCCGAACCCGCCTGGGAACAGGGAGTATTGCTATGAGCCGCACCTTCGCTGACCTGTTGCCCACTTCATTGGCCGCCGAGAGCCTCGCCGAGCTTGCCCCCCTGAGCCGTGCTGACGACTTGCTGTTGCTGCTCACCCGCTGGGTCGAACGTGGCTGGTTGCGTGCACTGGACAAAGCCTTCGTGGCCTTTCTTCATGAACTGGCGCCGGACGATGATCCATTGGTGCTGCTGGCCGCGGCATTGACCAGTCACCAGTTGGGCCACGGGCATGTTTGCCTCGACTTGTTCGAGACATTGAAGGAGCCGGACTTCGCCCTGTCGCTGCCACCGGAGGGTGATCTGCACAGTGGCGCGATGGTGTTGCCATCGCAGTTGCTGGTCGCGCTGGACGGCGCCCATTGGTGCAAGGTGCTGGCCTCCAGCAGTCTGGTCGCGTTGGCGGCCGACGGGTGTGAGGCGGTGCAAAGCCGTCCACTGGTGTTGTCGGGCAAGCGCCTGTACCTGCGCCGTTACTGGGCTTACGAGCGCCGTATTGACAACGCGCTGCGTCAACGCCTGGCCGAACACGAAGCAACCCCCGGCGACTTGTCCGAGCGCCTCAGCGGACTGTTCGGTGTGGCCAAACCGGGGGACGTGATCGACTGGCAGAAACTGGCCTGCGCCCTCGCTACCCGAGGCGCCTTCAGCATCGTCACCGGCGGACCGGGAACCGGCAAGACGACCACTGTCGTGCGCTTGCTGGCGTTGCTTCAGGCGCCAGCGGTGGAGGCGGGCAAACCGCTGCGCATTCGTCTCGCCGCCCCGACCGGCAAAGCGGCGGCGCGCCTGACCGAATCCATCAGTCAGCAAGTCAGAACGCTGAAAGTCACCGACGCCATACGCCAGAAAATCCCTTCGGATGTCACCACCGTTCACCGTCTGCTCGGCAGCCGCCCCGGTACGCGACATTTCCGTCACCACGCGGGCAATCGCTTGCCATTGGACGTGTTGGTGGTGGACGAAGCCTCGATGATCGACCTGGAAATGATGGCCAACCTGCTCGACGCGCTGCCAGCCCATGCTCGCCTGGTGTTGCTGGGCGACAAGGATCAGCTGGCATCGGTCGAGGCCGGTGCCGTGCTGGGCGATTTGTGTCGCGATGCCGAGGCCGGTTGGTACAGCCCGCAAACACGCCAGTGGCTGGAAGCAGTCAGTGGCGAAAGCCTGGCGGCCAGTGGCTTGCAGGAAGACACCCAGGGCACTCACCCACTGGCCCAGCAAGTGGTGATGCTGCGTCACTCGCGGCGGTTTGGCGAAGGCAGTGGAATCGGTCAACTCGCCCGTTGGGTCAATCAACAGCAACCGGATGAAGCCCGCAAATTGCTGGCGGCTCGCAGCCATGACGATGTGTTTTCCCTGTCCCTCAAGAACGAACAGGACCGGGCGCTGGAGCGCCTGTTGCTCGATGGCCATGGTGAAGGACCACAAGGTTACCGGCATTACCTGAGCCTGCTGCGCAACCAACGGCCAGCCCTCGACCGTCCGCTCGATGAGGCGTGCTGGATGGAGTGGGCGCGGGAAGTGCTGAACGCCTTCGACGCTTTTCAGTTGCTGTGCGCGGTGCGCAAGGGACCCTGGGGCGTCGAGGGCTTGAACCGGCGAGTGACCGACGCGTTGCTCAAGGCCCGTCTGATCGACAGCGACCAGCAGTGGTACGAGGGACGGCCAGTGCTGATGACCCGCAACGACTACGGCCTGGGCCTGATGAACGGCGACATCGGTATTGCGCTGAAGCTTCCCGAGCGTGATGGGCCTGACGCTGGCAAACAGGTGCTTCGCGTGGCGTTCCCGCGCAACGACGGACAGGGCGGGGTGCGTTTCGTCCTGCCCAGTCGACTCAACGACGTTGAAACCGTGTATGCCATGACCGTGCATAAATCCCAGGGCTCGGAATTTACCCACACCGCGTTGATTCTGCCCGATGCCCTGAACCCGGTGCTGACCAAAGAGTTGATCTACACCGGGATTACCCGGGCCAAGGACTGGTTCACCTTGATCGAGCCGCGCGCCGGGGTCTTTGAAGAAGCGGTCAGGCGCAAGGTCAAACGCTTGAGCGGGCTGATGCTGGAGCTCAAGAAAGAAGTCGAAACGATAGGCTGAGCCAGGCGTCACGAGGCTGCGCAAACGGTTCGAGGTACGATCGTGCACAGTCTCGCTGGCGTTTAAACGCTGTGCTATCGTTGCGGCATCATTTCGTTACGTTCGAAGAGAATCCCTGCATGAAGGTGGCTGTCAGGACGACAGGGCGTGTGGTTGGCTGCAAACAAGCGCTGCTTGCCGGTGTTCTCTTTGTGTTGTCTGGCGTGGTTTTCGCTCAGTCGCAAGCACCAACGGGCATGGCCGACCAGCGGGCCAGATCGGTCACGCAAGTGGTGCTCGGGATTCTCAGCTATGCCCGTTGGCCAGTTGAGCCTGCGCAACTTCGGCTGTGCATCGTCGGCCCCACCGAATACACCGACGATCTGGTCAAAGGCACGACCCAGTCGACCGGCCGGCCCGTGACGGTGCAGCGGCTTCTGGCTGGCAATCCGGCTATCACCAGTGAATGCGATGCGGTCTACATCGGCAAATTGACCCAGGGAGAGCGCGGACGGCTGTTTGCCTCGCTGACCGGTCGCCCGGTGCTGAGCATCAGCGAAAGCGACGATCAATGCGCAGTGGGCAGTCTGTTTTGCCTGCGGGTCAGTGATGATCAGGTGTCCTTTGACGTCAACCTCGACTCCGTTGCCCGCAGTGGTGTACGCATTCACCCAAGCGTGCTGCAACTGTCCCGACGCAAGCCGGCGGCACCATGAGCCTATTCAAACCGGGCAGTCGCCCGACTTTGCGCTCCGTCCTCGGCCGCGGTCATCTGATTGTCGCGCTGGTGGGCGTGGCGATGGCCAGTGTCTCCTTGACCTTGCTTGGCGTACTGGCCTTGCGCGTTTATGCCGACCACAACCTGCACCTGATCGCACGTTCGATCAATTACACCGTGGAAGCCGCCGTCGTGTTCAACGACAAAGCCGCCGCCACCGAGGCGCTGGCGCTGATTGCGTCCACCGAAGAAGTGGCCGATGCCCAGGTACTGGACGCACGTGGTCAATTGCTGGCGCGCTGGCAGCGGCCGGAAACCGGGTTATTTTCCAGACTCGAAATGCAGATCGCCAAGGCCTTTCTGGAAAAACCCATCAACCTGCCGATCATCCATCAGGATCGGCAGATCGGCAGCATTTTGCTGACCGGCCATGGCGGCAACCTGATGCGCTTTTTGCTCAGTGGCCTGATGGGTATTGTGCTGTGTACGGCGATCAGCGCCTAGGTCGCGTTCTCTCTGGCACGCCGACAGCTTCGCGGGATCATTGGTCCACTTCGTAATCTGGCCTCGGTGGCTCATGCCGTGCGCAGCGAGCGTGCCTTCGACCAACGCGTGCCCGCCGCTTCCATTGCCGAACTCGACAACCTGGGCAACGACTTCAATGCCCTGCTCGATGAGCTGGAATCCTGGCAAACCCACCTGCAAAGCGAAAACGAAACCCTGGCCCACCAGGCCAGTCACGACAGCCTCACGGGGTTGCCGAACCGGGCGTTTTTTGAGGGGCGGTTGATACGGGCATTGCGCAACGCCAACAAACTCAACGAGCGGGTGGCGGTGCTGTTTCTCGACAGCGATCGGTTCAAGGAAATCAACGACAACTTCGGTCATGCCGCAGGGGACGCGGTGTTGGTCGCCGTGGCCGATCGCGTGCGGGCGCAACTGCGGGAAGAGGATCTGGTCGCTCGCTTGGGCGGCGATGAGTTTGCCGTGCTGCTGACACCGCTGCACAAGATCGAAGACGCCGAGCGCATTGCCGACAACATCCTGGCCAGCATGGAAGTCCCCATCCCGTTGCCGGGCGATCATCAAGTGCTGACCTCACTCAGCATCGGCATTGCCGTCTACCCCGATCATGGCGCGACACCGGTCGCGTTACTCAACGCGGCCGACACGGCGATGTATCAAGCCAAGCGCCTTGCCCGAGGCGCTCAACACACGGCAGGGGCGGAGCACCCTGTCGCCGATGTTCAAATCAGGAGCTAATTTCCCGTGTCCTCACTCATTCAGCGTTCCCGGCGACTGTTCACGATCACCCTGGTAATGGCCATCCTGACCCTGACGGGTTGCCAGTCGGTCCCGCAAAAAGGTCTGACCCCGGCGCAGATTGCCGTGCTCAAGCAGCAAGGTTTCAAGCTGACCGATGAAGGCTGGGCGTTCGGCCTGTCCGGCAAAGTGCTGTTTGGCAGTGATATCGACAGCCTCAACCCGCAGAGCACCGCGATCGTCGAGCGCATTGGCAAATCGTTACTGGGTGTCGGGATCGAGCGAGTCAGAGTCGATGGTCATACCGATGCGTCCGGCAAAGAAGCCTATAACGAACAGCTTGCCCTGCGCCGGGCAAAAAGCGTCGCCACGGTGCTGGCCAGCACCGGTATGAAACAGGACAACATCCAACTGCGTGGGCTTGGCAGCAGCCAGCCCGTGGCCTCCAACGACACAGCGGACGGCCGCGCGGAAAACCGCCGCGTCTCCATCGTGGTGAGCGCCGACTAATCGGCGAACAACATCGCCCGACTCTTCCCCATCAACAGCTGCTGATTCTGCTCAGTGACCGAACGGATGTAATCCCACAACAGGGTAATCCGCTTGAGCTTGCGCAGGTCTTCGCGGCAGTACATCCAGAACTGCCGGGTGATGTTGATTTCTTCCGGCAGCACCGGCAGCAGGCGTGGGTCTTGAGCGGCGAGGAAGCACGGCAGGATCGCCAGTGACCGGCCCTGCTGCGCTGCCACGAATTGCGCGATCACGCTGGTGCTGCGCAGATTGGCACTGGCACCGGGTAGCACGTTGGCCAGGTACAGCAGCTCCGAGCTGAACGCCAGGTCGTCGACATAGCTGATGAATGAATGCTCACTGAGGTCGGCCGGGCGGCGGATTGCCGGGTGTTTGTCCAGGTATTCCTGGGTCGCATACAGCTGCAGGCGATAGTCCGTCAGTTTGCAGCAGACATACGGCCCGTGTTCCGGGCGCTCCAGGGCGATGACGATGTCCGCCTCGCGTTTGGACAGGCTGATGAAGTGCGGCAGCGGCAGGATGTCCACCGAAATGGCCGGGTAGGCGTCGACGAAATGGCTAAGCTGAGGCGTGATGAAAAAACTGCCGAACCCTTCGGTACAGCCCATGCGCACATGCCCTGACAACGCCACCCCGGAGCCGGACACCTGCTCGCAGGCCATGTGCAACGTGCTTTCGATCGACTCGGCGTAACCCAGCAATCGCTGGCCTTCGGCGGTCAGGACGAAACCGCTGGTCCGGGACTTCTCGAACAGCAACGTCCCCAATGAGGCTTCCAGCGAACTGATACGCCGCGACACGGTGGTGTAGTCGACGGCCAGGCGTTTGGCTGCGGTGCTGGCCTTGCGGGTCCGGGCAACTTCGAGGAAAAACTTGAGGTCGTCCCAGTTGAGCGAGCCTAAGGACGTGATGTTTTTTTGCATGATGGACCGGCTTTTATGTGCGTTCTTATTAGAAGTTTGCACATCTATACTCCAAAAACAGTCCCACAACCAATTCGCGACACACGCCTCATCGCAAGGCGACTTTTTCGCCTTGGCTCCCAAGATAAAAACAAGCATCCGGAGACCCACATGAACGCTTCGCTTACGCCTAACGAAACCACGCTGCACAAGGTCAAGCTGTTGATCGATGGCGAGTGGGTCGAATCCAAGACCACTGAATGGCACGACATCATCAACCCGGCGACCCAACAGGTGCTGGCCAAGGTGCCGTTTGCCACCACTGAAGAAGTCGACGCCGCGATCAGCGCCGCCCATCGCGCCTTCCAGACCTGGAAGCTGACGCCGATCGGCGCGCGGATGCGCATCATGCTCAAGCTGCAGGCGTTGATTCGCGAACATTCCAAACGTATCGCCGTCGTGCTCAGCAACGAGCAAGGCAAAACCATCGCCGACGCCGAGGGCGACATTTTCCGTGGCCTGGAAGTGGTTGAACACGCGTGCTCCATTGGCACCCTGCAAATGGGCGAGTTCGCTGAAAACGTGGCGGGCGGTGTCGACACCTACACCCTGCGTCAACCGATCGGCGTCTGCGCCGGCATCACCCCGTTCAACTTCCCGGCGATGATTCCGCTGTGGATGTTCCCGATGGCCATCGCCTGCGGCAACACCTTCGTGCTCAAGCCGTCCGAGCAGGACCCCCTGTCGACCATGCTGCTGGTGGAACTGGCGATCGAAGCCGGCGTTCCGGCGGGCGTGCTCAACGTCGTGCACGGTGGCAAGGACGTGGTGGATGCGCTCTGCACCCACAAGGACATCAAGGCGGTTTCGTTCGTCGGCTCCACCGCCGTCGGGACTCACGTCTACGACCTGGCCGGCAAGCACGGCAAGCGCGTGCAATCGATGATGGGCGCCAAGAACCACGCCGTGGTGCTGCCGGATGCCAATCGCGAACAAGCGCTGAATGCGCTGGTGGGGGCCGGTTTCGGTGCGGCCGGTCAACGTTGCATGGCCACGTCGGTGGTGGTGCTGGTGGGTGCGGCCAAACAGTGGCTGCCTGACCTCAAGGCGCTGGCGCAAAAGCTCAAGGTCAACGCGGGCAGTGAGCCAGGCACCGACGTAGGGCCGGTGATCTCGAAAAAGGCCAAGGCGCGGATTCTCGATCTGATCGAAAGCGGCATCAAGGAAGGCGCGAAACTGGAGCTGGACGGTCGCGACATCACGGTTCCCGGTTTCGAGCAGGGCAACTTTGTCGGCCCGACGCTGTTCTCCGGCGTGACCACCGACATGCAGATCTACACCCAGGAAATCTTCGGCCCGGTGCTGGTGGTGCTGGAGGTCAATACCCTCGACGAGGCCATCGCCCTGGTCAACGCCAACCCGTTCGGCAACGGCACCGGCCTGTTCACCCAGAGCGGTGCGGCGGCGCGCAAATTCCAGAGCGAAATCGACGTCGGCCAGGTCGGTATCAACATCCCGATCCCCGTGCCGGTGCCGTTCTTCAGCTTCACCGGTTCCCGTGGTTCCAAACTCGGCGACCTCGGCCCGTACGGCAAGCAAGTGGTTCAGTTCTACACTCAGACCAAGACGGTCACTAGTCGCTGGTTCGATGACGACAGCGTCAACGACGGTGTGAACACCACCATCAACTTGCGTTAAGGAGCCGGACATGAAAATCGCTTTTATTGGTCTGGGCAACATGGGCGCGCCGATGGCGCGCAACCTGATCAAGGCGGGCCATGCACTGCGCCTGGTCGACCTGAACAAAGCCGTGCTGGCGGAACTCGAGCAGTTGGGCGCCAGCATCAGTGCCTCGGCGCGGGAGGCGGCTGAGGGTGCAGAGCTGGTGATCACCATGCTGCCGGCGGCCGTGCATGTGCGCAGCGTCTGGCTGGGTGAAGACGGCGTTCTGGCCGGTATCGGCAAAGGCGTACCGGCTGTGGATTGCAGCACCATCGACCCGCAGACCGCGCGTGACGTGGCCGCCGCTGCCGCCAAACAGGGCGTGGCCATGGCCGATGCCCCGGTGTCCGGCGGTACGGGTGGGGCAGCCGCCGGGACGTTGACCTTCATGGTCGGCGCCACCCCGGAACTGTTCGCCACCCTGCAACCGGTACTCGCGCAGATGGGCCGCAACATCGTCCATTGCGGTGAGGTCGGCACCGGGCAAATCGCTAAAATCTGCAACAACCTGCTGCTGGGGATTTCGATGGTCGGCGTCAGCGAAGCCATGGCCCTGGGCGATGCCCTGGGCATCGACACCAAGGTGCTGGCGGGCATCATCAACAGCTCCACCGGGCGTTGCTGGAGTTCGGAGATGTACAACCCATGGCCGGGCATCGTCGAAACGGCGCCTGCGTCACGCGGCTATACCGGTGGTTTCGGTGCCGAACTGATGCTCAAGGATCTGGGGCTGGCCACCGAAGCGGCACGTCAGGCGCACCAACCGGTGGTGCTCGGCGCGGTGGCCCAGCAGTTGTATCAGGCGATGAGTTTGCGTGGGGAAGGCGGCAACGACTTTTCGGCGATCATCAACAGCTATCGCAAACCCTTGTAGGAGCGAGTTCGCTCGCGATGATCGTTAAGGATAACGCGACAAGCCTGACACCCCTTGGCGGTCTCAGGTTTTTCGCGAGCAAGCTCGCTCCTACAGGTATTGATGGACATTTACCGGGAGATCACGTCGGGTGATCTCCCGGTTTTTTGTATCAGGCAAACACGAAATACTTGCGCACGGTCTCCACCACTTCCCACGTGCCTTTCATGCCTGGCTCGATGACGAAAATGTCACCGGCGCGCAGGTGGATCGGCGCCATGCCTTCCGGGGTGATGATGCAGTAGCCTTCCTGGAAGTGGCAGTACTCCCACTTCACGTATTCCACGTACCACTTGCCCGGCGTGCAGATCCAGGTGCCCATGATCTTGCTGCCGTCTTCGCTGGTGTAGGCGTTGAGGTTGACGGTATGCGGATCGCCTTCGAGTTTTTCCCATTTGCAGGCGTCGAGCACCGGCAGCGGGTGAGTGTCGCGAAGAACAGTAATCGGTGCGGACATGATGACTCCGAGCGTTGGGGAGAACTGAAGTCGCACCCTATAGGGCTTGGTGGTGCGTCAGTTGTCTGTGCTCGACATCGAGGTATCCAGAAACGCAGCAGCCAGCGTCCGGCCGCGTAAGTCTTTCGAAGCCCTGTTGCCGGCCGATGATTATCAAAGTCTGTCGAGCCGGCACTGTTCTTGAGCATTCTGCAAGCTCGCCTCTAAGTCCTCCAGCGCCCGGTGGCGTTGTTGGAGAGCGTCGATGTTGTCCATCAGCTCGCGTTTTTTGTCGGCGATGGCGACTCGCGCAAGTGCCCATGGAAAGGCCTCGCCCCGGTGCTGTTCGAACATCGCCTGCATTTCCTTGAGCCTGAAGCCCAGCTGTTGGGCGCACTTGATGAACATCAGCAACTCGACGTGTTGCTGCGAGTAAGTGCGGTACTTTCCCTGGCGTTGCGCGGGGGGCAACAAGCCGATGGCTTCATAGTGGCGGATGCTTTTGACGGTGCTTCCCGAGAGTCGCGCGGCTTGACCGATGTACATGAAAGTCCCTTTTTAAATGTCCCGAACAATGCGCCTTTAGGCCCTGCGCATTATCCGGGACATTCAATGAGCGGCGATAGCATGCACCTGTTCGAGCCAGGTCTGCCGTTGCGCTGCGTTGGCCCCGAGAATCGGCCCGAACGTGAGGGTTTTGGTGGGCTTGATGCCGCAAAACTCCAGTGTGGTTTTGCGGACCTCGTGCAGCCCCGGCATGCGATAGATCCAGCGGTAGTACCAGGGTGGCGTATCCATGGTTACCAGCAAATGGGCGCTGCGACCGTGCAGCAGTTTGTCGGGAAAGGCCTTGCCTTCGCGGTACTTGAAGGCGAAACCGGACAGCAACACGCGATCGAAAAAGCCCTTGAGCAAGGCTGGAATCCCGCCCCACCAGATCGGATAGACCAGCGTCAGATGTTCGGCCCACAAAATATCTGCCTGTGCCTGGCGCAAGTCCGCTTCCAGTGGCTGAACCTGTTGATAGCCCTCGCGCAGGATGGGGTCGAAGTCCAGTTTCCCGAGAAGCAATTGGCGCACCTCGTGCCCGGCCTGCAGCGCCGATTGCGTGTAGCGCTCGGCGAGGGCGGCGCAAAAACTGTTGCTCGACGGATGACCCAGAATCACCAGCATTCGTTTGCCCATTGCCGCTGTCCTTGAAGTTGAAAGCCTCAAGGGTAAAGTCTGCCCCTCAGGGGAGAGTCAAGGCGTGCAGCAAGGCCTTGGCATAACCGGGCAGTGTCGCGAAATCCCTGGCGCAGAGCTGGAGCGTGCGTCGGGCCCAGGGTTCCTGCAGGGCGATGCAGTTGAAAGGGGCTTCTCCCGGCCAGCGTTCGACCGCCGCCAACGGCACAATCGCCAGCTCCGCGCCGCGAGCGACCATGCGCATCACGCCATCGAAACCGTCCGCACGGATGCGGATCTGCAAGCGCGCGCCGACGTGCAGCGCTTGTTCTTCGAGGTACGTCGCCAATGCGCTGTTGGCGTTCAATCCAACGTAATCGTGGTGCAGCGTATCGCTGAAGGCGATCGACCGGGTGTCGGCCAGAGGGTGATGACGGGGCACGATCAAACCCAGGGGATCGTCACGAAACGGCAGGGTCTGCAGGTTGTCGGTGTCCACGGCATCGGAGACGATACCGAGGTCGGCCGCGCCCTGACGCAAGGCATGGGTGATGCGGGCGCTGGGCAACTCCTGCAAGTCGATATCGAGGTTGGGATGTTCGCGCAGAAAGTCCGCGAGCAGTTCCGGCAGGTACTCGGTGAACGCGGTGGTGTTGCACAACAGCCGCACCTGACCTTTGACGCCATTGGCGTATTCGGCGAGGTCCTGCTGCATGCGTTCAGCGTGTTGCAGCAAGAGCCGGGCGTGCTGTGCCAGCGCTTTTCCCGCCGGCGTGGGAGTGACGCCACGCCGGCCACGCTCGAGAAAATCAATGCCGATTGATGCTTCCATGGCACGGATTCGTGCGCTCGCCGCCGCCAGCGACAAGTGACTGCGCGCGGCACCGGCGGTGATGTTGCCGCTGTCGAGGATATTCAGGTACAGGCGCAGGTCGGTCAGGTCGAAGTGCATCGTCAGCCTTTGGCTATCTGTTGTCTGAAGGGGACCTATCGCGACCAAACCCACTCCCACAAGGGATTGGTGTCGTTCGCAGGCCTCATGTAGGAGCGAGCCTGCTCGCGATGGCGTCAGTCGTCGCGCCTCATTTCTCAGCCTCTTGTTTTAAGAGAGGCAGCCTCAGTATATGGCAGATTTTCAAGCGACCACGGCGGGCTCACCATGGCCCCATGAATACACTTGCCGCGTTCTACCAAAATCTCGGTTTTACCCTGTCGTTGCTGGTCATGGTGACCTTTCTGCTGGCCGGCACGATCAAGGGTGTGATCGGCCTGGGTCTGCCGACCATCGCCATGGGCTTGCTCGGTCTGGCTATGGCCCCGTCACAGGCTGCTGCGCTGTTGATCATTCCCGCGACGCTGACCAACGTCTGGCAATTGGCATTCGGCGGACATTTGCGCGGTTTGATCAAACGACTCTGGCCGATGCTGCTGGCGATTTTCATCGGCACCGGGGCCGGCACTGTCTGGATCGGCATGGCGGGCGGGCACTGGGTGGTGCGGGGATTGGGGGCGGCGCTGTTGCTCTATGCGTTGAGCGGGTTGTTTCTGCCGACCTTGCGCGCAGGTGCCCGCAGCGAACCTTGGCTCGGTCCACTGTGCGGTGGACTGACGGGCATCATCACCTCGGCCACCGGCGTGTTTGTGATCCCGGCGGTGCCGTATCTGCAAGCGCTGGGCTTGAGCAAGGATGAACTGGTACAGGCGCTGGGCCTGTCGTTTACCGTGTCGACACTCGCCCTGGCGGGTGGCTTGTTATGGCGTGGCGCGCTCGGTGGCGGCGAGTTGAGCGCGTCCTTGCTGGCGCTGATTCCGGCAGTGCTCGGCATGTGGCTGGGGCAATCGCTGCGCCAGCGGATCAGCGCCGTGTTGTTCAAGCGCGTGTTCTTCATCGGCCTTGGCGTGCTCGGCGGCCACTTGCTAATCAACGGTTAGCGGACGACGGGCTGATCATCTCGATGGCGCGGATCTCGAAATCGCGCTCCAGGTATTCGTCGCGTTGATCGAGGAACTGCTTCATGTGCGGGAGATTAGCGTGCACGTCGAGGTGGGCCTGGGACTGCCAGATCTCATAGAAGATGAACAGGGTCGGGTCCAGCTTGTCGCGCAGCATGTGGTACTCGATACAGCCGGGTTCGGCGCGACTGGCTTCTACATAGCCGCTGAAAAAAGCTTCGAAGGCGTCGGATTTTTCCGGACGGGTCTTGGCGTGCAGGATGAAGCCTTGCAGTTCACTCATCGAAAAATGCTCCTCAAGTCAGAATGAGCGCCAGTCTAAGTCAACAATCACCAATCGATTCGTGCTTGTGGGTCAAATGAATTTTGCAATGAAGGCGCTTATTCCGCGCGAGGTGAATCGGTACGCTGCCGCCATCCAACTTTCTGACCTTTCCGAGATCCCCCATGAAAAAAGTCCTGTTGCTCAATGGCGGCAAAAAATTCGCCCATTCCGATGGCCGCTACAACACCACCCTCCACGAAACCGCATTGAGCGTGCTGGACCGTGGTGGCGTGGATGTCAAAACCACGTTCATCGACGAGGGCTACGACATCGCGGAAGAAGTCGCCAAGTTCCTCTGGGCCGACGTGATCATTTACCAGATGCCCGGCTGGTGGATGGGCGCGCCGTGGACCGTGAAGAAGTACATCGATGAAGTGTTCACCGAAGGCCATGGCAGTCTCTATGCCAGCGACGGTCGTACCCGTTCCGACGCTTCGCAGAAGTACGGCAGCGGCGGCTTGATCCAGGGCAAACAGTACATGCTGTCCCTGACCTGGAACGCACCGCAGCAAGCCTTTGACGACCCGACTGACTTCTTTGAAGGCAAAGGCGTGGACGCGGTGTACTTTCCGTTCCACAAGGCCAATGAATTCCTTGGCATGACCGGGTTGCCGACCTTCCTTTGTGTCGACGTGATGAAACGCCCGAACATCGAAGGCGATGTGGTGCGCTATGAGCAACATCTGATCGAGGTGTTTGGCCTGAAGGCGTGAGGCTCCGCTACTATCGATAGCTGGAGCGGGCACCTGGAGTCGGCTCGGCTTTGAAAATGAGCAGGACTATCGATAAGGAACACACGTGAAAGCCAGATCCGATGAGTTGCAGATTTTCGTCTGCGTGATTGAGTGCGGGTCGATTTCTGCGGCGGCCGAACAGGTGGGGCAAACGCCTTCGGCGGTCAGCCGCACGCTGTCGCGGCTGGAGGCCAAGCTCGATACCACGTTGATCAACCGCACGACGCGGCGCATGGACCTGACCGAGGAGGGCAAGTACTTCTTCGAACAGGCCAAGCTGATTCTCGATCAGATGGACGAACTCGAAGAACGCCTGTCCTCGCGCCAGCAAACGCCGTCCGGGCGTTTGCGCATCAACGCCGCATCGCCATTCATGCTGCACGCGATCGTGCCCTACATCGATGAGTTCCGCCGGCTCTATCCGGACATTCAACTGGAACTCAACAGCAACGACCTGATCATCGACCTGCTCGAACAGAGCACCGACATCGCCATCCGCATCGGCACCCTGGCCGACTCGACCCTGCATGCCCGCTCCCTGGGTTGCAGTCCGCTGCACATCGTCGCCAGCCCGGCGTACCTGGAAAAGCACGGCACGCCGACCGCCGTGACTGACCTCACCGCCCACACATTGTTGGGATTCACCCAGAACGAAGGCCTCAACCAATGGCCGCTGCGCTACGTGCACGGTGACCGCTGGCCAATCCAGGCCTCGCTCAGTGCCTCCAGCGGCGAAACCATTCGTCATCTGGCGCTGGAAGGGCAGGGCATCGCCAGTCTGTCGCATTACATGACCATCGACGACATCCGCGCCGGACGCTTGAAAGTCTTGCTGGCCGAGTTCAACAGTGGTTATCGCCAGCCGATCAACGCGGTGTATTACCGCAACTCGCAACTGGCCCTGCGAATTCAATGTTTCCTGGATTTCATCCAGAGCAAATTGGCGCTGTACGCAGCCGACGATTTCAGCGACTGATTCGTGATTCCTGCGCAAGAGTGAATTGGCCCGGCAGGGATTTTTCGTCAGGGATCGCTGCTTGATACTCGGTGCATCACTGATCAACGCAGGGAATTCCTCCATGAATGTATTCGTCACCGGCGCCGCCGGCTTCATCGGCGGCTCGATCGCCATGGGCCTGATCCGCGCGGGTCATCGGGTCACCGGTCTGGTGCGCAGCGCCGAACAAGCGGATGAACTGTCGGCGCTGGGCATCACCCCGGTCATCGGCACTCTTGACGACAGCGCACTATTGGCCGATCAGGCCCGCGCCGCCGACGCGGTGATCAACGCCGCCAGCAGTGACCATCGCGGTGCGGTGCAAGCCCTGCTCGATGCCTTGCGCGGTTCCAGTAAGGTATTCCTGCACACCAGCGGTTCGAGCATCGTCGGCGATGCGTCGGGCGGAAAGTCCAGCGATGTCATCTACTACGAAGACAACCTGCCGGAACCGACCGTCGACAAGGCTGCACGGGTGGCCATCGACAACCTGATCCTGGCGGCGGCCAGGGACGGCGTGAATTCGGCGGTCATCTGCAACACCCTGATCTACGGCCACAGCCTGGGCGTCCATCGCGACAGCGTGCAGTTGCCGCGTTTGCTGAAACAGGCGCGTAAAAGTGGCGTGGTGCGTCACGTCGGGACCGGCCAGAACATCTGGTCCAACGTGCACATCGAAGACGTGGTGGCCCTGTACCTGCTGGCGCTGAGCAAAAACGTCCCCGGCACGTTCTACTTTGTCGAAAGCGGCGAAGCGTCGTTCATCGACATGACCACGGCGATGGCCGAGGTGCTGAAACTGGGCAAGCCGCAAGACTGGGCGCTGAAAGACGCCGAAGCCGAATGGGGTTATGAAATGGCCAACTATGGCCTGGGCTCCAACAGTCGGGTTCGCGGCAAGCATGCGCGGGCGTTGCTGGGCTGGGTGCCGAAGCGCACGTCGGTGGTTGAATGGATTCTTAACGAGATGGTGTGAGTTCGCTCTGGACCGCGTCATCGTTCATCGCGAGCAGGCTCGCTCCCACATTAGACCGCGCCGGTATGGAGAACGCGGTTCACTGTGTGGCGAGCCTGCTCGCGATGGCGTTTTCGAAGTCGCATAAACTGGCCGGGCCGCCCTCGATTCCGTAACATCCGCAAACTCTTTCTTGCGACTCCCTGCATGCGGTCCCCATGAAACCAAAACATCTACGCGCCGATGCCCTGGCCGGCCTCACCACGTCTTTCGCCTTGCTGCCCGAATGCATCGCCTTCGCGCTGGTGGCCCACCTCAATCCGCTGATGGGGCTGTATGGCGCGTTCATCATATGCACCCTGACCGCGCTGTTCGGTGGTCGGCCGGGCATGGTCTCCGGGGCCGCGGGTTCGATGGCGGTGGTGATTGTCGCGCTGGTAGTGCAGCACGGTGTGCAGTACTTGCTGGCCACGGTGTTACTCGGCGGCCTGGTCATGCTGGCGTTCGGGCTGCTGCGGCTGGGCAAACTGGTGCGGATGGTGCCGCACCCGGTGATGCTCGGCTTCGTCAACGGCCTGGCGATCATCATTGCCCTGGCGCAACTGGAGCACTTCAAAAGCGGTGAGGCCTGGTTGAGCGGTGCGCCGCTGTACATGATGATCGGCCTGGTCGCGGTGACGATGGCGATTGTCTATGTGCTGCCGCGCCTGACCCGCACGGTCCCGCCAGCCTTGGTGGCGATTCTGGGCGTTGGCCTGGCGGTTTACCTGCTCGGCCTGCCGACCCGAACCCTGGGCGACATGGCGCACATCGCCGGCGGCCTGCCGACGTTTGCCCTGCCGGACCTTCCCTGGAACCTGGAAACCCTGCGCATCATCGCGCCTTACGCGATCCTGATGGCGCTGGTCGGTTTGCTGGAAACCCTGCTGACCCTGAACCTCACCGATGAAATCACCGAGAGCCGCGGCTACCCCGATCGCGAATGCGTGGCGTTGGGCGCGGCCAACGTGGTGTCCGGCCTGTTTGGCGGCATGGGTGGTTGCGCGATGATCGGCCAGACCGTGATCAACCTCAGTTCCGGTGGTCGTGGTCGCTTGTCCGGTGTGGTCGCCGGGGTGGCGATCTTGCTGTTCATTCTGTTTCTGTCGCCGCTGATCGAGCGCATTCCGCTGGCTGCTTTGGTCGGGGTGATGTTCGTGGTGTCGCAGCAGACCTTTGCCTGGGCCTCGCTGCGGGTGCTGAACAAGGTACCGCTCAATGACGTGCTGGTGATCATCGCAGTGACGGTGATCACGGTGTTCACCGATCTGGCGACGGCCGTGCTGTGCGGCATCATCATCGCGGCCCTCAACTTCGCCTGGCAGCAGGCCCGCGAGTTGTATGCCGACACTCACGTCGAAGCCGACGGCAGCAAGTTGTACCTGCTGCATGGCACGCTGTTCTTCGCCTCGACCACACCCTTTCTCAATCAGTTCGATCCTGCCAACGACCCTTCCGTGGTGACCCTTGATTGTCGCCACCTGAGCTTCGTCGATTACTCGGCCATCGCTGCGCTCAAGACATTGCGCGAGCGCTATGAAAAGGCTGGGAAGCACCTGCGGGTGTTGCACTTGTCCGAACGCTGCAAGAAGCTGCTCAAGCGGGCGCGCGTGCAGCACGACTGAGGTCCCGCCCGGGGCAGGCGCGATGAAAGTCCACCATCAAGAACGTCTGCGGCGGATCAAACTCGCCCTGGACGATTACCGCGGCGGCGGTTGGGAGACTGAGATGATGTACGACACGCTGATTCGCAACGCGCTGATCATCGATGGCAGTAACAGCCCCGGCTACCCCGCCGACCTGGCGATACTGAACGGTCGCATCGAGCGCATCGGCGACCTGCACGACGCCCGCGCCACCGAGGAGATCGACGCCGCCGGTCGCGTGCTGGCGCCGGGTTTCATCGACGTGCACACCCATGACGACACCGTAGTGATCCGCCAGCCGCAAATGCTGCCCAAGCTCAGCCAGGGCGTGACCACGGTGATCGTCGGCAACTGCGGCATCAGTGCTTCGCCGGTGAGTTTGCGCGGCGATCCGCCGGACCCGATGAACCTGCTGGGCAGCCGCGCCGCGTTTGTTTATCCGACGTTCAGCGATTACCGCGCGGCGGTCGAAGCGGCGAACACGACGCTGAACGTTGCCGCGTTGGTGGGCCACACCGCACTGCGCAGCAACCATCTCGACGATCTGTATCGCACCGCCACGGCCGATGAAATTGCCGCGATGCGCGAACAGCTGCGCGAGAGCCTGGAGGCCGGTGCGCTGGGACTGTCCACGGGCCTGGCTTATGCCAGCGCGTTTTCGGCGTCCACCGATGAAATCATGCAACTGACCGAAGAACTGACAGCTTTCGGCGCCGTCTACACCACCCACTTGCGCAGCGAATTCGAACCGGTACTGGAGGCCATGGACGAGGCGTTCCGGATTGGCCGTCATGCGAAAGTCCCGGTGATCATTTCCCACCTCAAATGTGCCGGCGCCGGTAACTGGGGCCGCAGCCCGCAGCTGCTGGAATCCCTCGAACGTGCCGCGCAAACCCACCCGGTGGGCTGCGATTGCTATCCCTATGCGGCGAGCTCTTCGACCCTGGACCTCAAACAAGTCACCGACGCCCATCGCATCACCATCACTTGGTCGACGCCGCATCCGGAGATGGGCGGCCGCGACCTGATGGACATCGCTGCCGAGTGGAACCTGTCGTTGCTCGATGCCGCCCGCCAACTGCAACCGGCCGGTGCGGTGTATTACGGGATGGACGAGGCGGACGTACGCAGAATCCTCGCGCATCCGCTGTCGATGGTCGGCTCCGACGGTTTGCCGGAAGACCCGTTTCCCCATCCTCGTTTGTGGGGCGCGTTCCCTCGGGTGCTCGGACATTTCAGCCGCGACGCAGGGCTGTTTGCGCTGCACACCGCCGTGCACAAAATGACCGGGCTCTCAGCGGCGCGATTCGGTTTGAAGGAGCGGGGCGAGATCCGCGAAGGACATTGGGCCGACCTGGTGTTGTTCGACCCGGCGACTATTCGCGACGTGGCGGACTTCAATGATCCGCAACGGGCCGCAGAAGGCATCGACGGCGTGTGGGTCAACGGGGTTCTGAGTTACTGCGACGGTCAGGCGAACGGGCGCAGGGCAGGGCGGTTTCTGGTGCGGGAAGGGGATTTGCGAGACGGGTTTGAGTGAGGATTGGGCGTTGCATCACAGTAGTGGCACATTGAGATTAAAGAATGCCATGACCAAGCCGAATTGCTGAGGTACAGCCCGGCTACACGCCGGGCAATTTCCGTCTGGGAGCAACGCGATGAGCTTGGGCAAAACCACCCCGATCCTGCGGATCTTCGATGAAATCAAGGCCGTTGAGTTCTACGTCGACTTCCTCGGGTTCAAGATCGATTGGCAGCATCGTTTCGAACCCGACTCCCCGTTGTACCTGCAGGTTTCCCATGGTGAATGCGTGCTGCATCTGTCCGGACACCAGGGTGACAGCATGCCGGGCTCGGCCCTGCGCATCGAGACCGATGAACTGGAAGCGCTCCAGCAACAATTATTGGCCAAGCAATACCCCTTCGCTCACCCGCAGATTCAGGCGATGCCGTGGGGCAGCCAGGACATGACCATCGCCGATCCGTTCGGCAATCGGTTGGTGTTTACCAACGCGATCAGTGTGTGAGCATGTGCGGTGACAATCAGATCGCCATCGCGGGCTTGCCCGCGATGGGATCTGTGGTTCAGCGCTGATCCAGCGTCAGACCCGAAAGTGGCTCACCATCGCTTGCAACTGATTCCCCAACCGCGCCAGTTCAACACTGGACGCTGCCGTTTCGTCGCTGGCCGCAGCGGTCTGTTCGGAGACGTCGCGCACGTTGATGATGCTGCGGCTGATCTCTTCGGCCACGGCGCTTTGCTGTTCGGCGGCGGCTGCGATCTGCTGGTTCATTGACTGGATGTTGGACACCGTGCGGGTGATGTTTTCCAGTGAAGCGCCGGCCTTGCGGGTCAGGGCCACGCTGCTGTCGGTCAGGACGCGGCTGTTGTTCATCACCATTGCCACTTGTTGGGTGCCGTTCTGCAGACCCGCCACCAGGCTTTCGATTTCTTCGGTGGATTTTTGCGTACGCTGGGCCAGGCCGCGGACTTCGTCGGCCACCACGGCAAAACCACGTCCGGCTTCACCGGCGCGCGCCGCTTCAATGGCCGCGTTGAGCGCCAGCAGGTTGGTCTGTTCGGCCACGGCCTTGATCACGTCCATGACGCTGCCGATCTTGTCGCTTTCCTGTTGCAGCACGCCCATGGCTTCGGTGGATCGCACCACTTCGCTGGCCAGGCGTTCGATCTGGTCGATCGCTTCGGCCACCACTTTGTCACCTTCGCGAGCTTCACCATCAGCCGCGGCTGCCGCTTGCGAGGCCTGCTCGGCATTGCGCGCAACTTCCTGCACGGTGGCGGTCATTTCGTGCATGGCGGTGGCGACCTGATCGGTTTCGACTTTCTGGCTGTTGACCCCGGCGCTGGTTTGTTCGGTCACGGCCGATAATTCTTCGGCAGCGCTGGCGATCTGGGTGACGCCGTCGCGGATGCCACTGATCAGGTCGCGCAGGGTCACGCCCATGCGCGCGATGCCTTGCTGCAATACACCGAGTTCGTCGCGGCGCGTCACCTGGACATCGTGGGATAAGTCGCCGCTGGCGATGCGATCGACCACGGCCAGGGTGTCGCGCAGCGGGCCGGTAATCTGTCGGGTAATGACGACGGCGGCAATGATGCCCACCAACAATGCCAGCAATGTGCTGACCAGTTGCAGGGTGCGGGCGTTGTCGCTTTCGGCGTCACGGCGGTCGAGTTGAATCTGATACAGCGCATCGCTCAGGCTGACGATGGCGGCACCCTCGTCAGTCATTTCCTTGCGTGCCTGTACCACATCACCGTTTGCGGTTTTGTAAGCCTGCAAGGCGCTACGGTAGTTGCCCAGCGCGGTTTCCAGTCGCTGCAGGGCGTCTGGCTGAACGTCGGCGAAATGCGCGTTGAGCTGTTTCAGGCTGGCGATGGCGGCGTCCAGTTGGGCGACGGCCTTTTGCTCGGTTTCGGCGTTGGTGGTCGCGGTGTAGCCGCGCACTTCGTAGCGGGCCAGCAAGAAGGCTTCCTTGGCGGCGGTGATGGCCTGGAACTGTTCGAAGCGCTGATCGCTCGGCGGCAGTTGTTGCACGCGGCTATTGAGATCGTTGATCAGCGTGTTGGCCGTTTCAGCATTGGCGATCATGACATCGCGGGCGCTGCTGCCGGCACGGTAGGCGCCGCGCATTTTGTTCAGGGACGTCTTGTAGGCGTCGATGACGGTGCCTTGCTCATTGAGCAGCTTGAGGTTCTCCGGGCTCTTGAACTTCACCAGCAGCGCTTGTTGTTGAGCGGAAAAGGCTTCGAGGGTGGTCTGCACGTTCTGGGCGGTGGCTTCGTCGCCGTTGGTCAGCATGTATTGCAGGCGCGCCACGCGCAGCTTGGTCAGGCTGGCGTTGAGCTGGGTGATGTCACTCATCCAGTTGCTGCGGTCAATCAAACCGCCCAGGCTGGTCCAGCCGGTCAAGGCGAGGATGCAAGTCAGTGCCAGAACCAGGCCAAAGCCCAGGCCCAGTTTCAGGTTCACGCTGATGTTGCCGAACCAGCTATTCATGAAAATTCCTCCAGTAACGCAGTGCTTCTTGATCGTCGGTGGCTGGAAGATTGTTGTTGTTGGGAGCCTCCAAGCTATGTAAGCAGGGTGTATCGGCCGCGATTCCTGGAGCTGAAACGTTTTTTGCAATGGCTTTTACGCGAAAGTGTTGCACTTTGTGTAGGGGCTGACCGTGCGTCGGACCGCGCCAATTCTTAAGCTTTTTTTCACATGGGTTTCACCTGTAGACGACGCCCGCCTCTCTAGCCTCGCCGCATAAAAATAATGGTGCATGCCGGCGAGGCGACTAGATATGGAATTGAGACTCACTCTGTTCGGAGTAAAACGCTCGATCGACCTGAGCCGATTTGCCCGTTATCGCAATACAATCGTGGTGCTGGCCTCGGCATTGCTGGTGGTACCCCTGATCCTTTTTCTGCTGCGGCCTGCCGCCGCGCCGGACCTGGCCCATGGTAATGTGGCCGGCGCTCAGGCATTGCTGGCCGGTTGGGCCAAGGGCGACATGATCGTGCTGGTACGCCATGTCGAGCGTTGTGATCACTCCAGCGCTGCCTGCCTGGTGGGCAACGATGGCATTACCGAACGTTCGCGTAGCGTCGCGGTGGAAGTCGGCAAGCACTTCGAGCAGTTGGGGCTGAGCAAGGCCGACATCTACAACAGCCCGATGCTGCGTACAGCACAGACAGCGGCCTTCATGTTCAACAAGGTCGGCACCGGTGAAGACTGGCTGATCAGTTGCAAGGGCACTATGCTGCGCGACGCTTTGGCGCATAAAGTGGCCGGACGCAACCTGATCCTGGTAACCCACAGCGAATGCATGGAGCAGCTCGAGAAAGACCTCAAGTTGTCAGGCTCCACTCCAGGCTATGGCGCTTCGTTGTTCGTTTCCGCCGAAACCCCACAGACACCTCGCATGCTAGGCTTCATCGACGCCTCGGACTGGCCATCGGTGACGAGTAAATGAATTCATCTTTTTTGATCAGGACACACGATGCAGAGTACTTCCCACCGTTTCTACTGGTTGAATTTCGGTATTCCGCTGGCCTGCGCCGCCGTGGTTTTCCTGATGTTCGACATGACCTCAATCGACATCGCGTTCAGCAATCTGTTCTTTGATCCGATTACCCAAACCTTCCCAATCGACCAGGTTCACTTCTTTGAGAAGCTCACCCACAAGTGGGCGCGGATCATTCCCAACTGGACCGCTGAAATTGCGTTGATCGGCGCGATCCTGTCGTTTGTCTGGCCATTGGTCACCCCGCAAAAACATCCACGCCTGGGCAACTTTCTGGAGCGGACCAAAGCCGCCCCTGTGCTTCGGTTTGCCAGGGACCATCGTCGGGATTTTCTGTTTGTGGTATTTGCGTTCGCGATTTGCACGGGAGTGATCCATTTCCTCAAGTCGCATACCAGCGTGTACTGCCCGATTGAAACGACGCTTTACGGTGGAAAAATCGCCCACATCGAGTGGTACCAGAACTTCCAGCTGTTCAGGGAAGCAGGCGATGGCCGTTGCTGGCCAGGCGGCCATGCCTCGGGTGGTTTCACCATGCTGGCGTTGTATTTCGTGGCACGTCGCTACCGCTGGCGCTTTTCCAAAGCGGTAATGTACGGCTCGCTGCTGCTGGGTTTCGTCTACGGCACCACGCGTGTTCTGCAAGGCTGGCACTACATGTCCCACACCTTCTGGGCCGGGATCTTCGTGTGGCTGGCGTGTTTGCTGACGGCGCTGGCGTTCTACGGCCGGGCGCGGCTGGATCAGCCGGTTCTGCAAAAGCACGAGCGGCGGGTAGCTGTAGCGCAGGCTCAAACGGCCAGTTAACTTCAGGCGCCGGATACGAAAAACCCGTGATCCCCAGGGATCACGGGTTTTTTATTGCCCGACAAAGTAGTAATGCTGTTTCCCGACCGTCATGGATTTGAGCACTTTCAATGGCGCGGGCGGCTCTGCATCGGCGCCCATGACCGCCACGTTGGAAGGCGACGCGGTCAGGAACTCATGCAGCTGCGCCTCGGTATCCAGTCCTTTGAGCACGCGGTGGGTGTAGAACACGCTGGCGCCGCCCAGTCGTTCGTTGGCCTGATACAGCGCGACTTGCTGACCGTTGGCCTGCAGGGCCCGGATCTGCTCGGTCAGCGGCAGGAACGACAATGTGCGATCGGCGTGGGGGAGCGCCCATTGTGCCGCGGCGAGGTAGCTGGCGATCACCACGGACAGCGTGCCAACCGCCACGCTGCGACGATGCCGGATAATGCTGCTCGCCAGGGGCGAGACGTCTTGCCGGGCCTTCAGTTTTGCGTACAGGACGCTCGCGTACTCGGCGGCGATGACGGCCGCTGCCGGTGTCATCGACATCAGGTACACCGTACGTTTACTCGACGCCAACGTCAGCATGACGAACTGGGCCAATATCCACAGGGTAAAGAACAACAGGTAACGGTTGGCCCTCAGGCTTTTGCGGAAATGCCACAGCCCCAGATACACCAGAATGTTCCAGGGCAAAAATGCCTCGGGCAGTTTGGCCAGGTAGTAGTAGAACGGTTCGTAATGACCGGCTTCCACGAAGGAGCCACTGAAGCGTCCGACGCTGTTGGTCAGCAGCAGTTCCGTCACTGCCTGGATGCCGCCGCGCTGATACAGCAGCGCCAGCCAGATCATCAGTGGCAGCAATCCCAGCAGCGTCAGCAGCCCTGGGCGTAGCCAGTGCGCCAGGTGCAGGCGCTTGTCCATCAGGCTTTCGGCCAGCAAAAAGGCGAAGATCACCACCCCCGGCATCGCCAGCCCCAGGATGCCTTTGCTCAAGGTGGCGATGGCGATTCCCAGGGCGAACAACAGCGCATTGCTCAGGCTCGATTGTCGGTGCCCCTGGAAGAACGCCAGTAGCGTCAGCGTCACACCGAGGGCGAGCAACGCGTCTTCGCCGACGCCGCGCACGTTGCTCCAGTAACTGGCCATGGTCGCCAACAGCAATGCGGCGGTCCACGCGAGGGTTGTCGGCCGGCCGAAGCGCCGCAGCATCGCGAACAACAGCATCACGCTGAACAACCCTGCACAGGCCGAGGTCAGCCGCACCGCCCACGGCGTGCTGCCGAACGCGCCGATGGCTCCGGCGTCGAGCCACAGGCTCAGGGGCGGTTTTTCCAGGAAGGGTTCGCCGAACAGGCGAGGGGTTACCCAGTCGTTGTCCAGGTGCATTTCCATGGCAATGCCGGCGACCCGCGCCTCGGTGGAGCCTTGCAGCTGGTGATTGCCCAGGGCGAAGAAAAACAGCAGCACGGCAAGCAATAACAGTGAGGAAGTGGAGCGCGACATAGGCGTTCGGGGACCGGGGAGGGAGTACGAATCCCGAGCATACGAAGCGAATCCTTAACAAAACGTGAACGAGGTGTGAAAGCTTAGGAAAGCTGTCTTGACCAGCATTGATCAGGGTCTTCGTAGACCTTGCTGACCAGCGCCGTCAGCACATGATCCTGCCAGCGCCCGCCGATGTTCAGGTACGCCTTGGCATAGCCTTCGCGCTCGAAACCCAGGCGCTCCAGCAACCGGGCGCTGCGCTCGTTGTCGGGGATGTAGTTGGCCATGATCCGGTGCAGGTTCATTGTCTCGAACATGTAACGGATACCCGCTTGCAGGGCTTCATGCATCAAACCCTGGCCCTGGTGGGATTGGTCGATGTGATAGCCGAGGTAACACGCCTGAAATGCCCCGCGAATGATGCCGCTGAAATTGCATGCGCCGATCATCTGCTGGCCGTCGCGATCCAGCACTGCAAAGTGCACCGCGTAGCCGTCCTCGAAGGCAAAGGCCTGTTGCGCCAGGCGCGAGCGGATTTTTTCCGGACGGTAGTAGTCGTCGGGGCGAACCGGTGACCAGGGGGCGAGGTGTGCCTGATTGCGCTGGTAGAAGTCGCTTTCCAGCGCAGCCTGGCTGGGGCTGAGGATGGCCAGCGTCAGGCGTTTGCAGGGGAGGGTGAGGATCGTCATCGGGCGCTCGAGGTTACGGTGGACGACCCACAATTTACAGGCAAAAAAAAGCCCGCGGGAGGGCGGGCAAACCGTAGTTTCTTGAATGAGCGAGAAAAATGTACAGGTTGTGGCCAATCGATGGGGTGAAGAAAAGTTCATTTGTCAGAGGGTTGGCGCTCCCCCGAGGCCGGACAAATGATCCGGCACGAAATCTGGAATAAATGTCGTCAAGAAAATGACAAATTTTCTATGGTTTTGAAAGCAATGAGAAAAATAGACGGTCTATTGACAGTTATCGCCCGATCTCCCATTATCGGCGGCGTTTTGATGGCCTACCGCCATAAAAATGTCACTCGCGACTGGCAAGTTTCACGGGGCATTCGCGACTGTGATGGCGCGAGCTCAAACCGTTGGCGGACTTCAAATCCAAGTATCCGCTTGATTTTTCAGGAAGAATTTTCATGTTTGTTGAGCGAATACTCGTTACTGGCGGTGCTGGTTTCATCGGATCACACCTGGTGGAAGCGTTGCTGGCGAAAGGTTACAAAGTGCGTGTGCTGGATAACCTGTCCTCCGGCAAAGTCAGTAACTTGCCAATGGATAATGCCAACCTGAACCTGGTCGTCGGTGATGTCGCCGACAGCGCCGCGGTGAGCCAGGCCATGCGTGATTGCAGCGCGGTCGTTCACCTGGCCGCCGTGGCCTCCGTTCAAGCGTCGGTGGACGATCCGGTCAGCACCCATCAAAGCAATTTTGTCGGCACCCTCAACGTCTGTGAAAACATGTTGAAGGCCGGGATCAAGCGTGTCGTGTTCGCCTCCAGCGCGGCCATCTATGGCAACAACGGCGAAGGTTCGGCCATTGATGAAAACACCGCCAAGTCGCCGCTCACGCCCTATGCCAGCGACAAACTGGCCAGCGAGTATTACCTGGATTTCTATCGCCGCGAACACGGCCTGGAACCGGTGATCCTGAGATTCTTCAACATCTTTGGCCCGCGCCAGGATCCGTCTTCGCCGTACTCCGGTGTGATCAGCATTTTCACCGAGCGGGCGATGAACCGGCAGCCGGTTTCGATTTTCGGTGACGGTGAGCAGACCCGCGACTTCGTCTACGTCCTGGACCTGGTGAGCATCCTGCTCCAGGCGGTGGAGGCGAGCGAACCGCAATCCGGTGCGGTGAACATCGGCTTGAGCCGCTCCACCAGCCTCAATGATTTGATCGCTGAACTGGGCGCGGCCACCGGCAACCCCTTGACGGTGAATTATCAGGCGCCACGTCAGGGCGATATTCGCCATTCGCGCGCCAATAACGCGCGCCTGCTCGAGCGCTTCAATCTTCCGGAACCGACGTCCATCGGCAATGGTCTAGCGCAACTTATCCGCAGTCTTTGATTCGGCCGGTTTTACTGCCCGATGTTCAAGCGGTAACGGTTCAGTCATTTCAAGAGTGAGTTATGGAAATCGTTTTTCGCAGGACGCGTGTCCGCTCGGTCGCCAAGCGACTGTTAGCCGCTCTGGCATTGTGTGTCAGTGGCCCCGCCGTACAGGCTGCCGCATTGACGCCACCTTCCAGCGTGACCTTTTGGTATGCCGACGAGCCGCCGATCTCCGAGCTGGCCCAGTTCGACTGGTCGGTGGTCGAGCCGGGGCATGTGTCGGCGGGGGACGTCAAAACCCTGCGCAAGTTGGGCAGCCAGCCGTTTGCCTACCTGTCCGTCGGTGAATTCAGCGGCAACAAGGCGGCCATCGACAAGGCCGGCCTGGGCAAAGCCGTCAGCCCGGTTCGCAACGGCGCCTGGGACAGCCAGGTCATGGACCTCGCCGCGCCGGCCTGGCGTGAGCATTTGTTCAGCCGCGCCAAGGCACTGCAAGCCGAAGGTTACGCCGGGCTGTTCCTCGACACGCTCGACAGCTTCCAGTTGATGCCGCAAGCGGAGCAAGAAGCGCAACGCCATGCCCTGGCCAGTTTTCTGCGGGAGCTGCACCAGCGTCAGCCGGAACTCAGCACACTTAACGAGAACTATCAGCGCATCTCCACGTTGTTGGGTACGAGCAAAGGAGAGCTCAAGTTCCAGGACGTCGTTGGTAGCATGGGCGCAGAAAGCGCGTTCGCGGCGTTCGAAGACGATATTAATCTTCCCGCTGTGCTTCAGTTCATCGCAAAAGAGTTGCCGGAGGACATGCAGCTAATTGTTGGACTGGAGACTCCAACGGACTTCCCCTTCGATAGAGAGATACACTTGGACGTGAAGTACTCGATGCTTCGTGAAGACTACTGGGACGAGGCGGAGCGCATCATTGAGCCACTGCTCAAGAAGATGTACGCAACGATGAAATCCGATGTCGAGGAGTCCAGCGACGATGTGTCGGAGCAATGACGTTCTCTCTATCCGAGAACCATGGGTTTTGTCCGACACCGGGCCGTAGATCAACGTATCGACACGACTTTTCTGTCCCTGTTTTCCTTGATTGCTGACACTGAGAGGTTGCCGGTGGCAGCTTCCTGGATGTGCTCGCTCCACCACTTCATCATTGGGCGTCTGCGCTCTATGTAGTCCGCTCGGTTATAGGCGCTGCGTACCTCGTCTTTATCGACGTGGGCAAGCGCAACCTCGATCAACTCAGGATCACAGCCCTGCTCGTTGAGGATGGTGCTCGCCATTGATCGCATGCCATGACTTACCAAACGCCCTTCGAAACCCATACGCTTTAGCGCCATGTTGGCGGTCTGGCTGTTGCAGTGAGTGCGAGGGTTCCGGTCTGCAGGAAAAACGTACTCCCTGTTTCCACTGTAGGGCTTGATGGCCTCTAGGAGTGCCAGAGACTGCTCCGTGAGAGGGATAATGTGTATGCGACGTTTCTTCATGCGCTCCGCTGGGATCGTCCAGATTTTCTTCTCGAAGTCGATGTCAGCCCAGCGAGTGGTGGCGGCCTCTGCGGGTCGGGTCATCGTGTGGAGCTGCCATTCGATTAGGCAGCGAGTTGTTCTTTTGATGCTGGCATTGGCAATTGCCACCATGAGCTCATTTAGCTCATCGGGCGGCAGTGCCGCCATATTTTTCTTTTTTGGTTTCTTAAAGACCGAGCGAATCCCGCTAAGGGGATTAGCATGGATGAGCCCGTAATTCACCCCATAAGTCATGATCTCGTTGAGGCGCTGGGTCAGCCGTTTAACAGTCTCCAAACTACCTTTGGTCTCAAGAGGTCTGAGCAAATTGATGACTTTAGGGGCGCTGATTGCGGAAATTGGGGTTGAGCCCAGGTCCGGGAAGATGTGGAGCGTGAGCGAGCGCCAAATATCTTCAGCGTAGGCAGTTGTCACTGAGTCTTTCTTTAGTTCAAACCATGCCGTCGCCACGTTTTGAAACGTGTGCTCTGTCGCGGCTTTTTTCACTTGGCGATCAGCATCGCGCTGCTCTTTCGGATCTAGTCCCTGGGCGACAAGCTCCCTAGCCTCAACAGTCCGTTTGCGGGCTTGGGCCAGGCTGACCTCGGGAAAGGTACCTAATCCCATATTGATCCGTTTTTTGGTCACGGGATGGATATAGTTGAAATTCCATAGCCTTGAGCCATTCACTCTCACTCGCATTTGGAGGCCGTTGCCATCCGTGAGTGTGTAGTCCTTTTCCTTAGGCTTGGCGGCTTTGACTTTCATGTCTGAAAGGCGCGTGGCTTGGGCGCACATGGTGTATTCCAATGCTGTTTGTGTATTCCAAAAATTACCAGCTGGGAGCTTGGAATACCACTTGGAATACACGTTTGCATGGATGTCTATGGACGCTGATAGATCATGATGGCGCTGAAGGCCCCATGTTTGCTGGGTTTAAGGCACAAAAAAAGACGTCCTTGGACGTCTTTAGATGTTTGATTGGTGGAGCCGGGGGGATTTGAACCCCCGTCCGCCAGTACTCCGCTGTCGGTACTACATGCGTAGCCGTGTCTATTAAGTTAACCCTCAGCGACCCGACGGGCAGGGTGCTTTGGGCGAGTTGTGTAAGTTTTAGCCGCTTCGTCCACAACGTACTGCACGGCGATTCTGTTCTATATGACAATCATTTCGGGTTTACAGACATCCCCTGATGATTGCTGGACCCGAAGGCACCAGGAGTGCATGTCAGCTGCAATTAAGCAGCGAGAGCAGCACCGTATTGGTCGTCATTGGCAACTATAAGTAGTTGCAACAGTGGATTTACGAGTTCTGTTACCAACTCGGCATGCACCTAAAGTTTCGCGACCGGCGTCGAATCCTAAACGGCCCCGAACTCATTGCTCGTGAATCTGAATGAGCAACAAGCCTGCGTAGTCTACGCCAATGTAGCCCGGAAGGCCAACCCGAAGGTTGGCCTGGCCGAGCGGTATTACTTGTTGGTTGGGTTTCGCAGTTGAATTTTCTCCAGCAAACCGCCGGTGATTCCAAGGCACCCCTTATCGTCTCCTTTGGCCTGGGCTGCTTTTGCTTTGTCCAGGCCTGCTTGTATGTTGTCATCGGAGTTTTCTGATATGGCGGGATCAGAGTCCAAGGCCGCTTGAATCTGCTTGATATTGTTTTCGCAAAGATCTTTATCCGCCGCGAATACCGGCGACGCCAACAGTGCAGCGGTGATGAACAATCCAGCAATTGCAGAGTGCTTCATGGGTGATCTCCTTGCGCATGAGGGCTCGGTGCTGCCGGCAGAAGAGGCCGCTGGCCGAGGTGGTTATAAGCCCGTTCACAGGGCCTAGCTAAATGACTATAGCTGCAAGGAGGAATTCGGTTTTTTTTTGCCGGTTTGCGCAAACCCTGTCGCAAATCGCAGTTGCATGAAAAAGGGGCTGAGGCCCCTTTCAATCCATTACCTTCAAGCCGGACGCGCTTGCGTCACGCGGTCCACCAGATAAACCAGCCCGTGATAGTCGATCCCGCCATGCTGGCTCAGGCCGATTTCACAAGTGCGACTGGTGGAGATGCCTTCCCCACAGTATTGAACGGCGTCTTTCAAGGTGCGCAGCGAATGGGCATTCAACTCGGGCGTGGTGAAGCCCTTGTCGCCGGCAAACCCGCAGCAGTGAATGCCTTCGGGGATGACCACGGTTTTGCTGCATTTGCGCGCCAGATCGATCAGCGCCTGGCTTTCCCCGAGGTGCTGGGTGCTGCAGGTGACATGCACCGCGATCGGCGTGTCCTGCGGGGTGAAGTCCAGTCGATCCATCAAATGCGTACGGATGAAGCGCACCGGGTCGTACAGGTCAAGGCGCACATCGCCCAGGTCCTGGGTCAGGCGCAAGGTGCAGGGGCTGGTGTCGCAGTAGATGGGATCGAGCCCGCCACGACTGGCGTGCAGTAGCGCGCCAATCAGTTCCTGGCGTTTGTGTTCGGCTTGTTCGGCATAGCCTTTGGAGGCGAAGGGCTGGCCGCAGCAGAGGTTGTCCAGATTGTCCGGGAACACCACCTGATAACCGGCCTTTTCCAGCAGGCCGCGAGTTTTGTCGTAGAGCGACATTTGTTCCTTGTCGCCGGCCGACGGCCCCATGGCCCGTGAGACACATGCGGCCAGGTACACCACG
Source organism: Pseudomonas sp. MT92 (assembly GCF_058792515.1). Lineage (NCBI taxonomy): Bacteria > Pseudomonadati > Pseudomonadota > Gammaproteobacteria > Pseudomonadales > Pseudomonadaceae > Pseudomonas > Pseudomonas sp. MT92. The sequence continues at coordinate 37,345 of NZ_JBXAFA010000011.1, forward strand.
CGCGGGCGCTCGTCCGACACGGTCGGGCTGAAACGGATCGCCCGTTCAGGCTGCGGCATGGCATTGGTCCATTGCGGGATTTGCCCTTTGGAAAGTCGCGTGACCGTAGCGGACAGCCTGGTCAACCGCGGTGCGCCGAGCAACATCCGTGCACCATTGGCCACGTGCAGGGTCAAGCGCGCACCTTGCAGTGCCGTAGCGAAATTTCCTTCCAGCCAATTGGCGGTTTTCGTATGCGTGGCGTGTCGGCCGCGAAGCTTTTTCACCAGTTCGCCAGTGTTGATGCCTACAGGGCAGCGTTGAGCACAAAGACCGGTGGCGGCACAGGTGTCGATGCCTTGATATTCGTAAGCCGCTTCGAGTTCGGTGGTGTCCACACCCGCGCGTTTCTTCGCCTGAATGTCGCGCCAGATCACGATGCGTTGGCGCGGGCTCAGGGTCAGGCCTTTCGACGGGCAAACCGGTTCGCAGAAGCCGCATTCGATGCACTTGTCCACAATCTCGTCGGCGGCCGGCAAGGGCTTGAGATGCTTGAGATGGATCTGCGGATCTTCGCTGAGCACCACGTCCGGGTTGAGAATGCCGTTGGGATCGAGCAGGCGCTTGAGTTGCCACATCAACTGATAGGCATCGCTGCCCCACTCCAGTTCGACGAACGGTGCCATGTTGCGTCCGGTACCGTGTTCGGCCTTCAGCGAACCCCCGAACTCCACCGCGACCAACTGCGCGACGTCGTCCATGAACGCCTGATAACGTGCGACCTCTTCCGGGTTATTGAAGCCCTGGGTGAAGACGAAGTGCAGATTGCCTTCCAGTGCGTGTCCGAAGAGGATCGCTTCGTCGTAGTGATGTTTGTCGAACAACTCGATCAGCCGGTTCACGCCAATGGCCAGTTGTTCCACCGGGAAGGTCACATCCTCGATGATCACCGTGGTACCGGTTTTGCGCACCGCGCCGACGGCGGGGAAGGTGTCTTTGCGGATCGCCCAGAGACGTGCGTTTTCCAGTGGGTCCTCAGTGAAATCGACCTGTTTTTCCACCGGGAACGATGCCAGCGACGCCATGATCTGCGCCAGTTGTTCATGCAGTAGCGTGGACGACGCCGCGCGGGATTCGATCAGCAGGGCGCAGGCATTATTCGACAGCTGCTGTACGAAAGCCGGCATGCCGGGTTTGTTCTGTACCGAACGCAAACTGCGGCGGTCCAGCAACTCTACTGCCGACACCGGTTGGCTTTTCAGCACCGTGACCGCGTTGCAGCAGGTTTCCACATCCGGGAACACAATCAGCGCCGAGGCCTTGTTCGGGTGATCGATCACCGTGTCGTAAGTCACGGCGCTGATGAAACCGAGTGTGCCTTCGGAGCCCACCAGCAAGTGGCTCAAGATATCCACAGGCTCGTCGAAATCAACCAGGGCATTGAGTGACAGGCCGGTGGTATTTTTCAGACGGTATTTGTGGCGAATCTTCGCAGCCAGTTCGGTGTTTGCGCGTGTCTCGCGGCCCAATGTCGCCAGACGCTCCAGCAGCGCGGCATGGCTTTGGCGAAACGCCGCGACGCTGGCGGCGTCTTCGGTATCGACGCGACTGCCATCGGCCAGCACCAGACGAATCCCGGCCAGCGTGTGATAGGTGTTTTGCGCCGTGCCGCAGCACATGCCGCTGGCGTTGTTAGCGACGATGCCGCCGATTTTGCAGGCATTGATCGAGGCCGGATCCGGGCCGATCTTGCGCCCGAACGGCGCCAGCCAGGCATTGGCCTGGGCGCCGATCACGCCGGGTTGCAGGCGGATTTGTGTGCCCTGGCCACGGATCTCGCGACCGTTCCAGTTATCGCCCAGCACGATCAGCACCGAATCGCTGATCGCCTGACCAGAAAGGCTGGTACCGGCAGCGCGAAACGTCACCGGCACCCGGTCACGCTGGGCCAGTTTCAGCAGCGTGACGACTTCTTCTTCGGATTCGACGCGTATTACCAGTTTTGGAATCAGTCGATAGAAACTGGCGTCGGTGCCAAAGGCCAGCGTCGACAACGGGTCGTCGAAGCGTCGTTCCTGTGGAATCAGTTGCTGTGCATCACGCAAAAAAGCGGCCGGTAGACTCATTGCTCCTCCAGGATCAATACAACCAGGTCTTTCGGACCATGGGCGCCGTAGGCCAGCACCTGTTCGATGTCGGCCGTCTTCGACGGGCCGGACACCAATAACGCATTGGTCGGCATGCCTTCGGCCCATTCGAACTCCTGCTGCACCTGATAGAAGTTGTCGCGAATCTCGCTCGCCTTGAGCAGGGCGAAATGCACCGGTGGCGCGAGGCTCATCAATCGCGGCTCTTCACGCGTCGGCCAGAGGATCAGGCTGCCTGTGGCAGCGATTGCGCCGAGGGTGGCGGTCAGGCTGGCCGGGGTGTCGTTGAACAGTTCGGCTTTCCACTCCTCGACGGGACGGTCGTAGGCTTTGAGTGTCGGCAGGTGCGGATTATTCGACCAGTGTTGAGTGATGCGTTGACCATGGGGCGTCGTCGGTGCGATCAGCAGACTCGGTAACTGTCGTTCTTGCAGCAATTGCGCGAGCAGCGCAGGCCAGTCTTCACCCGAGGTCAGATGGATTTCCGTGTGTACCGCTTCCATCAATTTGCGCAATTGAGCGATGCGTTGCTCCGGCGCGTAGGTGTAGGGCTGCGTCACCAGATCGACATCGAAGTTGTCAGGCACCGGCGTGGTGCCTGTCAGACTTTTACGCAGTTTGGCGAGGATGTTTTGCTTGGCGCTCATCAACGATCTCCCTGTTTGGCCAGATGCTCGCGGGCCATGTCATGCAGTGAGCGGGCAGCGGGTTTTGGTGCGCTGTGGTTCTGTGTCCACGGGCCAACATTATTCGGTGTGAGGGCGCGCAGGCGTGTGGCGAAGAATCCGAACAGGCGATACAGCGTCGGCGAACTGTTTAGTTTCGCCCAGGCGTTCCAGATGAATCGCTCTTTGCGCGAATATTTGCTGCCCTGGCCGCGCATCACTTGATGAGGGCTGTCCGGGGCTTTGACGTTTTCTTCGCGCAGGCGACGCAGCAATGAAGGGATCGGAATCTTTACCGGGCACACTTCACCACAGGCGCCGCACAGCGACGAGGCGCTCGGGTGGTCCGGGACTTTCGCCAGGCCGACCATGTGCGGGGTGATGATTTTTCCGATAGGGCCAGGGTAAACCTCGCCGTAGGCATGGCCGCCGATTCGGGTGTAGACCGGGCAGTGATTCATGCAGGCGCCGCAGCGAATACAGTTCAGGGTCTGGCGCAATTCGCTGTCGGCAAAGGCCTGGCTGCGACCGTTGTCGAGCAAGACCAGATGCACTTCCTGCGGGCCGTCGAGCTCATGCTCCTTGCGTGGGCCGGAGATCATGTTGACGTAAGTGGTGATCGGAATGCCCAGGGCCGAGCGGGTCAGCAGTGACAGCAGTGGCACCACGTCGCGCAGGTTCTCCACGACTTTCTCGATGCCGGTGACGGCGATATGCACCGGCGGCACCGTGGTGGTCATGCGGCCGTTGCCTTCGTTTTCCACCAGCAGCAGGGTGCCGGTTTCGGCCACGGCGAAGTTGACACCGGAGACGCCGATGTCCGCTTCGAAGAATTTCTGCCGCAGGACCCTGCGACCGATCTGAATGAGTTGGTCAACGTCCTTGGTGTATTCCACGCCAAGTTTGTCGTGGAACAAGGACGCGACCTGACCGGCATTCTTGTGGATTGCCGGCATAATGATGTGTGAAGGCTTCTCGTTGTCGAGCTGGACGATGTATTCGCCCATGTCCGATTCAAGGCATTCAATGCCCTGATCAGCGAGGAAATGGTTCATCTCCATTTCTTCGCTGACCATCGATTTGCCCTTGATCACTTGCCGCCCCTCGTGAGCACGGATGATCGAGAGGACGATGCCATTGGCTTCGTCCACCGTTTCCGCCCAGTGCACTTTCACACCGTTGCGGGTCAGGTTCTGTTCAAGTTGCTCGAGCAGGTCGGGCAACTTGGATAATGCTCGGGCGCGGACGGCATTGCCCAGCGCTCGCAAATGTTCTCTTTCATGGGCATCGCTGAACGCCGCTGCCCGTTTTGTCATCAGTGAATCCATCGCCTTGCGAAAGTTGTTTCGCAATTGCGTGTCACCCAACGCCTCGTGAGCGCGGGTGCGGAAATCTTCTTCTACGGCGACCGTAGGAATAATCGTGGAAGTGCTCATCGGGCACCTCCGGTACGCTGCCAAAGGAAGCTGGCCAGATGTTGGCCGCGCAGCGCTTCCTTCTGTTTTTCCAGCGAGCCATTGATGTTCATCAGGCAACCGCAGTCGGCACTGAGTACCTTGTGCGCGCCGGATTCTTTCAATGACCGGGTCTTGTCGGCCACCATCGCGCCGGAAATGTCCGGCATACGGACGCTGAAAGTCCCGCCAAAGCCACAGCATTCACTTTCGTGACTGTGCTCCACTCGCTCCACATTGCTCAGTTGCGCCAGCAACTCGCGGCCATGCAAGTGGGTGTTCATTTCCCGGCGTGCCGAACACGAGGTATGCAACGCCACTTTCACGGGCTCGCCGCTGTCCTTGAGCCGCACCTTGCAGACATGCAACAGGAATTCGGCGAGTTCGTAGGTTCTGGCCGCCAGTGCCTGAACCTGTTTCAACGTTTGCGGCTCGTCCTTGAACAAGTCGGCATAGTGTTCACGCAGCATGCCCGCGCACGAACCGGACGGTACCACCACCGGATAATCCCCGGCGAACAGCGCCAGTTGCGAGCGCGCCACGGTCCTTGCCTGCTCGGTGTAACCAGAGGTGTAGGCCGGTTGGCCGCAGCAGCTTTGCCCTTGCGGATACTCGACACGGATGCCTTCGCGCTCCAGCAAGTGGATCGCGTCCATTCCGGCTTCCGGGTAGAACAAATCCACTACGCAGGTCCCGAACAGGTAGACCCTTTGCGGTTTTTCGCTGGGGTATTGCCGAGGCTCGGGCAGTGGCGGGGCGACACGGGTCGCATTCGGCACAGCGTTGTAAAAAAGTTCGCTCATCAGGCGTGTCTCCGGGTGATCCCGGTTATCCGTCCGCTGAGGCCGCTGAATATAGAGAGTGATTCTTTCAGCAGCCTTACAGACCGGGTGGTGAATAGCTGACGCCGGAATCGTGGTCCGGCGTCGGTTTTTTCCATGCCGCTTGTGGCGTTTAGTGCACCAGCATGCCGGTGAACCAGTAGGCCTGGGCCAACGTGATCAGGCCGACGATCGTTGCAAAGAATAGGCTGTGCTTGAGGGTGAAGCGGAACAGGTCCGATTCTTTGCCCACCAGGCCCGTCGCGGCGCAGGCCACGGCGATCGATTGTGGCGAGATCATCTTGCCGGTCACGCCGCCGCTGGTGTTCGCCGCCACCAACAGGGTGTCGTTAACGCCGATCTGGTGCGCGGTGGTCGCCTGCAACGAGCTGAACAGGGCGTTGGACGAAGTGTCGGAACCGGTCAGGAACACACCGAGCCAGCCGAGGAATGGCGAGAAGAACGGGAACGCGGCGCCAGTGGCTGCCAATACCAGGGCCATGGTCGAGGACATGCCCGAGTAGTTGGTGACGAAGGCGAACGCCAGCACCATGCCGATGGACAGGATCGGCCAGCGCAGTTCGTAGAAGGTCTCTTTCAAAGTGGTCAGACCAGTTTTGATGTTGATCTTCAGAATCAGCATCGAGATCAGCGCCGAGAAGAAAATCGCCGTGCCGGTCGCAGAAATCGGGTCAAGCTTGAACACCGCCGGAATAGCCGTCGGCGCTGAGACGATCGGTGCAACCTTGATCACCATTTGATCCAGGTGCGGAATGGCGAAGTTGAACACCCAGCTGTACATCGAGCCGCCGGCGGCGAACATGGCCTTGAACGGTTTCAGGGTCCAGATGGTGACCAGCACGGTCAGGATCAGGAACGGCGACCAGGCTTTGAAGATTTCACCCAGGCTGTAAGGCGAAGCGACGGTGGTGCGCTTCTGGCCAAAGCCGCCAGCGCTGGCGGTGACCACGGACGCCGAGACGGCGCCGGCGATGTGTTGGCCGGCGGCGCGTTTCGGCTGCCAGACCTTCAGGAACAGCGTCAGGGAAATCAGGCTGGCCAGGGCCGAGGTGATGTCCGGCAGTTCCGGGCCAATGAAGTTCGAGGTGAAGAACTGGGTGACGGCAAAGCTCAAGCCCGCCACCAGTGCTGCCGGCCAGGTCTCACGGACACCCCGCAGGCCGTCCATCATGAACACCAGCCAGAACGGTACGAACAGCGACAGCAGCGGCAGTTGACGACCGGCCATGGCGCCGATCTTGAACGCATCGATACCGGTCACTTGCCCGGCAACAATGATCGGAATGCCCAGGGCGCCAAACGCCACCGGGGCGGTGTTGGCGATCAGGCACAGGCCTGCGGCGTACAGTGGATTGAAGCCCAGCCCGACCAGCAGCGCGGCGGTAATCGCGACCGGCGCGCCGAAACCGGCTGCACCTTCCAGGAAGGCGCCGAAGCAGAAGCCGATCAGCAGCACTTGCAGGCGCTGGTCGTCGGTAATCGACAGCACGGAGCTGCGAATGATTTCGAACTGCCCGCTCTTGACCGTCAGTTTGTAGAGGAACACGGCGGCCACGATGATCCAGGCAATTGGCCACAGACCGTAGGCGAAGCCGTAGCCGGCGGCGGCGAATGCCATGTCGACCGGCATCTGGAAGGCAAAGATTGCCACCAGAATCGACAAGGCCAGGGTGATGCTGCCGGCCACGTGCCCTTTGAGGCGGAACACGGCCAGGGCCAGGAAGAAAAATACGATAGGGATAACGGCCGCGAGGGCGGACAAGCCGAGGCTGCCGAGCGGGCTGTAGAGCTGTTGCCAGGTTTGCATATGGGGTGGCCCCTAATTGTTGTTGGTCAGGCACTGATCAGCGTTCTTGGTTAATTGGTAATACCAATTTACAATCGCTGTTGGCTAGGGTAAAAGCCTTGGAGGCGGTGTGTCAATTTGCCGCTCTAAAATTCTTGTCGAATGCCTGTGCGTTCGGGTCGTCTGATCTGCTTGTGCAATGGCTGTCTGGCAGGTGTCGGCGCTGCGCCGATAGGCCAGAATAGAGCCGCCGGCGAATCGTCGGGGCCGTGGAGAAATTGAGTTATGGGGTTTGATCAGATTCGTCAGCGCCGTTTGTCTGACGATATTGTCGAGCGGCTTGAGGGCATGATTCTCGAGGGCACGCTGAAGGCAGGCGAGCGCTTGCCGGCCGAGCGCGTATTGGCCGAGCAGTTCGGTGTGTCTCGCCCTTCATTGCGTGAAGCCATACAAAAGCTGGCTGCCAAGGGGTTGTTGGTCAGTCGTCAGGGTGGCGGCAACTACGTCGTGGAGTCCCTGGGCACAACCTTCAGCGATCCATTGCTGCACCTGCTGGAGAGCAATCCTGAAGCGCAGCGTGATCTATTGGAGTTTCGCCATACCCTTGAAGCGTCCTGTGCCTATTACGCTGCGTTACGCGCTACGGATGTCGATCGTGAGCGGCTGACGGCGGCGTTTAACGAGTTGCAGGACTGCTACTCACGTCACGATGAAGTGAGCCGGGCGGAAGAGGGCGCGGCGGACGCGAAGTTTCACCTGGCGATCGCTGAGGCCAGTCATAACGCCGTGTTGTTGCACACCATTCGTGGGTTGTTTGATTTGCTCAAGCGCAACGTGGTGACCAACATTGGCGGCATGTACAAGCAGCGTACCGAAACCCGGGACATGCTGATCACACAGCATCGCGAGTTGTACCTGGCGATTGTCGAAGGTCGTGCGGAACAGGCGCGCGAAGTTTCCAGTCGACACATCCTGTATGTGCAGGAAGTGCTGGAGGAAGTGCGTCAGGAAGTGCAGCGCATGGCTCGGGCGGAGCGGCGCAAGGGGATGTAGCTGTCGTCATGAGATTCAATGTGGCGAGGGAGCAAGCTCCCTCGCCACAAAAGCAGTGACCAGGCTGGAAAATTACTCTTCCTTGCCCTTGTTGCGCACCGCACGCTGCAACTCGCGGCCGGCATCGCGCTCGCGCTCGGTATCACGCTTGTCGTATTCCTTCTTGCCCTTGCCCAGAGCGATCTCGCACTTGACCATGTGCTTGCTCCAGTACCAGGACAGACACACGCAGGCGTAACCCTTTTGCTGCACGGCGGCGGACAGCTTGTCCAGCTCGCGCCGGTTGAGCAGCAGCTTGCGGGTGCGTGTCGGGTCAGCGATGACGTGGGTGCTGGCGGTCATCAGAGGCGTAATGTGACTGCCGAGCAGCCAGGCTTCGCCATCCTTGAGCAGCACGTAACTGTCGACCAGTTGCAGCTTGCTCGCCCGCAGACTTTTTACTTCCCAGCCGGCCAGGACCAGACCAGCCTCGAACCGATGTTCGATGAAGTAATCGTGTCGCGCCTTTTTATTTTGCGCGATGGTCCCTGTTGGGTGTTTCTTCTGTTTAGCCATAGGGGCGGCATTATAGGGAGTTGCACGCGAGTCGGCTACGGTGTTGCTGCGTGCTTGAGCAGGTTGATTGAATCCCGGACAATGCGCGCTCATTTTTGAACGCTTGGTCGTAATAACGATGTCGACAGACAAGGTTTCTGTCCACGGCAGTTGGGCTAGCCGCTGGGTCTTCATACTCGCCGCGACCGGTTCGGCCGTGGGCCTGGGTAGTATCTGGAAATTTCCGTACATGGTTGGCGTCTATGGCGGCGGCGCCTTCGTGCTGATGTTCCTGGCCTGTATTGCGTTGATCGGGGTGCCAGTCATGCTGGCTGAAACCCTGATTGGTCGGCGTGCCCGGCAGAGTCCTGCCAACGCGCTGAAGGCGCTCGCGCGCGAAGCGGGGCGTTCGGGCAAGTGGTCCTGGGGGGCCTTTGCCGGGATGATCACGGCTTTGCTGATCCTGTCCTTCTATAGCGTTGTCGGCGGTTGGTCGCTGGATTACATCATCGATATGGGGCGTGGCGACTTCCAGGGTGTGACGCCGGATCAGGTGGGCGCTTACTTCGGCAATGTGATCGCTGATCCATGGCGGCTGACACTTTGGCACACGATTTTCATGCTGTTATCTGCCGTGGTGATCGCCAAAGGCGTGGTGGCGGGGCTTGAGCGCAGTCTGCGGATCATGATGCCGTTGCTGTTCGTCATGATCCTTGTACTGCTGGGGTACAGCATGACCACCGGGCATTTCATGGAGGGCGTGCATTTCATGTTCGACTTCCACCCGGAAAAAGTCCTCGATGGTTTGTTGCCAGCCATGGGGCATGCGTTCTTTTCCCTGAGCGTGGGCGTCGGCTCGATCATGATCTACGGCGCCTATATGCCGAAGAGCTCGTCGATTACGCGCACTGTGGTTGGCGTGGCGCTGCTCGATACCCTGGTTTCTCTCGTGGCCGGCATGGCACTTTTTCCGATTGTGTTCGCCGCAGGCCTGAACCCGAGCGAAGGCCCTGGCCTGATGTTTGTCAGCTTGCCATTTGCCTTTGGTAACGTAGTCTTCGGCCAATTGATGGGCGTCGTGTTCTTCGTGCTGGTAGCCATTGCGGCATGGAGTTCGGCTATTTCGCTGCTCGAGCCGATGGTGGCTTATCTGGTTGAGCGGACAAAAGTCAGCCGCGCCTGGGTTACCTTCTGGCTGGCGTTCAGTTGCTGGTTTGTCGGTCTCGGCACGGTGTTTTCTTTCAATATCTGGAAGCAAGCGAAGTTTTTCGTGAACGAAGGCGGTTTTTTCCACCTCTACCAATGGGGAGCCGCGGGCGGTCTGGATTTCTTTGGCGTGATCGATTTCTTCACCTCGCGGATCATGTTGCCACTCGGTGGTTTGTGTTTCGTGGTGTTCGCAGGCTGGGTGATGGGGCGGGAGGCGGTGCGCGACGAATTGGCGACCCGCAACCCAGCGATTTTTGCCCTGTCCTTGTTCTTGATGCGCTATGTGGCGCCCATCGGCATTCTCGTAGTGTTTGCCGCACAGCTGTGGAAATAACGCTGACATGACGACACACATTTCACGTTCGGCCTTGCTGCCCTATCCGGCGCAAGCGCTGTATGACCTGGTTAACGACGTAGCACGGTATCCGGAATTCCTGCCGTGGTGCTCGACAGCCGAAGTGCTGGATGCCTCCACCGAGCACATGCGTGCGAGTGTTGGGGTGGCCAAGGGGGGGCTGAGCCAGCATTTTGTGACGCGTAACACCCTGGTTCCCGGTCAGTCGATTGAAATGAACCTTGAAGAGGGGCCGTTCACTCAGTTGCATGGTGTGTGGGTGTTCAAGCCGCTGGGTGAGAAGGCCTGCAAGATCAGCCTGGATCTGTCGTTCGACTATGCGGGGCCGATTGTTCGCGCGACCCTGGGGCCGTTGTTCAATCAGGCGGCCAACACACTGGTGGATGCATTCTGTCAGCGGGCCAAGCAAATGTATGGTTGAGGCATTGAAAGAAGTCGAAGTGGCGTATGCCGCGGTTGATCGTCAAGTGCTTCTGTCAGTGGCGGTGCCGGCAGGAACGACTGTTCGTGCGGCACTGGTGGCATCCGGTATTGGAATGGTATTTCCGGACCTTGACTTGGCCGAGTGCCCGGTGGGGATCTTTGGAAAGGTGATCACCGATCCCGACACTCGTGCGGTTCAGTCAGGGGATCGCATCGAGATTTATCGGCCATTGCTCGCCGATCCGAAAGAGGTTCGACGGCTGCGTGCGGCCAAGGCGGCCGAGGCCAGATCGCGGAATCAGTAACTCGTATGAAACCAGACAATAAAAAACCCGGCATGCCGGGTTTTTTATTGTGTTGCAAATTATTGTGGCGAGGTGTCCAGCGGTTGTGGCGTCGGAACCGGCACGGTTTCTACACCGTCGACGTCTTTCTGGATCTGATCGAGCAGCGAGCCCGGTTTGACCGGTTTTTCCGGTTTTGGCTTCTCGGCGTTCTCTGCTGGAGCGGCCACTGTCGTGGCGCTGTCCTTGCCGAGAATTGCCTCGTCGCGACTCACGCCTGGCATGAAATCACCAGAGAGGCTGACAAGCTGATCATTAGGGTTGAAGATGACGCTAATGCGTTCTTGTTGGCGTTCACCGCCACCCGGTTGCAGGCTGTACAGATAATCCCAGCGATCGGCATGGAACGTGTCGGTCAGCAGAGGGTTGCCCATGATAAACCTTACTTGCTTACGGGTCATTCCCGGGCGCAACTGGTCTATCATGTCCTGCGTGACGACATTGCCCTGCTGGATGTCGATTTTGTAAACCCCGGGGAATGAACAACCGGCGAGTGCGAGCAGTCCCACAAAGGTGAAACTGGTTAGCAAGAGCTTGGTGTTTTGCATCGGTGGGCGACTTCCACTATCTTGGCTGGGACAACGTAAACGCCGATCATACCCGCATTAAGAGAAGCTGCGAAGCAGCATCGCGAGAAAGCTGACCATGGTTGAAAATAGCGAACTACGCAAAGCCGGCCTCAAAGTGACCCTTCCACGGGTCAAAATTCTGCAAATGCTCGATTCCGCCGAGCAGCGTCATATGAGTGCCGAGGATGTGTACAAGGCATTGATGGAGGCTGGCGAGGACGTCGGTCTGGCCACGGTTTACCGTGTACTGACTCAGTTCGAGGCAGCTGGCCTTGTGGTGCGGCATAACTTCGACGGAGGCCACGCGGTCTTCGAGCTGGACGACGGTAAGCACCACGACCATATGGTCAACGTCGAGACTAGCGAAGTGATCGAATTCTTCGACGAAGAAATCGAACGCCTGCAGAAAGCCATCGTCGAGAAATACGGTTTCGAAATGGTTGATCACAATCTTGTGCTGTACGTGCGCAAGAAAAAGTAAGCATGTCGCGCGAATCTGAGATTCGTGAAACGAACGAAGGCGACCCCAGGGTCGCCTTCGTGCTTTCGGCCGAACTTAAATCTTCGCGGTGACGACCATTTTCCTGGCGTGAGCCAGGGATTCCTTGGTCAGGTCGATGCCTCCCAGCATCCGTGCGACTTCTTCGACACGATCATTTTTGCTCAGTCTGGAGACGGCAGTGTGGGTGGCGTCGTCGCCGCGCACTTTGTGCACAAACAGATGTTGGTGACCTTGTGCGGCTACTTGTGGCAAGTGAGTAACGGTCAGAACCTGCCCTCGTTCCCCCAGGCGACGTAGTAGCTGGCCGACGATTTCGGCTGTTGGGCCGCCGATGCCCACGTCCACTTCGTCGAATACAAGGGTCGGTACACGGGAAGTTTGTGCGGTGATCACCTGAATGGCCAAGCTGATACGCGATAGCTCGCCGCCTGAAGCGACCTTCGCCAAGGCTTTCAGTGGCTGACCGGGGTTGGCGCTCACCAGCAGTTCTACCTGTTCCAGGCCGTTGGGCAAAAGCTCATCACTGCTGTTAGGGCGTAGCTCGATAGTGAAGCGTCCACCGGGCATGCCCAGTCGCTGAATTTCCTGCTCCACGGCACTGGCCAGGCTGCTCGAGGCCTGGTGGCGCAGCTCGCTGAGCTCCCGGGCTTTTTCCTGGTAGTGACGCGCATAGGCGGCCAACTCATCGCTCAGTCGCTCGATGGATTCGTCGTTGGCGTTCAGGGTTTCAATCTCATCCAGCAGCTTCTGTTGCATCTCGGCGACTTCGGTCGGCTGGATGCGATGTTTGCGCGCCAGGGTATAGATCGAATCAAGCCGCTCCTCGAGATATTGAAGGCGTGATGGGTCGGCATCGAAATTGTCGAGGAAGCGGTTCAGTTCGCCCACGGCTTCTTCAACCTGGATTTGCGCGCTGGTCAGCAGGCTGCTGGCTTCGCCCAGGGCGCCGATCGAGTTGTTCACGCTCGACAAACGGTTGAGGCTGGCGGTCAGGGCGTTCAGGACATTGCCCGAATCACTCTCGCTGCATTGCTCGACGACTTGCCGGCAGATGCCCAGCAAGGTTTCGGCGTTAGTCAGGTTCTTGTGTTCCTGTTCCAGCTGCTCCAGCTCATTGTCGCCCAGGCCCAGGTTTTCAAGCTCTTCGAGTTGATAGCTGAGCAATTGATGGCGGGCTCGCTGCTCGTCGCCCGAGTTGGAGAGACGCTCCAGTTCCTGGCGGGTCTGGCGCCAGCGTTGGGCAGCCAGTTGAACCTGGCGGGCGAGGTCCGTTGCGCCGGCGTATTCGTCGAGCAGGCGGCGGTGAGTGTCGGTCTTGAGCAGGGATTGGTGTTCGTGCTGGCTGTGGATGTCGATCAGCAGCTCACCCAAAGCCTTGAGATCGCCCAGGGGGCAGGGCGTGCCATTGATGTAGCCGCGCGAACGACCTTCGGCGGTGATCACCCGGCGCAGGATGCACGGGCCGTCATTTTCCAGGTCGCGCTCGGCGAGCCAGATGCGGGCTTCGGGAATGTCACACAGGTCGAAGGTGGCGAGGATATCGGCCTTGTCGGCGCCGGGGCGGACCACGCCACTGTCGGCGCGATCGCCCAGGGTCAGGCCCAGCGCGTCGAGCATGATCGACTTGCCGGCGCCGGTTTCCCCTGTGATCACGCTCATCCCGCGATCGAGTTCGAGATCGAGATGTTCAACGATGGCGTAGTTATGTACTGACAGGTGCACCAGCATAAAGGCCGCTCCCAGGCGTTAGGTCTGGTTATTTATACAGTGTTTTGTTTCGGGCTGACAATGCCCCCCATTAGCTCGATTTGCTTAATCCGACGAAATCCTTAGTGCGCCCCGGAATGATAATGCAGGTGTTTTTGTAGGGTTAATGCAAGGAGACCCCTTGAAGCTGGATTTTGCGGCCCCATATAGCTGGGCAGAAGCGTGAGTTGAGCTCACGGACGATATTGAAAGGAGAATTCTATGGCTGACGAACAGGCAGTGGATACGCAAAATCTGGACGCCGATCAGGCCTCCCAAGCCTCGGGTGATGATTTGGCAGCTCGTGTAAAAGTGCTCGAAGAACAGCTGGCAGGTGCGCAGGATCAGGCTTTGCGTGTGGCCGCCGATCTGCAGAACGTCCGCCGTCGCGCCGAGCAGGATGTAGAAAAGGCTCACAAATTCGCGCTGGAAAAATTCGCCGGCGATCTGCTGCCGATCATCGACAGCCTGGAGCGTGGCCTGGAGTTGTCCAGCCCGGATGATGAAAGCATCCGTCCGATGCGCGAAGGCATCGAGCTCACACTGAAAATGTTCCAGGACACCCTGAAGCGTTATCAGCTGGAAGCGATCGACCCGCACGGCGAACCGTTCAATGCCGTTCTTCATCAGGCAATGGCAATGCAGGAAAGCGCCGACCTCGAGCCGAACAGTGTGCTCAAGGTGTTCCAGAAGGGCTATCAGCTCAACGGACGCCTGCTGCGCCCGGCGATGGTCGTGGTCAGCAAGGCTCCGGCACCTGTTTCGCCTTCGATTGACGAGCAGGCTTGAAATTAGCCGCAAGGCCCCCATTTAGAAGTCAAGCGTTTAATTACTACCGCAGTTATCCATCACTGCTGCGGCAACCAAATCCAAAGTTTCGGGAGAGTGAACATGGGCAAAATCATCGGTATCGACCTGGGGACTACTAACTCCTGCGTCTCCGTACTTGAAAACGGCGTAGCCAAAGTTATCGAAAACGCCGAAGGCGCGCGTACCACGCCGTCGATCATCGCTTACGCCAACGATGGCGAGATTCTGGTTGGCCAGTCGGCCAAGCGTCAGGCAGTGACCAATCCGCACAACACCCTGTACGCGGTGAAGCGTCTGATCGGTCGCAAGTTCGACGAAGAAGTCGTACAAAAAGACATCAAGATGGTCCCTTACAAAATCGCCAAGGCTGACAACGGCGACGCTTGGGTTGAGGTGAACGGCCAGAAGATGGCTCCGCCACAAATCTCGGCTGAAATTCTGAAGAAGATGAAGAAAACCGCCGAAGACTACCTCGGCGAGTCAGTGACTGAAGCGGTGATCACCGTTCCGGCCTACTTCAACGACAGCCAGCGTCAAGCCACCAAAGACGCCGGACGCATTGCTGGTCTGGACGTAAAACGTATCATCAACGAACCAACCGCAGCTGCGCTGGCTTACGGCATGGACAAGGCCAAGGGCGATCACACCGTGATCGTTTACGACCTGGGTGGCGGTACTTTCGACGTTTCCGTAATCGAAATCGCTGAAGTCGATGGCGAGCACCAGTTCGAAGTGTTGGCCACCAACGGTGATACCTTCCTGGGCGGTGAGGACTTTGACATCCGTCTGATCGACTACCTCGTCGACGAATTCAAGAAAGAAAGCGGCATGAACCTCAAGGGTGACCCGCTGGCGATGCAGCGCCTGAAAGAAGCTGCTGAAAAAGCCAAGATCGAGCTGTCTTCCGCTCAGTCGACCGACGTGAACCTGCCGTACATCACTGCAGACGCCACCGGTCCTAAGCACTTGAACGTGAAAATCTCGCGCGCCAAGCTGGAAGCGCTGGTTGAAGACCTGGTTCAACGCACCATCGAACCTTGCCGCATCGCTCTGAAAGACTCCGGTATCGACGTTGGCGCAATCAACGATGTGATCCTGGTGGGCGGTCAGACCCGTATGCCACTGGTGCAGAAGCTGGTGACCGAGTTCTTCGGTAAAGAAGCTCGTAAAGATGTTAACCCGGACGAAGCGGTTGCCATGGGTGCTGCTATCCAGGGCGCGGTACTGGCCGGTGACGTGAAAGACGTCCTGCTGCTCGACGTTAGCCCGCTGACCCTGGGTATCGAAACCATGGGTGGCGTGATGACTGCGCTGATCGAGAAAAACACCACGATTCCTACCAAGAAATCGCAAGTGTTCTCGACGGCCGACGACAACCAGGGCGCCGTGACCATTCACGTGCTGCAAGGTGAGCGTAAGCAAGCGGCGCAGAACAAGTCCTTGGGCAAGTTCGACCTGGCCGAGATTCCGCCAGCACCACGTGGTGTGCCACAAATCGAAGTGACCTTCGACATCGACGCCAACGGCATCCTGCACGTAGGCGCCAAAGACAAGGCTACCGGCAAGACTCAGTCGATTGTGATCAAGGCCAACTCCGGTCTGTCCGATGAAGAGATCGAACGCATGGTGCGTGATGCCGAGGCCAACGCCGAGGAAGATCGCAAGTTCGAAGAGCTGGCCGCTGCCCGTAATCAGGGTGATGCACTGGTTCACTCGACTCGCAAAATGGTTGCCGATGCTGGCGACAAGGTGAGCGCTGAAGAGAAGGCTGCGATCGAGGCCGCTGTCGTTGCTTTGGAAGCCGCTGTCAAGGGCGACGACAAGGCTGCGATCGAAGCCAAGGTTGAAGAGCTGTCCAAGGTCTCCGCGCCAGTGGCTCAGAAGATGTACGCCGATCAGGCTCAACCCGCTGAAGGCGCTGCACAGCACGCTGAATCGGCTGAAAAAGCTGATGACGTCGTCGACGCTGAGTTCGAAGAAGTCAAAGACCACAAGTAAGTTGTTGGTCGGCCGGTTGGCTGCCTTGGGGCGGTGACTGGTAGGATGTCGCCGCGCGGGAGCTTGCTCCCGCGTTGGCGTGTCTGGAGCAAGCGAATTTTTACAGCATGCGACAACGTTCGAGTGCTGAGGGTATGGCCGGGAATGCTCCTGCTTTCCGAGCCGCAAGTACCGCATCGAATCAAAGACCAGGATCGTTGAATTGACGTGAGTTGGGTCCGGGCCTGTATTGGGGCTCAACGAGTTTGGCGAGGCTCAGGAGAGGTTTGTCGAACGTCCTCAAGAGTGCAAAAGACTTATGGCAAAGCGTGACTATTACGAAGTATTGGGTGTTGAGCGAGGCTCAAGCGAGGCAGACCTGAAAAAGGCCTACCGCCGCCTGGCGATGAAGCACCACCCGGACCGTAATCCCGATGACAAAGCGTCGGAAGAGAAATTCAAAGAGGCCAACGAGGCCTACGAAGTGCTGTCCGATTCCAGCAAGCGTGCGGCCTACGATCAGTATGGTCATGCGGGTGTTGACCCGAGCATGGGTGGCGGTGGTGCCGGTTTTGGCGGTCAGAACTTCTCCGATATCTTTGGTGATGTCTTCAGCGACTTCTTCGGTGGCGGTCGCGGTGGTTCCCGTGGCGGTGCTCAGCGCGGCAGTGACCTGCGTTACACCCTGGAGCTGGACCTGGAAGAAGCGGTGCGCGGCACGACCGTGAATATCCGTGTGCCAACACTGGTCAACTGCAAGCCATGCGATGGTTCGGGTGCCAAGAAAGGCTCCTCTCCGGTGACTTGCCCGACCTGTGGCGGTATTGGCCAGGTGCGCATGCAGCAGGGTTTCTTCTCGGTGCAGCAGACCTGCCCGCGGTGCCATGGCCAGGGCAAGATCATTTCCGATCCGTGCGACTCGTGCCACGGCGAAGGTCGCGTCGAAGAGTACAAGACCCTGTCGGTGAAAGTGCCTGCCGGTGTTGATACCGGTGATCGCATTCGTCTGTCTGGCGAAGGCGAGGCGGGTGCGCAGGGCGGTCCGACCGGCGACCTGTATGTCGTGATCAATGTGCGCGAACACGCGATCTTCCAGCGCGATGGCAAGCATCTGTTCTGCGAAGTACCGATCAGCTTCGTCGATGCGGCGTTGGGTGGTGAGCTGGAGATTCCGACCCTCGATGGTCGGGTCAAGCTGAAAATTCCTGAAGGGACTCAGACCGGCAAGCAATTCCGTGTTCGTGGCAAGGGCGTTGCGCCTGTACGTGGCGGCGGTGCCGGAGACTTGATGTGCCGCGTGGCGGTCGAGACACCGGTCAACCTGAGCCGTCGTCAGCGTGAAATGCTCGAGGAGTTCCGTAGCTCGCTGGCGGATGATAACAGTCACTCGCCGAAAACCACTGGCTGGTTCGAAGGCGTGAAGCGCTTCTTCGGCGATCTGTAAGGAGTTGTCATGCGACGTATAGCTGTGATGGGCGCTGCCGGGCGCATGGGCAAGATTCTGGTCGAGGCGGTGCAGCAGCGCGCGCCGCTCACTGGTCTGACGGCGGCTATCGTTCGCCCCGGCAGTACGCTGATTGGCGTGGATGCCGGTGAGCTGGCTTCGCTGGGGCGTATCGGCGTGCCGTTGTCCGGTAACCTGGATGCGGTAGCGGATGAGTTCGACGTATTGATCGACTTCACCCTGCCGGAAGTCATGCTGAAAAACCTGGCGTTCTGCCGCAAGGCGGGTAAAGCCATGGTGATTGGCACGACGGGGCTGGACGCTGCGCAAAAGCAGTTGCTGGCCGAGGCTGGTAAGGATATCCCGATCGTGTTCGCCGCCAACTTCAGCGTGGGTGTGAACCTGTCGCTGAAGTTGCTTGATATGGCGGCTCGTGTGTTGGGTGACGAGGCGGATATCGAAATCATCGAAGCTCATCACCGGCACAAAATCGACGCGCCTTCAGGCACGGCGTTGCGCATGGGTGAGGTCATTGCCAGTGCTCTTGATCGCGACTTGCAGAAGGTTGCCGTCTATGGTCGCGAGGGCCACACCGGTGCGCGCGAGCGCGAGACCATCGGTTTTGCCACTGTTCGTGGTGGTGATGTGGTGGGTGATCATACTGTGCTGTTTGCCTGTGAAGGAGAGCGCCTGGAGATCACTCACAAGGCTTCCAGTCGCATGACCTTCGCCAAGGGTGCGGTACGTGCTGCATTGTGGCTGGAGGGGCGTGAGCCTGGTCTTTACGACATGCAAGACGTGCTCGATCTGCGTTAAAATGTTGTTTAAACCGGGCTTGAGTCATGTGCTTGAGTCCGGTTTTACACCGCCAAGCGACGTCCTGTCGCATTCTCTGGCCTTTCGGGCTCATTGGCGGTAGACCAAAAATGCCTTTTTCTGTAAGCTACAGCTTTAGTGTGTCCACTAAAAGCGCGCAGAATAATTCAGTGAAGAAGCGGGGTGACGTGTCCATACGTCACTCCGCTTTTTTACAACCTGCGATCGCCCTTTCAGGCTTTATTTACGGGAGGTCTTCTTGACTAAGCCAGCCATACTCGCCCTTGCTGATGGCAGCATTTTTCGCGGCGAAGCCATTGGAGCCGACGGTCAAACCGTTGGTGAGGTGGTGTTCAACACCGCAATGACCGGCTATCAGGAAATCCTTACCGATCCTTCCTACGCCCAACAGATCGTTACCCTGACTTACCCGCACATCGGCAACACTGGCACCACGCCGGAAGACGCCGAGTCCAACCGCGTCTGGTCCGCTGGCCTGGTCATCCGTGACCTGCCACTGGTTGCGAGCAACTGGCGTAGCACCATGCCTCTGTCCGACTACCTGAAAGCCAACAACGTTGTGGCAATCGCCGGTATCGACACCCGTCGCCTGACTCGCATCCTGCGTGAAAAAGGCGCACAGAACGGCTGCATCATGGCCGGTGACAACATTTCCGAAGAGGCCGCCATCGCCGCCGCCCGGGGCTTCCCAGGCCTCAAAGGCATGGACCTGGCGAAAGTCGTCAGCACCACAGAGAATTACGAGTGGCGTTCGACTGTCTGGGACCTGAAAACCGACAGCCATGCCACCATCGAAGCCTCCGAGCTGCCGTATCACGTGGTCGCCTACGACTACGGCGTCAAGCTGAACATCCTGCGCATGTTGGTCGAGCGCGGCTGCCGAGTCACCGTGGTGCCGGCCCAAACGCCAGCGGCTGACGTGCTCGCTCTGAAGCCGGACGGCGTATTCCTGTCCAACGGCCCTGGCGATCCGGAGCCTTGCGACTATGCGATCCAGGCGATCAAGGATGTGCTGGAAACCGAGATTCCGGTATTCGGCATCTGCCTTGGTCACCAGTTGCTGGCCCTGGCCTCAGGCGCCAAGACCCTGAAAATGGGTCATGGTCACCACGGTGCCAACCACCCGGTCCAGGATCTGGACACGGGCGTGGTAATGATCACCAGCCAGAACCACGGTTTTGCCGTAGACGAAGCTACCCTGCCGGCCAACGTTCGTGCGACTCACAAATCGCTGTTCGACGGCACCCTGCAAGGGATCGAGCGTACCGACAAGAGCGCCTTCAGCTTCCAGGGTCACCCTGAAGCCAGCCCTGGCCCGAACGACGTAGCGCCTTTGTTTGATCGCTTCATCAACGAGATGGCCAAGCGACGCTGATCGCTCGCCCTGATGTTGCAAAGCTTGAGGGTGGTCCCGATACCGGCGGCCCCCTCAAGTCTTCAGAGATTGAACAAGACGGCTTGCCGACTGACCTGCGGATTTGAGTGACAAACCCATGCCAAAACGTACAGACATTAAAAGCATCCTGATTCTCGGCGCTGGCCCGATCGTGATCGGCCAGGCCTGCGAATTCGATTACTCCGGCGCCCAGGCCTGCAAGGCCCTGCGCGAAGAGGGTTACCGCGTCATCCTGGTGAACTCCAACCCGGCCACCATCATGACCGATCCGGCCATGGCCGACGCTACCTACATCGAACCGATCAAGTGGCAGACCGTTGCCAAGATCATCGAAAAAGAGCGTCCGGACGCGCTGCTGCCTACCATGGGCGGTCAGACCGCCCTGAACTGCGCCCTGGACCTCGAGCGCGAAGGCGTTCTGGAGAAGTTCGGCGTAGAGATGATCGGTGCCAACGCCGATACCATCGACAAGGCTGAAGACCGTTCGCGTTTCGACAAGGCGATGAAGTCCATCGGTCTGGCGTGCCCGCGCTCCGGTATCGCTCACAGCATGGAAGAGGCCAATGCGGTCCTCGAGAAGCTTGGCTTCCCGTGCATCATCCGTCCGTCCTTCACCATGGGCGGCACCGGCGGCGGTATCGCTTACAACCGTGAAGAGTTCGAAGAAATCTGCGCCCGTGGTCTGGACCTGTCGCCGACCAAAGAACTGCTGATCGACGAATCCCTGATCGGCTGGAAAGAATACGAAATGGAGGTTGTCCGCGATAAAAAGGACAACTGCATCATCGTCTGCTCCATCGAAAACTTCGACCCGATGGGCGTGCACACCGGTGACTCGATCACCGTGGCGCCTGCACAGACCCTGACCGACAAGGAATACCAGATCCTGCGTAACGCCTCCCTGGCGGTGCTGCGCGAGATCGGCGTGGAAACCGGCGGTTCCAACGTCCAGTTCGGCATCTGCCCGAACACTGGCCGCATGGTCGTCATCGAAATGAACCCGCGCGTATCCCGTTCCTCGGCCCTGGCGTCGAAAGCCACCGGTTTCCCGATCGCCAAGGTCGCAGCCAAGCTGGCCGTGGGTTACACCCTGGATGAGCTGTCGAACGACATCACTGGCGGTAAAACTCCAGCATCCTTCGAGCCGTCCATCGACTACGTCGTGACCAAGCTGCCACGTTTCGCCTTCGAGAAGTTCTCCAAGGCAGACGCCCGCCTGACCACGCAAATGAAGTCGGTCGGTGAAGTCATGGCCATCGGCCGTACCTTCCAGGAATCCCTGCAGAAAGCCCTGCGTGGCCTGGAAGTCGGCGTTTGCGGTCTGGACGAGAAGGTTGACCTGAGCAATCCGGAAAGCATGAGCGTCCTCAAGCGCGAGCTGACCGTACCGGGCGCCGAGCGTATCTGGTATGTGGCGGATGCCATGCGCGCCGGCATGAGCGTTGAAGATATCTTCGGCATGACCATGATCGATCCATGGTTCCTGGTGCAGATGGAAGATCTGATCAAGGACGAAGAGAAGGTCAAGACCCTGGGTCTGACCAGCATCGATCGCGACCTGATGTTCCGCCTCAAGCGCAAAGGTTTTTCCGACATGCGCCTGGCCAAGCTGTTGGGTGTGACCGAGAAGGCCCTGCGTGCTCACCGTCACAAGCTGGAGATCTTCCCGGTCTACAAGCGCGTCGACACCTGCGCCGCCGAGTTCGCTACCGACACCGCTTATCTGTACTCGACGTACGAAGAAGAGTGCGAAGCCGCCCCATCGGGTCGCGACAAGATCATGATCCTGGGTGGTGGCCCGAACCGTATCGGCCAGGGCATCGAGTTCGACTACTGCTGCGTACACGCGGCGCTGGCTCTGCGCGATGACGGGTACGAGACCATCATGGTCAACTGCAACCCGGAAACCGTTTCTACCGACTACGACACTTCCGATCGCCTGTACTTCGAGCCAGTGACCCTGGAAGACGTGCTGGAAATCGTCCGCGTCGAGAAGCCGAAAGGCGTGATCGTCCAGTACGGCGGCCAGACCCCGCTGAAGCTGGCGCGTGCCCTCGAAGCCGCAGGCGTGCCGATCATCGGCACCAGCCCTGATGCCATCGACCGTGCCGAAGACCGTGAGCGCTTCCAGCAAATGGTCCAGCGCCTGAACCTGCGTCAGCCGCCTAACGCTACCGTGCGCAGCGAAGACGAAGCGATCCGTGCAGCTGCCAAGATCGGCTACCCGCTGGTGGTGCGCCCGTCCTACGTACTGGGCGGTCGTGCGATGGAAATCGTTTACGAAGAAGAAGAACTCAAGCGCTACCTGCGTGAAGCGGTTCAAGTGTCCAACGACAGCCCGGTGCTGCTGGACCACTTCCTCAACTGCGCCATCGAAATGGACGTTGATGCGGTCTGCGACGGCAAAGACGTGGTGATCGGCGCAATCATGCAGCACATCGAGCAGGCTGGCGTTCACTCCGGTGACTCCGCATGTTCGCTGCCGCCGTACTCGCTGCCTGCGCATATCCAGGACGAGATGCGCGAGCAGGTCAAGAAAATGGCCCTGGAGCTGGGTGTGGTCGGCCTGATGAACGTACAGTTGGCGCTGCAGGGCGACGACATCTACGTGATTGAAGTCAACCCGCGTGCTTCGCGTACCGTTCCTTTCGTATCCAAGTGCATCGGTGTTTCCCTGGCAATGATCGCGGCTCGCGTCATGGCCGGTAAAACCCTGAAGGAAATCGGTTTCACCAAGGAAATCATTCCTAACTTCTACAGCGTGAAAGAGGCGGTGTTCCCATTCGCCAAATTCCCTGGCGTTGACCCGATTCTCGGCCCTGAGATGAAGTCCACCGGTGAAGTGATGGGCGTGGGCGACACCTTCGGCGAGGCGTTTGCCAAAGCCCAGATGGGTGCAAGCGAAGTGCTGCCGACCGGCGGTACTGCGTTTATCAGTGTGCGTGACGACGACAAGCCGCTGGTTGCAGGCGTGGCCCGTGATCTGATCAACTTGGGTTTCGAAGTGGTTGCTACTGCCGGTACTGCCAAGCTGATCGAAGCCGCAGGCCTGAAAGTGCGCCGCGTGAACAAGGTGACCGAGGGTCGTCCGCACGTGGTCGACATGATCAAGAATGACGAAGTCACCTTGATCATCAACACCACCGAAGGTCGTCAATCGATCGCTGACTCCTATTCCATTCGTCGCAACGCCCTTCAGCACAAGATCTACTGCACCACGACCATTGCTGCTGGCGAAGCGATCTGCGAAGCGCTTAAGTTCGGTCCCGAGAAGACCGTACGTCGCTTGCAGGATCTACACGCAGGATTGAAGGCATGAGCATAACGAAGTACCCAATGACCGTTCAGGGCGCTCGCGCCCTGGAAGAAGAACATGCTCACCTGACCAAGGTCGTTCGTCCGAAGCTCAGCCAGGACATCGGTACGGCCCGCGAGTTGGGTGACTTGAAGGAAAACGCCGAATACCACGCTGCTCGCGAGCAGCAGGGTATGGTTGAGGCAAGGATCCGTGACATCGAAGGCCGCATGCAGAACGCAGTGGTGATTGATGTCACGACCATTGCTCACACCGGCAAGGTGATTTTTGGCACGACTGTGGAGATTGCTAACGTCGAGACCGATGAAAGCGTGACCTACCAGATCGTTGGTGAGGACGAGGCAGACATCAAACTCGGCAAGATCTCCGTTGGTTCGCCTATTGCCCGCGCCTTGATTGCCAAGGAAGAGGGTGACGTGGTGGCGGTCAAAACGCCGAGCGGCGTTATCGAGTACGAGATTGTCGAAGTTCGCCACATCTGAAACTAAAAGCAGACGCCTGCTTCGTGCAGGCGCGATGCTTTGGCAGCTGGCCCAGATGTTGTGGGTTGGCGGTCTGTGGTTGCTGCATATCGGTTTGCTGCCGGTGCTGGGGCTGATTGGCCTGGCACCGCTGTTGATCGACGAAATTGTGGGCACCCTGAATGCACTGTTGGTAGGGTTTACCACAGTGTGTCTGGTTTTCCAGGCTTTGGTGCTGATTCAGGCCGAGGGCCGTGCCAGTCTATGGCGCGATATTCGTGGCCAGTTGTTGCTGGTGGGGTTGTGTGCCTGCGCGATGTACTTCGCCGTGCGTGTCGGGTGGCCCGATGCGGTGCGTTGGCAGGTGTTCAGCTATCTTGTTTTGGGCTTTTCCGGACTGGTGCTGGTCATGCAGCCGGTGCCTGGATGGAGTGGCAGGGTGCGCGAAGCACACCCTTGACCCTTGCCATCACTTGAAGCGATGGACGTTCGACAGCTGTTTGTTGACGCTGAAGTTCTTGCGGTAAATCAGTGCCATCTTGCCGATGACCTGAACCAGGTCCGCCTTGCCGACCTTGCACAGTTCTGCAATGGAGGCCAGGCGCGATTCGCGATCGAGAATGTTGAGCTTGATTTTGATCAGCTCGTGATCCGCCAAAGCGCGTTCAAGTTCGGCTAACACACCTTCAGTCAAACCGTTGTCAGCCACAATCAAAACTGGTTTCAGATGGTGGCCAATGGATTTGTACTGTTTCTTCTGCTCTTGAGTGAGCGGCATAATCTGACCCTTTCGTCTGGATTCTGTAAAATGGCGGCCATTTTACCCGAGGGTTCGTGGATCCGCCCAATTAATCACGACCCTTATCATCGAGGTGCCCAATGGCGCGTTCCAAGACAAGCCTTGGTTGGCTGAAAAGACATGTCAATGACCCCTATGTGAAGCAGGCGCAGAAGGATGGCTACCGCTCGCGTGCGAGTTACAAACTTTTGGAGGTCCAGGAGAAGTACAAGCTGATCCGTCCGGGTATGACTGTTGTCGACCTGGGGGCGGCGCCCGGTGGCTGGTCGCAGGTCACTAGCCGGCTGATCGGTGGTCAGGGGCGCCTGATTGCCTCGGACATCCTCGAAATGGACAGCATTCCGGACGTGACTTTCATCCAGGGCGACTTCACCCAGGACGAAGTGCTCGCTCAGATCCTGGACGCCGTGGGTAATTCGCAGGTGGACCTTGTGATTTCCGATATGGCCCCCAATATGAGTGGTACGCCCGCCGTAGATATGCCCAAAGCCATGTTTCTTTGCGAGCTGGCTCTTGATCTGGCAGCTCGGATACTCAAGCCAGGTGGAAATTTTGTGATCAAGGTTTTTCAGGGTGAAGGGTTTGATGCTTATGTGAAGGACGCTCGTCAGAAATTCGACAAGGTCCAGATGATCAAGCCGGACTCTTCCCGCGGCAGTTCCCGCGAGCAATACATGCTGGCTTGGGGCTACCGCGGCCGGAGTGAGTAAAGCGAGGTTTTTTTGCGGGGCAATAGGAATTTCGTATTTCGCCCTGTGAGAAATAGCGAATATTGTGTAGGAAGAGTTTCACAAAGGGTTACAGACGGCGCCTGCCAAGTTGTAGGTAATGTAGTAAGTTAGGCCGGTGAATATCATGCGAAGCGCGCGCCATCAGCGGCGCTTGCTTCAGAGGGTAGTTAATTGAACGATATGGCAAAGAATCTGATCCTGTGGTTGATCATCGCGGCTGTCCTGGTGACGGTGATGAACAACTTCTCCAGTCCTAACGAGCCGCAGACCCTCAACTATTCCGACTTCATCCAGCAGGTCAAGGATGGCAAGGTCGAGCGCGTGGCGGTTGATGGCTACGTGATCACCGGCAAGCGCAACGATGGCGACAGCTTCAAGACCATTCGTCCGGCGATCCAGGATAATGGCTTGATCGGCGATCTGGTGGATAACCACGTCGTGGTCGAAGGCAAGCAGCCTGAGCAGCAAAGCATCTGGACTCAACTTCTGGTCGCCAGCTTCCCGATCCTGGTGATCATTGCCGTGTTCATGTTTTTCATGCGGCAGATGCAGGGCGGCGCAGGTGGCAAGGGCGGGCCAATGAGCTTTGGCAAGAGCAAGGCGCGCCTGCTCTCCGAAGACCAGGTGAAAACCACGTTGGCTGACGTTGCCGGTTGCGACGAAGCCAAAGAAGAAGTGGGCGAATTGGTCGAGTTCCTGCGTGATCCGGGCAAGTTCCAGCGTCTGGGCGGTCGCATCCCTCGCGGCGTGCTGATGGTTGGTCCTCCGGGTACCGGTAAAACCTTGCTGGCCAAGGCGATTGCTGGCGAAGCCAAGGTGCCGTTCTTCACTATTTCCGGTTCTGACTTCGTCGAAATGTTCGTCGGCGTCGGTGCCAGCCGTGTTCGCGATATGTTCGAACAGGCCAAGAAACACGCGCCATGCATCATCTTCATCGATGAAATCGACGCCGTCGGTCGCCACCGTGGTGCCGGCATGGGCGGCGGTCACGACGAGCGCGAGCAGACTCTCAACCAGTTACTGGTGGAGATGGACGGCTTCGAAATGAACGACGGCATCATCGTGATCGCAGCCACCAACCGTCCAGACGTACTGGACCCTGCGCTGCTGCGTCCGGGCCGTTTCGACCGTCAGGTTGTGGTCGGTCTGCCGGATATCCGTGGTCGCGAACAGATTCTCAAAGTCCACATGCGCAAAGTGCCAATGGGTGATGACGTCGCTCCGGCGGTGATCGCTCGTGGTACTCCTGGTTTCTCCGGTGCCGACCTGGCCAACCTGGTCAACGAGGCGTCGTTGTTCGCCGCGCGTGCCGGCAAGCGCATTGTCGAGATGAAGGAATTCGAACTGGCCAAAGACAAGATCATGATGGGTGCCGAGCGCAAATCCATGGTCATGTCCGAGAAAGAAAAGCAGAACACGGCTTACCACGAGGCGGGTCACGCCATTGTTGGTCGCGTCGTACCTGAGCATGATCCGGTGTACAAGGTATCGATCATCCCGCGTGGTCGTGCGCTGGGTGTGACCATGTTCCTGCCGGAAGAAGATCGCTACAGCCTGTCCAAGCGAGCGCTGATCAGCCAGATCTGCTCGCTGTACGGCGGTCGTATCGCAGAAGAAATGACACTGGGCTTCGATGGTGTGACCACCGGTGCTTCCAACGACATCATGCGTGCCAGTCAGATTGCGCGGAACATGGTGACCAAGTGGGGTCTTTCGGAGAAGCTCGGACCATTGATGTATGCCGAAGAAGAAGGTGAAGTTTTCCTTGGTCGCGGCGGCGGTGGTCAGAGTGCAAGTTTCTCCGGCGAAACGGCCAAGCTGATCGACTCCGAAGTGCGCAGCATTATTGATCAATGCTATGGCACGGCTAAGCAGATCCTTACGGACAACCGCGACAAGCTCGATGCCATGGCTGATGCCCTGATGAAGTATGAGACGATCGATGCCGATCAGATCGATGACATCATGGCGGGTCGTACGCCTCGCGAACCTCGCGATTGGTCGGGTGGCACGGGTACTTCCGGAACCCCTCCGGTGGTGCAGGATGAGCGTCCGGAAACACCGATTGGCGGTCCGGCTGCTGAC
This sequence comes from Pseudomonas sp. MT92, assembly GCF_058792515.1. Classification (NCBI taxonomy): domain Bacteria; kingdom Pseudomonadati; phylum Pseudomonadota; class Gammaproteobacteria; order Pseudomonadales; family Pseudomonadaceae; genus Pseudomonas; species Pseudomonas sp. MT92. Next base: position 64,809 of record NZ_JBXAFA010000011.1, read on the forward strand.
GTTTAAGGTTTGAAATGACTTCTGTTCAGTCCTCGACCCGGTTGCCTTGCGGCAACCGGGTTCTTGATTTGGCCCAGACTCATGTCATGGGTATTCTCAATGTCACTCCCGATTCTTTCTCCGACGGTGGTCAATACAGCCATCTCGACGCGGCTTTGCGCCATGCTGAAGCCATGGTGGCGGCTGGCGCGACCCTGATCGATGTGGGCGGTGAGTCCACGCGACCGGGTGCCAGGGCGGTTTCGCCGTTGGAAGAGCTGGAGCGTGTTGCGCCGGTCGTGGAGCGGATCAGTCGTGAACTGGATGTGATCATCTCAGTGGATACTTCCACGCCAGCCGTCATGCGCGAGACCGCGCGACTGGGGGCCGGTTTGATCAATGACGTTCGGGCGCTGCGTCGGGAAGGCGCGCTGGATGCGGCGGCGGCAAACGGGTTGCCAGTCTGTCTGATGCATATGCTCGGCGAGCCGGACGACATGCAGGACAATCCGCAATACCGGGACGTTACGAAGGAAGTGGGCGAGTTTCTCGCTGAGCGCATGGCCCGGTGCGCAGCGGCGGGGATTGGCGCCGATCGGATCATTCTCGATCCAGGCTTCGGCTTCGCAAAAAACTTGCAACACAATCTTAGCTTGTTCAAGCATATGGACGCCTTGCATGCCTTGGGGCGACCCCTGTTGGTCGGGGTTTCGCGAAAGAGCATGATCGGGCAAGCATTGAATCGCCCCGTGGGTGAGCGCTTGTTTGGCGGTCTTGCCCTTGCGGCGCTGGCTTCGCATAAGGGCGCGCGTATATTGCGCGTCCATGATGTAGCAGAAACTATCGATGTGGTGAGGATGATCGCCGCAGTGGAATCAGCCGAATAAGAGTTATGGAGAGCTTATGACTAGGAAATACTTTGGTACTGACGGCATTCGTGGTCGAGTCGGTGAATACCCGATTACTCCTGATTTCATGCTCAAACTCGGCTGGGCCGCGGGCATGGCGTTTCGCAAGATGGGTGCCTGCAAGGTGCTTGTCGGCAAGGACACCCGCATTTCCGGTTATATGTTTGAGTCGGCACTCGAGGCCGGGCTCACCTCGGCAGGCGCAGATGTAATGTTGTTGGGGCCGATGCCAACGCCAGCCATCGCTTACCTGACGCGCACCTTTCATGCTGAGGCTGGGATTGTGATCAGTGCTTCGCATAATCCTCACGATGATAACGGCATCAAGTTCTTCTCCGGAAAGGGCACCAAGCTGCCGGATGAAGTCGAGCTGATGATCGAGGAGCTGCTGGACACGCCGATGACCGTGGTTGAGTCGAGCAAGATCGGTAAGGTCACGCGAATCAACGATGCGTCGGGTCGTTATATCGAGTTCTGCAAGAGCAGCGTGCCGACTGGCACCAGCTTCGCCGGGATGAAAATCGTCATCGACTGTGCCCATGGTGCGACTTACAAGGTGGCGCCTAGCGTGTTCCGTGAGCTGGGTGCCGATGTCGTTGTTCTGTCCGCGCAGCCCAATGGTTTAAACATCAATGACAATTGTGGTTCGACCCATATGGGGCAACTGCAGGCTGCCGTTCTTGCCGAGCATGCTGATCTCGGGATTGCGTTCGATGGTGATGGTGACCGTGTTCTGATGGTCGATCACACGGGGGCCATCGTCGATGGGGATGAGCTGCTGTACATCATTGCTCGCGATTTGCATGAGCGCGACAAGCTGCAAGGCGGTGTGGTCGGCACCCTGATGAGTAACCTGGGGCTGGAGCTGGCTCTGGCGGACCTGGCGATTCCTTTTGTTCGTGCCAATGTTGGTGACCGTTATGTGATTGCTGACCTGCTGGAGCGTAACTGGCTGGTAGGAGGCGAGAACTCGGGGCACATCGTTTGCTTCAATTACACCACTACGGGTGATGCGATCGTTGCTGCATTGCAGGTTCTGATGGCGCTCAAGACGCGCTCGGAAAGTCTGGCTCAGTCTCGTCAGGCGTTGCGTAAGTGCCCGCAGGTATTGATCAATGTACGTTTTGGGGGGGGAGCGAGTCCTCTCGAGCATTCGTCGGTCAAGGAAGCCAGTGAGCGAGTGACCAAGGCCATGGCGGGTCGTGGACGCGTGCTCCTGCGCAAGTCCGGGACAGAGCCACTGGTGCGCGTCATGGTCGAAGGCGAAGATGAAACTCAGGTTCGCGGCTACGCCGAAGAGCTGGCAAAACTGGTTACTGAAGTTTCTGCCTGAATTCGGCTTGCCAGCCATGATTGTGTTGGGTAACATCTGCGCCCACTTTGACCGACGAGGTACAGCATGCGTCGCCCTATGGTAGCTGGTAACTGGAAGATGCACGGTACCCGCGCCAGCGTCGCTGAGCTGATCAAAGGCCTTCGTGATCTGGCCTTGCCGAGCGGTGTTGATGTTGCGGTATTCCCGCCTTTTCTGCATGTCAATCAAGTGATTGATGGCTTGGAAGGAAAGCCGATTTCGATTGGCGCGCAGAACTCTGCGGTGGAATCAATGCAGGGTGCGTTGACGGGTGAGATTGCACCGAGTCAGTTGGTGGATGCGGGTTGTTCCCTGGTGCTTGTCGGGCACTCCGAGCGCCGCCAGGTACTTGGCGAGCAGGACGGAATGCTGATTCGCAAGTTTGCGGCGGCACAGGCGTGTGGCTTGACCCCGGTGTTGTGTATAGGGGAAACCCTTGAACAGCGCGAAGCCGGGAAGACTCTTGAGGTTGTCTCGCGTCAGCTTGGCAGTATCATTGAAGAGTTGGGCGTCGGTGCTTTTGCAAGCGCAGTCATCGCTTACGAGCCGGTCTGGGCCATTGGTACCGGGCTGACTGCTTCGCCGCAACAAGCTCAGGATGTGCATGCAGCCATCCGTGCGCAGTTGGCGGTAGAGAATTCTGAAGTCGCACAAGGTGTGCGGCTTCTATACGGCGGCAGCGTGAAGGCGGCCAATGCGGTCGAACTGTTCGGCATGCCGGATATCGATGGGGGGCTCATTGGTGGAGCTTCCCTGAATGCAGATGAGTTCGGTGCGATTTGTCGCGCCGCGGGAAACTGAAAAAATGCTGGAAACAGTCGTAGTCGTTTTTCATCTGCTGGGTGCATTGGGCGTAGTTGCTCTGGTATTGCTGCAGCAGGGTAAAGGTGCGGATGCTGGCGCGTCTTTCGGAGCAGGTGCTTCAAATACTGTGTTCGGAAGCCAAGGTTCCTCTACCTTTCTTAGTAAGTTTACTGCTATACTTGCCGCAGGTTTCTTCATAACCAGCTTAGGGTTAGGTTACTTTGCTAAAGAGAAAGCTCACCAGCTGATTCAAGTAGGTTTGCCAAGCCCGGCAGTGTTGGAAGTTCCAAAGCAACAACCGGCTTCTGATGATGTACCGGTGCTTCAAGAGCAAAAGTCGGCCAACAGTGCGACTGACGTGCCTCCAGCTCAAGAGCAGAAGTAAGAAGGGTTTCAAACGTAGTATTGCCGAGGTGGTGGAATTGGTAGACACGCAACCTTGAGGTGGTTGTGCCCATAGGGTGTAGGGGTTCGAGTCCCCTTCTCGGTACCAATTAGTCAGGATAGCCCGCTGTTGCGGGCTTTCTTGCAGGTGGAAGGTTACATTGACCCTGTCAAGGATCGGTCGTATACTTCCGCCCCAGCTTTGTCGCGGGGTGGAGCAGTCTGGTAGCTCGTCGGGCTCATAACCCGAAGGTCGTCGGTTCAAATCCGGCCCCCGCAACCAGTTTAAGGAGCCCCTTTTAAGGGGCTTTTTGTTAGCTGGACACTTTATAACGCCGCTGTTCGACGGCGTTTCAGGGATGGGCGTTTCGCCCATTTTTTTATTTTGCATAGCATGCATTTACATGCACGAGGGGGTTCAGGTGTCGAGCAAGCTAGAACAGTTGCAGGCCTTGTTGGCCCCGGTGGTCGTGGCCCTTGGCTATGAATGCTGGGGTATTGAGTTTTCGGCTCAGGGTCGCCACTCACTGTTGCGCGTTTATATCGATAAAGAAGGCGGTGTGCTGGTGGACGACTGTGCCATCGTCAGCCGTCAGATCAGCGGTGTCCTGGATGTTGAAGATCCGATTTCCGTTGAGTACACCCTTGAAGTTTCCTCGCCTGGCATGGAACGCCCTCTGTTCACTATTGAGCAGTTTGCAAAATTTGCCGGTGAACAAGTGAAGATCAAGCTGCGTTCGCCTTTTGAAGGTCGACGCAACTTTCAGGGCCTTCTGCGCGGTGTAGAAGAGCAGGATGTCGTGGTGCAGGTAGAAGACCACGAGTTCCTGTTGCCGATCGATATGATCGACAAGGCCAACATTATTCCCAGTTTTGACTGAGACGCGGATCCCGCGGATCCAATGGCTTGCGAAAGGCGAGGCGTACGATGAGCAAAGAAGTACTGCTGGTTGTTGAGTCGGTATCCAATGAAAAGGGCGTACCGGCAAACGTAATTTTTGAAGCGCTGGAGCTGGCTCTGGCCACTGCTACCAAAAAGCGTTTCGAGGACGAAGTTGATCTGCGTGTGGAAATCAATCGCCACACCGGTGCTTATGAGACTTTCCGTCGCTGGACGGTTGTCGAAGAAGCAGACCTGGACGATCCGGCCATTGAAACCTGGCCGAGCAAGGTTGCTGAAACGCATCCGGGTGCCAAGGTGGGTGACGTCGTCGAAGAAAAAATCGAGTCGATCGAATTCGGCCGTATCGCTGCACAGACTGCCAAGCAAGTCATCGTGCAGAAAGTCCGCGAAGCCGAGCGTGCCCAGGTTGTTGACGCTTACCGCGAGCGCTTGGGTGAAATCATCTCCGGTACCGTGAAGAAAGTGACCCGCGACAACGTGATCGTCGATCTGGGTAACAACGCTGAAGCGTTGCTGGCTCGTGAAGACATCATTTCTCGCGAAACCTTCCGTGTTGGCGTGCGTCTGCGTGCGCTGCTCAAGGAAATCCGCACCGAGAACCGCGGCCCGCAGTTGATCCTGTCGCGTACCGCGCCGGAAATGCTGATCGAGTTGTTCCGCATCGAAGTGCCGGAAATCGCTGAAGGCTTGATCGAAGTGATGGCGGCGTCCCGTGACCCGGGTTCGCGCGCCAAGATCGCCGTCCGCTCGAAGGACAAACGCATCGACCCGCAGGGCGCTTGCATTGGTATGCGCGGCTCGCGCGTCCAGGCAGTGTCGGGCGAGCTGGGCGGTGAGCGTGTTGATATCGTTCTGTGGGATGACAACCCGGCTCAGTTCGTGATCAACGCCATGTCACCGGCCGAGGTTGCGGCAATTATCGTCGACGAAGATGCCCATGCAATGGACATCGCCGTTGGCGCAGACAATCTGGCTCAGGCCATCGGTCGCGGTGGTCAGAACGTGCGTCTGGCCAGCCAATTGACTGGCTGGACCCTGAACGTGATGACCGAATCGGACATCCAGGCTAAGCAGCAAGCAGAAACCGGCGACATCCTGCGCAACTTCATCGACGAGCTGGAAGTCGACGAAGAATTGGCCCAGGTGCTGGTCGATGAAGGCTTCACCAGCCTGGAAGAGATTGCCTACGTACCGTTGGAAGAAATGCTCAACATCGACGGCTTTGACGAAGACATCGTCAACGAGCTTCGCGCTCGTGCCAAGGATCGTTTGTTGACCAAAGCCATCGCTACTGAGGAAAAGCTGGCAGACGCCCATCCGGCCGAAGACCTGCTCTCGCTTGAGGGTATGGACAAGGATTTGGCGATGGAACTGGCGGTGCGCGGCGTAATTACCCGCGAAGACCTGGCCGAGCAGTCTATTGACGACCTGCTCGACATCGACGGCATTGACGATGATCGTGCCGGCAAGTTGATCATGGCCGCCCGAGCCCACTGGTTCGAGTAATTAGGCGCGGCCTGAGGAGAGAAGTGCATGACGCAAGTCACGGTGAAACAACTGGCCGATGAGGTCAAAACACCGGTAGAGCGCCTGTTGCAGCAGATGCGTGAGGCAGGTCTGCCGCACACCGCCGCCGAAGAAAGTGTGACTGACAGTGAGAAGCAATCGTTGCTGACTCACTTGAAAAGCAGCCACAAGGCGAAAGTGGAAGAACCACGCAAGATTACGCTGCAGCGTAAAACCACCAGCACCCTGCGTGTTGCTGGCAGCAAAAGCATCAGCGTAGAAGTACGCAAGAAGAAAGTCTTCGTACAGCGCAGCCCGGAAGAAATCGAAGCCGAGCGCAAGCGTGAACTGGAAGAGCGTCGCGCAGTAGAAAATGCTGCACGTCAGAAGGCTGAAGAAGAAGCCAAGCGTCGCGCCGAAGAAGAAGCTCGTCGCCAGCCAGCTGCTGCGCCGACCGCTCCAGCCGAACCTGTAGCCGCGCATGCAGCAGTGGCCGAACCTGTGCGCGAAAGCGCGCCGGTCGTGGCAGCTGCTCCAGCTGCGCCTGCGGCGGACACTCGCAAGCGTGACGAACAGCGCCGTCCGGACAAGCCACGTGCCGACGATAACAATCGTCGCGGTAGTGGCGATGGCGAGCGCAAAAACGCTCCGCATCGTGCGTCGGTCAAGGAAAAAGCGCCTGCTCCACGCGTTGCCCCTCGTACTACCGACGAAGAAAGCGATGGCTTCCGTCGTGGTGGTCGCGGCAAGGCCAAGCTGAAGAAGCGCAATGCCCACGGTTTCCAGAGCCCAACCGGCCCTGTCGTGCGCGAAGTGAAGATCGGCGAGACCATTACTGTGGGCGATCTGGCCCAGCAGATGTCGGTCAAGGCTGCTGAAATCATCAAGTTCATGTTCAAGCTGGGTACTCCGGCGACCATCAACCAGGTGCTCGATCAGGAAACTGCTCAACTGGTTGCCGAGGAGCTGGGCCACAAAGTGACCCTGGTCAGCGACACCGCCCTGGAAGATTCCCTGGCTGAGTCCCTGAAGTTTGAAGGCGAGGCCGTTGCCCGTGCGCCAGTCGTGACCGTAATGGGCCACGTTGACCATGGTAAGACTTCCCTGCTCGACTACATCCGTCGTGCCAAGGTTGCAGCTGGCGAAGCCGGCGGTATTACCCAGCACATCGGTGCATACCACGTTGAAACCGACCGTGGCATGGTGACGTTCCTCGATACCCCGGGCCACGCCGCGTTTACCGCGATGCGTGCCCGCGGTGCCAAGGCGACGGACATTGTGATCCTGGTCGTTGCAGCGGACGACGGCGTGATGCCGCAAACCATCGAAGCTGTTCAGCATGCCAAGGCCGCGGGCGTTCCGCTGGTCGTGGCGGTGAACAAGATCGACAAGCCGGGCGCTGATCTCGATCGCATCCGTAGCGAATTGTCGGTACACGGCGTGACGTCGGAAGAGTGGGGCGGTGACACGCCATTCGTACCGGTCTCGGCGAAGATGGGTACCGGTGTCGACGAATTGCTCGAAGCCGTTCTGCTGCAAGCCGAAGTTCTGGAATTGACAGCTACGCCTTCGGCTCCTGGTCGTGGTGTGGTGGTTGAATCGCGTCTCGACAAGGGCCGTGGCCCGGTGGCGACCGTTCTGGTTCAGGACGGTACCTTGCGTCAAGGCGACATGGTGCTGGTCGGTTCCAACTACGGCCGTGTTCGCGCCATGCTCGACGAGAACGGCAAGGCCATCAAGGAAGCCGGTCCAGCCATCCCTGTCGAGATCCTCGGCCTGGACGGTACCCCGGATGCTGGCGACGAGATGAGCGTGGTTGCCGACGAGAAGAAAGCCCGTGAAGTGGCTCTGTTCCGTCAAGGCAAGTTCCGCGAAGTCAAACTGGCTCGTGCTCACGCAGGCAAGCTGGAAAACATCTTCGAAAACATGGGTCAGGAAGAGAAGAAGACGCTCAACATCGTCCTCAAATCCGACGTCCGTGGTTCGCTGGAAGCGTTGAACGGTGCCTTGAACGGCCTGGGTAACGACGAAGTGCAAGTGCGCGTTGTCGGTGGCGGTGTCGGTGGTATCACCGAGTCCGACGCCAACCTGGCACTGGCCTCCAATGCTGTACTGTTCGGCTTCAACGTGCGTGCCGATGCCGGCGCTCGCAAGATCGTCGAGCAGGAAGGTCTGGATATGCGTTATTACAACGTGATCTACGACATCATCGAAGACGTCAAGAAAGCCCTCACCGGTATGCTTGGCAGCGATGTTCGCGAGAACATCCTCGGTGTGGCCGAAGTGCGTGACGTGTTCCGTTCGCCGAAGTTTGGCGCGATCGCCGGTTGCATGGTGATCGAGGGTACTGTTCACCGTAACCGTCCAATCCGTGTACTGCGCGAAGACATCGTTATCTTCGAAGGCGAGCTGGAATCCCTGCGCCGCTTCAAGGATGACGCTTCCGAAGTGCGTGCCGGCATGGAATGCGGTATCGGCGTGAAGAGCTACAACGACGTCAAAGTCGGTGACAAGATCGAAGTCTTCGAGAAGGTTCAGGTTGCTCGCAGCCTCTAACTCGCGCACTTCAAGAGCCGTGATGGGCAGCCGCATGCAAATGCACGGCGCATCACCCGGACTCTAAACGCAACGCCCGGTCTGGCTTCTGTCAGGCCGGGCGTTTGCCGCTTTCAGACCTCACGGGTTTCGCCGTGGGGCAGTAACAGGTAACAAGACATGGCAAAAGAATATAGCCGTACCCAACGTATCGGCGATCAGATGCAGCGCGAGCTGGCACAACTGATCCGTCGTGAAGTCAAAGACCCGCGCGTCGGCCTGGTCACCATTACCGCAGTGGAAGTCAGCCGTGACGTCGGTCACGCCAAGATTTTCATCACCGTGATGGGGCAGGACAGCGCCGAAGACATCGCACAGAGCATCAAGGTGCTCAACTCCGCCGCCGGTTTCCTGCGCATGCAGTTGGCTCGCGAGATGAAGCTGCGCAGCGTTCCACAGTTGCACTTCCATTACGACGAAAGCGTTGTGCGTGGTGCGCATCTGTCGGCCTTGATCGAGCGCGCAGTGGCTGAAGACAATCAGCATCCGGTTGCGGCAGAAGCCGAAGACACCAAGGAGTAATCGGTGGCTCAGGTCAAACGTATCCGTCGTAACGTCAGCGGTATCATCCTGCTGGACAAGCCGCTGGGGTTCACCTCCAATGCGGCCTTGCAGAAGGTCCGCTGGTTGCTCAATGCCGAGAAGGCGGGACACACCGGCAGTCTCGATCCGCTGGCCACCGGCGTGTTGCCGTTGTGCTTCGGTGAGGCCACCAAGTTCTCGCAATACCTGCTCGATTCCGACAAGGGTTACGAAACCCTGGCGCAACTGGGCAAAACCACGACCACGGCGGATGCCGAGGGCGAAGTTTTGCAGGAGCGTCCTGTGACCGTTGGTCGCTCCGATATCGAAGCTGTATTGCCGAATTTTCGTGGGCAAATCAGTCAGATACCGCCGATGTACTCGGCGCTCAAGCGTGATGGCCAGCCGCTGTACAAGCTGGCCCGTGCAGGCGAAGTAGTGGAGCGTGAACCGCGTTCTGTTACTATTACGCGCTTGGAATTGCTGGCCTTCGAAGGTGATACTGCGCGGCTGGCAGTGGATTGCAGCAAAGGCACCTATATTCGCACCCTGGTGGAGGATATTGGTGAGCAGCTCGGTTGTGGCGCTTACGTTGCAGAACTGCGACGTACCCAGGCCGGGCCTTTCACGCTGGCCCAGACGGTCACCCTGGAAGAGTTGGAAGCGGTACATGCCGAAGGCGGCAACGAAGCGGTCGACCGCTTCCTGATGCCATCGGACAGCGGTCTGCTGGATTGGCCGCTTTTGCAGTTCTCGGAGCACAGCTCGTTCTACTGGCTTAACGGCCAGCCGGTACGTGCTCCGGATGCACCGAAATTCGGTATGGTACGGGTACAGGATCACAACGGTCGCTTCATCGGTATCGGTGAAGTGAGCGAAGACGGGCGCATCGCGCCGCGTCGACTGATTCGGTCAGAATGACCGGACGAGGGTGGCTGTCAACAGGCACGGTCACTACTCATTTTTAGATACAGGGATTTGTCCCTGGCCTGTTGAAACTGTTTTTCTGAAACAGTTTCCTGATAAAAGGATTGCCTCATGGCTCTCGACGTTCAAGAAAAAGCCCAAATCGTAGCTGACTACCAGCAAGCTGTTGGTGACACTGGTTCGCCAGAAGTGCAAGTTGCACTGCTGACCGCCAACATCAACAAACTGCAAGGTCACTTCAAGGCCAACGGTAAAGATCACCACTCCCGTCGTGGTCTGATCCGCATGGTAAACCAGCGTCGTAAGCTGCTGGACTACCTGAAAGGCAAAGACGTGAGCCGTTACAGCGCTCTGATCGGTCGCCTGGGTCTGCGTCGCTAATTCAGCGATTGCGCTAGAGGTTGGTTGTCTGTCGTGCGTCCGCGGGTTTCCCGCTGGCACATGGCAGGCTTCCAGCCTCAAGTTTTATCTGGATATCTGCTTTGCCTGAGTCGCTGCACCCTGGACATCCCGATCGGGCCGACTCCCGACGTTGCCCAAGAATTTCGCAAGAAACCAGTTTCCCCAAGAGCCACAAAAGAAGGTAGGACACCGTGAACCCGGTCATCAAAAAATTCCAGTTCGGTCAGTCGACCGTTACCCTCGAGACTGGCCGTATCGCCCGTCAGGCCTCCGGCGCAGTATTGGTCACCGTTGACGACGACGTCAGCGTATTGGTGACCGTAGTCGGTGCCAAGCAAGCCGATCCAGGCAAGGGCTTCTTCCCTCTGTCTGTTCACTACCAGGAAAAAACTTACGCTGCCGGTAAGATCCCTGGTGGTTTCTTCAAGCGCGAAGGCCGTCCTTCCGAGAAAGAAACCCTGACTTCCCGACTGATCGACCGTCCGATCCGTCCGCTGTTCCCGGAAGGCTTCATGAACGAAGTGCAGGTCGTCTGCACCGTCGTTTCCACCAGCAAGAAGACCGATCCGGACATCGCTGCGATGATCGGTACCTCGGCTGCGCTGGCGATCTCCGGCATTCCGTTCGATGGTCCGATCGGCGCTGCCCGCGTTGCGTTCCACGAAAGCACCGGCTACCTGCTGAACCCGACTTACGAGCAGCTGGCTGCTTCGAGCCTGGACATGGTCGTTGCCGGTACTTCTGAAGCCGTTCTGATGGTTGAATCCGAAGCCAAAGAACTGACCGAAGACCAGATGCTGGGCGCCGTACTGTTCGCCCATGACGAGTTCCAGGTCGTTATCCAGGCCGTCAAAGAGCTGGCCGCCGAAGCTGCCAAGCCAACCTGGGCCTGGGCTCCGCAAGCCGAAGCCACCGAGCTGCTGGGTGCCATTCGCGCCGAGTTCGGCGAAGCGATCTCCCAGGCTTACACCATCACCGTCAAGGCCGACCGTTATGCTCGCCTGGGCGAGCTGAAGGATCAGGTCGTTGCCAAGCTGTCCGGCGAAGAAGGCCAGCCTTCCGCTGCTGACGTCAAAGCTGCTTTCGGTGAAATCGAATACCGCACCGTTCGCGAAAACATCGTAAACGGCAAGCCACGTATCGACGGCCGCGACACCCGCACCGTACGTCCGCTGAACATCGAGGTCGGCGTTCTGCCGAAGACCCACGGTTCGGCGCTGTTCACCCGTGGCGAAACCCAGGCTCTGGTCGTTGCAACTCTGGGTACTGCCCGTGATGCACAACTGCTGGACACCCTGGAAGGCGAGAAAAAAGACCCGTTCATGCTGCACTACAACTTCCCTCCGTTCTCGGTGGGCGAGTGTGGTCGCATGGGTGGTGCCGGTCGTCGCGAAATCGGTCACGGCCGTCTGGCCCGTCGTTCGGTTCAGGCCATGCTGCCTGCCGCCGACGTGTTCCCGTACACCATCCGCGTTGTGTCGGAAATCACCGAGTCCAACGGTTCGAGCTCCATGGCTTCGGTCTGCGGTGCTTCCCTGGCTCTGATGGACGCTGGTGTTCCAATGAAGGCGCCGGTTGCCGGTATCGCCATGGGTCTGGTTAAAGAAGGCGAGAAATTTGCCGTCCTGACCGACATCCTGGGCGACGAAGACCACCTGGGCGACATGGACTTCAAGGTAGCCGGTACCGCCAAAGGCGTGACCGCGCTGCAGATGGACATCAAGATCAAGGGCATCACCGAAGAAATCATGGAAATCGCTCTGGGCCAAGCCCTGGAAGCGCGCCTGAACATCCTCGGTCAGATGAACCAGATCATCGGCCAGTCGCGTACCGAACTGTCGGCCAATGCACCGACCATGATCGCGATGAAGATCGACACCGACAAAATCCGTGATGTCATCGGTAAAGGTGGCGCGACCATTCGTGCGATCTGTGAAGAGACCAAGGCTTCGATCGATATCGAAGACGACGGTTCGATCAAGATCTTCGGCGAGACCAAGGACGCCGCTGAAGCAGCACGTCAGCGCGTTCTGGGTATCACCGCGGAAGCCGAGATCGGCAAGATCTACGTCGGTAAGGTTGAGCGCATCGTCGACTTCGGCGCATTCGTCAACATCCTGCCGGGCAAGGACGGTCTGGTTCACATCTCCATGCTGAGCGACGCTCGCGTAGAGAAAGTGACCGACATCCTCAAGGAAGGTCAGGAAGTGGAAGTACTGGTACTGGACGTGGACAACCGCGGCCGCATCAAGCTGTCCATCAAGGACGTAGCAGCAGCCAAGGCTTCGGGCGTTTAATCCGCTCCCCCGCCTGACCGCTTCAACGTTGTAAAAAGACCCCGCCGTGAAAACGACGGGGTCTTTTTTTGCCTGTAGACAATCGAGGCGCTGGCTAAAGTTGCCGGTATGCCTTCGCGATGCTAGGTTTAGCGCACTGCCCGTGTAGCTCAGTCGGTAGAGCAGCGCACTCGTAACGCGAAGGTCGCAGGTTCGATTCCTGTCTCGGGCACCATCTCCCCTGTTGTTTCGCCTGTCTGCTTCAATCCTCGATCGTACTGTTGAGTTCGTCCCCTTCGTTGCGGCTGGCGTCTTGGCTGGAATCGCTGCCGGCCTGTTTCCAGGCGCGACTGAAGATGAGTGCGGTTTATTTGTGGATTGATGTAAAGAGTCGTGTAAATCGTCTGATAAACATCCTATATTCGGAACCTGCATGAGCTTAGCCCAGCAGTTTTCAGATGATCCCGAATGGTTCTGAAGGCCAGACAAACCAGGTTGAACACGGTTATTTGCGTCAGAGAGATCCTTGATGATCCAGATCCATCTTCCATTCCCCAGATCAGCGAGAACACCATGACCGTTAAAGAAATGAGCCAGGAAGCCCGGCACGAAGAGGCGCTCAACAAGTATTTGCTGGATTCGCCCCAGTTAGCCGAAGAGATCAAGGACTTGCCAGCCGACGATCAGAAAGACCAGATCCAGTGGGCCTTCGAAGATGAGGCTGAAGCCCAGAGCCTGCAGCCGTGGGAGCTGACGCTCAAGTACACATCAAGCCCCGAAGAGTACGAGGCCGCGCGCCTGGCTCTGCACAAGGAGGCGGCTGAAGTGTTGGGCGTCGAGTGGGATGAGTACTGCGAGATGAATAATCTGGTGGTCTGAAAAAGCACCCACCACATGCAGGAGCGAGCAAGCTCGCTCCTGCAGTTTCTCATTGCGTGTGATCAGAGGCTCAGACGCATCGACAGATCGACAGCCTTCACATCCTTGGTCATTGCACCAATCGAAATGTAATCCACGCCGGTTTCGGCGATAGGCAGCAAGGTGCTTTCGTTGATGCCGCCGCTGGCCTCCAGTTTTGCCTTGCCAGCGTTCAAGCGCACGGCTTCGCGCATGTCATCCAGGCTCAGTTCATCGAGCATGATGATGTCGGCACCGGCCGCCAAGGCCTCTTTCAGTTCATCCAGGTTTTCCACTTCGATCTCAACCGGTTTGCCCGGTGCGATTTTGTGCGCGGCGGCGATGGCCTCAGGAATGCCTCCGCAAGCGGCGATATGGTTTTCCTTGATCAGGAACGCGTCATACAAACCGATGCGATGATTGTGACAACCGCCACAGGTCACGGCGTACTTTTGCGCCAGACGCAGGCCCGGCAGGGTTTTGCGAGTGTCGAGCAGCTTGACCTGGGTCTGGGCCACGAAATCTGCCAGGTATTGCGCGCGGGTGGCCACGCCGGACAGCAGTTGCAGGAAGTTCAAGGCACTGCGTTCACCGGTCAGCAACGAGCGCGCGGGGCCTTCGAGGTGGAACAGCACCTGGTTGGGTTTGACCCTTTCGCCATCGGCGACCTGCCAGTGCACCGCCACTCGTGGGTCCAGTTGCCGAAACACGGTATCGACCCAAGCGGTACCGCTGATGACGGCGGCGTCGCGGGTGATGATGGTGGCTTTGGCCAGGCGTTCGGCCGGGATCAGCTGTGCGGTGATGTCGCCGCTGCCAATGTCTTCGAGCAGCGCGCGGCGCACGTTGGCTTCGATTTCGGTGGTCAAATCGGCGAGGCGTAGATTCGGCATAACGGACTCCACAAACAAAGTGGCCCGATTATAGGGCCATGGTGCGAAGCAACCCAAGGCATCCGAGCTATCGCCAATGCTCAGACGCCTGCATTTGGTCGAATCCCAAGAACCTGCCTGTAGGCAAGGGAGGGGTCTATTTACGCAGAAGCCGAAGAGTCCTCTGGCGCAAGCGCTATCTTTTACAAGATAATTCGCCTTGTATTTGACGTCATGACTTTGACGATTCGGATTTTCTGGAGGCTGGATGCACAAAGACGGGAATGTAGTGCCTCTGCGCAAGGCGACTACCGATCAGGCGATCCACTTGCCGCTCGCCCGCCTGCCTGTGATTCTGCTTCAGGTTCGCGACAAGGCTACGCAACAACTGCGGCAGAGTTTGCAAGAGCTGTTCGATAACGCTGATGACACGCTTTTCGAGTTGGCCGACCGTGCTCGTAGCGACGTCGAACACAACATCTTCTTTCAAGCGATGCGCGACTTGCGTCTCAAGCGCAAAAGTATCGAGCGGGTTTTTTTCGAACAGTTCTTCGACGGGTTTATCAGGCTGGCCCAGTACGAAACCACGCCTACCATCCTGACTCGTGTATCACCGGTCGACGTCAGCGTTGCACTGGAGAATGACGAACTGGAGCGCAATGTTGCGGTGGAGTCGATGGTCAACAAAGTGTTGCATCGCGATGGTTACGCCCTCGACCAACTCACCGCCCGCCTCAGCACATTACTGGGTGGGGCATTGATCGAACGACACAACCCCATGGGGCCGACGATGCTCTGCGAGTTTTTCCTGCAGGCCGCGCGTCACCTGGGGGTAACGTTCAAGGTCAAGCTGATCATTCTCAAACTGTTCGATCGTTACGTACTCAGTGGTGCCGACCAGCTTTACGCTGAAGCCAATCAACTGTTGATCGCCACCGGCGTGCTGCCTGGCCTCAAGCCTGCGCCAGGGCGCCGGATGGCGGATCAGCCGCCCTCCAGCACATCCCATGATTGCGCCGAAGGGCAAAACGAAGACGCTGTGCCGCCGGTGTTCCCGGCGCTACAGCAATTGTTGCTCGGAGTGCGCGGCAGCGTCGTCCCCACTCTGGATGCCAGTACCGCGGGAGAGCCGATTTCCAGCCAGGACCTGTTGCGTCTGCTCTCGCATCTTCAGGAATCTACACCCGCGCCGAACGCGCGCAATGACCTGGATCTGCGCACCCGGCTGCAACAGTTGCTGACAGGGGCCCAGGCCAGAAGCGGCAGGTTGCGCGTCGTCGGTGCGGCCGATGCAGATGTGATCAATCTGATCGCCATGTTGTTCCAAAGCATCCTCGACGACCGTCATTTGCCGGATGCGCTCAAGGCCTTGATGGGGCGGCTGCAAATACCGATGGTGAAGGTGGCGGTGCTCGATAAGCGTTTGTTCAGCCGCAGCAACCATCCGGCGCGACGCCTGCTTAATGAAATCGCCAGTGCCGCCCAGGGCTGGAGCGAGTGCGATGACCTCGAACGTGACAGCCTTTACGTGCGCACGGAGCAGGTGGTGCAGCGCCTGTTGAACGATTTTGTTGACGACCCGGCGATATTTTCCGAAGTGCTGGCCGACTTCCTGGCTTTCACCAGTGATGAGCGTCGTCGCAGTGAGTTACTGGAACAGCGCACCCGCGATGTCGAAGAGGGGCGCGCCAGAACCCTGCTGGCCCGTCAGCGTGTCGAACAGGCGCTGAACCAGGCGCTACTGGGCAAAGTGTTGCCGCAAAGCGTGGTGCTGTTTGCCCGGGATGCCTGGAGCAAAGTGTTGCTGTTGACCTGCCTCAAGCATGGCGATCAATCCACAAAGTGGCACGCCGATGTGCAAGTCATGGAGGATTTGATCTGGAGCGTCCAGCGTCATGAAGAGCCCGACGCCGGTACACGATTGTTGGCGCGGGTGCCGGGTTTGCTCAAATCCTTGCGCGAGGGTTTGAGTGGTTCGGCGTACGACCCTTTCGCCACCAGTGAGTTTTTCAGCGAACTGGAAAGCCTGCATGTGCAATTGTTTGAGCGGCCCGAATGCCCGCTCGCGGATGCGGCGGTCATGATCGAAGTGCTGGAAAGAATCGTATTGCCCAGCGCCGATGAAGGCCCTGTGGATAAGGGGCTGCCGCTGCCGGCAGACGATGCCGGAATGCGCCACGTCAATCAGCTGCATTCTGGCTGCTGGGTCGAGTTCCAGACCGGTCCGGAAAACTCCCTGCGCTGCAAACTGGCGGCGATCATTGAAGCCACCGGTCAATACATCTTCGTCAACCGCACCGGCATGAAGGTGCTGGAGCGCAGTCGTTCGTCCCTGGCGCGGGAATTTCGCCAGGGGGCGGCACGGGTCCTCGATGACACCTTATTGTTTGATCGGGCGCTGGAGTCGGTCATCGGCCACCTGCGGCGCCTCAATCGCGGCAAGTGATCGCGTTCGGACGGGCTATCGCGGCATACTGGGCACTCACACGGTCGTCGTTGAAGGAGCCTGTATGCAGTTGGACCCCGCAAGCGGTTGGTGTCAGGACGTGCGTCTTTGCCCCTCGCCCAACTTCAATGCGCGCCCCACGGGCGAAATTTCCCTGCTGGTGATCCACAACATCAGCCTGCCGCCGGCGCAATTCGCCACGGGAAAGGTGCAGGAATTTTTCCAGAACCGACTGGATGTCACGGAGCACCCCTACTTTGAAGGGATTGCCGATCTGCGGGTGTCGGCGCATTTTCTGATCGAGCGTGACGGCACTGTCACCCAGTTTGTCTCTTGCCTTGAGCGCGCCTGGCACGCCGGCGTTTCGAGTTTCGAGGGGCGGGAGACCTGTAACGATTTTTCCGTGGGAATTGAACTCGAAGGCACGGATGATCTGCCGTTCACCGACGCCCAATATGACGCGTTGACGGCCCTTACCCGGCAACTGCAAAGCGCCTTCACGGCCATTACCACGCAGCGCATCTGCGGGCACAGTGACATCGCGCCCGGGCGCAAGACTGATCCGGGACCGGCGTTCGATTGGGCACGCTATCGTGCGGCCCTGGCAAAAGCCGCCATGGAAAAAGAGGAGTAACAATGAGTTTTCTGGTGCTGCTGTTGGCGGTCTGGATCGAGAAGTTCTCGGCCCTGCGCCACCGGGTACAACGCGACGGTTTTTGGTTGCGCGAACTGGCCAGGCTTGAGGTCAACGCGCGTCTGGTCAATCGGCCGTGGCTGATCCTGGCCATTTCGGTATTTTTGCCGGTGGCGTTGTTGGGGTTGCTGTTGGTAGTACTGCAGCCAGTGGCCTACGGCTTGCTGGTGTTACCGGTGCACCTGCTGGTGGTGATTTACAGTCTGGGTCGTGGCGATCTGCTCGCTGGCCTGGGTCCGTTTCGCGATGCCTGGCGTCGCGAAGACCTGCAAGCCGCGGCCCATGTCGCCAAACGCGATGTGGATATCTGCGCCGACAGTGGCGAACAACTGCTGGAACGGGTTGAAGGACATCTGCTGTGGGAGGCCTACCAGAGCTTTTTCGCGGTGATTTTCTGGTACTTCCTGTTGGGGCCGGTCGCGGCTCTGAGTTATCGATTGCTCGCGCTGGTTGAGGAGCATGGGAAAAACCCGGCCGTGGTCGAACGCGCGGCGCAACTGCGTCATGCCTTCGATTGGCTGCCGGTGCGCTTGCTGGCGGCAAGTTTTGCCTTGGTCGGCAACTTTGTCGCCGTCGGCCGGGTGATGTTGCACGAGTTGTTGAACTGGAACATCAGCGCCGCGCAATTGATCGAGAAGGCCGGGCTGGTGGCGGGTGAAATCCCGGCACCGGTGGTCGGGCCTGAAGGCATCAATAATCTTGACCGGATCTGGGAACTGCTGTTGCGGGCTGCAGTGCTTTGGTACGCCGGGTTCGCCTTGTGGACCGTTCTGGCCTGATTTCTTTTTAGCGGCCAAAAGCTTGTCCGGGCGCAGCCTGAGCCCCGGACAAACTTTTGCCGTTAACCTTAAGTTACAAAACCTCCCTTCGATTTACGCTATACAGAAATAGCGCCGGGTAGTGGCTATCTGCTGTCGGTCTGCGCCTGCCAATAAAAATAAGAAATCATGGGGAGACTTCCAGTGAAGAGCTTGCTCTATCCCGCTGTCGCACTGATGAACCGTCTGAGCTTTGGCATGAAGTTCAGTCTGATCAGCGTCCTGTTCCTGGTGCCGATGCTGGTGACCAACTTCTACCTGGTGCGTGACTCCTATCGCGAATTCCAGGGTACCCGTACCGAACTGCAAAGCCTCGACCTGCTGGGCAGCAGCCTGGCGTTGCGGCGCGATCTGGAAACCCTCAACAACCTGGTGCAGATCAATGTCACCCTGGGCCAATCGGGCAAGGCGGGCAATGTCGAGTCGCAGATCAGCGCCCTGGAGCAAAGCCTTCTGGCCCGTTTGCAAGGGCTGACCGCGATGAGCACGGACCCCGAGCAAATCGCGGTATTCGATACCAAGCGCGATGAAATGATCGCTGCCTTCAAGGCGCAACACAGCGAAACGTCCCTGCAAAGCAAAAGCGGAATGATTGGCAAGTTGCTCGGCAGTGCGCAGATTTTCAGCCAGATCGTCGCCAGTCAGGCCGGACTGAGCCGCGATTCCCAGAGCGACATGCGCCAACTGAGCGAACTCATCACCAATGTCACCCCGCCAGTGACTCAGCTTCTGGGTGAAGGTCGGGCGATGGGCTCCTTCTCGCTGGGCCAGGGGTTTCTCAATTCGGCGTCGAGTACCCGTTTCGATGAGCTGTTGGCGCAGATCGAAAAGCTGCAAGGCGAGTATGGGCTGAAATTGCAGGACGCATTGGGCTCCAGCAAAGCGGCGCGGGAAACCCTGGCAGCCCTGGCCGATGGCAGCAGGGCGACGTTGAAAAAGGCCAGTGAATTGTTCGAAGAACAAGTGGTAATGGCCGACACCCTGGATACGCCCTGGCAGGGTTTCTACGATCAGGTCACTGGCCTGATGGACCAGACGTATCAGCTCAACGAAGCCACGCTGAAATTTCTCGGCGTGCAGTTGCAGCAGCGCCTGGATCAGAACCGCACGCACATGGTCTTGCAGGCAGTGGCGCTGTCGGTGGTGTTTGTGCTGATCTTCTACCTTTACGGCGGCTTCTACGCCTCGACCCGTACCACGCTCAAACGCCTTGGCGGGGTGATGGATAAAGTCGCGGCCGGCGACATGACGGTGACGTTCAGCGCCCACAGTCGCGATGAATTGGGCGAGTTGGGCGAGGTATTCAACGGCACCGTGAAAAAAATCCATGACCTGATTGAGCGTGTGGGGCAAACCGTCAGTGAGGTCGAACGCCAGGCCGGGCAAGTAGAAAACGTCTCGGCGCAAAGCAACCATGCCGTGGCCGGGCAACGGAGCCAGATCGAACAAGTCGCCACGGCAATGAACCAGATGTCGGCCACGGCCCTCGAGGTCGCGCGCAGCGCCGCCGCGGCGGTCAGTAGCGCCCACAGTGTCAACGACGAAACCATCAGCGGGCGTGGGCTGGTCGAGTCCCAGCAAGGCAGCATCGCGGCACTGGCCAGCGAAATAGATCAGTCGGTGCTGGTGATCAATCAACTGGCCAGTGACAGCCAGTCCATCAGTCGCGTGCTGGAGGTGATCAAGAGCATCGCCGAACAAACCAACCTGCTGGCGCTCAATGCCGCCATCGAAGCGGCGCGGGCCGGCGAGCAGGGGCGTGGATTCGCGGTGGTGGCGGACGAGGTCCGGACACTGGCCAAGCGAACCCAGCAATCGACCGAAGAAATCGAACAGATGATCACCAGGCTCCACAGTGGGGTCGGCGCTGCCGTGAAGGCGATGGGTGTGAGTCATGAGATGGCCAATGGCACGGTAGGGCAGTCGGAAAAGGTCCAGCAGGCGCTGGAAAACATCCTCGGTGCCGTCGGTATGATCGTCGACCAGAACCAGCAGATCGCCGCAGCCGTGGAACAGCAAACGGCGGTGGCCCACGATATCGACCAGAACATTGTCGAAATCAATCGTGCCGGTGAACGGACTGCTGAAGGTGCGCACCAGACCGAGGATGCCAGTCGCGTGTTGTCGGCTCAGGTGGTGGAACTCAAACAGCTGATTAGCGCATTCCGGGTCTAGATAGCAGCAGTCCGCCAGCTGTATAAACGCTTGCTTGCGATGATGGCGTGATGGCCGACGTTGATGCCGTCGGGCATCCCGCGTTCGCAAACAGGCTCCGTTTCAAAGGTCCTGTGTGTCGCTGAAAATTTTGTAATACCTTTCTCAAATTTCGTAAGAACCTTGCTGTTTTTCTCCATGTTCCTGTATTTCAACTTCAATGAACGGAGATTCATTTCAGTGCCCACACGGAGGAGGCCTTTCTATGCCTGTTGCAACCCTTGGAATCCAGGGACGCTGCGCCCATTGCCAGCGAACATCGCTGCTTGAGTCCTGGCAGATCAACGCCATTGCAATCAACGAAGCGTTCAGATGCACACATTGCCGAAAAGCCTTGGAACTGAACGACCCGAAACAAATCAAGCGCTTCAAGTCGCTGGATTCCCTGGCCATGCTGAAGGCGAGCCTGCTGGTGATGATTTGCACCGCTTTACTGGTGGCGCTGGTGCTGGAGTGGCTTGGCATGATCAGCGTTCTGGAACAGCTCAATTTCTCGCTGCTGGCGATTTTCGTCTACTTCATCGCCATGCGCTTTGCCCGTCAGCGTCAGCACATGACATTGATTCTTGAGGCCGCCAAGGCTCACGCCGACTGATTACCAGTTGAACAACTCACAGGCATTGGCCGTGCTGACCGCCGCCAATCGCTCGGGGCTGATCGCCATGATGCCGGCCAGTGCCGCGCAAATGGCGGGCAAGTGGGCCGGGCTGTTGCGTTGACCGGGGTACATGGCGGGTGCCATGTCCGGTGAGTCGGTTTCCAGGACCACTGATTCTAGCGGCAGCTCGGCGAGGACACGGTGCATGCGCAGCGCTTGGGGCCAGGTCGCGGCGCCGCCCAGGCCGAGTTTGTAACCGAGCTTGATGTATTCGCGCGCCTCTTCCTTGCTGCCGGCGAAGGCGTGGATGATGCCCGCGCGTGGCAGGCGAAACCGCTTGAGCGTGGCAATGACCGCCGCATGACTGCGTCGCACATGGATCAGTGCCGGCAGATTGAAATCCGCGGCCAGTTGCAGTTGTGCGTCGAACAACGCTTGCTGGCGTTCGCGGTCGAGGGTTTCGATGAAGTAATCCAGGCCAATCTCGCCCACTGCGCACAACTGTCGGTGACCGGCCAGACGGGTCAGCCACTCACCGAGTTCGCGTAAATCATCGGGCTGATGATCGTCCAGATACACGGGATGCAGGCCGAACGCGGCATGCAGGTCGGGATCGCTTAGCACCAGATCCCAGACGCGCTGCCAATTGCCCTGATATACCCCCAGCACCACCATCCGTCGCACCCCGAGGGCGCGGCTTTCGAGCAGCAGCGCCTGACGATCCTTGTCGAAATCGGGAAAGTCCAGATGGGTGTGGCTGTCGATCAGCTCCACGTTTCAGTCCTGGCGGATACGCTGCTTGAAGGTGCGCGGGATGGCCTGCACGCCGGGTTGGTAATCGGACTGCTCGATGGCGGCCAGGGCCAGTGCGAGGGCCTTGTCGGCAATCAGCTGATGTTGCTGGGCCATGGCATTGACCGGCAGAGGCAGGAAATCCAACAACTGAGTGTCGCCGAAAGTGCCGAGGCGCAACGGGCGGTTTTTCAGCGGGAAGTCGTGCAAGGCATCGAACACGCCCTGCAACAGCACATAGGACGTGGTCACCAGCGCTTCGGGTAAATGCCCTACACGCTGGAGTAATTCTTCCATCAGTTGTTTGCCGCATTCGCGGCTGAAGGATTCGCCCTGTTCGACCAGCACCTCGCCGTCGAAACCTATCAAGGCCTCTTTGAAACCGGCGGTACGTTCCTGGCTGATGCTCAGTTCCGGGCGGGCACCGATCAAGGCGATTTGCTTGGGCAACGGGTCCAGCAGGCTGCGGGTCAATTGCAGGCTGGCTTCGCGGTCGTCGCTGATCACCGAGCAGAAGTGTTCAGGCTCCATGACACGGTCGATCGCGATGATAGGAATCCCCTTGGCTTGCAATTGGCGATAGCTGTCATCGCCCGGTGGCAGGCAACTGGCAACGATCAGGGCATCGCAGCGGCGGGCGCGGAACAGCTTCAGCAATTGGCGCTCGCTGTCTGGTGCGTCGTCGGAACTGGCGATCAGCAGCTGATAGCCGCGAGCGCGTGCGCCTTGTTCCAGCAGTTTGGCGATTCGCGCGTAACTGGGGTTTTCCAGATCCGGCAAAATGAACCCCAGGGTACGGGTGTGCCGACTGCGCAGACCGGCGGCCTGGGGATTGGGCGTGAAGCCATGTTGCTCGACGACTGCGCGTACACGTTCGACGGTAGCGCTACTGATGCGTTGCTGTTCGGCCTTGCCATTGATGACGTAGCTGGCGGTGGTAACGGACACACCGGCCAACTGGGCAATATCACTGAGTTTCAACCCGGGATTTCCTTGTTTTTTCGAGCTTGCCTCGACAATTTTGCCAATCCTAACCGATTCACGCAGGCGATCCCGCCTTCACGCAGCCGACAAGTTGGACTTCAAGGATGGGCCATTATCGAGTAACGTGCCAATCAATCTAGATTAAACGATTCAGCAAGCGTATTTTCTACGTTATGGGCGCCTTTGGCCGGTTCTGCCACGAAACCGCTGAAGACTGTCGCAGGACAAGCGCCTAAGCTGAATCAATCAAAACAATACCTGGTGCCAACAGGTGCCAAAAGGAGAAAGCATGCTCGAGCTCACCATAGAGCAGATATCCATGGGCCAGTCGGCTTTGGATAAGTCCGCAGCCTTGCAGTTGCTGGCCCGGCATCTGGTTACCGATGGTCTGGTTGCCGAGGGTTATCTCGCTGGCCTTCAGGCGCGTGAAGCCCAGGGCTCGACCTTTCTCGGTCAAGGTATCGCCATCCCCCACGGCACCCCGGAAACCCGCGATCAGGTATTCACCACGGGTGTGCGCCTGATGCAGTTTCCCGATGGCGTTGACTGGGGCGACGGGCAGATCGTCTACCTGGCCATTGGCATCGCCGCCAAGTCCGATGAACACCTGCGCCTGCTACAACTACTGACCCGCGCCCTCGGCGAGACCGATCTGGGCCAGGCCCTGCGCCGCGCCAGTTCCGCCGAGGCCCTGCTGAAACTGCTGCAAGGTGCGCCGCAAGAATTGGCGCTGGATGCGCAAATGATCGGCCTGGGTGTGGCAGCCGAAGATTTTGAAGAGCTGGTCTGGCGCGGTGCGCGTTTGTTGCGTCAGGCCGACTGCGTCAGCAACGGTTTCTCCGCCGTGTTGCAACAGGTCGAAGCACTGCCACTGGGCGATGGCCTGTGGTGGCTGCACAGTGAGCAAACAGTCAAGCGCCCCGGTCTGGCGTTCGTGACCCCGGACAAACCGCTGCGTTACCTCGGTCAGCCGCTGAACGGGTTGTTTTGCCTGGCCAGCCTGGGTGAGGCCCATCAAGCGTTGCTGGAACGACTGTGCGCATTATTGATTGAAGGTCGCGGCCATGAATTGGGCCGTGCCACCAGCTGCCGCGCGGTGCTTGAAGTGCTCGGCGGTGAACTGCCGGCGGACTGGCCGAGTACGCGGATCGCGCTGGCCAATGCCCACGGTTTGCATGCACGGCCGGCGAAAATCCTCGCGCAACTGGCAAAGAGTTTTGAAGGTGAAATTCGCATCCGCATCGTCGATGGTCAGGACAGCGCGGTGTCGGTCAAGAGCCTCAGCAAGCTGCTCAGCCTCGGCGCCCGTCGTGGTCAGGTGCTGGAAATCATCGCCGAGCCGAGCATCGCCGCCGATGCGCTGCCTGCGTTGTTGGCTGCCATCGAAGAAGGCCTCGGTGAAGAAATCGAGCCGCTGCCGCCCGTCAGCCAGCCGCGTGAAGAAATTGTCGAGGCGGCCCAGGTACTGCTCGCCCCGGCGTCCGGTAGCGTGATTCAGGCCATCGCCGCCGCGCCGGGAATCGCCATCGGCCCGGCGCATATTCAAGTGCTGCAAGCCATCGAGTACCCGCTGCGCGGTGAGTCCGCCGCCATCGAACGCGATCGGCTCAAGCAGGCGCTGGCGGATGTGCGGCGCGACATCGGTGGTTTGATCGAACGCAGCAAGGCCAAGGCCATTCGCGAGATTTTCGTCACCCACCAGGAGATGCTCGACGACCCGGAATTGACCGATGAAGTCGACACCCGTCTCAAACAGGGCGAAAGCGCCGAAGCGGCGTGGATGTCGGTGGTCGAAGCGGCGGCCCGGCAACAGGAAGCGCTGCAGGACGCCTTGCTTGCCGAACGCGCTGCCGATTTGCGCGATATCGGTCGTCGGGTGTTGTCGACGCTCTGCGGGATCGAAACCCCGAGCGAACCCGAGCAACCGTACATTCTGGTGATGGACGAAGTCGGTCCATCCGACGTCGCGCGTCTGGACCCCACTCGCGTGGCCGGCATCCTCACCGCCCGCGGCGGCGCGACTGCCCACAGTGCGATCGTGGCCCGAGCGCTCGGTATTCCGGCGTTGGTCGGTGCCGGTCCGGCCGTGTTGCTGCTGGCGCCGGGCACGCCGTTACTGATCGATGGCCAACGCGGTCGCCTGCACGTGGATGCCGATGCCGCAACGCTGCAACGGGCCACTGAAGAACGCGACACCCGTGAACAACGATTGAAGGTGGCCGCTGAACAGCGCCATCAACCCGCCTTGACCCGCGACGGCCATGCGGTCGAAGTGTTCGCCAACATCGGTGAAAGCGCTGGCGTGACCGGTGCGGTGGAGCAGGGGGCCGAAGGCATTGGCCTGTTGCGTACCGAACTGATTTTCATGGCGCACTCGCAAGCACCGGACGAGGCGACCCAGGAAGTCGAATACCGGCGTGTCCTCGATGGCCTGGCGGGTCGACCCCTGGTGGTGCGTACCCTGGATGTCGGCGGCGACAAACCGCTGCCCTATTGGCCGATCGCCAAGGAAGAAAACCCGTTCCTCGGTGTTCGTGGCATTCGCCTGACCCTGCAACGGCCACACATCATGGAGGCGCAGTTACGCGCCTTGCTGCGAGCAGCCGACAACCGTCCGCTGCGGATCATGTTCCCGATGGTCGGCAGCGTCGATGAGTGGCGCCAGGCCCGGGACATGACCGAACGCCTGCGTCTGGAAATCCCGGTCGCGGACCTGCAACTGGGGATCATGATCGAAGTGCCGTCGGCGGCATTGCTGGCGCCGGTGTTGGCCAAAGAGGTGGACTTCTTCAGCGTCGGCACCAACGACCTGACCCAATACACCCTGGCCATCGACCGTGGTCATCCGACCTTGTCGGCCCAGGCCGATGGCCTGCATCCGGCGGTATTGCAACTGATCGACATCACCGTGCGCGCCGCCCATGCCCATGGCAAGTGGGTCGGTGTCTGCGGTGAACTGGCGGCCGACCCGCTGGCGGTGCCGGTGCTGGTGGGGCTCGGAGTGGACGAGTTGAGCGTGTCGGGGCGCAGCATTCCCGAGGTCAAGGCGCGAATCCGTGAACTCAGCCTGAGCCAGACCCAAACCCTTGCCCAAGCGGCGCTCGCCGTGGGCAGCGCCAACGAAGTGCGCGCATTAGTGGAGGCCCTGTAATGGCCAGGATCTTAACCTTGACCCTCAACCCGGCGCTGGACCTCACCGTCCAGTTGCCGCGCCTGGAACCGGGTCAGGTCAATCGCAGTGACGTCATGCACACCCATGCCGCCGGCAAAGGGTTGAACGTGGCGCAGGTATTGGCGGACCTCGGGCACCAACTGACGGTCAGCGGATTTCTCGGTGAAGACAATCTGCAAGCGTTCGAAACCCTGTTCGCCAAACGGAATTTTGTCGATGGGTTTATCCGCGTGCCGGGGGAGACCCGCAGCAATATCAAACTGGCGGAAAGCGATGGTCGCATCACCGACATCAATGGCCCGGGGCCGCAGGTCAGCGCAACGGCCCAGCAGGCGTTGCTTGATCGTCTTGACCGGATCGCTCCGGGGCATGACGCCGTCGTCGTCGCCGGCAGCCTGCCTCAGGGCGTGAGTCCGCAATGGTTGCAGGCGTTGATCCTGCGCTTGAAAGAACTCGGTCTGAAGGTCGCGCTCGACACCAGCGGCGACGCCTTGCGGGCCGGGCTCAAGGCCGGTCCATGGCTGATCAAGCCGAACACAGAAGAGCTGGCTGAAGTGCTGGGTTGCGAGGTGGTATCTGTCACCGCGCAGGCCGCAGCGGCGAATCGTTTGCACGCGCAGGGTGTCGAGCATGTGGTGATTTCCCACGGCGCCGATGGCGTGAACTGGTTCAGCGTCGGTTCGGCGCTGCACGCCACACCACCTAAAGTCAGCGTCGCCAGTACGGTGGGCGCGGGCGACTCGTTGCTGGCGGGGATGCTCCACGGCCTGGTCAGCGCCGACCTGCCTGAGCAGACCTTGCGCCGCGCCACGGCAATTGCCGCGATGGCCGTCACGCAGATCGGTTTCGGTATCAGCGACGCGGCGCAACTGGCGCAGCTCGAACAGGGTGTGCGCGTACGTCCCCTGACAGAACAATAAGAGGGTTGGTCATGAAATTAGCCATTGTTACTGCCTGCCCGAACGGCATGGTCACCAGTGTGCTGTGCGCTCGTCTGCTGGATGCAGCGGCCCAGCGTCAGGGCTGGAGCACCAGTGTCGAAGTGAACGACGCGGCGCATCCTGAACGGCAATTGTCGGCGGCGACGATCGAGGCCGCCGAGTGGGTACTGCTGGTGACCAGCGCCCCGGTGGACATGTCGCGATTCGTCGGCAAGCGGGTGTTCCACAGTACTCCGGCGCAAGCCCTGCAGGACGTCGAGGCGGTGTTGCGCCGTGGCGCCGAAGAGGCCCGGTTGTACGTCGCACCTGAAACCGTCGCAGCACCGGTTGCAGTGAGCAAAAACGCACCGCGCCTGGTCGCGATCACGGCATGCCCGACCGGCGTCGCCCACACGTTCATGGCCGCCGAAGCCTTGCAGCAAGCGGCCAAGCGCCTGGGTTACGACCTGCAAGTGGAAACCCAGGGTTCTGTTGGCGCGCGCAACCCGCTGAGTGCGCAAGCCATCGCCGAGGCCGACGTGGTACTGCTGGCTTGCGATATCGAAGTTGCCACCGAGCGTTTCGCCGGCAAGAAAATCTATCGCTGCGGCACCGGCATTGCCCTCAAACAGGCCGAAGCCACGCTGAACAAAGCGCTGGCCGAAGGCACGCAGGAAAGCACCGCCAGCGGCGCCAATGGCCCGGTCAAGGCAGAGAAGACCGGCATCTACAAACACCTGCTGACCGGCGTGTCGTTCATGTTGCCGATGGTGGTGGCGGGCGGTCTGATGATTGCCCTGTCGTTCGTGTTTGGCATCACCGCGTTCAAGGAACCCGGCACCTTGGCGGCGGCTTTGATGCAGATCGGCGGCGAGACCGCGTTCAAGCTGATGGTGCCGTTGCTGGCGGGTTATATCGCTTACTCCATCGCCGACCGTCCGGGTCTGGCGCCGGGGATGATCGGCGGGTTGCTGGCGAGCTCCCTCGGTGCCGGTTTTATTGGCGGGATCATTGCCGGTTTCCTCGCCGGCTACGCCGCCCAGGCGATCAATCGTTATGCGCGTTTGCCGCAAAGCCTTGAAGCGCTCAAGCCGATCCTGATCATCCCGTTGCTGGCCAGTCTGTTCACGGGCCTGGTGATGATCTACGTGGTCGGCAAACCCGTGGCCGGGATGCTCGAAGGGCTCACGCATTTCCTCGACAGCATGGGCACCACCAATGCGATCCTGCTGGGCGTGTTGCTGGGCGGAATGATGTGCGTCGATCTTGGCGGGCCGATCAACAAGGCGGCCTATGCGTTCTCGGTCGGGCTGCTGGCCTCGCAGAGTTATGCACCGATGGCTGCGACCATGGCGGCCGGCATGGTGCCGCCGATTGGCCTGGGCATTGCCACGTTCATCGCCCGGCGCAAGTTTGCCCAGACCGAGCGCGAGGCGGGTAAAGCGGCGCTGGTGCTGGGATTGTGCTTCATCTCCGAAGGGGCGATTCCGTTCGCTGCCAAGGACCCGTTGCGGGTGATTCCGGCGAGCATCGCCGGTGGTGCGCTGACCGGCGCGTTGTCGATGTACTTCGGCTGCAAGCTGATGGCGCCCCACGGTGGATTGTTCGTGCTGGCCATCCCGAATGCGATCAACCATGCGTTGCTGTATTTGCTGGCGATCGTGGCGGGGAGTTTGTTGACGGCGGTGGTGTATGCGCTGGTCAAGCGGCCTGAGGTGACGGAGTTGGCGATCGAGCCCGTCAGCGCCTGATCCCCACCCTGTAGGAGCGAGCCTGCTCGCGATGGTGGTCAACGATAACGCGGGGAATCTGATAGCCCGCGGTGTCTTTGAGTTCATCGCGAGCAGGCTCGCTCCTACAGGGGGTTTGTGCCGCGTCAGTAAACGTCGCGGCGGTAGCGGTCCTGTTCGATCAGGCGTTCCACTTCGGCAGCGCCGAGCACATCGATGAGCACGTTATCGACTCCCGAAGCCATGCCCTGCAAGCTGCCGCAGATATAAATCACTGCACCATCCGCCAGCCACTTCTTCAGCTCGGCGGCTGATTCGCGCAGGCGATCCTGTACGTAGATTTTCTCTACCTGATCCCGCGAGAACGCCAGGTCCAGGCGCTGCAGATCACCCGAAATCAACCACTCTTCCAACTCGTCGCGACACAGATAGTCGTGTTCCCGATTGCGCTCGCCGAACAGCAGCCAGTGACGTTGTTGGCCGTCGGCAATCCGCGCTTTGAGCAGGCTGCGCAGCCCGGCCAGCCCGGTGCCGTTGCCCAGCAGGATCATGGGCACGGGGTCTGACGGCAGATGGAAACCACTGTTGCGGCGCACACGCAGGCTGATGGTGCTGCCCACCGGCGCGTGTTCGGTCAACCAGCCGGAGCCGACGCCCAGGCTGCCATCGGGGTGCAGTTCCTGGCGAACGATCAGCTCCAGTACGCCATCGGCGGCAATCGAGGCAATGGAGTATTCGCGCAGGGCCAAAGGCACCAGCGCATCCACCAGCGCCTGGGCATGCAAACCGACCAGATGCGCACGATTCGCCGGCAGTTGGCGGCTGGCGAGGGCTTGCTCCAGCGGCTGCGACCGGCCATCGAATTCAATCGTGGCGCGACCGTCAATCCCCATGCCGTCGAGGAAATGCTCGATCGCCCAGGAGCCATTGCGCGGTAACACTTCCACCAGATCGCCTGCCAGCCAACTGCTGGTGGTGGGCGGTTTGAGGCCCAGCAAGTACACGGGCGAGCCGCTGCTGTCCGGGTTGAGCAACTCGCGACGAACCAGCGGCCAGTTGTCATAGCTCGGCGCTTGCCAGGTATCGACCGGTGCTTGTCCGGTCAGCAGCCCCAGTTGTTGCTGCCAGTGACGCAAGGCGTAAGGGTCGCCGCTGTCGACTTCCACCGGGGCGAACAGGGTCTTGCCGCCGTGTTCGCCCAGCCAGGTGTGCAGGCGCCGGGCGAAGCCGCAGAAGTGCTGATACTGTCGGTCGCCGAGACCGAGCACCGCGTAGTTCAAGCTCTCCAGGCTCGACGCTCGCCCCAGCACCTTGCGTTCAAAACCACGGGCGCTGTCCGGTGCCTGGCCGTCGCCGAAGGTGCTGACCACGAACAGCGCGTTGTTCGAACTCCGCAGGTCCTGCTCGCTGACCGTCGCCAGCGGTAGCACTTTCACTGGCAGGCCGGCCGCTTGTAATTGGCCGGCCGTCTGCCAGGCCAGTTGCTCGGCAAAGCCACTTTGGCTGGCGAAACTGATCAGCCACGCCGGGGCCTCGCCACCGGGTTGGGCGAGGTCTTTACGGGCGTCTTTGATCTGGCGTTTTTTGCGGCGACGATCGAGGTACAACAGCCAGCCCGTGACGAAAAACAGCGGCATGCTCAGGGCGGTGATTGTCAGGATGATCCGCCCGACGATGCCGAAGTAGCTACCGACGTGCAGCGCATAGAGGCTGGTCAGCAATTGCGCCTTGAAGCTTTTGTCGCTGTAGCGCTCGTGCCGTTTGATTTCGCCGGTGACCGGATCGAGGGTGATCTGGTTCAGCGCGCGGTCATGGGGTGAGTTTTTCAACAGGTAGAACACGGTCGCCGGTTGCCCGGCGACGGGCGGCATGCGCGTGTTATAGAAGCTCAGGTCGGGACCGGCAGCGCTATAGATACTCAGCCACATGGCCGAATAATCGGCCGTCGGCGCCGGACCGCCGGGCGCCGGGCCACGACCACCGCGAACGCGCTCGTTCTGCGGCGAATCGGAGAGCAAACGGGTCAGGCCCTTGTTGTACCACTCGTAGGACCAGGACAACCCGGTCAAGGCGGCCAGGAGGTAAAACACCAGGCACCAGGTGCCGGCGACCGAGTGCAGGTCCCAGTTGAAGCTGCGACCTTTTTTCTTCCAGTCGAGGGTCAGCCAGGCGCGCCAGCTTTTCCATTGGCGGGGCCAGCGCAAGTACAGGCCGGAGAGGCAGAAGAACACCAGGATCAACGTACAGGCCCCGGTGATTTGCCGACCGGTATCGCCCATGGCGAGGAAACGGTGCAATTGCAGCATCAGGCCGAAGAAGTCCTGGCCAGTGGCGTCGCCCAGCAGCTCGGCGGTGTAAGGATCGAAGTAACGCATCGGTCCGCGACGTTGGCCCGGTGGCGGTGTGAAGAACACTTTCGCGGCAATGCCGCTGTCGATGTCGACCGAGAGCCCCGCCACTTTGTTACCCGTGGCCGCTTCGATTTTCTCCACCAGTTCGGCGGGCGGCAGCACCCCGGCGACCTGCTTATGGACCTGCAAGACCGATGGGTTCAGCGCATACAGGATTTCATCCTGAAACGATACCGTCGCCCCGGTGATGCCCATCAGGGCCAGGACGAGTCCGGCGCTGATGCCAAAAAACCAGTGCAACTGGAACAGGGTTTTCTTCAACACGTCGCTCGCCTTGTTCGTTCAAAAGTCATCACGGCGCGCATTATGCCGTGGGTTGTCGAGAAGCATTCTTTTTTACACGCAAAAGCCCCGTTCATCTGGATGAACGGGGCCAGGCGCGGTTTCGGCCTTCACCCTCCTGTAGGAGCGAGCCTGCTCGCGATGAACTCCAGAACGATGCGGGGCGTCAGGTTAACCGCGTCATCGTTGGCGACCATCGCGAGCAGGCTCGCTCCTACAGAGGTCGCGTATCAGAAGTGGAAGTTGGTGCTCAGCAACGCCGTACGGCCCGCCGCCTGGTTGGCGAAGTGAGTCGAGAAGGCCTTGTCGTAGTAGGTTTCGTCGGTCAGGTTCTGCACGTTCAGTTGCAGGTCGATGTTTTTGGTCAGCTTGTAGGCGGCCATTGCATCGTAACGAACGTAGGAATCGACCATGGTGGTGTTGGCCACGCTGCCGAACACGTCATCGACGTAGAACGCGCCGCCGCCGATGGTCAGCTTCGGCGTGACCTGATAGGTCGTCCAGAGGCTGGCGCTGTTTTTCGGCGTGTTAGGCAGTTCGTTGCCATCGTTGGCCTTGCCCAGCGGACCGCCATCGATCTGTTCGCTGTCCATGTAGGCGTAACCGGCGAAGACCTGCCATTTGTCGGTGATTTTGCCGGTAGCCGACAGTTCAACACCTTGAACGCGGGTTTTGCCGACGTTTTCATAGGACGTGGTGTTGGTCTGTACCCGGGCGTTTTCCTTCTCGGTGCGGAAGATATCGGCGGTCAGCGACAGACGATCATTCATCAGATCCCACTTGGTGCCGATTTCGTAGTTCTTGGTGGTTTCCGGCTCCATGTCGCTGCTCAGCAGGTTGCCGTTGCGATCAGGCGTGCCGCCCAGCGGGTTGCCTTCCTGACCGTCGCCGAGGGTCGTGCCCGGTGGGGTGGCGGACGTCGCGTACGACGCATAGATGCTGCCGTTCTGCGCCGGTTTGTAGACCACACCGAATTGACCGGTCACGAACTCACTGACGTCGTCGCCCTTGGAGGTGGTGGTGCCGGCGTTGGTGTAGGTTTTGTAGCTCGTGTCGAAATGGTCGTAACGCAGGCCCATGTTCACCAGCCATTGTTCGGACAGCTCAAGCGTATCGAACGCGTACAACGCATAGGTGTCGGCCTTGGTGTCGGTGCCGGCGTAGTTGCGCGAGATGGCACCGTTCCACGGATCGCTCGGGATCGGGTTTGCCAGCGAAGTACAGTTGTATCCGCTGCGAGGACCAATCAACGCAGGACTGCAATTGGTGGTCGCGGCGGCTGTTGCCGGGGTGGTATCGGTGTTGACGTTGTACGAGGATTTCCGGTTCTCCTCGTGGGAGAACTCGATGCCGGTGGCGAAACTGTTCTTGAACCCGGCGATATGGAAATCGCCGAACAGATCGGTCTGGTTCGTGGTCGTCTCGGTGTTGCTCACGCGGGTGTTGGCACGACGCCAGACGCTGCCGTTGTTGACGTTGCCCTTGCTGTCGTCCGGCTGGGTCAGGATGTAGTCCTGCATGCTGGTGCCGTGGCGCAGGGTGTTCTTGACGGTCAGCGCGTCGTTCAGGTCGTGCTCGATGGCGATGGTCGCGGTGTCGGTGCGGCCCTTGCGGAAATCGCGGTTGTCCAGGCCGTAGAAATTGCTGCTGTCGCCGCCGTCGTTTGGTTTGTCCGGGTTGGACTTGGTGCGGGCAGCGGAGCCTGCAGTCGGAATGGAGTAGGGGATACCCGAGTCCGGCGTGTCGTTACTTTCCAGATGGTAGTAGTCGAGATTGACCCGGGTATCGGTGCCCAGGCCAAAGGCCAGCGACGGAGCGACGCCCCAGCGATCGTAATCGACGCTGTCGCGGCCGGCGACGTTGCTTTCATGGCTCATCAGGTTCAGACGGCCAGCGGCGGTGTCGGAGAACTGATAGTTGCCGTCCATGGTGTAACGCTGGGTCTGGTCAGAACCCCAGGTAAATCCACCGTCGAACGAATCGCCCAGGTGCGCTTTTTTGCTCACCAGGTTGATGCTGCCGCCGGCAGCGCCACGGCCGCCAATGGCCGAGTTCGGTCCTTTGCTGACTTCGATCGATTCGACGGCGAAGATCTCCCGGCTCTGCGAACCGGTATCGCGCACGCCGTCCAGGTAAGTATCGCCTTGGGCATCGAAACCACGAATGAACGGACGGTCGCCTTGTGGGTTGCCGCCTTCACCGGCACCGAAGGTGATGCCGGGAACGGTACGCAGCGCGTCCTGCATGTTCATGGCGCCGGTGTCCTTGAGCACTTGCTGCGGGATCACTGTGATCGAGCGCGGTGTGTCCACCAGCGGCGCGGTGTACTTGGGCGAGGAGGCTTTTTCGACGTTGTAGGAGGTCTGGTCTTGCGCTTCGCCGGTGATAGCGGTTGCACCGAGGGAGATGGTGTTGCTCGGTGCTTTCTCGTCGGTCTTTTCAGCCGCGAATACCATGTGGCCCGCGGAGCCGGCGGTGATCGCCATGCCAATCGCAGAGGCGAGTAGACGCGGTGAACTGACAGGTAGCTGTGGTTGTTGGCGTGACATTTTTATTCCCCTCCCCAAGGATTTGAGGCGGCGGAATATAGGGTAAATACGTATTCGTATCAATTGCGAAACATTACTATTCGCACTGAATTTACATTCTTTACAATTTACCCTTACGGTTTTTACCGTTTCATTCGTCTGGCGGGTTTTACACAGGCAATAAGAATCAATACCATTGGCACCCCTTTGCTTTCTGGTGCCTTGCCCATGTTGCTGCACATCCCCGGCTTGTTCGAAAAAGAAGAAGTGCAGCGCATTCGCGAGGCTCTGGAGCAGGCCGATTGGGCGGACGGCAAAATCACCGCCGGTTACCAGTCAGCCAAGGCCAAGCACAATCTGCAATTGCCGGAAGGCCATCCGTTGGCCAAGGAGATCGGCGCGGCGATGCTGGAGCGGCTGTGGAAAAATCCGCAGTTCATGTCTGCCGCGCTACCGCACAAAGTCTTTCCTCCGTTGCTGAACTGTTACACGGCCGGTGGCAGTTTCGATTTCCATATCGACAACGCGGTGCGTCAACCCAAGGGCAGCATTGAGCGGGTACGAACAGATCTGTCGGCAACGGTGTTTTTCAGCGAGCCAGCCGATTACGACGGCGGCGAACTGGAAATCCAGGACACCTACGGCACCCAGCGCGTGAAGTTGCCGGCCGGTGACATGGTGCTGTACCCCGGCACCAGCCTGCACAAGGTCAATGCGGTCACTCGCGGTGCCCGCTACGCTTCTTTTTTCTGGACCCAAAGCCTGGTGCGCGAAGACAGCCAGCGTGCGTTGCTGTTTGAAATGGATGGCGCGATTCGCCAACTGACCCAGGACCTGCCCGACCACCCTTCGCTGATCCGCCTGACTGGCACCTATCACAACCTGTTGCGCCGCTGGGTCGAGGTGTAAGTGCTGGATTTCAGGTCGCACCGCGAAGAGATTCTCGACACTGATGCGCTCAACGCCATGCTCGATGAAAGCCCGGCCCGTGCCGCCCAGGCGATTCTGCTTGCCGCCCGTGCAGGGCTTCTCGATGCGC
Organism: Pseudomonas sp. MT92; assembly: GCF_058792515.1. Taxonomy (NCBI): domain Bacteria; kingdom Pseudomonadati; phylum Pseudomonadota; class Gammaproteobacteria; order Pseudomonadales; family Pseudomonadaceae; genus Pseudomonas; species Pseudomonas sp. MT92. The sequence goes on from NZ_JBXAFA010000011.1 coordinate 99,767, forward strand.
AGGCCTTGCTGGGACAGATTCTGCTGGAGGGCCGGGGCATCGCCCGGGATCAGTCACTGGCGGTGCGCTGGTTCGGGATCGCCGCCCAAGGCGGACATCTGATGGCGCGCAATATGCTCGGTCGATGCCATGAACATGGCTGGGGTTGCACGGCCGATGCTGCTATCGCTGCCAGACATTATCGTCAGGCCGCCGAGGGTGGGCTGGATTGGGCGATGTACAACTACGCCAATCTGCTGGCGACCGGGCGTGGGGTCATCGAGGATCAAGCACAGGCGCTGAAGCTGTATCAGCGTGCCGCCGAACTCGGGCACGCCAAATCGATGAACCTGTTGGGGCGCTACCTCGAGGAAGGCCAGCACTGCCCGGCTGACTCGGCAGCGGCATTTGAGTGGTATCGACGTTCTGCCGAAGGCGGGGATTTTCGGGGGCAATTCAGTTATGCGTCCGTTCTGGCGGACGACGGGAGAGTCGAGGAGGCATTGTTGTGGCTGCACCGGGCGTTGGCCGCCGGCAATCTGAACTTCCTGCGCGTCAGTAGCCGAACGCTGTTGCAGGCTTCTCATCCGCAACTCCGGGCGTTGGCGCAGGACTACCGGCAACGCGCTGCTCACCTGGAAGACGAGGCGCTCAGAGCCGAGGCTGGAGTGATGAGTTCTCTTCAATAGGAAGTTGCCATCCAGGTGGAGCGAAAAAGCACGGTTTGCTTTTTCGCTCGCATTGTCCTGGTCGGCTGAGGTCAACCGGATGGATCCCGGTTTAGCTGCGCCATTCCTTGCGAAGGCTGTTCAGGTGCGCCACGAACACATTTGTCTGCTCGATGAAACGTTTAACAACGGCGTGCAAGTCGTCTGAAGCTTCGTAGCTGTTGATCTGCAGAAATTTTTCGACGGATTCGGTGAGCGTGCTTATTTCATGCGTATAAGTCTCTCTTGGGTTTTTGATCGCTTGCAGCTCCAGTAATTGAAACTTTCGATCTTCCAGTGTTTTTAGTTCTTTCTTGATGCCGGCGAGATTGAGACGACGATTATCCAGTTTTGTTTGAGTCTGGCGCCTGGCTGTGACCAGATTGTCATACTTGATGGCGTTGCTGACCAAATCCAGGATTTTTCCGGCCGCGCCAATACCTGCTTTAACCAGTTCAAGTTGAGGTGCGGACAAATTGAGTGTCGCCAGTTTTTCGAGGCTGAGAAAAGCATCTTTTATCAAGGAAAAGGTGTCGGTTGCCTCAATGACTTTGATTGCCTCGTTCAGCGCCGTTTCATCGGCTACCAGACGTTCGATGGCACTTTCCTCTTCGGAAAGTAGCGGGGAAATTTTGAGGATCGATGTGTCCAGTTCATTGATTCGATATTGGTTGTCGCTGAGCGTAACGGCCTGCAGATTTGTCAGGCTGTTGTTGAGTTCTGTGAAGAGCTTAAGTGTCTCGGTGGTGGAGTTGCCGATCAGCGATTTTATCTCGCCATAAAAACTGTCAATGGCTTCTTTCTGTTCGCTTGTCGGGTTCTCGTTTTTAAGGTTTTCGATAATGGTGTAGTACTGTTGAATTTCACTTGTTTGCAATGCTGAAGGTATCAGGGTGATTGCTTTAAGTGCCTGGGCGTCAGTAGTGTTTATTTCTTTTTCCAGTCCTCTCAGCTCATCGGCGAGTACGGGTAAGTAAAGGTTGCCGAGTGTGCGGATCTTGTAATTGAGTTCTTCCCTGCTTTTGTAAATCTTGTTCATGTCGGGTGCAGGGTACTGAAACGAGGTGTCGATGGTATGTACGGTCATGGTGATCTCGATGTCTAAAAGATGGATGCATGAAGATTAATAAATATCGCAAAGGCGCTTTATTTGCTTTCCAGGTCTCAGGACTCATGTGATGCATTGTTAAAGGCGGTCAATAAATCACCTGCCTGTTTCTTGATCGCTTTCCAATTCTCCGTCATGCTGGTCAACCTCGAAACGAAAGACACCAAGTACATGGCGTTGGTCACACCATCGAGTCTTTTACTGGAAGACTCGACATAGGCCTGGATAAGTTCCCAGAGGCTTTCCAGATTCGACGAGCTGCCCGAGGCGCCTTCCACCCGGACCTGCAGGTCCTGGAGGTTGGTTTCAAATGCGAGCAGCGATGCAAGGAATGTGTTGGTTGTCGCAAGTTTTTTTTCGATATCGCGCCGTTCGTCAGTCAACTGGTCCAGTTCATTTCGTGCCTGCTGGGCTTTGCTGCCGTAAATCGACGAGGTGATAATAAAACCGACGACCCCGCCGATAACACCCCACCATTTATTTCTGCTGTATTCTGCGATTTCCGCGTTTTTTTGATCGATCCTGGCGTTAATGACGTCAAGTCGTTGGTTGTATTGTTTTATCTCATCGCTAAAATTCTGACTGTTGCAAAGGGCAATTTTTAAACCGAGTTCCGGTTTGATAATGTTTGTTATGCCGTGTTTGAAATCGGTGATTGCTGTTTTTGTGAGTTTTGTGCTTTGGCTGTGCGCGGTGATGACGATTTTAAGTTCGTCGACCAACTCAAGTAAGGTCGGGATTTTTTTCCTCTCTTCCCCGGTTAATATGATCTCTGGAAGCTTGTCGATTTCTTCCGGGGGCAGGCCGCCAATTTTACCCACGCCACTCACATAGCTTGGAAGCGTCTTGAGGTATTCAATAATGGCTGTGCAGTTGGATGTAATGTTGTCGGAAAATACGTGAAGGTCAGAACCGACGGCCTTCATGCTGGACTCAAGTGCTGACCAGGTTCCAGCATGATCTTTCATTTTCATGAATAAAAGTTGCAGGTCCGCCGATTTGAGGCCGCTGATATTCAGCTGGTCTAATTTGTGAATCTGCTCGATTTCTTTTTCATCGATAGGGAGTTCTAGCCCGCCCTTGACGTAGCGTTTGATCTTCCGTATGTCTTCGTTCGTGACTAATAGTCCTGGATCACGCTCGACGCCAGGGAGGGTTCCGGAGACCGCGTCCATAAATTCAGTGGTAAGTTTGTTAAGGTCTTCGGAAGTTATCTTTAATTCTTGAGTGGCTAACATGAAAATCCTTTTTATGTTTTAGCATTGTGAAATTGATTTTATTGCAGGCGAAAAGTAGCGCTGATTGTTATTAAAGTTAAGTGCATAAGGTTTTCAGTGTGTGTCGTATAAAACGAACAGGCGGGGGCGTATTATTTTGGAAGAAATAAAAAAGGCCTGTGAATATTCACAGGCCTTTTGGGTGTGACTCGCGAGACTTAGACGTAATACGACTTCAGCGGTGGGAAGCCATTGAACTCAACGGCGCTGTAGCTGGTGGTGTAGGCACCGGTCGACAGCCAGTACAGGCGATCACCGATGGCCAGGTTCAGCGGCAGGCCGTACTTGTAGTTTTCGTACATGATGTCGGCGCTGTCGCAGGTTGGGCCGGCGATGACGACTTCTTCCATCTCGCCTTTCTTCTCGGTCCAGATCGGGAACTTGATGGCTTCGTCCATGGTTTCGATCAGGCCAGAGAACTTGCCCACATCCGTGTACACCCAACGCTCTACAGCGGTACGGGATTTACGGGCGACCAGTACCACTTCGCTGACCAGGATGCCGGCGTTGGCGATCAGCGAACGGCCGGGTTCCAGGATGATTTCCGGCAGGTCGTCACCGAAGTCTTCCTTGAGGAAGCGGATGATTTCTTCCGCGTAGGTTTCCAGGCTGTTGGTGCGGGTGATGTAGTTGGCCGGGAAGCCACCGCCCATATTGATCAGCTTCAGTTCAATGCCGTCTTCTTCCTTCAAGCGCTCGAAGATCACTTTGACCTTGGCGATGGCCGCGTCCCAGACGCTGATATCGCGCTGTTGCGAGCCGACATGGAACGAGATGCCGTAAGGCACCAGACCGAGGTCGCGGGCGAGAATCAACAGGTCCATGGCCATGTCGGTCTGGCAGCCGAATTTGCGCGACAATGGCCAATCGGCGGTGGTCGAGCCTTCGGTCAGGATGCGCACATAGACTTTCGAACCCGGCGCAGCCTTGGCGATGTTGCGCAGGTCGGCTTCGGAGTCGGTTGCGTAAAGACGCACGCCCTTCTCATAGAAGTAGCGGATGTCCTTGGATTTCTTGATGGTGTTGCCGTAGCTGATCTGGTCGGCGCTGACGCCACGGCTCAGCACTTTGTCCAGCTCATAGATCGAGGCGATGTCGAAGCTCGAGCCTTTTTCCTTGAGCAGGTCGATGATTTCGACGGCCGGGTTGGCCTTGACCGCGTAGTAGACCTTGGCGAATTCGAAACCGGCGCGCAGGTCGTCATAAGCCTTGCTGATCATTGCGGTGTCGATCACCACGAACGGGGTTTCTTGCTTGTCGGCGAACGCCTTCATTTTTTGAAAGGTTTCGCGCGCGAAATAGTCTTCGACCTGGATCGACATGCTGGGAACTCCTACTGGCAAACTAAAATTATCAATGGGTGCAAATGAACGTCCTCCGTATCCCCACTTTGGTTCGCCTACTTCCCAAGGCATGTCGCCGAAAGCAAAAAGGCCATGGGTAGCGTTGCTTCCCTTGGCCTTGCTGTCTCGTCGTCAGTACTTGAGCCGGATGGATCGTTTCCAGCATGGACGTTCGGCGCGAACTTTAGGGCGTGAGGGGCTTGAGATCAACAAAAAATGTCGCAATTTTGCACTCGTCTGTCGCACGGTAACGACACAGTCCTTTTTAACTGACACAGATGACAGGCGGATGTTCCGAACGATTTATGAAGTGTTAAAAATACCTGCACGTTCGACGCTTTTGTGCGCCAAGTCGCTAGAAAGTGCAATGTCGTCAACTTCGGCGACGTTGGCTGCTAGAATCTGGACTGAGAGGGAATTTGATTATTTAAGTGAGTGTTTGTGGATGGCTTTTGCAGGCTCTACTGTTGATATTTTTTTCCGGCCTGTGAATCACTCAAAAATCGCACAGAACCTGTGGGAGCCAGCCTGCTGGCGATGACAATTTCATCATCAAAACAGTGTTGACTGGTATTCCCCAATCGCTAGCAGGCTAGCTCCCACAGAGATTTGTGTTTTTTACTCGATTATCAGGCAACCACTGCCTCAGCCGGCGAGACGATATTGGTCTTCATCCCGCGCGAACGCCCGGAACTCAGATAAGCCGCGATCGACTCCTGTGTCACCTCACCCAGGAACACCCGCTCTGCATCCATCACTGGCAGCCACGAACGGTTGAACTCGTACATGCGCGACAACAGGATGCGCAAATGCTCGTCGTAGGCGGCCGTGGCATTGAACTCGCGCAAGTATTGCCCGCAGGTGCCGGTCTGGCGGTGCAGATCGCGGCGACGTACATAGCCCAGCGCCTTGTTCTCGCCATCGGTGACGACCACGTAACGCCGGTCATGTTCGTCCATCAATTCCAGCGCGTCGGCCACTGGGGTGTCCGGGCTGACCGATGGCGCGTTGTCCGCCGCATCTTCAGCTTTCACCAGCAACAGGCGCTTGAGGGTGCTGTCCTGGCCGACGAAGTTGCTGACAAAGTCGTCCACCGGATGGGCGAGCAGGGTGTCCGGATGGTCGATCTGCAACAGTTTGCCGGCACGGAAGATCGCGATCTTGTCGCCCAGCTTGATCGCTTCGTCGATGTCATGGCTGACCATGATCACCGTCTTGTTCAGCGCCCGCTGCATCTCGAAGAACTCGTTCTGGATCATTTCACGGTTGATCGGGTCGACCGCGCCGAACGGTTCGTCCATCAGCAGCAACGGAGCATCTGCCGCCAGGGCGCGAATCACACCGATGCGTTGCTGCTGGCCACCGGACAATTCCCGAGGGTATCGATGCAGATACTGCTTGGGCTCAAGCTTGATCATGCTCATCAGTTCTCGAGCGCGGTCGTGGCATTTCTGTTTGTCCCAACCCAACAGGCGCGGAACCACGGTGATGTTTTCCTCGATGGTCATGTTCGGGAACAGACCGATCTGCTGGATGACATAACCGATGTTGCGGCGCAGGGTCACTTCGTCCAGAGCGGTCGTGTCTTCGCCATTGATCAGGATCTTGCCCGAGGTCGGCTTGATCAGGCGGTTGATCATTTTCAACGTGGTGCTTTTGCCGCAACCCGATGGCCCGAGGAACACGCAGATTTCGCCTTCATTGACGGTCAGGCTTACGTCGTTCACGGCCGAAATAGTTTTGCCGTTGCTTTGAAAAGTCTTGGTCAGGTTTTGAAGTTCAATCATTTGAGTAGTCCTTTCGGAGTCAGCGAACGTTGCAGCCATTGCAGAAGCAGGTCGGCGAAGATGGCCAGCAGGCTGACGAGTAAGGCGCCGACGATCAGCATCGACATGTCACTGCGGCTGATGGAAGCGAGGATGAGCACGCCGAGGCCGCCGGCGCCGATGGTCGCGGCGATGGTCATGACACCGATGTTCATGACCACGGCGGTGCGCACGCCGGCGAGGATCACCGGCACGGCGATGGGCAGCTCGACCATGCGCAGGCGCTGGCCGAAGGTCATGCCGATACCGCGCGCGGCTTCACGAATGCCCGGTTCGACGCTGGTCAGGGCCAGGTAGGTGTTACGCATGATCGGCAGCAGTGAGTAAAGAAACACGGCGGTGATCGCCGGCATCGGGCCCAGGCCCTGGCCGAATTTGGAGTAGAAGGGCAGCAGCAGGCCGAACAGGGCAATCGACGGCACGGTCAGCAGCACCGTGGCGCCGGCTTGCAAAGGCCCGGCGAGGGTCGGGAAGCGGGTCATCAAAATGCCCAGGGGCACGCCAACGACAATCGCCAGCGTCACCGCGATGCCAACCAGGGTGATGTGCTGCCAGGTCAGGTGCAGCACCAGCGGCCAATCGAGATGGGAAAAGGCGTTCAAGAATTCCATGGCTTTTCCTCGTTCAGTTCAGTGGATGCTGGCGCAGGAAATCGGCGGCCACGGCGGAGGGGCTTTCGTGATCGACATCAACCCGCGCGTTGAGCTGGCGCATGGTGTCGTCGTCAAACAGTTCGGCCAGTGGCTTGAGCTGCCCGGCCAGTTGCGGGTGCGCATCGAGGTACGCCTGGCGCACCACCGGGGCGGCGGTGTAGTCGGGGAAGTAGTGCTTGTCGTCTTCGAGCAACTTGAGTTTGAAGGCGTTCAAGCGACCGTCGGTGGTGTAGACCAGGCCGGCAAATACCTGACCGTTGCGCAGCGCGGTGTAGACCAGGCCCGCGTCCATCTGGCGGATGTTTTTACGGGTCAGGTTCATGCCGTACAGCTTGACCATGCCATCGAGTCCATCGGAACGGTTGGCGAACTCGGTGTCCAAAGCCACCAGGTGGTTGGTCTTGGCCTCGTCCCGCAGGACCCTGTTGAGATCGCTGATGGTGTTGATCTGCGGATACGCATCGGCGACGTTCTTCGGCAGTGCCAGGGCGTAGGTGTTGCTGAATTTCGACGGTGTCAGCCAGACCAGGCCTTTTTTACCGTCGAGTTCTTTTACCCGGGTGTAGGACTGTTCGCTGTCGAGTTTTTCAGTCACATGGTTGTAGGCCACCAGCGACACGCCGGTGTATTCCCAGAGCATGTCCAGTTGACCGCTTTCGTGGGCGCTGCGGGCCAGATTACTGCCCAGGCCACCAGTGACTTGCACGTCGTAACCCTTGGCGCGCAGGTATTGGGAGGTGATTTCTGCCAGCAGGGTCTGTTCGGTGAACACGCGGGCGCCGATGCGGATCAGCGGCTTGTCCGCCGCTTGGGCAAATCCTGCGCACAGCAGGATGCAGCCTAATAAAAAGCTTGATGTCTTCATGAGCGTTCCTTTACCGGGGCTTAAGACGGGCGCAAGCCGCGTTCGAGCCAGGTTCGGCTGGCCAGTGTCACCAGGCCGTCGAGCAGCAGGGCCAGCAGGGCGGTGCAGGCCGCGCCCAGCAGCAGTTGCGGCTGATTGTTCAAGGCGATGCCGGGGAAAATCAGGCTGCCGAGACTGTTGGCGCCGATCAGGAACGCCAGCGGCGCCGTCCCGACATTGATGGCCAGTGCCACGCGCACACCACCGATGATGATGGGCACGGCGTTGGGCAATTCGACTTTCCACAGCACCTGGCGCGGGGTCATGCCGATGCCGACGGCGGCTTCCTTGAGCGACCCCTGGACGTTTTTCAGGCCTTCATAGGTGTTGCGCACGATCGGCAACAGCGAGGCGAGGAACAGGGCGAAGATCGCGGGACCGCTGCCAATCCCCAGGATGCCGAGGGCGATGGCCAGCACGGCGAGAGGCGGCACGGTGTTGCCGATGTTGAAGACCTGCATGAAGCGTTCGGCGCGGCCGACCATGGTCGGGCGGCTGAGGAAGATGCCGGCGGGGATGCCCACGACGAGGGCGGCCAGCATGGAAGCGAGGACGAGAATCAGATGAGCTTGCAGGTAAAACAACAAATCGTCGCGGTAGTGTTCGATCGTGTTGATGCCGATCCAGTGGATCAGCAGGGCCAGGAGGGCGATTACCAACGCGCCTCCTGTCAGCCCTTTGCCATAGCGAATAGCCACAGGCGGACTCCTTTTTTTCAGTCGGCGAACGCAGTCCCGTGTGGCATGCCATTCCTGGCTGCCGGGAAATCAACGTTCGCGAGAAGCAGCTCGTGCCGAGCGCGTTCCACTGTAGGAGCGAGCCTGCTCGCGAAAAACGTCCAGACAACGCGTACATTCAGGTACCCGGCGTTATCGTTGACGTCCATCGCGAGCAGGCTCGCTCCTACAGGCCGAACGCGTACAGCTTATCGAGCCATAAGCGCAGCCTCGTCAGGCTAACTTGCTGATTTTTCAGCCCCTGACGAAAGCCGTAACAGGGGAGTGGACGCCTCCACCTTTTAAAAGGTTCCATAATTGGCAGCAATTAGCCACCCTTCATGTCCTGCAAGGGTTCTGTTGATCGACGCGGCCGACGGGCCGAGCGGTGGTCTGTGGCGGACGGTTTGCGCTATACTCGCCGCCCTTTTTTGAATCACCTGCCAGGCGATTTCCCATGACCAAACAGGCCGCCGAAGTCGCGAAACGCCGCACTTTCGCCATTATTTCCCACCCCGATGCCGGTAAAACCACCATCACCGAGAAGCTCTTGCTGATGGGCAAGGCGATTGCGGTAGCCGGCACGGTGAAATCTCGCAAATCCGACCGCCATGCCACCTCCGACTGGATGGAAATGGAAAAGCAGCGGGGTATCTCGATTACCACGTCGGTCATGCAGTTCCCGTATCGCGAGCATATGATCAACCTGCTCGACACCCCGGGTCACGAAGACTTCTCCGAAGATACCTACCGCACCCTGACCGCGGTCGACTCGGCGTTGATGGTCCTCGATGGTGGTAAGGGTGTAGAGCCACGGACCATCGCCCTGATGGACGTCTGCCGTCTGCGTGACACGCCGATTGTCAGCTTCATCAACAAACTCGACCGCGACATCCGCGACCCCATCGAACTGCTCGACGAAATCGAAGCGGTCCTGAAGATCAAGGCTGCGCCTATCACCTGGCCGATCGGTTGCTACCGCGACTTCAAAGGCGTGTATCACCTCGCCGATGACTACATCATCGTCTACACCGCCGGTCATGGCCACGAGCGCACCGAAACCAAGATCATCGAGAAACTCGATTCCGACGAAGCCCGCGCCCACCTGGGTGACGAGTACGAGCGCTTCATCGAGCAGCTGGAACTGGTGCAGGGCGCCTGCCACGAGTTCAACCAGCAGGAATTCCTCGACGGTCAGCTGACCCCGGTGTTCTTCGGTACGGCGCTGGGCAACTTCGGTGTCGACCATGTACTCGACGCCGTGGTCGACTGGGCGCCGCGTCCGCTGGCACGTGTGGCCAACGAGCGCACCGTGGAACCGATCGAAGAGAAGTTCTCGGGCTTCATCTTCAAGATCCAGGCGAACATGGACCCGAAACACCGTGACCGCATCGCCTTCATGCGTATCTGCTCCGGCAAGTACGAAAAAGGCATGAAGATGCGCCACGTGCGTACCGGCAAAGACGTGCGGATCGGCGACGCGCTGACCTTCTTCTCCTCCGAACGTGAGCAACTGGAAGAAGCCTACGCCGGCGACATCATCGGTTTGCACAACCACGGCACCATCCAGATCGGCGACACCTTCAGCGAAGGCGAAACCCTGGGCTTCACCGGTATCCCGCACTTCGCCCCGGAACTGTTCCGCCGCGTACGCCTCAAGGATCCGCTGAAATCCAAGCAACTGCGCCAGGGCCTGCAACAACTGGCCGAAGAAGGCGCGACCCAGGTGTTCTTCCCGGAGCGCAGCAACGACATCATTCTCGGCGCCGTCGGTGTGCTGCAGTTCGACGTGGTCGCCAGCCGCCTGAAAGAGGAATACAAGGTCGAGTGTTCCTACGAGCCGATCACCGTCTACTCGGCGCGTTGGGTCGAGTGCAGTGACAAGAAGAAGCTCGAGGAGTTCTCCAACAAGGCGGTGGAAAACCTGGCACTGGACGGCGGCGGTCACCTGACCTACCTGGCGCCTACACGGGTCAACCTGGCACTGATGGAAGAGCGCTGGCCGGACGTGAAATTCCGCGCGACGCGCGAGCATCACTAAGCGCTGATCCCGAAGTACCCAAAACCCCGTTGCGAAAGCTTCGGGGTTTTTTGTTGTTCTCTAGCACGACTTACTAGACGTTCTGGTATCGAACCTTTTTTGGCCGGGCTGCGGTGTGCGAAGTTAAACAACAAAATCTTGGCGATTCCGCTTGTCGGAACTGTCATTTTTGACAGGTGTAATTGAGACGATTCAGTATTAAAAACTGTTCAGATTGCAGGCGTAAAGCCCCGAAAATAGAACAGGATAATTGAATCATGGCAGACGAAACTGATATCAAAGACGGTGAAGAGCAAAGTCCAAACTGGGTAAGGCCTACTATTTATTACCCGAGTTCTGGAACTGTTTTGCCAGGATTTCTGGTTCAGGCCAGCATCGATGTCTTCAATCCCTCTAAATGGCAATTGAAAATCATGGAGGGTGATCAGCAGTTGTATTTTGTTGAGCAAAGCGCAGGGCGAACTTTTAGTCATTATGTAAAAAATGATGCAATTAAGTTCGGCGCAAAATTTGTCGTTCACGTCCACTATTTCGTTTTTCCCGGCTGGAGTGAGTGGGCAAGCGTGGGCAATTTGGTAATGGCAGACCCTAAGCCGGTAATTACAGAACCCTTAAAGGGCGCTCATACAGGTCCAAGACCAAGGGTCGCTGGCCGAGGTGTTCCTGGCGCTACCATCAATCTGTACCAGGCTAACTCAGGGACTGTGCTTTTCGGCACGGCAGTCGTTGATTCGATCGGTGATTGGCAAATCACACCTGTCGTTGATTTTTTTGAAGGGCCTTTTGAGTTGGTAGTGAATCAAAAGCTCAATAATACGGAGTACTGGTCTGACAATGTACGAATTACCGTGGGCTATTTTAGAGTTTCTCCACCCACTATTACCGCACCTGCCAATGATGAAATAGTTAGAGGAAACAAGCCTGAGGTTATCGGGCGAGGCTTACCCGGTGCGCTCGTTAAGCTCTTTCAGGCAAATGTCGGGGATACTGTCTTTGGTACCACATACGTTGGTATGGACGGCGTTTGGAGGGTCAGACCTGAAGTGGCTTTTCCGAAGGGGCGCTTTTCTCTGACAGCTAATCAGTCGTCAGTAAATGGTACTTCTGATTGGGCGGATGTCGTCACTTTTACAGTTGATGTGTAAATTTATACCTTTGAGTCTGAATGGAGAACCAAATTCCGCGCGACGCGCGAGCATCACTAAGCGCTGAGTTGAAACACCCGAAACCCCGTTGCGAAAGCTTCGGGGTTTTTTGTTGCCTGTTGCAATTTCCAGTAGGAGCGAGCGTGCTCGCGATGGTGTCGGCTGGCCCGCGTTTATTCAGGAGGCGCGCATCATCGTTAACATCCATCGCGAGCAAGCTTGTTATCTTTTCGGCATAACCCTTATCGCAAACCAATCTCCACGCCCATGGCATTTCCGTCGAGTCGATAGCGTCCTGTCTGGAGAACCCGGCTGATCGGAACTAGATTTTACTCAGCGCCAGCCAGGCACTTGAGTTTCACCTGCGAAAGGATGGAATCGGTTATGAACAGGTTGCTACGCGTTGTATTGCTGTTGAAGGTTTTCGTGATGCTGTCCCTCGGCAGTGCGGCGGTCTGGGCCGAGTGTGAGAACCACGCTACCCAGGCGATGAGCGGGCAGAGCGGAGACAGTGGATTGATGCTCGCCAAGTCCGAATCCGAACCGGGTGATCAGGGCCAGGGCGGCGCGGATAACGGTGATGACTCGACCACCGACGAACCGGATTCCGGCGACGAAGAAGGCGATAGCCAGTCTTAAATTGCAGACAAAAGAAAACCCCTGCTTCTTCGATTGACGCGCAGTCGAAGAAGCAGGGGTCAGGTTAACGCTTGACTACCTGGAACTACACAATCCCTGTGGGAGCTAGCCTGCTGGCGATAGCGGTGCCAGTGAACAGAAATTGTTGAATGGTGTACCGCAATCGCCAGCAGGTTGGCTCCCACGGTTTTTATGCCGCGCCGTCGAGGAATTGCTCGGCGTAGTGGCAAGCCACCTGACGACTGTCGAGCAGACGCAGGGCCGGCTCTTCGGTTTTGCAACGGTCGGTGGCGTACGGGCAACGCTTGTGGAACGCGCAGCCGGGCGGCGGGTTCAGCGGGTTGGGCAGTTCGCCGACGATCTTGATCTTCGGCTTGTCCGGATCCGGGTGAATGGTCGGCGTCGCCGACAACAGCGCCTGGGTGTAGGGGTGCAGAGGACGGGTGTAGATGTCTTCTTTCGGGCCCATTTCCACCGGACGACCGAGGTACATCACCATCACGTGATCGGCGACGTGCCGCACCACCGCCAGGTTGTGTGAGATGAACACGTAGGCGGTGTTGAACTCTTGCTGCAGGTCCATGAACAGGTTCAGTACCTGGGCCTGAATCGACACGTCCAGCGCCGAGGTCGGTTCGTCCGCCACCAGCACTTTCGGTTGCAGCATCATGGCGCGGGCGAGGGCAATCCGCTGGCGCTGACCGCCGGAGAACATGTGCGGATAGCGCTGGTAGTGCTCGGGACGCAAACCCACTTGTTTCATCATCGCCTGAACTTTCTCGCGACGTTCGGTGGCCGACAGGTTGGTGTTGATCAGCAGCGGTTCGGCCAGTTGATCACCGATTTTCTGCCGTGGGTTCAACGACGCGTACGGGCTCTGGAACACCATCTGCACGTCTTTGCGCAGTTGCTTGCGCTGGGCCTTGTCGGCACCGGCCACTTCCTGGCCGGCGATTTTCAAGGAACCCGAGGACGGCTCTTCGATCAGTGTCAGGGCGCGGGCCAGGGTGGATTTGCCGCAGCCGGACTCGCCTACGACGGCGAGGGTCTTGCCGGCTTCCAGCTCGAACGACACACCATTGAGGGCGCGAACGGTGGCGTGACCCTTGAACAGGCCACGGGACACTTCGTAGTGACGGGTCAGGTCGCGGGCGGTAAGAACGACGGCCATTACGCCACCTCCTGGTTCAGCGGGTAGAAGCAGCGGGCGAGGCTGTTGCTTTTCGGGTCAAGGGTCGGACGCTGCGCACGGCAGTTGTCCTGCACATACGGGCAGCGCGGCGACAGCAGGCAGCCCTGCGGGCGGTCGTAACGACCGGGCACGATGCCCGGCAGGGTCGACAGGCGCGAGGCCCCCAGGCTGTGTTCCGGAATCGCCTTGAGCAGCGCTTCGCTGTACGGGTGCGCCGGGATGTCGAACAACTGGGGCACCTGGCCGACTTCGACCGCTTGACCGGCGTACATCACGCACACGCGCTGGGCGGTTTCGGCCACGACCGCGAGGTCGTGGGTGATCAGTACCAGGCCCATGTTCTGCTCTTTCTGCAACGCCAGCAGCAGGTCCATGATCTGCGCCTGAATCGTGACGTCCAAGGCAGTGGTCGGTTCGTCGGCGATCAGCAGTTTCGGTTCGCCGGCAATGGCCATGGCGATGGCGACCCGCTGGCTCATACCGCCGGACAGTTGGTGCGGGTAGGCATCCATACGGCTGGCGGCACCCGGGATTTCAACTTTTTCCAGCAGTTCGATGGCACGCTTGCGCGCGGCCTTGCCGGACATTTTCAGGTGCAGGCGCAGCACTTCTTCGATCTGGAAGCCGACGGTATAGCTCGGGTTCAGCGCGGTCATCGGGTCCTGGAAGACCATGGCCAGGTCTTTGCCGACGATTTGCCGACGCTGACGGTTGCTGAGCTTGAGCATGTTCTTGCCATCGAAATTCAGGGCGTCGGCGGTGACGATCCCCGGATGCTCGATCAGGCCCATCAGCGCCATCATGGTCACGGACTTGCCGGAACCCGATTCGCCAACGATGGCCAGGACTTCGCCCTTGCCCACTTTCAGGTCGAGGCCATCGACCACGGGAACGGCGTTCTTGTCGCCGAAGCGAACGTTGAGATTCTTGATTTCTAACAGTGACATTGGAATCTCCTCAGGCGGCGTTCTTGAGTTTCGGGTCCAGCGCATCGCGCAGGCCGTCACCCATCAAGTTGATTGCCAGCACGCTGAGCAAAATGGTCAAGCCAGGCAGGCTGACGACCCACCAGGCGCGTTCGATGTAGTCGCGGGCCGAGGCCAGCATGGTGCCCCACTCAGGGGTTGGCGGTTGTACGCCGAGGCCGAGGAAGCCCAGTGCGGCGGCATCGAGAATCGCCGAAGAGAAGCTCAGGGTGGCCTGAACGATCAGTGGCGCCATGCAGTTGGGCAGCACGGTCACGAACATCAGGCGCGGCAGACCGGCACCGGCCAGGCGTGCGGCGGTCACGTAGTCGCGGTTCAGTTCGCCCATCACCGCAGCACGGGTCAGACGAACGTAGGACGGCAGGGACACCACGGCGATGGCGATCACGGTGTTGATCAGGCCAGGGCCGAGGATGGCGACGATCGCCACGGCCAGCAGCAGGGATGGCAGGGCCAGCATGATGTCCATCAGACGCATGATGGTCGGGCCGACCATGCGCGGGAAGAACCCGGCAAACAGACCCAGCAGGATTCCCGGGATCAGCGACATGACAACCGACGACAGGCCGATCAGCAAGGACAGGCGCGAACCCTGGATCAGGCGCGACAGCAAGTCACGACCCAGCTCATCGGTCCCGAGCAGGAACTGCATCTGCCCACCTTCCAGCCAGGCCGGAGGGGTCAGCAGGAAGTCGCGGTATTGCTCGCTCGGGTTATGCGGCGCGACCCACGGGGCGAAGATGGCGCAGAAAATCACCAGCAGCATGAACAGCAGGCCGGCGACGGCGCCTTTGTTCTTGGAAAACGCTTGCCAGAATTCTTTGTACGGCGACGGGTACAGCAGGCTTTGATCCGCGGCGGAGGCGGTGGCGGCTACTGAGGAAGTTGGAGTGCTCATGGGTATGGACCTCAGCGCTGATGACGGATGCGTGGATTGGCAAAGCCGTAGAGGATGTCCACTACGAAGTTGACCAGAATCACCAGGCAGGCGATTAACAGGATGCCGTTTTGCACAACCGGGTAATCCCGGGCGCCAATGGCTTCGATCAGCCATTTACCGATCCCCGGCCAGGAGAAGATGGTTTCGGTCAGGACCGCACCGGCCAACAGGGTGCCGACTTGCAGGCCGACCACCGTCAGCACCGGAATCAGCGCGTTACGCAGACCGTGCACGAACACCACGCGTGAAGGCGACAGGCCTTTGGCACGGGCGGTGCGGATGTAGTCCTCACGCAGCACTTCGAGCATCGACGAACGGGTCATCCGCGCGATCACCGCCAGCGGGATTGTGCCGAGCACGATGGCCGGCAGGATCAGGTGGTGCAGGGCGTCGAAGAAGGCGCTGACGTCATCGGCCAGCAACGTATCGATGAGCATGAAGCCGGTGCGCGGCTCGATGTCGTACAGCAGGTCGATTCGCCCGGAAACCGGGGTCCAGCCCAGGGATACCGAGAAGAACATGATCAGGATCAGGCCCCACCAGAAGATCGGCATCGAGTATCCCGCCAGGGAGATACCCATGACCCCATGATCGAACAGGGACCCTCGCTTGAGTGCCGCGATCACCCCGGCCAGAAGGCCCAGGATGCCGGCGAACAACAGGGCGGCCATGGACAGCTCCAGGGTCGCGGGGAAGAGAGAGGTGAACTCGGTCCAGACGCTCTCACGGGTACGCAAGGATTCCCCGAGATCGCCGTGGGCCAGTTTGCCGATGTAATCCAGGTACTGGGCATACAGGGGTTTGTTCAGACCTAGGCGTTCCATTGCCTGAGCGTGCATTTCCGGGTCGACTCTGCGTTCGCCCATCATGACTTCCACAGGGTCGCCAGGGATCATGCGAATCAACGCGAAAGTCAGCAAGGTGATGCCGAAGAATGTGGGGATCAATAACCCCAGTCGGCGGGCAATAAAACTAAACATCGTGTGGTGTACCTCATCAGCCGGTTAGGCGTGCCCGGCACGCCTGGGTTCAGGAATGCCGGGAGTTTCTTATCTACTTCACCTGGGTGGTGGCGAAGTTATTCGTGGTGAGCGGGCTAATGTGATAACCCTCTACGTTGTTGCGCATTGCTGTAAACATTCTAGTGTGCGCCATGCTGATCCACGGCTGGTCTTGATTAAAAATGACCTGAGCCTGTTCGTACAAGGCAGCGCGCTCGGCCGGGTCGGTTTTTTCGCGGGCCTGGTCTATCAGTGCCTGGAATTGGTCATTGCACCAGCGGGCGTAGTTTTCGCCGTTCTTTGCAGCTTCGCAGCTGAGCATAGGTGTCAGGAAGTTATCCGGGTCGCCGTTATCGCCCGCCCATCCGGCGGAAACCATATCGTGCTCGCCGTTTTTCGCGCGCTTGAGCATTTCGCCCCATTCCATCACGCGGATGTCGATCTTGATCCCGACCTTGGCCAGGTCCGCCTGCATCATCTGCGCGCCAAGCATCGGGTTCGGGTTGGTCGGGCCGCCACCGTTGCGGGTGAACAGGGTGAACGTCGTCCCTTCAGGTACGCCGGCTTCCTTGAGCAGGGCGCGGGCCTTGTCCAGATCGTGGGCCGGGTTCTTCAGGCTGTGGTTGTAACCCAGCAGGGTGTCAGGGTACGGGTTGACCGCCGCTGTCGCATTGCCTTTGCCAAACAGGGCGTTGACATAGGCTTCCTTGTCGAAGGCGATGTCGATCGCTTTACGCACACGCACGTCACTCATGTATTTGTGCGTGGTGTTCATGGCGACGTACGAAACGGTCATGGCGTTCAGTTCGTCGACCTTCAGGTTCGGGTCTTTCTTGATGCTCGGGATGTCATCCGGCTTCGGATACAGCGCCACCTGACACTCGTTGGCCTTGAGCTTCTGCAGGCGCACGTTGTTGTCAGTGGCGATGGCCAGGATCAAAGCCTCGGCCGGTGGCTTGCCGCGGAAGTAGTCCGGGTTGGCCTTGAAGCGAACCTGGGCGTCCTTGTTATAGCGCTGGAAGACGAACGGACCGGTGCCGACGGGCTTGTTGTTCAGGTCGGCGGTCTTGTTGGCCTTGAGCAACTGGTCGGCGTACTCGGCCGGGTAGATTGACGAGAAGGCCATGGCGATGTCGGCCAGGAACGGCGCTTCACGGCGGGTCAGGGTGAACTTGACCGTGTTGTCGTCGACTTTCTCGACGCTTTTGAGCAGTTCCTTGAAGCCCATGCTTTCAAAGTACGGGAAGCCCACGCTCGACAGTTTGTGCCATGGGTGGTTCGGGTCCAGTTGACGCTGGAAGCTCCAGACCACGTCGTCGGCATTCATGTCGCGGGTCGGCTTGAAGTATTCGGTGGTGTGAAACTTGACGCCCTTGCGCAGGTGGAACGTGTAGCTCAGGCCGTCATCGCTGATGTCCCAGGACTCCGCCAGCGCCGGAATCACTTCGGTGGTGCCGGGCTTGAAGTCAGCCAGGCGATTGAAAATGGTTTCGGCCACTGCATCGGCGGTGACTGCAGTTGTGTACTGGACCATGTCGAAGCCTTCGGGGCTGGCTTCGGTACAGACCACCAGGGGTTTGGCCGACACGCCAACCGCGACGCTCAGCAACGCGGCGGCGATGGCCGCACGTAGGGGAAGCATTTTCATCAAGAACCCTCTGCAATCGGTTGATCAGGAAACCCGACGGCTGGCTTCTCAGGAGCCAGCCGTCGAGCAGGCGTGTTTACAGAATGTTGAACGGAACCGTGGTCACGAGACGGAACTCGTTGATGCTGCCGTCTGCCTGGTTTTCGCTGGCACGGTGCGCGGTGTAGGTCGCGCGAACGGTGGTGTCCTTCAGCGGACCGCTTTGTACGGCGTAGGAAGCGCCGATGCCGTATTCGTAATGGGTTTCGCCATCCATCGACTGAATGCCGTCGTAACCCTTGCCCGCTACACCACCGTTGCCGGTGTAGTGAGTGCCGTCGATGCCCCAGCCGCGAGCCTGGTAGATGTTGAACTTCAGGCCTGGCACGCCGTATTCGGCCATGTTCAGACCGTAGGCAATCTGGAACGATTTTTCGTTCGGGCCGTTGAAGTCCGACAGCAGGGAGTTGGCCAGGTAGATGCCGTTGGTTTCGTGCAGGTAGTCGAAGTACTCGTTACCGTTCACTTCCTGGTACGAGAACGTGAGGCTGTGAGCCTGGTGAGCCAGGCCCAGCGACAGGGAGTAGGTGTCGTTGTCGATTTTGCCGATCAACGCCTTACCTTCGTCCTTGGTCTTGTAGTAGTTCAAACCGGTGGTCAGGCTCAGGACCTGGCGATCGCCCAGCACGTGGCTGGCGCCGAAGTAGTATTGGTTCCAGATGTCTTCGGCCTGAGTGGCCCAGAGGCTGGTGGTCAGGCTGGCAAACGGGGTGTAAGTGAGACCGCCGGTGTAGACGTGGTCGGTTTCAACGATGCCGTTGGCATATTCGGTACGGAATTTACGCTGGCTTTCTTCGGTACGTGGTGAGTTGCGATCGAACGTGGCCAGGTCGAAAGCCAGGTTGTTCAGCTCTTCGCTGTGGATCGCCACACCTTCGAAACTCGAAGGCAGCGCACGGTTGCCGATAACGTCGACCATCGGGCTGCTGAAGTTCATGCGGCCAGCGGTCAGGGTGGTGTTGGAGACACGGGCCTTGACGTTGGCCAGGCCCAATTTGCTCCACTGGCCTTGAGCGTCACCGCCTTCGGTGGTCAGGGTGCGGTTGTTGCCCGCGCCTGGGCGTGTGCCCGGTGCGCCGCCGTTATTGGAGGCCAGGTCCTTGCGGTCCCGATCCAGTGCGATGGCGTTGTAGGCTGCCACTTCAGTGCTGAAACCGACAGTGCCTTCGGTGAAGCCCGAGTTGTACTTGACGATGGTGCCCTGAACCCAGTTGATCCGGCGGTCGGTCGGGGTCGAAACGCCGTCCTTCTTGTACTGGAACTTGCCACCGCGTTGCAGTTGCTCGTTGGCGTACCAGTTACGGGTAGTGCCGCTAATCGACTGGCCTTCGACAAAACCAGTGGCTTCGCTTTGAGCACTTTTCTCATTCACAGTAACCGGGGTGTAGGCCTGGCTCTGGGGTTCTGCGTACGCCGTGGCGGTGACGCTGCTGATGGCCAAGGCCAGTATCGCGGTGCTGCTCAGTTTCATGGGTAAAGCTCCTTACTTTCTTTTTTATGCCGTTCTTTTTTGATGAGCCGGCTATTTGCTTTGGAACTCAATGCACGCATCGCAAACGTTTGCTGTACGCCTTATGGGCGAATTACGGCAACACGCTTGCGTGAGGGCGCAAGACGCCCCCGGCGATGTAGCTACACGGTTTTACTTTTCGATGCTGACACCCGAGAAGACGTTGCGACCGAACGGGCTCACCTTGAACCCTTCGATTTTGGCGCTCAACGGTTGGTTGACCGTCGAGTGGGCGACTGGCGTGATCGGCACTTGCTGCTTGAGCAACTGCTGCGCCTGTTTGTAAAGCTCGGTGCGCTGGTCATGGTCGGTCACGACCTTGGCCTGCTTGATCAGCTTGTCGTAAGCCGGATCGCACCACATGGAGTAGTTGTTGCCACCAATGGCATCGCAGCTGTAGAGCGTGCCGAGCCAGTTGTCCGGGTCACCGTTGTCACCGGTCCAGCCGATCAGGCTGATGTCGTGCTCGCCATTCTTGGTGCGCTTGATGTATTCGCCCCATTCGTAGCTGACGATCTTGACCTTGAGACCGATCTTCGCCCAGTCAGCCTGGAGCATTTCGGCCATCAACTTGGCGTTGGGGTTGTACGGTCGCTGAACCGGCATGGCCCACAGGGTGATCTCGGTACCTTCTTTCACGCCGGCAGCCTTGAGCAATTCTTTGGCTTTTTCCGGGTTGTAGGCGGCGTCCTTAATGGTGTCGTCGTAGGACCATTGGGTGGGTGGCATGGCGTTGACGGCCAGTTGCCCTGCGCCCTGGTAAACGGCGTTGAGAATGCCTTGCTTGTTCACCGCCATGTCCAGTGCCTGGCGCACTTCAAGCTGGTCGAACGGTTTGTGGCGCACGTTGTAGGCGATGTAACCGAGGTTGAAGCCAGGTTTCTCGATCAGCTGCAGCTTCGGGTCGCTTTTCAGTGCGGTCACATCGGCAGGGCGCGGGTGCAGGGTGATCTGGCACTCATTGGCCTTGAGTTTCTGCACGCGTACCGACGCATCGGTGTTGATGGCGAAGATCAGGTTGTCGAGCTTGACCCGGCTCGGGTCCCAGTACTGCTTGTTGCCGGTGTAACGGATGTTCGAGTCTTTCTGGTAGCTCTTGAACACGAACGGCCCGGTGCCGATCGGTTTCTGGTTGATGTCGCTCGGCTTGCCTTCGGCCAGCAGCTTGTCGGCGTACTCGGCGGAAAGGATGGCGGCGAAGCTCATGGCGATGTTCTGAATGAACGCGGCGTCGACGCTGTTAAGCGTCATGACCACGGTCAGCGGCCCGGTCTTTTCGACCTTGGCGATGTTCTTGTTCAGGCTCATGCCGTTGAAATATGGAAACTCGGTCGGGTAAGCCTTACGGAAAGGTTGTTGCGGATCGAGCATGCGGTTGAATGTGAACAGCACATCATCGGCGTTGAAGTCACGAGTCGGTGTGAAGTACTTGGTCGTGTGAAACTTCACCCCGGGACGAAGGTGAAAGGTGTACTTGAGGCCGTCCTCGGAAATATCCCAACTCGTGGCCAGGCCTGGGACGACATTGGTCGCGCCTTTTTCGAACTCTGCCAGGCGGTTGTACAGCGGCTCGGCGGCGTCATTATCCGTCGCGGTCGTGTACTGCGCGGTGTCGAAGCCAGCAGGACTGCCTTCGGAGCAGAACACCAGGCTGTTGTTGGCGGCCTGGCTCATGGAAGTGGCGGCCAACAGGCCGGAGCCCAGCAGTGCGGATAAAACCAAGGTATGGCGCATAACGCTCCCTCTCGTTCAGTGTTTTGACAATGAGCCGTCGTCCCGTCCGCGGACGTGGAGGCCTCACTGGTTTCAAGCCATTGCGTGCATCAGAAAAACCGATGACCCACGCATAAGCTGGTCGGATCCCGACGGTATGAATCGTGGGCCCGGCAGTAAATGCGTAGAGTCCGAAAGACTCGTAGGAAATGACGACGCGTCCTAAAGGACTGCTGTAGTCAGCAGACGATTTGGATGTAGGCGGATTCCTGCTTTCTCGGGTAATACGGCAATGGCGACGTCAAAAACGTCGCCATTGCCGGACCTTATTTGCTGACGCTGACACCGTAGAAGGAGTTCAAGCCAAACGGGCTGATCTTGAAATCCTGCACTTCGGCGCGCATGGGTTGGAACACCGTCGAGTGAGCGATAGGTGTCATTGGAGTCTGGTCTTTCAGGATGTGTTGAGCCTGTTTGTACAGCTCGGTGCGCTTGGCCTGATCCGAGGTGCGCTTGGCTTGCTTGACGATGTCGTCAAACGGCTTGTAGCACCACTTGGAGAAGTTGTTGCCTTCCAGCGAGTCGCAGCCGAACAGCACGTTCAGCCAGTTGTCCGGATCACCATTGTCACCGCTCCAGCCAATCAGCATTGCCTGGTTTTCGCCACCTTTGGAACGCTTGATGTACTCGCCCCATTCGTAGCTCTGGATCTTGACCTTGAGGCCGATCTTGGACCAGTCGGACTGCAGCATTTCTGCCATCAGCTTGGCGTTCGGGTTGTATGGACGCTGTACCGGCATCGCCCAGAGCACGATTTCGGTGCCCTCTTTAACGCCCGCTTCCTTGAGCAGCTCTTTGGCTTTCTCGGGGTTGTACGGTGCATCCTTGATGGTGGTGTCGTAGGACCACTGGGTCGGCGGCATGGCGTTGACGGCCAATTGGCCGGCGCCCTGGTACACGGAGTCGATGATCTGTTGCTTGTTGACGGCCATGTCCAGCGCCTGGCGAACCTTCAGGTCGGCCAGCGGGTTGGCCTCGGTCTGACCCTTGACCTTGGGCATCACGTTGTACGCGATGTAGCCCAGGTTGAAACCAGCCTGGTCAGGCAGCTTCAGGGTCTTGTCTTCGCGCAGCGCCTTCAGGTCGGCCGGACGCGGGAACAGAGTGACCTGGCACTCGTTCTTCTTCAGCTTCTGGATGCGTACCGACGGGTCGGTGGTGATGGCGAAGATCAGGTTGTCGATCTTGACGTCTTCAGGCTTCCAGTAGTCCTTGTTCCCGGTGTAGCGGATGTTGGAGTCTTTCTGGTAGCTCTTGAACACGAACGGACCCGTGCCAACCGGCTTCTGGTTGATGTCGGCGGCCTTGCCTTCCTTGAGCAGCTGGGCAGCGTACTCGGCGGACTGGATCGAGGCGAAGCTCATGGCCATGTTCTGGATGAACGCGGCATCGACGTCTTTGAGGGTGAACTTGACAGTGTGATCGTCGACTTTATCGATCTTGGTGATGTTGGTGTCCATCCCCATGTCGGTGAAGTACGGGAATTCGGTCGGGTACGCTTTGCGGAACGGGTCATCCTTGTTAATCATGCGATTAAAGGTGAACAGCACGTCGTCGGCGTTGAACTCACGAGTCGGCTTGAAGTACGGGGTGGTGTGGAACTTGACGCCTTCACGCAAGTGGAAGGTGTAGGTCAGGCCGTCATCGGAGACGTCCCACTTGGTCGCCAGCCCAGGAACTACGGCGGTGCCGCCGCGCTCGAACTGGGTCAAACGGTTGAACATGGTCTCGGCTGAGGCGTCGAAGTCGGTTCCGGTGGTGTATTGACCCGGATCGAAACCGGCCGGGCTCCCTTCGGAGCAGAACACCAGGTTAGTCGCAGCTTGGGCGAAAGGCGCGGCCGCTAATAAGCCGGCACCTAATAGAAACGGAATGACCGCGTGTTTAAGCATGGTGGCCTCATGATTTGTTGTCATTTTTTGATTTTGAGGACGACCTCGTGAGTCGTGCCTGCGGATACTTATGCAGGGGCCATACCCAATGCAAGATCCAGAGTGACTACAAGCCTTAAACAGTGGCACGAACGTACCTTAATGTCGCATATGTATAAAATTTGACGCATTTGACCGTTTGCGCGGTGTTTTTATCGTGCTAACTGCGCCCCTTTTTGGTGCGCTTAGGCCTTGGGGGCGCCCGTGGGTGGGGCGAGGTGTTACCTATTTATACCCCTGTCCCTCAGTGGGGGCGGGGGTAAATGGGAGCCATTATTGTTGCCAGTCTCATGAGCAAGATGTGCGAAGTGCAACTGCGATAGTTGTCCGGGTATTCCTGTTTATTTCCAGAATCAGCATAGACGTCGGTTTGCAAAAAAAAAGGCGATCACTTGAGTGATCGCCTTTTTTGCCTACCGGGTATGAATCAAGGCATCAGCACTTCAATCGAACCGTCGGCTGTCATGCTGACCTGGCTGGTGCCCGCTTCCACTTCCGGCGTGACCGGAGCGGCTTCCATGCTGGCAGCTTTCATCATCATCGGTGCGCGCATGTACGGTTGTGGATAGCCGTTGCTGTTGAGGTTCAGGTTGACGATCTTGTAACCCTTGCCCCCCAGTGCATCAGTGGCCAGTTGGGCGCGGGCCTTGAACGCGGTTACGGCGTCCTTGAGCAGGGCGTCTTCACTGGCTTTGCGGGTCGGCGTGGCAATGGCGAAGTCCATGCCGCCCATCTTCAGGTCGGTGAGCAGTTCGCCGGTGAGTTTCGACAGTGCGGCGAAGTCCGGGCTTTCCAGGTGCAGCTCGGCGCGTTCACGCCAGCCAGTGATTTTTTGACCCTTGGTGTCATAGATCGGGTAGCTGTTGCGGCTGCCCTGGCGCAAAGTGATGTCCTTGACCTGTTTGGCCTGGGCCAGCGCCTTGTTCATGGTGGTGCTGACATCGGCGGCGAGTTTGGCCGGGTCGCTGTTTTGTTCTTCGGTGTAGAGGGTCACGATCATCAGGTCGCGAGCCACTTCCTGACTGACTTCGGCGCGCAGTGAAATCTGGTTGTAATGAAGCTCGTCGGCAGCCAGGGCCGGGAGGCTGGCGATCGCGCCAATGCTCAGGGCGAGGAGGGCGGCGCTGCGGCGGAATGTGTGCATGAAAGCTCCTTGGAGGGGGCGCAGGGGTCTGTTCCGGGCCTGCGTGAAACCATCAGACTCTAGCCGCTATGATCCGGTTCGCACAGTTACAACTTCTATACAGATACACATGCCCCCTGTAGGAGCGAGCGTCACCGTTGACGACCACCGCGAGCAGGCTCGCTCCTGCATGTGGCCGTTTGCCGCACTTTTTCCTGTCAGCCCCGCGCTTGGTTATACTCCCGGCGATCCGCCTGGAGCGCTCATCAGGAGAGCTCATGCTCGCCCCCGTTCAAATTACCTCCGCAACTCGCCAGAATCTCTGGCGGCTGACGTTCATCCGCACTTTGGTGTTGGCCGCCCAGGCCGGCTCCGTGGGCCTGGCCTACTGGTTTCAATTGCTGCCGTTGCCCTGGTTCCAGCTGGCGGCGACCCTCGGTTGCTCGATGCTGTTGTGTGCGTTCACGGCGATTCGCCTGCGCACGTCATGGCCGGTGACAGAACTCGAATACGCCTTGCAACTGGCCTGCGACCTGTTTATCCACAGTGCCTTGCTGTACTTTTCGGGCGGCTCGACCAACCCGTTTGTGTCTTATTACCTGGTGCCACTGACCATCGCGGCCGTGACATTGCCGTGGCGTTATTCGGTGATCCTGTCCGGTATCGCGTTGACGATGTACACCCTGTTGCTGGCGCGCTTTTATCCGTTGCAGACCTTCCCGATCGCTCGGGAAAACCTGCAGGTTTACGGGATGTGGCTGAGTTTTGCGCTCGCCGCGGCGGTCATCACCTTCTTCGCCGCGCGCATGGCCGAAGAGTTGCGCCGTCAGGAAGAACTGCGCGCCATTCGCCGCGAAGAAGGACTGCGCGACCAGCAATTGCTGGCCGTGGCCACCCAGGCGGCCGGCGCTGCTCATGAACTGGGTACGCCACTGGCGACCATGAGCGTGTTGCTCAAGGAAATGCGCCAGGATCACCACGACCCGATGCTGCAGGACGACCTGAGCGTGCTGCAGGATCAGGTCAAGCTGTGCAAAGAGACCTTGCAACAACTGGTGCGCGCCGCCGAAGCCAATCGCCGCCTGGCCGTGGAGATGCAGGACGTCACCGACTGGCTCGATGAGGCATTGAACCGCTGGCACTTGATGCGCCCGGAAGCCAGCTATCGCTTCCAGCGCCTGGGTCAAGGCAAGGTGCCGCGCATGGCTCCACCGCCGGACCTGACCCAGGCCCTGTTGAATTTGCTGAACAACGCCGCCGATGCCTGTCCCGAGGGCCTGCAAGTGACGCTGGACTGGGATGCGGATAACCTGACGATCAGCATTCGCGACCACGGAGCTGGTGTACCGCTGGCCATCGCCGAGCAGATTGGCAAGCCATTTTTTACTACCAAGGGCAAAGGTTTCGGCCTGGGCCTGTTTTTGAGCAAGGCCAGCGTGACACGCGCCGGCGGCTCAGTGAAACTCTACAGTCATGAGGAAGGCGGCACGCTCACCGAGCTGCGCCTGCCCCGTGTCGCCCGAGGAGACCAACATGAGTGACGAAATCCAAGTCGAAGGCGAAGAACTGCCGCATTTGCTGCTGGTCGATGACGACGCAACATTTACCCGCGTCATGGCCCGTGCGATGGCTCGCCGTGGTTTTCGCGTCAGTACCGCCGGCTCCGCCGAAGAAGGCCTGGCGATGGCCCAGGCCGATCTGCCGGACTACGCCGCCCTGGACCTGAAAATGGACGGCGACTCGGGTCTGGTGTTGTTGCCCAAGTTGCTGGAAATGGACCCGGAAATGCGCGTGGTGATCCTCACGGGTTACTCGAGCATTGCCACCGCCGTCGAGGCGATCAAGCGCGGTGCCTGCAACTACCTGTGCAAACCGGCGGATGCCGACGACGTTCTGGCTGCGCTGCTTTCCGAGCATGCCGACCTCGACAGCCTGGTGCCGGAGAACCCGATGTCGGTCGACCGTCTGCAGTGGGAGCATATCCAGCGCGTCTTGACCGAGCACGAAGGCAACATCTCCGCCACGGCCCGCGCCCTGGGCATGCATCGCCGCACGCTGCAGCGCAAACTGCAGAAGCGCCCCGTTCGCCGCTGAACCGGCGCTGAACGAATGCGGGTAGCTCCTCGCGACAAACCGAACCGATCATCTATGATCGGTTCGTGCGTGTTTTTTTCTTTATCGAGCCTTTTCCATGAATCAGAACGCTGAATATTCTGCGGTCAACGATGCGGTGCGCGGGCAGTTTTTTCGCAAAGTATGGGCGATGACCACGCCTTACTGGCGTAGCGAAGAGAAGGGCAAGGCCTGGACGTTGCTGATCGCCGTGATTGCCCTCTCGTTGATCAGCGTCGGGATCTCGGTGTGGTTCAACACCTGGTACAAAGACTTCTATAACGCTCTGCAGAAGAAGGATGAGGCGTCGTTCTGGACGTTGATCCTGTATTTCTGCGCCATTGCCGCGGTGGCGATTATCGGTGCGGTGTACCGCCTTTACCTGACCCAGATGCTGACCATACGGTGGCGGGCCTGGCTCACCGAAAAGTATTTCGCCCGCTGGCTCAGCGACAAAAATTACTATCGGCTGGAGCAGGGCGGTTACACCGATAACCCGGACCAGCGGATATCGGAAGACCTCAACAACTTCACCTTGAACACGCTGAGCCTGGGCCTTGGGCTGATTCGCAATATCGTCAGCCTGGTGTCGTTCTCGATCATCCTGTGGGGTGTATCAGGCAGTATTGAAGTGCTCGGCTTCACCATTCCCGGCTACATGTTCTGGTGCGTGCTGGTGTATGCCGCGGTCGGCAGTTGGCTGACGCATTTGATCGGTCGTCGTTTGATCGGCCTGAACAACCAACAACAACGCTTCGAAGCCGACCTGCGTTTCTCCATGGTCCGGGTCCGTGAAAATGCGGAAAGCATTGCGTTGTACAACGGCGAGCCCAACGAAAACCGCCGCCTGAGCAGTCGTTTCGGGATGGTTTGGCATAACTTCTGGGACATCATGAAGGTGTCCAAGCGTCTGACGTTCTTCACGTCCGGTTACAGCCAGATTGCGATCATTTTTCCGTTCATGGTCGCTGCGCCGCGTTACTTCTCCGGCAAGATCGAACTCGGTGAACTGATGCAAATCAGCTCGGCTTTCGGCAACGTCCAGGAGAGTTTCAGCTGGTTTATCAGTGCGTACCAGGACCTCGCTTCCTGGCGCGCCACCTGTGATCGTTTGTTGAGCTTCCGTCAGGCCATGGTCGATAACGAAGAGCGTGTCCCGGCCATCGACGTGCAGAATCAAGGGGATGCATTGCAGGTGCACAACCTCGGCCTCGATCTGGCTGACGGTCGCCATCTGCTGACCAATGCCGAGATGACCGTGGAGGAGGGCGAGCGCGTGATGCTCAGCGGTCGCTCCGGCAGCGGCAAGTCGACCTTGCTGCGGGCGATGGGGCATCTGTGGCCGGCGGGCCACGGCAGTATCCGCCTGCCGGCGGCGCGTTACCTGTTCCTGCCGCAGAAACCCTATCTGCCGATTGGTACGTTGCGCGAGGCATTGAGTTATCCACAGGCCGGCGATACCTACCCGAACGAGCGCTACGTGCACGTACTGGAAACCTGCCGACTGCCGCACCTGGTGGCGCGCCTCGATGAAGCCAATCACTGGCAGCGTCTGCTGTCGCCAGGTGAGCAGCAGCGCCTGGCCTTCGCCCGTGCCCTGATTTATGCGCCGCAATGGTTGTACATGGACGAAGCGACGTCGGCGATGGATGAAGAGGATGAGGCTTCGCTGTATCAGGCGCTGATCGATGAGTTGCCGGGACTGAGCATCATCAGCGTCGGCCATCGCAGCAGTCTCAAGCGTTTCCATCCGCGGCACATTCGTATCGAGAATGGCCGCCTGGTGGACCAGGCCGTGACCGCCTGAACACCACATTCTCTGTAGGAGCGAGCCTGCTCGCGAGGGTGGCTAACGATAGCGCGTGCCACCTGAATACACGCGGCGCTCGCCAGTCCATCGCGAGCAGGCTCGCTCCTACACAGGGTGATGGGTGATCGTACAACCGTGTTGAGCTATGATGCGGTTTCAACCGAATTTTTCGAGACAGATGTTCACCATGGAAAACCTGAACGACACACCACGCCTCCCTCGCAAGCGCCGCAGCCTCGCGCAGGAACTGGTGACGGTGCTGTCCGAGCAGATCCGCGACGGCCACCTCAAGCGTGGTGACAAGTTGCCCACCGAGTCGGCGATCATGGATGCCCATGGCGTCAGCCGCACGGTGGTGCGCGAGGCGATTTCCCGTCTGCAGGCGGCGGGGCAGGTGGAAACCCGCCACGGTATCGGCACCTTCGTCCTCGACACCCCGAGCCCGAGCGGTTTCCGTATCGATCCGGCGACAGTGGTGACCTTGCGTGATGTGCTGGCCATCCTGGAGCTGCGCATCAGCCTGGAGGTGGAGTCCGCCGGTCTGGCCGCGCAACGCCGAACCCCAGAGCAGTTGGCGTTGATGCGCGCGGCACTGGATGCCTTGAATGAAAGCGTCTCCCACGCCGGCGATGCCGTGGCCTCGGACTTCCAGTTCCACCTGCAAATCGCCCTGTCGACCGGCAACCGCTACTTCACCGACATCATGACCCACCTGGGCACCAGCATCATTCCGCGCACCCGTCTCAATTCCGCGCGGCTGGCCCACGATGACCAGCAGCACTACATGAATCGCCTGAGCCGCGAGCACGAAGAAATCTACGATGCGATTGCTCGCCAGGATTCCGATGCGGCCCGCGCGGCCATGCGTCTGCACTTGACCAACAGCCGTGAGCGGTTGCGTCATGCCCATGAAGAGGCCGAGGCGCAGCGGGGGTAAGCAATCTATCCCTGTGTCACCCATCGTCTGAGTTACCGCTATCGCGAGCAGGCTCGCTCCCCCATTTGACTTGCGGTGAACACTATTTGTGCTCACCCAAATCCTTGTGTGCGAGCCTGTTATCGGCCACTTCCCACATCGCCAGCTTGTTTGCTCAGTCCATCAATCTTCTGACAACGTATCTCTATTGAGCCGGCGTGTGCCCCGTATTTCCTGCCCCAATAGCCGCTGAACCCCCTATCTCGCCTGACTCTTGTCGAACAATTTTCACCCGCGGCGATGAAATGCAGTTGACGGTTATATTTTAAGTTGTACGATGACCTACAACTTCAGCAAAGGCTGAACGGTTTTCTCACACACAAACGTCGCTACCCAGGGTGTTCGAATAATGAATCCACAAGAACTGAAGTCCATCCTCTCTTCCGGCCTGTTGTCTTTCCCGGTCACCGATTTCAATGCCCAGGGCGATTTCCACCGCGCTGGTTACATCAAGCGTCTCGAATGGCTGGCCCCATACGGCGCCTCGGCGCTGTTCGCCGCCGGCGGCACCGGTGAGTTCTTCTCTCTGGCGGCCAGCGAATATTCGGAAATCATCAAGACGGCGGTCGACACTTGCGCCACCAGCGTGCCGATTCTGGCCGGTGTTGGCGGTTCGACCCGTCAAGCCATCGAATACGCGCAGGAAGCTGAGCGTCTGGGCGCCAAGGGCCTGTTGCTGTTGCCGCATTACCTGACCGAAGCCAGCCAGGACGGCGTTGCCGCCCACGTTGAAGCCGTGTGCAAATCGGTCAACATCGGTGTCGTGGTCTACAACCGCAATGTTTGCCGTCTGAACGCGCCGCTGCTGGAGCGTCTGGCAGAGCGCTGCCCGAACCTGATCGGCTACAAGGACGGCCTGGGTGATATCGAGTTGATGGTGTCGATCCGTCGCCGCCTCGGTGACCGTTTCAGTTACCTGGGCGGCTTGCCGACCGCCGAAGTCTACGCCGCTGCCTATAAGGCGCTGGGCGTGCCGGTCTACTCCTCGGCGGTGTTCAACTTCATCCCGAAAACCGCGATGGACTTCTACCACGCGATCGCGCGTGAAGATCACGCCACCGTTGGCAAGATCATCGACGACTTCTTCCTGCCGTACCTGGACATCCGTAACCGCAAAGCCGGTTACGCCGTGAGCATCGTCAAGGCCGGGGCAAAAATTGCCGGCTACGACGCTGGCCCCGTGCGTGCACCGCTGACCGATCTGACGGGCGAAGAGTATGAAATGCTCGCCGCGCTGATCGACAAGCAGGGCGCGCAGTAACACCTCCGGTTTAACGGGGCCGCTGAGTATTCAGCGGCCTTTTGCGTGAGATCTTTTTGTTTCGAGGGCAGTCCCGTGACAAATGCAAAGCGTTTCGACAACTACATCAACGGCGAATGGGTCGCGGCCAGCGATTACGCGACCAACATCAACCCGTCCGAGCTGAGCGATGCCATCGGTGACTACGCCAAGGCTGACCTGGCCCAAGTCCACGCCGCCATCGATGCCGCCCGTGCCGCGTTTCCGGCGTGGTCCACGTCCGGCATTCAGGCGCGTCACGATTCCCTGGATAAAGTCGGCACTGAAATTCTCGCCCGTCGCGAAGAGCTCGGCACGTTGTTGGCTCGGGAAGAGGGCAAGACCCTGCCCGAAGCCATTGGCGAAGTGACACGCGCCGGCAACATTTTCAAGTTCTTCGCCGGTGAATGCCTGCGCCTGTCCGGCGACTACCTGCCTTCGGTGCGCCCGGGCGTCAACGTTGAAGTCACTCGCGAAGCACTGGGTGTGGTCGGTCTGATCACCCCGTGGAACTTCCCGATTGCCATCCCGTCGTGGAAAATCGCCCCGGCCTTGGCCTACGGCAACTGCGTCGTGCTCAAGCCGGCGGACCTGGTGCCAGGTTGCGCCTGGGCCCTGGCGGAAATCATCTCCCGCGCAGGCTTCCCGGCTGGCGTGTTCAACCTGGTGATGGGCAGCGGTCGCGTGGTGGGTGATGCACTGGTCCACAGCCCGAAAGTCGATGGCATCAGCTTCACCGGCTCCGTGGGTGTCGGTCGCCAGATCGCCGTCAGCTGCGTGTCGCGCCAGGCCAAGGTCCAGCTGGAAATGGGCGGCAAGAACCCGCAGATCATTCTCGACGACGCTGACCTCAAGCAAGCGGTCGAGCTGTCGGTGCAGAGCGCGTTCTACTCCACCGGTCAGCGTTGCACCGCGTCGAGCCGCTTCATCGTCACCGCCGGCATCCACGACAAGTTTGTCGAAGCCATGGCCGAGCGCATGAAGTCGATCAAGGTCGGCCATGCGTTGAAAGCGGGCACTGATATCGGTCCGGTGGTTTCGCAAGCCCAGCTTGAACAGGACATGAAGTACATCGACATCGGCCAGTCCGAAGGTGCGCGTCTGGTCAGCGGCGGTGGTTTGGTGACCTGTGACACTGAGGGTTACTACCTCGCGCCGACGCTGTTTGCCGACAGCGAAGCGGCGATGCGCATCAGCCGTGAAGAGATCTTCGGCCCGGTGGCCAACGTGGTTCGCGTCGCGGATTACGAAGCGGCATTGGCCATGGCCAACGACACCGAGTTCGGTCTGTCGGCGGGCATCGCCACGACGTCGTTGAAGTACGCCAACCACTTCAAGCGCCACTCCCAGGCAGGGATGGTGATGGTCAACCTGCCGACCGCTGGCGTGGATTACCACGTTCCGTTCGGCGGGCGTAAAGGTTCATCCTATGGCTCCCGCGAGCAAGGCCGCTATGCGCAAGAGTTCTACACGGTCGTGAAGACCAGTTACATCGGCTCGTAAGGCAATACCCCCTGTAGGAGCGAGCCCTGCTCGCGATGGTCTTGAAGTCGCCACAGTCAACCTGATGCCCCGCGTCATCGTTGACCACCATCGCGAGCAGGCTCGCTCCTACAGGGGCCGCACCCGTTTCACCCGCGCATAAAAATAATCAGTGGGAGTACATCTACATGCAATCGACCAAGCCGACTCACGTCCGCTATTTGATCCTGCTCATGCTGTTCCTGGTGACCACGATCAACTACGCCGACCGGGCTACCATCGCCATTGCCGGCTCCAGCCTGCAAAAAGACCTCGGCATCGACGCGGTCACCCTTGGCTATATCTTCTCTGCATTCGGTTGGGCCTACGTGGCCGGGCAAATTCCCGGGGGCTGGCTGCTGGACCGTTTCGGCTCGAAAAAAATCTATGCATTGAGCATCTTCACCTGGTCGCTGTTCACCGTCCTGCAGGGTTATGTCGGTGAGTTCGGCATGTCCACGGCGATTGTCGCGCTGTTCATGCTGCGCTTCCTGGTGGGCCTGGCCGAAGCGCCGTCCTTCCCCGGCAACGCGCGCATCGTGGCGGCCTGGTTCCCGACCGCTGAACGCGGTACTGCATCGGCGATCTTCAACTCCGCGCAATACTTCGCCACGGTGCTGTTCGCGCCGCTCATGGGCTGGATCGTCTACACCTTTGGCTGGCAGCACGTGTTTGTCGTGATGGGTAGCATCGGCATCGTGTTCTCGCTGATCTGGCTGAAAGTTATCCACAGCCCGCGTCAGCACCCGATGATCAATGACGCTGAGTTCAAGCACATCGCCGAGAACGGCGGCATGGTCGACATGGACCAGGACAAAGGCAAGGGCAAAAAGGTCGACGGGCCAAAGTGGGACTACATTCGCCAGCTGTTGACCAACCGCATGATGCTCGGCGTCTACCTCGGTCAATACTGCATCAACGGCATCACTTACTTCTTCCTGACCTGGTTCCCGGTGTACCTGGTGCAAGAGCGCGGCATGACCATCCTCAAGGCCGGTTTCATTGCCTCGTTGCCAGCGATCTGCGGCTTCATCGGCGGTGTGCTCGGCGGGGTGATTTCCGACTACCTGCTGCGCAAGGGGCATTCCCTGACGTTCGCCCGCAAGGCGCCGATCATTGCCGGCCTGCTGGTTTCCAGCAGCATCGTGGCGTGTAACTACGTCGATATCGAATGGATGGTCGTGGGCTTCATGGCGCTGGCGTTCTTCGGTAAGGGCGTGGGCGCGCTTGGCTGGGCGGTGGTCTCCGATACTTCGCCTAAACAGATCGCCGGTTTGAGCGGTGGCCTGTTCAACATGTTTGGCAACCTCGCCTCGATCACCACCCCGATCGTGATCGGTTACATCATCAGCTCCACCGGATCGTTCAAGTGGGCGCTGGTGTTTGTCGGTTGCAACGCACTGGTCGCGGTGTTCAGCTATCTGGTCATCGTCGGTCCGATCAAACGCGTTGTGCTTAAAGAACCACCAATGGGCGGTCCTGAAATGAATAACAAATTGTCTCAAGCGCATTCCTGAGGAGCGGCGTCATGCAGTTGATTGAACATTCCGACTCGCCGCGCTACATCCGCCTGCACGAGCGGGACAATGTGGTGATCGTGGTCAACGATCAGGGCGTACCGGCCGGCACCGAGTTTGCCGATGGCCTGGTCACCGTGGATTTCGTGCCACAAAGTCACAAGGTCACCCTGGAGGACATCCCCGAGGGCGGACAGGTGATTCGTTACGGCCAGACCATTGGCTACGCCTTGCAGCCGATCCCGCGTGGCAGTTGGGTCAAGGAGGACCAATTGCGCATGCCCACCGCGCCACCGCTGGACAGCCTGCCGCTGTCCACCGAAGTGCCGGCCGCGCAAGCCCCGCTGGAAGGCTATACCTTCGAGGGTTATCGCAACGCCGACGGCACGGTTGGCACGCGTAACATTCTCGGCATCACGACCACGGTGCAGTGCGTTACCGGCGTGCTGGACCATGCGGTCAAGCGCATCAAGGACGAGTTGCTGCCCAAGTACCCGAACGTCGATGACGTGGTGGCGCTGACCCACAGTTACGGCTGCGGCGTGGCGATCACCGCCACCGATGCCTACATCCCGATTCGCACCGTGCGCAATCTGGCGCGCAACCCGAACCTGGGTGGCGAGGCGCTGGTGATCAGCCTGGGCTGCGAGAAATTGCAGGCCGGACAAGTGATGCACGAGAACGACAGCTCGGTGGATTTGAGCGAGCCCTGGTTGTATCGCCTGCAGGACTCCAGTCACGGTTTTACCGAGATGATCGAACAGATCATGGCGCTGGCCGAAACCCGTTTAAAGAAGCTCGACCAGCGCCGTCGGGAAACCGTGCCGGCGTCCGAGCTGATCCTGGGCATGCAATGCGGTGGCAGTGATGCGTTCTCCGGGATCACCGCTAACCCGGCCCTGGGCTACGCCTCGGACTTGCTGTTGCGTGCGGGTGCGACGGTGATGTTCTCCGAAGTGACGGAAGTGCGCGACGCGATTTACCTGCTGACTTCGCGCGCGCAAACCAGGGAAGTCGCTCAGGAGCTGGTGCGGGAAATGGACTGGTATGACCGTTACCTGGCCAAAGGGGAAGCCGATCGCAGCGCCAACACCACGCCGGGCAACAAGAAGGGCGGGCTGTCGAACATTGTCGAGAAATCCCTGGGGTCGATCGTCAAGTCCGGCAGCAGCGCTATCACTGGCGTGCTCGGCCCTGGCGAGCGCTTCAAGGAAAAAGGCCTGATCTTCTGCGCAACCCCGGCCAGCGACTTTGTCTGCGGGACGTTGCAACTGGCGGCGGGGATGAACCTGCACGTGTTCACCACCGGTCGTGGCACGCCTTATGGCTTGGCCATGGCGCCTGTGGTGAAGGTATCGACCCGCACTGAGCTGGCACAACGCTGGCCAGACCTGATCGACATCGACGCGGGGCGAATCGCCACCGGACGCGCCTCCATCGAGGACCTCGGCTGGGAGTTGTTCCACTACTACCTGGACGTGGCCAGCGGCAAGAAACAGACGTGGGCGGAACGGCACAAGCTGCACAACGACATTACCCTGTTCAATCCAGCACCGATCACGTAACACCGCGTTATCGTTCTTCGCTGGCAAGCCAGCTCCCACAGGGTGCTTCTTTGTTGCTCAAATTGTGAACACTGAAGATCAATGGGGTAGCGGGCTTGCCAGCAATGGCGAACTCACAGACGCCAGCGTCCCGGGTGGCTTATCATTAGCCCCCTAACGACGCTCACCCAAGGTTATCCACGGCATGCTGGCCATTTTCCTCGAAACCCTGAACATCACCGCCCCGGTGTTCGCCATGCTGTTTCTGGGGGTGCTGCTCAAGCGCATCAATTGGATCAACGATAACTTCATCCATACTGCGTCGGCGTTGGTGTTCAACGTCAGCATGCCGGCGTTGCTGTTTCTCGGCATCCTGCATGCCGACCTGCACGCCGCGCTGCAGCCAGCGCTGCTGATTTATTTCTCCCTCGCCACCCTGGTGTGCTTTGCCATCGCTTGGGGCTGGGCGATTTTCAAGTGCCCGCGAGAAGACCGTGGGATCTACACCCAAGGCGCATTTCGCGGTAACAACGGGGTCATCGGCCTGGCGCTGGCGGCGAGCATGTACGGCGATTACGGGATTTCCCTGGGGGCGATTCTCGCGGCGCTGGTGATCCTGTTCTACAACACGCTGTCAACCATCGTGCTGGCGGTGTACAGCCCGGTGATCAAGTCCGATCCGTGGAGCATTTGCAAAAGCGTGTTCAGCAATCCGCTGATCATCAGCGTGATCGCGGCGGCACCGTTTGCCTACTTCAAGATAGGTTTGCCGGGATGGCTGGAAACCTCCGGCCAGTACCTGGCGCAGACCACCCTGCCGTTGGCATTGATCTGCATTGGCGGCACGCTGTCGCTGGTGGCGATGCGCAAGAGCGGCCCGATGGCGCTGAGTTCAAGTCTGGTGAAGATGCTCGGCCTGCCGATATTGGCGACGCTTGGCGCGTGGCTCTGGGGCTTTCGTGGCGCGGAGCTGGGGATTCTGTTCCTGTACTTCGGTAGCCCGACGGCGGCGGCCAGTTTTGTCATGGCCCGGGCAGCCAATGGCAATCATGAACTGGCGGCGGCGATCATCGTCATTACCACGTTGATGGCGGCGGTCACCACCAACGTCGGGATCTTTTTGTTGCAGTGGGGCGGGTGGATCTAGTCGCTGAAGAGGTCGTGCTCTTCAGGGGCTCATTGCGAGCAGGCTCGCTCCGACATTTGGAATGCATTCCCCTGTGGGAGCGAGCCTGCTCGCGATGTCACTCCGGCTTCTGGTAGGTATCAATCACTTCCTGCGCCGCCCGGAACGCGTCGATCGCCGCCGGCACGCCGGCATACACCGCGCAATGCAGCAGCGCTTCACGAATTTCTTCCACGGTGCAGCCATTGTTCAGCGCGCCGCGCACGTGCCCTTTCAATTCCTGCGGGCACTTCAGCGCTGTCAGGGCGGCGAGGGTGATCAGGCTGCGGGTTTTAAGCGGCAAGCCTTCGCGGCTCCAGACGCTGCCCCAGGCGTGTTCGTTGACGAAATCCTGCAGCGGCTGGGTGAACTCGGTGGCGTTGCCCAGCGCGCGGTCGACGAAGGCGTCGCCCATCACTTGGCGGCGTACTTCAACGCCGGTCTTCTTGTTCTCGGTCATGGCAATTCTCTCTTGTGGTGTTGGCGATGCCAGGCACGCAGCGACGTGAACAGCAAAAACGCCACCAGCGCCGGCAGGACGAAAAACAGCATCAGGTGTTCAAGCTTGCCCGCCAATGGCATGCCGGTGGTGAACGACACCACGTGCAGACCGTAAGCCAGGTACAAACCCAGAAACAGCAAGCCCTCGGCGCGGGTCACCCGGTAGCCGGAATAGAACACCGGCAGGCACAGCGCGGCGACGCCGAGCATCACTGGCAGGTCGAAATCCAGGGCATTGGGCGATACCGACAGGGGTGTCGGCGCGACCAGTGCGGTAAAGCCCAAAACGCCCAACAGGTTGAACAGGTTGCTGCCAATGACGTTGCCCACGGCAATTTCCCGTTCACCTCGTAGCGCGGCGATCAGCGAGGTCGCGAGCTCCGGCAGGGAAGTGCCGATGGCGACGATGGTCAGGCCGATGATCCGTTCCGACAGCCCCAAATCAGTGGCGACCGCAACCGCCGCGCCCAACAATAAGTGGCCGGCGTACACCAGCATTGCCAGGCCGGAAACGATCATCATCAGGCTTTTTAACCATGGCGCTTGCACCGGGTGCTCATGAGTCGACTGCGGACGCGCCGAGTGCTTCGACTGACGCAGCAACAGGCCCAGGTACAGCAGCAGTGCAGTCAGGAGAATGACGCCATCGGCACGGGTCAGCTCTTCATTCCAGGCCAGCACGAACACCAGCAGGCTGGCGCCGATCATCAGCGGAATATCCAGGCGCACCAGTTGCCGTGAAACGCGCAGGGGGATGATCAGCGCCGACAGTCCGAGGGTCACGAGGATATTGAAAATGCTGCTGCCGATCACACTGCCGACGGCAATGTCGGCGTTATGCGCCAGTGTGGCTTGCAGGCTGATGGCCATCTGCGGTGCGCTGCTGCCGAGGGCGACGATGGTCAGGCCGATGATCAGTGGTCGCACATGCAGGCGCGCGGCCAGGCGCACGGCGGCACGTACCATCAGTTCGGCGCCGATAATCAGCAGCACCAGGCCGCTGAGCAATTCGATCACGCTGATCAGGGGTAAATCGGCTAATCCGAAGATGGTCGAGGCTCCGTTTGTCAGTCGTCGAGGGCTTGCACGCGAACCCGTGCGGTGCCGCTCTTGAGCATGCCCAGGCGTTCGGCGGCCTCATGGGACAGGTCGATCAGGCGCCCACGGGTATGCGGCCCGCGATCGTTGATGCGGACCACGCAGGATTTGTCGTTGTTCAGGTTGGTGACCTTCACCCGTGTGCCGAACGGCAGTTGGCGATGGGCGGCGGTCAGGGAATTCTTGTCGAAACGCTCGCCGCTGGCGGTGCGTTTACCCTGGTGCTTGGCGCCGTAGTACGAGGCCATGCCGGTTTTGTCGTAGCCGTGCGGGTCGACGATATCGTTACTCGCGCAACCGACGAGGAGGGAAAGGAGGGCGCAGGCGCCGAGCAGACGTTTCATTCGAAGGTTTCCCGAAACAAACTGTAGGAGTGAGCCAGCTCGCGATGGAGGGTCAGCCACATCGGGGCCAACTGACTTTCCATCGCGAGCAGGCTCGCTCCTACAAGGTTTTGAGCCAGGTTTAAAAACTGGCTCCATTTCTATCAGCCTTCGAGCTTGCTTTTCAGCAATTCGTTCACTTGTTGCGGGTTGGCCTTGCCTTTGGAGGCTTTCATGGCCTGGCCGACGAAGAAGCCGAACATCTTGCCGCGCTTGGCTTCGTCTGCCGCACGGTACTGCTCGACCTGCTCGGCGTTGGCCGCGAGCATTTCGTCCAGAACGGCCGAGATGGCGCCGGTGTCGGTCACTTGCTTCAGGCCGCGCTTGTCGATGATCTCGTCCGCGCTGCCTTCGCCGTTGGCCATGGCTTCAAACACAACCTTGGCGATCTTGCCCGAGATGGTGTTGTCCTTGATGCGCAGCAGCATGCCGCCCAGTTGCTCGGCGGAAACCGGCGACGCTTCGATGTCCAGGCCTTGTTTGTTGAGCAAGCTGCCCAACTCGACCATCACCCAGTTCGCTGCCAGTTTGGCGTCGCCGCTGATGCTGGCGACTTGCTCGAAGTAGTCCGCCTGCTCGCGGCTGGTGGCCAGCACGTTGGCGTCGTAGACCGACAGACCGAACTGCTCCTGGAAGCGCTCGCGTTTCTGTGGTGGCAATTCCGGCAGGGTGGCGCGCACGTCGTCGAGGAACGCGTTTTCAATCACGACGGGCAGCAGGTCCGGATCGGGGAAGTAACGGTAGTCGTTGGCTTCCTCTTTGCTGCGCATTGGACGGGTTTCGTCCTTGTTCGGATCGTACAGGCGAGTTTGCTGGATCACCTTGCCGCCGTCTTCGATCAGTTCGATCTGACGCTGGATTTCGCTGTTGATCGCCTTCTCGATGAAGCGGAACGAGTTGACGTTCTTGATCTCGCAGCGGGTGCCGAACTCGGCCTGGCCTTTTGGACGGATCGACACGTTGCAGTCGCAACGCAGCGAGCCCTCGGCCATGTTGCCGTCGCAGATGCCCAGGTAACGCACCAGAGCGTGGATCGCCTTGACGTAAGCCACGGCTTCCTTGGCGCTGCGCATGTCCGGCTCGGAAACGATCTCCAGCAACGGTGTGCCAGCACGGTTCAGGTCGATGCCGGTGGCACCGTTGAACTCCTCGTGCAGGCTCTTGCCGGCGTCTTCTTCCAGGTGCGCGCGGGTGATGCCGACGCGTTTGACCGTGCCGTCCTCCAGGGCGATGTCCAGGTGGCCCTTGCCGACGATCGGCAATTCCATCTGGCTGATCTGGTAGCCCTTGGGCAGGTCCGGGTAGAAGTAGTTTTTACGGGCAAATACGTTGTGCTGGCCGATCTCGGCATCAATCGCCAGACCGAACATCACCGCCATGCGCACCGCTTCCTGGTTCAGCACCGGCAGTACGCCGGGCATGCCCAGGTCGATCAGGCTGGCCTGGGTGTTTGGCTCGGAGCCGAACGTGGTGGAACTACCGGAAAAGATTTTCGACCGGGTGGTGAGCTGGGTATGAATCTCCAGCCCGATCACGACTTCCCATTGCATGTGTGTCTCCTCAGAAGCCGGTTGGGGTGCGGGTGTGCCAGTCAGTGTTGAGCTGATACTGGTGGGCAACGTTCAACAGGCGACCTTCCTGGAAGTACGGAGCGAGCAATTGCACGCCGACTGGCAGGCCATCGACAAAACCGGCAGGCATGGACAAGCCCGGCAGGCCAGCGAGGTTGGCGGTGATGGTGTAGACGTCTTCCAGGTACGCAGCGACCGGGTCGCTGTTCTTGGCGCCGAGCTTCCAGGCCGGGTTCGGCGTGGTGGGGCCGAGGATGATGTCGACCTCGTTGAAGGCCGCCATGAAGTCGTTCTTGATCAAGCGACGGATCTTCTGCGCCTTCAGGTAGTAGGCATCGTAGTAACCGGCCGACAGTGCGTAGGCGCCAACCATGATCCGGCGCTGCACTTCCGGACCGAAGCCTTCGCCGCGGGAGCGTTTGTACAGGTCTATCAGGTTGACCGGGTTTTCGCAGCGGTAGCCGAAGCGCACGCCGTCGAAACGCGACAGGTTGGAAGAGGCTTCCGCCGGGGCGATCACGTAGTACGCAGGGATCGCGTGCTGCATGTTCGGCAGGCTGATTTCCTTGATCACGGCGCCGAGCTTTTCCAGCTCCTTGACGCTGTTGTGGATCAGATCGGCGATGCGCGGGTCGAGACCGGCGCTGAAATACTCTTTAGGCACGCCAATGCGCAGGCCTTGCAGCGAGCCGTTGAGGCTGGCGCTGTAGTCCGGCACGGGCTCGTCGATGCTGGTGGAGTCGTTCGGATCGAAGCCGGCCATACCCTGCAACAAAATGGCGCAGTCTTCGGCCGTACGCGCCAACGGGCCACCCTGATCGAGGCTCGAGGCGTAGGCGATCATGCCCCAGCGCGAAACGCGACCGTACGTCGGTTTCAGACCGGTAAGGTTGGTCAATGCGGCGGGCTGACGAATGGATCCGCCCGTGTCGGTGCCGGTGGCTGCCGGCAACAGACGAGCGGCAACGGCCGCGGCCGAACCGCCGGACGAACCGCCAGGCACGTATTCCAGGTTCCACGGGTTTTTCACGGCGCCGTAGTAACTCGATTCGTTGGCCGAACCCATGGCGAATTCGTCCATGTTGGTCTTGCCCAGGGTCACGGCCCCGGCGGCGGCCAGCTTGGCGACGACGGTGGCGTCGTACGGTGCTTTAAAGTTGTCGAGCATCTTCGAGCCGCAGCTGGTGCGGATACCCTGGGTGCAGAACAGGTCTTTGTGGGCGATCGGCGCGCCGAGCAGGGCGCCGCTCTCACCGTTGGCCCGGCGGGCGTCAGCGGCTTTCGCCTGCGTGAGCGCCAGGTCCTCGGTGAGGCTGATGAAACTGTTGAGCTGTGGATCGAGCTGGGCGATACGCGCCAGCAGGACTTTGGTCAGCTCTTCGGAGGAAAACTTTTTATTGGCGAGTCCGCGGGCGATCTCGGCCAGAGTCAATTGATGCATTGCAGGCTCTTTCCCTTTAGTCGATGACTTTCGGAACCAGGTACAGGCCGTTTTCGACCGCTGGTGCGATGGACTGGTAAGCCTCGCGATGATTGGTCTCGGTCACGACGTCTGCACGCAGGCGCTGGCTGGCTTCCAGTGGGTGGGCGAGCGGTTCGATACCGTCGGTATTGACCGCCTGCATTTCGTCGACCAGCCCGAGAATGCTGTTGAGGGCTGAAGTGATATGTGGAAGATCGGCTTCATTGAGGCCCAGACAGGCCAGATGAGCGATTTTTTCCACGTCGGAGCGTTCAAGCGCCATTGGGATTCTCCAGTGGAAAACAGAACGGACGGCGTCCGTGTGTTAGATTGTCGGAACACTACCGCACTTCTACGGTCATAAGGCCGCGATTGTGGGGCTTGGTGCACAGAAAAGCGGCCAATTTAACATATTGGCGCCTTGCCCAAAATCCCTGTCGTTGTTAGAGTTTGCCGCACTTTTTTACCCACGCGTTGCCTAGGGTCCCTTTCCCATGTTCAAGAAACTGCGTGGCATGTTTTCCAGCGATCTTTCCATTGACCTGGGCACTGCCAACACCCTTATTTACGTGCGCGAGCGCGGTATCGTCCTGAATGAGCCCTCCGTTGTGGCTATTCGGACACACGGTAACCAGAAAAGTGTCGTTGCTGTCGGCACCGAAGCGAAGCGCATGTTGGGCCGTACGCCGGGCAACATTGCTGCCATTCGTCCGATGAAAGACGGCGTGATCGCCGACTTCAGCGTCTGCGAAAAGATGCTGCAGTACTTCATCAACAAGGTTCACGAAAACAGCTTCCTGCAGCCCAGCCCTCGTGTTTTGATCTGCGTTCCGTGCAAATCCACCCAGGTTGAGCGTCGTGCCATCCGTGA
This sequence comes from Pseudomonas sp. MT92, assembly GCF_058792515.1. Classification (NCBI taxonomy): domain Bacteria; kingdom Pseudomonadati; phylum Pseudomonadota; class Gammaproteobacteria; order Pseudomonadales; family Pseudomonadaceae; genus Pseudomonas; species Pseudomonas sp. MT92. The sequence continues at coordinate 142,058 of NZ_JBXAFA010000011.1, forward strand.
ATCGGCCCTTGGTGCCGGTGCCCGTGAAGTGTTCCTGATCGAAGAGCCAATGGCCGCTGCGATCGGTGCCGGCCTGCCGGTTGAAGAAGCTCGCGGCTCGATGGTCGTGGATATCGGTGGTGGTACCACTGAAATCGCCCTGATCTCCCTGAACGGTGTGGTTTATGCAGAATCCGTGCGTGTGGGCGGCGACCGCTTCGACGAAGCGATCATCACTTACGTGCGTCGCAACTACGGCAGCCTGATCGGCGAGTCGACGGCCGAGCGCATCAAGCAGGAAATCGGCACCGCCTACCCGGGCGGCGAAGTTCGCGAAGTCGACGTTCGCGGCCGTAACCTGGCCGAAGGCGTTCCGCGTGCATTCACCCTGAACTCCAATGAAGTGCTGGAAGCTCTGCAAGAGTCCCTGGCCACCATCGTTCAGGCCGTGAAGAGCGCGCTGGAGCAATCGCCTCCGGAACTGGCTTCCGACATCGCCGAGCGTGGCCTGGTCCTGACCGGTGGTGGCGCCTTGCTGCGCGACCTCGACAAGTTGCTGGCCCAGGAAACCGGTCTGCCGGTGATCGTCGCCGAAGACCCGCTGACCTGCGTTGCTCGCGGCGGTGGCCGTGCCCTGGAAATGATGGATAAACACACCATGGACCTGCTCTCCAGCGAATAAGTCGCCGGATTGCCTCTATGCTGTTGAGCGCGCAGGCGGCACTTTGCAGTGCTGCCTGTTCGCGTTTATCTTCTGTCGTCTGCATCCAGGCCGGTTTGATGCCGTATGAGTAAAGAGAACAATTGCCTGGGAGGAGCGGCTTATTAAACCGCTTTTCTCCAAAGGTCCCTCACTGGGCGTGCGCGTGTTGGTGCTGGTCGTGCTTTCGATCGCGCTGATGGTGGTCGATGCCCGCTTCACACTGCTCAAGCCAGTGCGTAGCCAAATGTCGCTGGTGTTGATGCAGTCCTACTGGATCACCGACCTGCCGCAGCGGCTATGGCAAGGTGTGGCCAGCCAGTTCGGCAGCCGGACCGAACTCGTCGCCGAAAACGAAAAGCTCAAGACCGAGAACCTGTTGTTGCAGGGGCGCATGCAAAAGCTTGCCGCCCTGACCGAGCAGAACGTTCGGCTGCGCGAGTTGCTCAACTCTTCGGCGCTGGTGAACGAGAAGGTCGAAGTGGCCGAGCTGATCGGCATGGACCCCAATCCCTTTACCCATCGCATCATCATCAACAAAGGTGAGCGCGACGGCGTGGTCCTCGGCCAGCCGGTGCTCGATGCCCGCGGCCTGATGGGGCAAGTGGTCGAGTTGATGCCGTACACCTCCCGCGTCCTGTTGCTGACCGATTCCACCCACAGCATTCCGGTGCAGGTAAACCGCAACGGTCTGCGGGCGATCGCCAGTGGCACCGGCAATCCGGAGCGCCTGGAACTGCGTCATGTGGCCGATACCGCTGACATCAAGGAAGGTGATCTGCTGGTCAGCTCCGGCCTTGGCCAACGCTTCCCGGCGGGTTACCCGGTGGCGACGGTCAAGGAAGTGATTCACGACTCCGGTCAGCCATTCGCCATTGTTCGCGCCGTGCCGACGGCTGCGCTGAACCGCAGCCGATACCTGCTGCTGGTGTTCAGCGATACCCGAACTCCGGAAGAGCGTGCCAACGACGCTGCCCAGGCGCAGGAATCACTGGATGCGCAGGGTGGTGGGCCGATCATTCCAGCGACCGTGCCCAAGCCGGCCATCGTTCCGGCTCCGGCTGCCCCGGTGGCCCCGGCAGTGCCTGCTACCGTACCGGCGGCCACAACCCCGGCCAAACCAGGCGTTAAACATCCCAAGCCGTCCACGACCACAGCTGCTCCAGCCAAACCGCCGGCGGCACAACCCGTCGTAGTCAAACCTGCTGCCAAACCGCCTGTCTCCGCGCCGGCTACCACTGGGGGACGAGAATAATGGCTGGTGTCAAAGCCTCCCGAAACGGCTGGATCGTCTGGCTGACCTTCGCCATCGGCATGCTGCTCAGCGTTTCGCCGCTGCCGCAATTCATGGAAATTCTCCGTCCTCTGTGGCTGGCCTTGCTGCTGGCGTTCTGGGCATTGACCCTGCCGCAAAAAGTCGGGATGGTCACCGCGTGGTGCCTGGGCCTGACCGAGGATGTGCTGTATGGCACGTTGCTGGGGCAGAATGCCTTGATCCTGACGTTGATCACCTACCTGGTGCTGGCGCTGCAACAACGCTTGCGGATGTTCCCGATGTGGCAACAAAGCCTGGTGATCCTGGTGATCTTCGGCCTCGCGCAGTTGGTTCAGTTGTGGCTCAGTGCCCTGACCGGCAATCGCCAGCCGACGCTGGCGCTGGTGTTGCCGGCACTGGTCAGTGCCTTGCTCTGGCCATGGATCAGCTTCGGTTTGCGCGGATTGCGCCGACGTTACAAAATCAACTGATTCGGTCAGGCATTTGCCCACACCATGACAAGGGAGATGTCTTGATGAAGCCGCTGTACCTCGCCTCTGGCTCGCCGCGTCGGCGTGAACTGCTCACGCAGATTGGCGTTCCGTTTTCCGCCATCAGTGCGGACATCGATGAAACCCCATTGCCCCAGGAATCCCCGGCGGCCTATGTCGAGCGTCTGGCGCGCGGCAAGGCTGCGGCCGGGCGCGATGTCGTGGTGTCCGGCGCTCCGTTTTGCGTGCTGGGAGCCGATACCGCCGTGGTGCTCGACGGGAAAATTCTCGGCAAGCCGGTTGATGAAGCTGACGCTTGCGCCATGCTGAAGATGTTGTCCGGGTGTGAGCATGAAGTCCTGACGGCGATCGCTGTACTCGAAGGTGAGCGTTGCGAGTCGCGGGTGGTGCGTAGCGTGGTGCGTTTTCGCCCGATAAGCAGCGATGAGGCAACGGCCTACTGGGCCAGCGGCGAGCCGGGGGACAAGGCGGGTGGTTATGGAATTCAAGGACTGGGTGCGGTGTTTGTCGCCGGGCTCAATGGAAGTTACTCGGCGGTGGTTGGCTTGCCGCTGTGCGAAACCGCAGAACTGCTGGGCCATTTCGGCATACCCTGTTGGCAAAACCATAATGCGCGTTAAGCGTTGTACTGACCAGATGTGGCCATTACCGTGAACATGCCTGAACGAGACCCTGCCATGAGTGAAGAGATCCTGATCAACATCACGCCGATGGAATCGCGCGTGGCGGTGGTTGAAAACGGTGTCCTGCAAGAGGTCCATGTCGAACGTACGCAAAAGCGCGGCATCGTTGGCAACATCTATAAAGGCAAGGTCGTACGGGTGTTGCCTGGCATGCAGGCCGCTTTCGTCGATATCGGTCTGGATCGCGCCGCGTTCATTCATGCTTCGGAAATTTCCCTGCGCGAAGGCCCGGCGGTCGAGAGCATCAGTGCCCTGGTTCATGAAGGCCAGAGCCTGGTGGTTCAAGTCACCAAGGACCCGATCGGCTCCAAAGGCGCACGATTGACCACCCAGCTGTCGATCCCTTCGCGTTATCTGGTCTACATGCCGCGTACGGCTCATGTTGGCATTTCGCTGAAAATCGAAGATGAAGCCGAGCGTGAGCGTCTCAAGCAGGTGGTCTCCGATTGCGTCGCCAAAGAAGGCATCAAGGAGGCCGGCGGTTTTATCCTGCGTACCGCGGCGGAAGGCGCGGGTGCCGATGAAATCCTCATGGACATCCGCTACCTGCGCCGGCTGTGGGATCAGATCAATGCGCAGATCAAAACCATCAGCGCACCGAGTGTGATCTACGAAGACCTTGGCTTGGCGCTGCGCACTTTGCGCGACCTGGTGAGCCCGAAGATCGAAAAAATTCGCATCGACTCCCGGGAAACTTTCCAGAAAGCCACGCAGTTCGTCGCCGAACTGATGCCGGAGATCGCCGATCGTCTGGAACATTACCCCGGCGAGCGACCGATTTTCGACCTGTACGGCGTCGAAGACGAAATCCAGAAAGCCCTGGAGCGTAAAGTCCCGCTCAAGTCCGGCGGCTATCTGGTGGTCGACCCGGCGGAAGCCATGAGCACCATCGACGTCAACACCGGGGCGTTCGTCGGTCATCGCAACCTGGAAGAAACCATCTTCAAGACCAACCTGGAAGCCGCGACCGCGATTGCTCGACAGCTGCGCCTGCGTAATCTGGGCGGGATCATCATCATCGACTTCATCGACATGGAAGATGAAGAGCACCAGCGTCAAGTGCTGCGCACGCTCGAGAAGCAATTGGAGCGCGACCACGCCAAGACCAACATCATCGGTATCACCGAGTTGGGCCTGGTGCAGATGACCCGTAAACGCACCCGCGAAAGCCTCGAGCAGGTGCTGTGCGAGCCGTGCAGCAGTTGCCAGGGCCGCGGCAAATTGAAGACCCCGGAAACCGTCTGCTACGAAATCTTCCGAGAAATCCTCCGCGAAGCTCGCGCCTATCAGGCGGAAGGCTATCGTGTATTGGCGAACCAGAAAGTTGTCGATCGTCTGCTCGATGAGGAGTCGGGCAATGTTGCCGAGCTCGAAGGGTTTATCGGCCGCACGATTCGTTTTCAGGTGGAAACCATGTATTCCCAGGAACAATACGACGTGGTGTTGCTCTGAATCGCTACGTTTTAACTTTTCCTGAACGGCTGGCCTCAGCTTTTTGCAAAACGATTGCCATGGGAGCCAACTGACATGGACCGTCTGACACGCATTTTGGCCGCACTGACCCGCTGGGGTCTGGGCCTGTGCGCGTTGGCTTTGGTACTGATGGCGTTGTACGTCAGCCTTGGCCGTGAGCTGACGCCACTGGTGGCGGAGTATCGCGGCGAAGTCGAGACCAGGGCCAGCGACGCTTTGGGCATGCCGCTGCAGATTGGCGAGCTGAAAGGCAATTGGAGCGGATTCGCGCCTATTCTTTCGGCCCACGATGTGACGGTCGGCGAGGGTGCCAACGCCCTGCACCTGGAAAAGGTGCGGGCGGTGCCGGATCTCTGGGCCAGTCTGCTGGCGCGTGAAATACGTATTGCCCACCTGGAACTCAATGGCCTGAAGATCAGCCTCAAGCAAGGCAATGAGGGTGAGTGGGCGCTGGAAGGTCTGCCGGTCAGGAACGATCAGCCCCTCGACCCGGAGCAGTTGCTCAATAGCCTGCAAATGGTCCAGCAGTTGTCGGTGCTCGACAGTCAGATCACGTTGCAGCCGTGGGGGGAATCTCCCCTTAGCCTGACTTACGTCGGTTTGAATCTGAAAACCGGTGCTTACCGCCAGCGGCTCGATGTCCGCTTGACCCTGCCCGATGGTCAGCCGATGGCAATGAGCCTGCGTACTCGCATTCAGGCCAGCCGATGGAAGGAGGGTGAAGCGGACGTCTACTTGAGTCTGCCGCAAAGCGACTGGTCTAAATGGCTGCCCGAAAGTGTTTCCCAGCAATGGCATTTCTCGGAGATCAAAGGCGGTGGCGAGCTGTGGGCGACCTGGGGCCAAGGCGCCTTGCAAAGTGCCGCCGTCCGGTTGAACGCGCCTCAAATCAAAGGGGCCTATGCCGAGCGCAAGCCGGTCCAGATCAATAATCTGGCGCTCAACGGCTATTTTCAACGCAGCACCGAAGGCATGTTAGTCACCCTGGACTCTCTGGCCATGAACCTCGGCGAGACTCGCTGGGAATCACGCTTGCAGCTCAAGCAGCTGGCGGCCACCGATAAGGCAGAAGAGGCTTGGCACTTGCAAGCCGATCGCCTCGAGCTCACTCCGCTCACGCCGTTGCTCAATGCCCTGGCGCCATTACCTGAAGGTTTTGCCACGACGGTCGAGCGGCTCAAGGTCATCGGTGGCCTGCGCAACGTTCTGATCGACGTGCGGCCCAATGCCACCGACGACAGCAAGTTCAGCTTTGCCGCCAATCTTGATCGGGTCGGCTTCGACGCCTACCACGGCGCTCCGGCGGCACGGAATGTCAGCGGCAGTATCAGCGGAGACCTTGGCCACGGCGAGCTGCGCATGGACAGCAAGGATTTCCTGCTGCACCTGGACCCGATTTTCGCCAAGCCGTGGCAATACATCCAGGCCAATGCCCGGTTGACCTGGAAGCTCGATAAAGAAGGCTTCACCCTGATCGCGCCGTACCTGAAGGTATTGGGCGAGGAAGGCAAGATTGCCGGTGACTTCCTGATCCGGTTGCATTTCGACCACAACCAGGAAGACTACATGGACCTGCGGGTCGGCCTGGTCGACGGGGACGGTCGCTATACCGCCAAGTACTTGCCGGCGGTCCTGAGCCCGGCACTCGACGAATGGCTGCGTACGGCGATTCTCAAGGGGGCAGTCGATCAAGGTTTCTTCCAGTACCAGGGCTCGCTGAACCACGGTGCCGAAGATGCCGCCCGCAGCATCAGCCTGTTTTTCAAAGTGCACGATGCCGAGTTGGCGTTCCAGCCGGGCTGGCCGCACGTCAGCAAGGTTACGGGGGACGTGTTCGTCGAGGACAGCGGCGTGCGGATTCTGGCCAGCAAGGGTCAGTTGCTCGACACCCAGGTCAGCGATATTTACGTCAACATTCCTCACGCTCCGGCAGGACAGAGCACTCATCTGTTCCTTGACGGCGGGTTTGCCGGCGGCTTGGGTGATGGCCTGAAAATTCTCAAGGAAGCGCCTATCGGTACTGCCGAGACGTTCGCCGGCTGGGAAGGCGAGGGCGACCTGCAAGGCAAGCTCAAGCTGGATATCCCGCTGGTCAAAGGCGAGCAGCCGAATATCGTGGTCGACTTCAAAACGGCAAAGGCTCGACTGAAATTGCCCGAGCCCCCCCTTGAGTTGACTCAGCTCAAAGGTGATTTTCGTTTCGATAGCAGCAAAGGGTTGAGCGGCCAGAACATCACGGCACGAGCCTTCGACAAACCGGTGAGTGCGCAGATATTCGCCGATGGTCGTGAAGGCAAGCTCAATACCCGTGTCACGGCCTCGGGGCAGGTCGAAGTCAAGAAACTCGCGAACTGGCTCAGCGTCACCCAGTCGCTGCCGGCGAGCGGCGTGATTCCGTATCAATTGCAACTGACCCTTAATGGCGGTGATAGCCAGTTGATGGTCAACTCCAATCTAAAAGGTGTCGCCGTCGATTTGCCGGCACCCTTCGGCATGCCTGCCGAAACCGGGCGTGATACGACGTTCCGCATGACGTTGCAGGGAGCGGAACGACGCTATTGGGTGAATTACGGCGAATTGGCGAACTTCACCTTCGCCGCGCCTCCCGGAAATTTTGCCGAGGGTCGCGGTGAATTGTTCCTGGGTAATGGCAATGCCATGCTGCCCGCTGCCAAAGGCCTGCGGGTGCGCGGCGTGCTATCGCAGCTGGATGTCGGCCCCTGGCAGGACCTGGTGAACAAGTACGCCGGGCAAGACCCGGGCGGTAGTGCAAAACAGTTGCTCAGCAGTGCCGATTTCAAGGTCGGCAAGCTCAGCGCACTGGGTACAACCCTGGATCAGGCATCGGTGCAGTTGACGCGAAAACCGGCCGCCTGGGCTTTGCAGCTCGACAGTCAGCAAGTCAAGGGCGCCGCCAGTATTCCCGATGCGAAAGCCTCGCCAGTGGTCATCAATCTGCAATACGTGCGATTGCCGGCACCTGATCCGAAGGTTCTTGCCGACGAAAACTCGCCGGACCCGCTGGCCTCCGTGGATCCGACGAAGATCCCGGCGCTGGATATCACCATCAATCAGCTGTTCCAGGGCAATGATCTGGTCGGTGCGTGGTCGCTCAAGGTTCGTCCTACGGCCAGGGGGATCGCCCTCAACTCACTGGATATGGGCCTCAAAGGCATCCTGTTGCAAGGCAGCGGTGGCTGGGAAGGTGCGCCAGGTTCCAGCACAAGCTGGTACAAGGGGCGGATCAGCGGCAAGAATCTGGCGGATGTGCTCAAGGGATGGGGCTTCGCACCGAGCGTGACCAGCCAGGAGTTCCATATGGATGTCGACGGTCGCTGGCCCGGCTCGCCGGCCTGGCTGGCCAGCAAGCGTTTCTCCGGGACTCTCGACGCTTCAATGAGGGAGGGGCAGTTTGTGGAGGTCGAAGGCGGTGCCCAAGCGTTGCGAGTATTCGGCCTGCTCAACTTCAACTCCATCGGCCGGCGATTGCGCCTGGACTTCTCCGACCTGTTCGGCAAAGGTTTGAGCTATGACCGGGTCAAGGGGCTGCTGGTGGCGACCAATGGCGTCTATGTGACCCGTGAGCCCATCCAGATGACCGGCCCGTCGAGTAATGTTGAGCTCAACGGCACCCTGAACCTGGTCGGCGATCAGATCGACGCCAAGCTGATGGTGACGTTGCCGGTGTCCAACAACCTGCCAATTGCCGCCCTGATCGTGGGCGCGCCTGCCGTCGGCGGTGCTCTGTTCCTGATCGACAAGCTGATCGGTGACCGCGTGGCCCGTTTTGCCAGTGTGAAATACACCGTCAAGGGGCCATGGAAAGAACCGAAAATCACCTACGACAAGCCTTTTTGACGCTCTTTTTCAGAGCGCACACGCCAGGCCCATGGAGTAGCATGGACGTCTATCCATTCAGGAGCGCGCCATGTCTGTAGCGGTGATTCAAATGGTCAGCCAGAGTGATGTGCTGGCCAACCTGGCCCAGGCCCGTCAATTGCTCGAGCAGGCCGCAGCCGGTGGTGCGGCGCTTGCCGTGCTGCCGGAAAACTTCGCGGCCATGGGCCGGCGCGACATTGCCGACATTGGCCGCGCCGAGGCACTGGGCGAAGGTCCGATCCTGCCCTGGTTGAAACAGACCGCTCGCGACCTCAAGTTATGGATTGTGGCCGGCACTTTGCCGCTGCCGCCGGTGGACCAGCCAGCAGCCAAGGTGCACGCCTGCTCGTTGCTGGTCGATGACCGGGGTGAGACGGTGGCGCGTTACGACAAGCTGCATTTGTTCGACGTGGACGTGGCAGACAATCGCGGTCGTTATCGCGAATCCGATGACTATGCTTATGGCAGTGGTGTCGTGGTCGCGGACACACCGGTAGGGCGAGTCGGCCTAACGGTCTGTTATGACCTGCGATTCCCGGAGCTGTACAGCGAATTGCGTGCTGCCGGCGCGGAGCTGATTACCGCGCCATCGGCCTTTACTGCCGTGACCGGTGCGGCGCATTGGGACGTGTTGATTCGCGCGCGGGCCATTGAAACCCAGTGTTATGTGCTCGCGGCCGCCCAGGGTGGGACGCATCCGGGGCCGCGAGAAACCTGGGGGCATACCGCCATCATCGACCCATGGGGGCGCGTGCTGGCACAACAGGATCAAGGCGAGGCCGTGCTGCTGGCCGAGATAGACAGCAGCGAACAGGCGTCCATCCGGGCGCGGATGCCGGTGTCCAGTCACCGGCGCTTTTTCTCGCAGGGCGCTCAGCGACCTGCATCAGAACGACGAATTTAAGGCGTAAAGCATATGAGCGAGTTGTTGTCCTCAGTCAGTGATCATCTCCTGGCACCCGGTGGCGTGACGATCGAGAGCCTGCAGGGTGTGCTCGGCGACCTGGCCGGCCCGGGTATCGATGCCGCCGACCTGTATTTCCAGGGGCAGATCTCCGAGTCCTGGGCGCTGGAAGACGGCATCGTCAAGGAAGGCAGTTTCAATCTTGACCAAGGCGTGGGCGTGCGGGCGCAGTCGGGTGAAAAGACCGGTTTTGCCTACAGCAACGCCATCACTCTGGAAGCCTTGGGCGCGGCAGCCCGTGCCGCCCGCTCGATCTCTCGGGCCGGGCAAAGCGGCACCGTGCAGGCGTTCACCACTCAGGATGTCGCGCAGTTATATGGGGCAGACAATCCTCTGGAAGTGCTGACCCGTGCCGAGAAAGTCGATCTGCTCAAACGCATCGATGCCGCGACTCGCGCGCTCGATCCGCGCATCCAGCAAGTCACCGTCAGCATGGCGGGTGTCTGGGAACGGATTCTGGTGGCCTCCACCGACGGCGGGCTGGCGGCGGATGTGCGACCTCTGGTGCGTTTCAATGTCAGCGTGATCGTCGAGCAGAACGGCCGTCGTGAGCGCGGCGGTCATGGCGGTGGCGGTCGCACCGACTACCGTTATTTCCTCGCCGAAGATCGCGCCATGGGCTATGCCCGCGAAGCGTTGAGACAGGCGCTGGTCAACCTGGAGGCCATTCCGGCGCCGGCCGGTACGTTGCCGGTGGTGCTTGGCTCCGGTTGGTCGGGTGTGTTGCTGCACGAAGCGGTTGGCCACGGTCTGGAGGGCGATTTCAACCGTAAGGGCAGTTCAGCCTACAGCGGACGCATGGGCGAGATGGTTGCGTCCAAGCTTTGCACCATCGTCGATGACGGCACCCTGGCGGGGCGTCGTGGCTCCTTGAGCGTTGACGACGAAGGTACGCCGACCGAGTGCACGACGCTGATCGAAAACGGCGTACTCAAAGGCTACATGCAGGACAAACTCAACGCGCGCCTGATGGGCGTGGCCCGTACGGGTAACGGCCGTCGCGAATCCTACGCGCACCTGCCAATGCCGCGCATGACCAACACCTACATGCTCGCCGGTGAAAGCGATCCGGCCGAAATCATCGCCTCGGTGAAGCGCGGTATCTATTGCGCCAACCTCGGCGGCGGCCAGGTGGATATCACCAGCGGCAAGTTCGTGTTCTCCACCAGCGAGGCGTATCTGATCGAAGACGGCAAGATCACCGCTCCGGTCAAGGGCGCGACTCTGATCGGCAACGGGCCTGAAGCCATGAGCAAGGTGTCGATGGTCGGCAACGATCTGTCGCTCGATAGTGGTGTGGGGACGTGTGGCAAGGATGGGCAGTCGGTGCCGGTGGGTGTCGGCCAGCCAACGCTGAAGATTGATGCGATCACCGTGGGTGGCACGGGCGCGTAAGGCGTGGAGCTGCGGGTGAGCCGCCAGGCGACTCACCCGATCAGAGTCTCAGCGCAGACCGCGTTGAGTCTCGTCCAGCTCACGGATGTACTTGAAGATTTTACGGCTCGATGCCGGTGGCTTGTTGGTCGCCAGCTCGTGCTGGGCCTGACGGATCAGGGAGCGCAATTGCTGGCGATCAGCCTCCGGGTAGTCGATGACGAACTTTTCCAGGACTGCATCGTCGCCGGCGATCAGGCGATCACGCCAGCGCTCCAGGTTATGGAAGCGTTCGTTGTATTGGCGAGTGGAGGCATCGAGTTGATCAAGCAAGACCAGAATGGCGTCAGTGTCCTGATCGCGCATCAGTTTGCCGATGAACTGGAGGTGCCGTTTACGCGCGATGTTCGCCGTGTGCTTGGGCGCATCGGCCAAGGCCCGGCGCAAAGCGTCGGTCAAGGGCAGTTTTGCCAGCAAGTCAGGCTTGAGTGTCGTAAGGCGTTCGCCAAGGTCAACCAGAGCATGCAGCTCGCGTTTGACCTGGGATTTGCTTTTTTCTCCCGTATCGAGGGAGTCGTCGTAAGAATCAACCATGGTGGCCGTCCGCAAAGAAACGCCGCCATGATAACCAGTCGGGGGCCGCTTGTCCGGCCCGGTCGCTCGATGACCTATTCCGAAAGCAGAATTTGAGTGGAGAACAGCATGAGTGCAGTTGAAAGCGTCGGCCCACAAGCGTTGCCGGCACTGCAAGAACAAGTCGAGCAGATCATCGCTGAAGCCAGGCGCCAGGGGGCCAGTGCCTGTGAAGTGGCGGTGTCCCTGGAGCAGGGCCTGTCGACCACGGTGCGCCAGCGCGAAGTCGAAACCGTCGAATTCAATCGTGATCAGGGATTCGGTATCACCTTGTACGTTGGCCAGCGCAAGGGGTCGGCCAGCACCTCGGCCAGCGGTCCAGAGGCGATTCGTGAGACCGTAGCCGCCGCCTTGGCCATTGCCAAACACACCTCGGAAGACGAAGCGTCGGGTCTGGCGGATGCTGCTCTGATGGCGCGTGACGTTCAGGATTTCGACCTGTTCCACCCATGGGATATCACGCCGGAGCAGGCAATCGAGCAGGCGCTGACCTGTGAAGCGGCCGCATTTGCTGCCGACAGCCGGATCAAGAATGCCGATGGCACTACGCTGAGCACTCATCAAGGCTGCCGTGTCTATGGCAACAGCCACGGTTTTATCGGCGGTTATGCGTCGACCCGGCACAGCCTGAGCTGCGTGATGATCGCCGAGGCCGATGGTCAGATGCAGCGCGATTATTGGTATGACGTGAATCGCCAGGGCAATTTGCTGGCTGATCCGGTGAGCATTGGCCAGCGTGCCGCACAACGGGCGGCAAGCCGTCTCGGCGCGCGTCCGGTGCCAACCTGCGAAGTGCCGGTGCTGTTTTCCGCCGAGTTGGCCGGTGGTTTGTTCGGCAGCTTCCTGTCGGCGATTTCCGGCGGCAGCCTGTATCGCAAGTCATCGTTCCTTGAAGGCACCCTGGGTCAGAAGCTGTTTCCTGAATGGCTGACCATCGATGAGCGTCCGCATTTGATGCGTGCCTTGGGCAGCGCGGCCTTCGATGGCGATGGTCTGGCGACTTACGCGAAGCCGTTCGTTGAAAAGGGCGAGCTGGTGTCCTACATCCTCGGTACTTACTCCGGTCGCAAGCTCGGCATGCCGAGCACCGCGAATGCCGGAGGCGTGCATAACCTGTTCGTCACCCATGGTGATGAAGATCAGGCGGCCTTGCTGCGTCGCATGGGGCGTGGCCTGCTGGTGACCGAATTGATGGGGCAGGGCCTGAATATGGTCACGGGCGACTACTCCCGTGGCGCGGCGGGTTATTGGGTCGAGAACGGTGAAATTCAGTTCGCGGTCCAGGAAGTGACCATCGCCGGTAACATGCGTGACATGTTCAAGCAGATCGTTGCCGTGGGTAATGACCTGGAACTGCGCAGCAATATCCGTACGGGGTCGGTACTGATCGAGCGGATGACGGTGGCAGGCAGCTAAACTCCCCTGTCACAAAAAAGGCGCACCACCTGATGGGTGGTGCGCCTTTTTTTGTGGGCTATCGAGCGGGTTTGGCCTCGATACGCGTTTACTCGCCTTCGTCGAAATAGCGGTTGATCAGGTCTTTCAACGCATCCAGCGCCTTTTGCGCGTCTTCGCCTTCGGTGTTGATGTAGATTTTGGTGCCCTTGCCAGCCGCGAGCATCATCATTGCCATGATGCTTTTGCCGTCGACCGTAGATTCCGGAGTGCGTCCGACTCTGATCGTGCAGTCCTTGAATTCACCGGCGACTCCGACGAATTTTGCAGAAGCACGGGCGTGCAGGCCCAGCTTGTTGATGATTTCGATTTCCAGAGCAGGCATCGCGGTGTGAATCCTTTAGCTGAGGTCGCGGTGGCGGACCTGGACGTTCTTCAGGGATTGTTGCAGCGTCTTGCCCAAGCGTTCGGTCAGGTAGACGGAGCGGTGATGTCCGCCCGTGCAGCCGATGGCAATGGTGACATAGGCGCGGTTGCTGGCGGCAAAGCGGGGCAACCATTTGAGCAGATATGTGGAAATGTCCTGGAACATCTCTTCCACGTCCGGCTGGGCTGCCAGGTACTCGGCAACCGGTTGATCAAGCCCGGACTGCGCCCGAAGCTCGGGTTTCCAGTAGGGATTGGGCAGGCAGCGCACGTCGAATACCAGGTCGGCATCCACGGGCATGCCACGCTTGAAACCAAAGGACTCCACCAGGAAGGCTGTACCGGGTTCCGGCTGGTTCAACAGGCGCAGCTTGATCGTATCCCGTAGCTGATACAGGTTGAGGTTGGTGGTGTTGACTTTGAGATCGGCAAGGTCGGCTATGGGGCCGAGCAGGCTGGTTTCATCGTTGATCGCTTCAGCCAGCGAACGATTGGCACTGCTCAGCGGGTGACGACGACGGGTTTCCGAAAAACGCTTGAGCAAGGTTTCTTCGTCGGCATCCAGGTACAGAACATCGCACTGGATATGCCGGCTGCGGACTTCTTCGAGCAATTCGGGGAATCGCGACAAGTGACTTGGCAGGTTGCGAGCATCAATGGACACGGCCACCAGCGGCTGTGCCAGTTCGGTGTGGATCAATGCGCGTTCGGCGAGTTCCGGCAGCAACCCGGCGGGAAGGTTGTCGATGCAGTAGTAGCCACTGTCCTCGAGTACATCAAGGGCGGTGCTTTTACCTGAGCCGGAGCGGCCACTGACGATGATCAAGCGCATGATTACTGACCGTTTTGCTCGTCCAGGACAACCTGATACAAGGCTTCATTGCTCGGGGCGCTGCGCAGTTTTTCGCGCACTTCCTTGCGGTCGAGCATGCTGGCAATTTGGCGCAAAAGTTCCAGGTGCGCATCGGTAGCGGCTTGCGGGACCAGTAGAACGAACAACAGGTCAACCGGTGCGCCGTCGATGGCGTCGAAATCTATGGGAGCATCGAGGTGCATCAGGGCACTGATGGGTGAAGAGCAGCCCTTCAGGCGACAGTGGGGAATGGCGATGCCGTTGCCAAAACCCGTCGAGCCGAGTTTTTCACGGGCAATCAACGCCTCGAAGACATCTTGCATCTCCAGATCCGGCACTTCCCGGGCGATCAGGTTGGCAATTTGTTCGAGGGCTTTCTTTTTACTGCCGCCCGGCACGTTCACAAGGGAACGGCCGGGGGTCAGGATGCTTTCAAGTCGGATCATGGGTTGGGGGTGTTAACGACCGGTAGCGCCCTGGAGGAGGCTCTGGGTCTTTTCCTTATGCTTTTTGAGTTGTTTATCCAGCTTGTCGGTCAGTGCGTCGATCGCCGCGTACATATCGGTATGTTCCGCGTTCGCGACCACTTCATTGCCGGGAATATGCAGCGTGGCTTCGATTTTCTGCTTCAACTTTTCGACGGTCATCGTGACCTGTACGTTGGTGATCTTGTCGAAGTGCCTCTCTAACCGTTGGAGTTTTTCGCCGATGTAGGTGCGAAGAGGTTCGGTCACTTCCAGTTGGTGTCCACTGATGTTGACTTGCATACAGCTTCTCCTTCGTTGCCAGTGCATAAAGCGGTAGATCAAATGATCTACCACTGGAACGCTGTGGCGTGGCTCTACATCAACCGCTTGCGTTCGCTCGAAGGCGCGATCCCCAGGGATTCGCGGTACTTGGCGACGGTGCGGCGAGCCACCTGAATGCCTTGTGCCTCCAGTAAACCAGCGATCTTGCTGTCACTCAACGGCTTTTTCTGATTTTCCGCGGCAACCAGTTTTTTGATGATCGCGCGGATCGCCGTGGACGAGCATTCGCCGCCTTCGGAGGTGCTGACATGGCTGGAGAAAAAGTACTTCAGTTCATATATGCCCCGAGGGGTATGCATGAATTTCTGTGTGGTCACCCGTGAAATTGTCGACTCGTGCATGCCAACCGCCTCGGCGATGTCATGCAGGACCAACGGTTTCATGGCTTCGTCGCCGTACTCCAGGAAGCCGCGCTGATGCTCGACAATCTGGGTGGCAACTTTCATCAGGGTTTCATTGCGGCTTTGCAGGCTCTTGATGAACCAGCGGGCTTCCTGCAACTGATTGCGCATGAACGTGTTGTCGGCGCTGGTGTCGGCGCGACGCACGAAACCGGCGTACTGGGCGTTGACCCGAAGACGCGGTACCGATTCCTGGTTGAGTTCCACCAGCCAGCGTTCGTTGTCCTTGCGCACGATCACGTCGGGAACCACGTATTCGGCTTCAGTGGATTCGATTTGCGAGCCCGGGCGCGGATTAAGGCTTTGAACCAGTTCGATCACTTGGCGCAGCTCATCTTCCTTGAGCTTCATGCGGCGCATCAGCTGGCTGTAATCGCGGCTGCCGAGCAAGTCGATGTAGTCGGTGACCAGGCGCTTTGCTTCGGCGAGCCAAGGGGTTTTGGCCGGCATCTGGCGTAATTGCAGCAGCAGGCATTCGCCCAGGTTGCGGGCGCCGATTCCGGCGGGTTCGAATTGCTGGATGCGGTGCAGGACGGCTTCGATTTCGTCCAGTTCGATGTCCAGCTCCGGGTCGAAGGCTTCGAGTATCTCCTCGAGCGTCTCGTCCAGGTAGCCCTGATTGTTGATGCAATCGATCAGGGTCACGGCGATCAGGCGATCGGTGTCGGACATGGGCGCCAGGTTCAATTGCCACAGCAAATGGCTTTGCAGGCTTTCACCGGCCGATGTGCGGGTGGTGAAATCCCACTCGTCGTCATCGTTGCTCGGCAGACTGCTGGCGCTGGTCTGGTAAACGTCTTCCCAGGCGGTATCGACGGGCAGTTCGTTGGGGATACGCTCGTCCCAGTCGCCTTCCTCGAGGTTATCAACCGTCGGTGCGCTTTCCTGGTAGGAGGGTTCCTGAATGTCGGGGTTGGGTTTCTGTTCGGCGTTGTCGGCCAAGGGGTCGCTGTTATCGAAGTCGTCGCCTTCTTCCTGGCGTTCGAGCATCGGATTGGACTCCAGGGCCTCCTGGATTTCCTGTTGCAGGTCCAGGGTCGACAATTGGAGCAGGCGGATGGCCTGTTGCAGCTGCGGTGTCATCGTCAGCTGCTGGCCCATTCTCAAGACTAGCGATGGTTTCATGGCAGGGGCTAAACACCTTATTCGCCGGCGCACATGCGCCATCCACTACAGGGCGCCGGAGCGCCAAACATAAGCAAATTATATGCCTGAAACTGAAGTGTTTGCCTAGAGCGCTGTAACAATAAAAAAGTGTTGATTTTTTATCGAGACAAGCGCTCGGTCGACTAGCCAGACACCTCGGTGCTTACAGGCGGAACTCATGGCCCAAATACACTTCCTTGACCAGATCGTTGGCCAGGATGGTTGCAGCGTCGCCTTCGGCGATCAATTGGCCATCGTTGACGATGTAGGCGGTTTCACAGATGTCGAGGGTGTCACGGACGTTGTGGTCGGTGATCAGCACGCCAATGCCCTTGGCCTTGAGGTGATGGATGATCTGTTTGATGTCGCCTACCGAAATCGGGTCCACGCCGGCGAAGGGCTCGTCGAGGAGGATGAATTTCGGGTTGGTGGCCAATGCCCGGGCGATTTCCACACGGCGGCGTTCGCCACCGGACAGGCTCATGCCGAGGTTGTCGCGGATGTGGCTGATGTGGAATTCCTGCAGCAGGCTTTCCAGCTCCTTGCGGCGACCGGCCTTGTCGAGTTCCTTGCGGGTCTCCAGGATCGCCATGATGTTGTCGGCGACCGAGAGTTTGCGGAAGATCGACGCTTCTTGCGGCAGATAGCCGATACCGGCCTTTGCGCGGCCGTGCATTGGCTGGTGGCTGACGTCCAGGTCGTCGATCAGTACGCGGCCCTGATCGGCCTGTACCAGGCCTACGATCATGTAGAAACAGGTGGTCTTGCCAGCGCCGTTAGGGCCTAGCAGGCCAACGATCTGACCGCTGTCGATGGACAGGCTGACATCACGGACGACCTGGCGGCTCTTGTAGCTCTTGGCCAGATGCTGAGCTTTCAGAGTTGCCATTACTGGGCCTTTTGCTCGTCGGTTTTCTTCTTCGGCTGGATCACCATGTCGATGCGCGGACGCGCTTCGGTGACCTTGTTACCTGTCGCACGGCCAGCGCTCGCAAGCTTCTTGACGGTGTCGTAGACGATTTTTTCGCCCTGGGTGGTGTTGTTGTCCTTGTCGATGACTTTGGCGCGATCGATCAGTACGACGCGGTTTTGCGCGGCGTGGTACTGGATGGTCACTCCCCAGCCCTGGACAGGCTTGGTGTCGCCCTGGGTTTGCAGTTGTTCGAAGTAGGCCAGGTTGCCTACAGAGGTCACTACATCGATATCGCCGGTCGGCGTGCGGGTGATGGTCACGGTGTTGCCGGTGACCTTCATCGAGCCCTGGGTAATGATCACGTCACCTTTGTAGGTGGCAACGCCATTCTTGTCGTCCAGTTGGGCGTCGTCGGCTTGAATGCGGATAGGCTGCTCTTGATCGTTCGGCAGAGCCCAGGCGCTCACGCTTCCCAGTGCTGCGCCCAGACTGAGCAAAATAGGGAGGGTTTTAACGAGCCTCATACTGTCCTCTTACGTTCGATAGCAGGTGTATCCTGCTTTCTTTCAAATACGCTTTCATTCCGGTACCGGTCGATACGCCGCCAGCGCCGTCGATTCTAACGGGTTGCTCGGTCTGCGCATATTGTTGCTGCGGGAACACCGTCATTCGAGTGGTGGTGATCAGGGTTCTGCGGTTTTTTTCATCAAAGCGCGTGATGCGTACCGAATCGATCAATTCAACCTGCGTGCCGTCCGGGTTGACCTCACCTTTTTCGCTCTGGACGTGCCACGGGAACTCGGTGCCGCGGAACATGTTCAGGTCAGGGTTGGTCAGCAGCGTGACTTCGCTTGCTTTGAGGTGCTCGACTTTGTCGGAAGTCATTTCGTATTGAAGCCTGCCATCAGGCAGGAACTGCACGCTGTGGGCGTTGGTAGCGTAATAATCGATTTCGCTTTCGTCGACATGCGCGATCGGTTTGTCGAGGAAGCGTTCCGGGCTGATGTTCCAATAGCCGACCGCGGCGAAAATCGCCGCAATGCAACCGAACACCAGAATGTTGCGAATTTTTTTGTTCAGCATGGTTTGGCTCACAGGTACGCGGCGTTGGCCGCATCGAGACGGCCCTGGGCGCGCAGGATCAATTCGCAGAATTCGCGGGCGGCACCCTCGCCACCGCGGGCCAGGGTTACTCCGTGAGCGTGTTCACGCACAAAGCTTGCGGCATTGGCCACCGCCATGCCCAGGCCGACGCGGCGAATGACCGGCAGGTCCGGCAGGTCGTCGCCTAGATAAGCGACCTGCTCATAGCTTAGGTTGAGTTGGCCGAGAAGCTCGTCGAGCACCACCAGTTTGTCTTCGCGCCCCTGGTACAGATGCGGGATGCCAAGGTTTTTCGCCCGTCGCTCAACCACCGGGGTTTTGCGGCCGCTGATGATCGCGGTCTGGACGCCGGCCGCCATCAGCATCTTGATGCCCTGGCCGTCGAGGGTATTGAAGGTCTTGAATTCGCTGCCGTCTTCGAGAAAGTACAGGCGCCCGTCGGTCAGGACGCCATCGACATCGAATACTGCCAGTTTGATGTGTTGGCCGCGTTGCAGCAGGTCCGCGCTCATTACATTACTCCTGCACGCAGCAAATCGTGCATGTTCAAGGCGCCGACCGGGCGGTCTTCGCTGTCGACCACGACCAATGCGTTGATTTTATGATCTTCCATGATTTTCAGGGCCTCGGCGGCGAGCATCTCGGCGCGGGCGGTCTTGCCGTGCACGGTCATGACCTGATCTATCGTGGCGCTATGGATGTCGACGCTGCGGTCCAGGGTGCGGCGCAAGTCGCCGTCGGTGAAGATCCCGGCCAGCTTGCCGTCGGCCTCGAGGATGACTGTCATGCCAAGGCCCTTGCGGGTCATTTCCATCAGCGCATCCTTGAGCAAGGTGCCGCGCTGAACCTGTGGCAACTCTTGCCCGGCGTGCATGACATTTTCCACCTTCAGCAGCAGGCGTCGGCCCAATGCTCCACCGGGATGGGAAAAGGCGAAGTCTTCGGCGGTAAAGCCGCGCGCTTCCAGCAGTGCGACGGCCAGGGCGTCGCCCATGACCAGCGCCGCCGTAGTAGAGGAAGTGGGGGCCAGATTCAGCGGGCAAGCTTCGTGCTCGACGTGAACGTTCAGGTTGACCTCGGCGGCCTTGGCCAGCGGCGAGTTCGGGTTGCCGGTCATGCTGACCAGCTGGATGCCCAGACGCTTGATCAGTGGCAGCAGGGTGACGATTTCATTGGTCGAGCCGGAGTTCGACAGCGCCAGGATGATGTCGTCGCGGGTGATCATTCCCATGTCGCCGTGGCTGGCTTCGGCCGGATGCACGAAAAATGCGGTGGTGCCGGTGCTGGCCAGGGTGGCGGCGATCTTGTTGCCGATATGCCCCGACTTGCCCATGCCGACCACGACTACGCGGCCTTTGCTGGCCAGAATCATCTCGCAGGCGCGTACGAAATCTGCGTCGATATGCGGCAGCAAGCTTTGTACGGCTTCTACCTCGAGGCGGATGGTGCGTTGTGCTGATTGAATCAGGTCGCTGGATTGGCTCATGTCTGAATCGTATAGCCTGATGAAAAGGCGGCGATTATAGCGGTTATGATCGAAACCCTCACGCAAGTTTGTCGAGCATTGTCTCTCCATGCTGCTCAATCCCTCTAAATGAGCGTTTTTGCCTGTCTTGTTGCTGAATATGGCTCGGCATTGGCCTTGGGCGCGTGGCCATTGCAGTGATATAGTTCGCCGCCAGTTCGGCCCGCTCGGCGGATGTGCTTTTGTCAGGAAGCCAGGCGTCCGAGTGAGAGGCTGCATCGCAAGGAGTTTAGATGAGTGCCGATAACGCCTACGCGGTCGAGCTGAAGGGACTGACCTTCAAGCGCGGTGCGCGCAGCATTTTCAATAACGTCGATATCCGTATTCCCCGCGGCAAGGTCACCGGCATCATGGGGCCTTCCGGGTGTGGCAAGACCACGCTGTTGCGGTTGATGGGCGCACAATTGCGGCCTACCAATGGCGAAGTCTGGGTCAACGGTCAGAACCTGCCAAAACTGTCGCGCAGCGATCTGTTCGACGCCCGCAAGCACATGGGCGTGCTGTTTCAGAGCGGCGCACTCTTTACCGACCTCGATGTCTTCGAGAACGTCGCCTTTCCGCTGCGTGTTCACACCCAACTGCCGGAAGAAATGATCCGCGATATCGTCCTGCTCAAATTGCAGGCCGTGGGTTTGCGCGGCGCCCTTGACCTGATGCCCGACGAGCTGTCAGGCGGCATGAAGCGCCGCGTCGCGCTGGCGAGGGCGATTGCGCTCGATCCGCAAATTCTCATGTACGACGAGCCCTTTGTCGGTCAGGACCCTATCGCCATGGGCGTACTGGTGCGCCTGATCCGCTTGCTCAACGATGCATTGGGCATCACCAGCATCGTGGTCTCCCACGACCTGGCCGAAACCGCGAGCATCGCCGACTACATCTATGTGGTCGGCGACGGGCAGGTGTTGGGGCAGGGCACGCCTGACGAGCTGATGAACTCGGACGAGCCGCGTATCCGTCAATTCATGACAGGCGATCCGGACGGTCCGGTCCCCTATCACTTTCCAGCGACGGACTACCGCGCAGATCTTCTGGGGAAGCGTTGATGCGCAAGATTTCACTTATAGAGCGAGTGCGCCGGTTCGGCCAGGCCGGCATCGATGTGCTGTCGGTGTTCGGTCGTTCGGCCATATTTCTGTTTCACGCGCTTCTCGGGCGTGGCGGTATTGGCGGCGGTTTTGGCTTGCTGGTCAAACAGCTGCACTCGGTGGGCGTAATGTCCCTGGTGATCATCGTGGTCTCCGGTGTGTTCATCGGCATGGTACTGGCGCTGCAAGGGTTCAACATTCTGTCCAGCTACGGTTCGGAGCAGGCGGTCGGGCAGATGGTGGCGCTGACGCTGCTGCGCGAACTGGGGCCCGTGGTCACTGCGTTGCTGTTTGCCGGGCGTGCCGGTTCGGCGCTGACGGCGGAAATCGGCAACATGAAGTCCACCGAACAGCTGTCCAGCCTGGAAATGATCGGGGTCGACCCGCTCAAGTACATTATTGCCCCGCGCCTCTGGGCCGGCTTCATTTCCCTGCCGGTGCTGGCCATGATTTTCAGCGTGGTGGGCATCTGGGGCGGTTCGTGGGTAGCGGTTGACTGGCTGGGTGTCTATGACGGTTCCTACTGGTCGAACATGCAGAACAGCGTGACGTTCACGGATGATGTGCTCAACGGCATCATCAAAAGCATCGTCTTCGCCTTTGTCGTGACCTGGATCGCCGTATTCCAAGGCTATGACTGCGAGCCCACTTCCGAGGGGATCAGTCGTGCCACTACCAAGACCGTGGTGTATGCCTCCCTGGCAGTGCTGGGCCTGGACTTTATTCTGACCGCTTTGATGTTTGGAGATTTCTGATGCAAAACCGCACCCTGGAAATCGGTGTCGGCCTTTTCTTGCTGGCTGGCATCCTGGCTTTGTTGCTGCTGGCGCTGCGGGTCAGTGGCCTCTCGCCGAGCCCGAGCACCGACACCTATAAACTTTATGCATACTTTGACAATATCGCCGGTTTGACGGTCAGAGCCAAAGTGACCATGGCGGGTGTCACCATCGGCAAGGTCACCGCAATCGATCTGGATCGTGACAGTTTCACCGGTCGGGTGACCATGCAGGTGGAAAAACGCGTAGATAACCTGCCCGCCGACTCCACTGCATCTATCCTGACGGCTGGCCTGTTGGGCGAGAAGTACATCGGCATCAGCGTGGGCGGGGAAGAAGCCTTGCTCAAGGATGGCGGAACCATCCACGACACCCAGTCGTCGCTGGTGCTGGAAGACCTGATCGGTAAATTCCTGCTCAATACCGTTAGCAAAGACGCCAAATGAGGAGCTGTTAAATGATCTCAATCTTGCGACGTGGCCTGTTGGTATTGCTCGCGGCCCTGCCGTTGGTAGCTAATGCCGTGGCGGCGCCTTCCGCGCACGATCTGGTACAGGACACGACCAATCGGTTGCTCGCCGACCTGGCGGCCAACAAAGAGAAATACAAGAAGGACCCGAATGACTTTTATGCGGCGCTGAACACCATCGTCGGCCCCGTAGTGGACGCCGAAGGTATTTCCAAGAGCATCATGACGGTCAAGTACTCGCGTAAAGCCACCCCTGAGCAAATGAAGACCTTTGAAGAAAACTTCAAGAAAGGTTTGTTCCAGTTCTATGGCAATGCGCTGCTTGAGTACAACAACCAGGGCATCGTCGTTGACCCTGCCAAGGATGAGTCGGGCGACCGCACCAGCGTCGGCATGACGGTCAAGGGCAGCAATGGCGCGATCTATCCAGTGCAGTACACACTCGAGAAGATCAATGGCGAGTGGAAGCTGCGCAACGTCATCATCAACGGCATCAACATCGGCAAGCTGTTCCGCGATCAGTTCGCCGATGCAATGTCGCGCAACGGCAATAACCTGCAGGCGACCATCGACAATTGGGCAGGGGAAGTTGCCAAAGCCAAGGCCGCTACCGAAAAAACCGACCAGAAGCCAGCCCAATGAGTGATTCTGCCGTTCGCATGAACGAAACCGGCGAACTGTTGCTCAGTGGCGTGCTGGATTACCGCACCGGCCCAGGCCTGCGCGAGCAGGGGCAGGCGCTGATCAAGTCCAGCAAGGCTGCGGCCCTGGTGATCGATTGTTCGGCGGTGGAGAAGTCCAGCAGTGTTGGCCTGTCCTTGCTGCTGTGCTTCATGCGAGATGCCCAGGCGGCCGGCAAGGCGCTGAGCATCCGCGGGATGCCCGAAGACATGCGCGAAATTGCTCAGGTCAGTGAGCTGACCGAGCTGTTGGCGCATCCCTAACCCGCATCGATAAAGTAGCCCCCCGTCAGAGTCCTGCTTCGCGGGGTTCGCAGGCGCGGGGCTTTTTTGTATGATGTCCGACCCGCGCGCACAGGGCGCCGATTGAGGTTGAGCATGCAGGCCACCGAAGTGAAGAGCTTCCTTGAAGGAAAGCTGCCAGGAACTCAGGTAGAAGTTGAGGGCGAAGGCTGCAATTTCCAGCTGAACGTGATTAGCGATGAACTGGCGGCATTGAGCCCGGTCAAGCGTCAGCAGCAGATCTATGCCCATTTGAACCCGTGGATCACCGATGGCAGCATCCACGCGGTCACTATGAAATTTTTCAGCAGCGCGGCCTGGGCCGAGCGCACCTGAGCCCAAGGGCGTCGAGATTCTTATGGATAAATTGATTATTACTGGCGGAGCTCGTCTTGACGGCGAGATCCGCATCTCCGGGGCAAAGAACTCTGCCCTGCCGATCCTGGCTGCGACGCTGCTGTGCGATGGCCCTGTGACTGTGGCGAACCTGCCGCACCTGCACGACATCACCACCATGATCGAGCTGTTCGGTCGCATGGGCATCGAGCCTGTCATCGACGAGAAACTGGCCGTCGAAATCGACCCGCGCACCATCAAGACCCTGATCGCTCCGTACGAACTGGTGAAAACCATGCGTGCGTCGATCCTGGTACTGGGCCCGATGGTTGCCCGTTTCGGTGAAGCCGAAGTCGCACTGCCTGGCGGTTGCGCCATCGGTTCGCGTCCGGTTGACCTGCACATCCGTGGCCTCGAGGCCATGGGCGCGGTCATCGACGTCGAAGGCGGCTACATCAAGGCCAAGGCGCCGGAAGGCGGCCTGCGTGGCGCGCACTTCTTCTTCGACACCGTCAGTGTGACCGGTACCGAGAACATCATGATGGCCGCCGCTCTGGCCAAGGGCCGCAGTGTACTGGCCAACGCCGCACGCGAGCCTGAGGTCGTCGACCTGGCGAACTTCCTGAACGCCATGGGCGCCAAGGTTTCCGGTGCTGGCACCGACACCATCACCATTGATGGCGTCGAGCGTCTGCACACCACCACATACAAAGTGATGCCCGACCGTATCGAAACCGGCACCTACCTGGTCGCCGCTGCGGTGACTGGCGGTCGCGTGAAGGTCAAGGACACCGATCCAACCATCCTCGAAGCCGTTCTGGAAAAACTCCGGGAAGCGGGCGCAGAAATTACCTGCGGCGAAGACTGGATCGAACTGAACATGCACGGCAAGCGGCCGAAAGCCGTCAACGTGCGCACTGCACCGTATCCGGCGTTCCCGACTGACATGCAAGCGCAGTTCATTTCCCTCAACGCCATTGCCGAAGGCACGGGCGCCGTGATCGAGACGATCTTCGAAAACCGCTTCATGCACGTTTACGAACTGCACCGCATGGGCGCCAAGATCCAGGTCGAAGGCAACACCGCCATCGTGACCGGCACCGAAAAGCTCAAGGGCGCGCCAGTCATGGCGACCGACCTGCGTGCTTCGGCCAGCCTGGTCATCTCGGCGCTGATCGCCGAAGGCGATACCCTGATCGATCGCATTTACCACATCGACCGTGGTTACGAGTGCATCGAAGAGAAACTGCAGATGCTCGGCGCCAAGATCCGCCGCGTACCGGGCTAGTTCCTGCTGCATGGGCATAAGGACATGCCCGTTGAATTGTTGAAGTCGAGCCGGATTCCGGCTCGACGTGTGTCCGGCGCCGTTTGCGACCGGGCATGAGTACCTTGATAAGGACTGACGTTTCCCATGTTGACCATCGCACTGTCCAAGGGCCGCATCCTTGATGACACCTTGCCGCTTCTGGCTGAAGCAGGCATCGTGCCGACCGAGAATCCGGACAAGAGTCGCAAGCTGATCATCCCCACGACCCAGGAAGATGTACGCCTGCTGATCGTGCGTGCCACCGATGTGCCGACCTACGTCGAGCATGGCGCCGCCGACCTGGGTGTCGCCGGTAAAGACGTGCTGATGGAATACGGCGGCCAGGGCCTGTACGAGCCGCTGGACCTGCAAATTGCCCAGTGCAAACTGATGACGGCCGGCAAGGTCGGCGCAGCCGAGCCCAAGGGCCGTCTGCGTATCGCCACTAAATTCGTCAACGTTGCCAAGCGTTACTACGCCGAACAGGGCCGCCAGGTCGACATCATCAAGCTTTACGGTTCGATGGAGCTGGCGCCGCTGATCGGCCTGGCCGACAAGATCATCGACGTGGTCGACACAGGTAACACGCTGCGGGCCAACGGTCTGGAGCCACAGGACTTCATTGCTGCCATCAGCTCCCGGCTGATCGTCAACAAAGCTTCGATGAAAATGCAACACGCCCGTATTCAGGCGTTGATCGACACCCTGCGCAAGGCAGTGGAGTCTCGACACCGCGGCTGATTCACCTGCGCGACCTTGAGTCGCGCCCGTCTATCCGCCTCATAGCCAGAATTCTCAGGTGCCCAAGCGGAAACGACTGCTAAGTTAGGGCGCCTGAGTTTTTGCCAATCCTATGAGGCTCTCGCTATGACCGCACCGACTGCAATTCGCCGACTCAACGCTGCTGACCCGGATTTCGCACATCATCTGGATCATCTGCTGAGCTGGGAAAGTGTGTCTGACGACTCGGTCAATCAGCGGGTGCTGGACATCATCAAGGCCGTGCGCGAGCGTGGCGATGCCGCGCTGGTGGAATTCACCCGTCAATTCGACGGGCTCGATGTCGCGTCAATGGCCGACCTGATCCTGCCGCGCGAACGCCTGGAACTGGCGCTCACGCGCATCACGGTAGCGCAGCGCGAAGCCCTGGAAAAAGCTGCGGCCCGCGTGCGCAGCTACCACGAAAAGCAGAAACAGGACTCCTGGACTTACACCGAGGCCGACGGCACGGTGCTGGGCCAGAAGGTCACGCCGCTGGACCGCGCCGGCCTGTATGTGCCGGGCGGCAAGGCGTCGTACCCGTCGTCAGTATTGATGAACGCCATTCCGGCCAAGGTGGCCGGTGTGACCGAAGTGGTCATGGTGGTGCCGACTCCCCGTGGCGAGATCAATGAGCTGGTGCTGGCCGCCGCCTGCATCTCCGGCGTCGACCGCGTGTTCACCATTGGCGGTGCACAAGCTGTCGCCGCGCTGGCCTACGGCACCGAAAGCGTGCCGAAGGTCGACAAAGTGGTGGGGCCGGGCAACATCTATGTCGCCACCGCCAAGCGCCACGTGTTTGGTCAGGTCGGTATCGACATGATCGCCGGCCCGTCCGAAATCCTCGTGGTGTGCGACGGTCAGACCGATCCGGACTGGATCGCCATGGACCTGTTCTCCCAGGCCGAACACGATGAAGACGCCCAGGCGATCCTGGTCAGCCCCGACGCCGATTTCCTCGACAAAGTGGCCGCCAGCATCGCCAGGCTGATGCCGACCATGGAGCGCGCGCAAATCATCGAAACCTCGATCAATGGTCGTGGTGCGCTGATCCAGGTTCGCGATATGGCCCAGGCCATCGAAGTGGCCAACCGCATCGCGCCGGAGCACCTGGAGTTGTCGGTAGCCGATCCGCAAGCCTGGCTGCCGCAGATCCGCCACGCCGGTGCGATCTTCATGGGCCGTCACACCTCCGAAGCCTTGGGCGACTATTGCGCGGGCCCCAACCACGTGTTGCCGACTTCCGGCACCGCGCGGTTCTCCTCGCCGCTGGGTGTTTACGACTTCCAGAAGCGCTCGTCGATCATCTTCTGCTCCGAGCAGGGGGCGTCCGAGCTGGGCAAAACCGCTTCCGTGCTGGCCCGTGGCGAGTCGCTGACCGCCCACGCCCGCAGTGCCGAATACCGTATCGTTGACGAACAAAAGGGAAACTGAGCATGAGTAAATTCTGGAGCCCGTTCGTCAAGAATCTGGTGCCTTACGTACCGGGCGAGCAGCCGAAACTGGCAAAACTGGTGAAGCTCAACACCAACGAAAACCCGTATGGCCCATCGCCCAAAGCACTGGCCGCCATGCAGGCCGAGCTGAACGACAACCTGCGGTTGTACCCGGATCCGAACAGCGATCTGCTCAAGAATGCGGTCGCCGGGTATTACGGCGTGCAGAGCAATCAGGTGTTCCTCGGCAACGGGTCCGATGAAGTCCTGGCGCACATTTTCCACGGCCTGTTGCAGCACGATCAGCCGCTGCTGTTCCCGGATATCAGCTACAGCTTCTATCCGGTCTACTGCGGTCTGTATGGCATCCGTTTTGATGCGGTGCCGCTGGACGAGCACTTCCGGATCGACCCGGCGGACTACGCCAAGCCGAATGGCGGGATCATTTTCCCCAACCCGAATGCGCCGACCGGTTGCCTGCTGGCCCTCGACGCCATCGAGCAAATCCTCAAGGCCAGCCCGGATTCGGTGGTCGTGGTGGATGAGGCTTACATCGACTTCGGCGGAGAAACCGCGATCAGTCTGGTGGACCGTTATCCGAACCTGCTGGTGACTCAGACGCTGTCCAAGTCCCGTTCCCTGGCGGGTCTGCGGGTAGGTTTGGCGGTGGGTCATCCTGACCTCATCGAGGCGCTGGAGCGGATCAAGAACAGCTTCAACTCCTATCCGCTGGATCGGATGGCGAATGTCGGTGCGGCGGCCGCGTTTGAAGATCGTGAGTACTTCGACAAGACGTGCCGGCTGGTCATCGAGAGTCGCGAGCAGTTGATTGCACAGCTGCAGGCCAAGGGTTTCGAAGTATTGCCGTCGGCAGCGAACTTCATTTTCGCCCGTCACCCGCAGCACGATGCGGCGGGGCTGGCGGCGAAGTTGCGTGAGCAAGGCGTGATCGTCCGGCACTTCAAGCAGGAGCGGATTGCGCAGTTCCTGCGGATTTCCATCGGTACGCCTGAGCAGAACCAGGCGTTGATCGACGGTTTAGGCGATCTGTAAACCATCCCCGATCCTGTGGGAGCGAGTTCGCTCCCACAGTGTTTAGTGTTGTTTTGACTTACTCGTGATGCGGTTCGCCCAGGAATGTCAGCGAACTGAACAAACCACGACTGCTCACGTCAGCGCTGTCCTTCACCGGCACTTCCACCTGAGCCGAAATCACATTCAGCCCTTCATTGCGCACCAGCACTTGCGCCCGGCCGTGCGCGTCGGTTTCGGTGCTCAAGGTGTTCGGCGCATTGCGGTAGTCACCCACCAACTTCACCCCGGCCGCCGGTTTGCCATCCAGTAGCACACGCACCGGCAGCGAATTGCCCGGCCCCACGGTCAGCGGATCGACCTCCGGCAAAATCAGCAACTTCAGCTGATCAAGCCTGGGCAACCTGGCGGCCGGCTGATAAATCGCCAGGCTGTACTTGAACGTCTGTGTCGACTCGATCGCGCCCGGTACTTTGCTGCGCCCCTCGTTGACCCATTTCTTGTCGGCGGTCTGCGACCACATGCCATTGTCCAGTGCCACGGCGATCACCGCGGGCGCTTTCAGCGGTTGCAGGCGCGCGTGATCAGGCAGGCGCTGCACGGTCACCGGAATCATTTTCCCGCTGATGTCATACGCCCAGGCGCCGCTGATTTTCTGCGCCTTGAAGGCATTGTCCTCGGCGCCGTGGCCGTAAATCACTTCGATGTTGCCGCGACGTTGTTCGGTCCAGAGACCATGGGCCGAGACCTCATGGGTGAACAATAGACCGAGCAGGGCCAGGGATTTGAGAGAGGGCATGGGGACGTCCTTTTATAGAGTGAGTGTCAGGCTGACGGTGAAGTTGCGCGGCTCGCCGAGGTTGACCCAGTAGTTGCTGTAGGAACGCTCGAAGTATTTCTCGTCGAAAATGTTGTTGAGGTTCAGGCCCACAGTGACGTTGTCGCTGGCCTTGTAATGGGCCAGCAGGTCGACCGTGTGATAAGCCGGCAATTCGAAGTCGCTACCCGCTTCGCCCGAGCGGTCACCGACATGGGTGAAGGCCGCACCGAGATCTGACCCGCGCAAGCGACCGTCCTGAAACGCATAAACCCCCAGCAGACTGCCGCTGTGTTTGGCGACGCCGAGAATGCGGCTCCCGGTTGGAATGACCTTGTCGCCCTCGGTGACTTCAGCATTGATGTAGGCGAACGCGCCGATCACCCGTACGGCATCGGTGACTTGCCCGGCGACTTGCAGATCGAATCCCTGGCTGCGGGCCTTGCCCATGGCGCGGCTGGTGTCGGTGCCCGGGTCGAGGGCGAGGACATTTTTCTTTTCGATATGGAAGGCGGCGAGGGTGCTGCTCAAACGGCCGTCGAACAGCTCGCTCTTGATCCCGATTTCATGGCCAACACCTTCTTCCGGATCAAAGGATCTGCCGGCGGCGTCCAGGCCATTGTTCGGTTTGAACGAAGTGGAGGCGTTGGCGAACAGGCCGATTTCGGGTGTCAGCTGATACAGCAGTCCGGCCCGTTGCGTAAGGGCGTCGTGGTGCTGGCGGCTGGTGGAGTTGCGCGTGTGATCGTCGATGCTTTGCTCGAACCGTTCGAGACGCGCACCGAGCATGCCTCGCAACGTGTCAGTGAAGAGGATCTGATCCTGCAGGTTCAGGGCTCGGCTTTCGACGTGTTCGAAGAAGTCAGTGCCGGAACGTGCACCGCCTGGTTTCGGCTGGCCATAGACCGGTTGGAAAATGTCGATGGCGTAGGGGCTGCC
This sequence comes from Pseudomonas sp. MT92, assembly GCF_058792515.1. Classification (NCBI taxonomy): domain Bacteria; kingdom Pseudomonadati; phylum Pseudomonadota; class Gammaproteobacteria; order Pseudomonadales; family Pseudomonadaceae; genus Pseudomonas; species Pseudomonas sp. MT92. The sequence goes on from NZ_JBXAFA010000011.1 coordinate 172,002, forward strand.
GGCGATGGTCGTCACGCGCTCGTTCTTGCGGTAGTTCTCGTATTCACTGCCGATCAGTAGTTCGTGCTGCCACGGGCCGGTGTCGAATAATCCGCGCAGTTCGAGCTGGGTAATGCTGTCGTGCCAATCGTTGTCACGCTCGCGGTAGCGACGGTTGACGGTGTGGCCATCGGCATTCAAGGCGCGCGCTTCCGAGGCAAAGCCCCAGAGTTTGCCTTGCTTGTAGTGACTGGCCAGGCGCAGTTTCCAGGCGTCATTCAGGTGATGTTCGAGCGCGGCTTGCAGCAGGTTGTTGTGGTTGTCGATGTCGCCATCGTTGGGTTCGCCGAGGAAGGTCGAACGAGAAACGCCGCTCCACGCGTTGTTCGGCGCGACGATGCCGCGGTCGAACGTGGAGCGGTGGCGCACGAACTCGCTTTCCACCAGCAGCGTCGTGTCGGGATTGAGTTGCCAACTGAAGGAGGGCGCGACGAACACCCGCTCACGGTCAACGTGATCGCGAAAGCTCTGGCCGTCCTCGATGGCCAGGTTTACCCGCGACAACACGTTGCCGTTCTCATCCAATGGGGTGTTGACGTCCAGCGCGGTGCGGTAGCGATCCCAACTGCCAGCGCTGGTGTGCAGGGTGGTGAAGGCTTCGGGCCGGGGCTTTTTGGTGACGATATTCACCGTACCGCCCGGATCGCCTCGACCGTAAAGGCTGGCAGCAGGGCCTTTGAGCACTTCGATGCGTTCGATACTCACCACGTCCGGCGTGCTCGGGTAGCCGCGATTGGCGCTGAATCCGTCCTTGTAGAATTCCGAGGTGGTGAAGCCGCGCACGCTGTATTCGTAGAGCGTCAGGCCGCCGAAGTTGTTCTGTTTCGACACGCCGCCCGCGAAGTCCAGTGCACGCTCGACGCTGATGCTGCCCAAGTCGTTGAGCACACTGACGGGAATCACGCTGATCGATTGCGGGATGTCGCGAATGGCGGTGTCGGTTTTGGTTGCGCTGGAAGAGCGGGTGGCGCGGTAGCCATCGACCGGGCCGGTGGCGGATTCGTAATCTGAAGTGACGCTGATCGCGTCCAGTTCGAGGGTTTGCGGCTCTTCGGCTAAGACCGGATTCCCCAGCAGTCCGAGGGCAAGACTTGCCACGGAGGCCTTTGTTCGAGACGACATGTTATGTTGTTCCAATTACCAGAATTGAAACAATATAACATGTCTAATGAGAATGTCTGCCAATGGCCCGAAATGCTCGGGCCAGGTTTAGTTTTCTTCTTTTTCCTTCACCGGAGCCGGCGGCGGACGCAAGCCGATTTCCGCGGTGAGCTTGAGCTCCTTGCCGTTGCGCATCACTTGAACAGTGACCTTGTCAGTCGGTTTGATTCGCGCGACCTGATTCATCGAGCGACGGCCATCACCGGCCGGTTCGCCGTCGATGCTGAGGATTACATCGCCCAATTGCAGGCCAGCCTTCTGCGCCGGGCCGTCGCGGAAAATCCCGGCGACGACGATGCCCGGGCGTCCAGAAAGACCGAAGGACTCCGCCAGCTCCTGGGTCAATGGCTGCACTTCAATACCCAGCCAGCCGCGAATCACCTGGCCGTGCTCGATGATCGACTTCATCACTTCCATTGCCAGTTTGATCGGGATCGCGAAGCCGATGCCCTGGGAGCCACCGGACTTGGAAAAAATCGCCGTGTTGATGCCGGTCAGGTTGCCGTTGGCGTCGATCAGCGCTCCGCCGGAGTTGCCAGGGTTGATCGCGGCGTCGGTCTGGATGAAGTCTTCGTAGTTGTTCAGGCCCAACTGGTTACGCCCGGTCGCACTGATGATGCCCATGGTCACGGTCTGGCCGACACCGAACGGGTTGCCGATGGCCAGGGCCACATCGCCAATACGGATGTTGTCGGAACGGCCGACAGTGATCGCCGGCAAGTTCTTCAAATCGATCTTCAGCACCGCGAGGTCGGTCTCCGGGTCGCTGCCGATCACCCGGGCCAGGGTTTCGCGCCCGTCCTTGAGCGCGACCACTATCTGGTCGGCCCCGCTGGTCACGTGGTTGTTGGTCAGGATGTAGCCTTCCGGGCTCATGATCACGCCCGAACCGAGGCTCGACTCCATGCGTTTCTGCTTGGGCGAGTTGTCGCCGAAGAAACGGCGGAACTGCGGATCTTCGAACAACGGGTGGCTGGGTTTGTTGATGACTTTGGTGGTGTACAGGTTCACCACGGATGGCGCGGCCGTGGTCACTGCGTCAGCATAGGACACCGGACCTTGCTGCATGCTGGTGGTCTGCGGGGCTTGCTGCAGATTGACGTCGAGGCTTGGCAGCCCGACCCACTGCGGGTAACGCTGGATTATCAACAGAGCGACAAGCACGCCGGCCAGTAGCGGCCAGCCGGAAAAACGCAGCGCCTTGAGCATTAAGCACGTCCTGAGAGGGTTGCAGGCGGTATCGGACCGCCCATAATGTCGCGCATTATACGAGGCCGCGCGTGCCTCTGAACGGGATATTTAGGAGTCTTTCATGGCCGTCGCCTTGAGCACCCTGGTCGAAGAAGCCGACCGTTACCTCAGCAGTTCGAAAATTGCCGATTACTGCCCCAACGGCCTGCAGGTCGAAGGCCGGCCGCAAGTGATGCGCATTGTCAGTGGTGTCACCGCCAGCCAGGCGTTGCTCGATGCCGCCGTGGAAGCCAACGCCGACCTGGTGCTGGTGCATCATGGCTATTTCTGGAAGGGCGAAAACCCGTGCATCACCGGCATGAAGCAGCGTCGCCTGAAGACCTTGCTCAAGCACGATATCAGCCTGCTGTCCTATCACCTGCCGCTGGATCTGCACCCGGATGTCGGTAACAACGTGCAGTTGGCCCGACAGCTCGACATCACCGTCGAAGGCCCGCTGGACCCGGACAACCTGAAGATTGTCGGTCTGGTCGGTTCGTTGAGTGAGCCGATGATGCCTCGGGATTTTGCCCACCGGGTCCAGGAAGTCATGGGTCGCGAGCCATTGCTGGTCGAGGGCAGCGAGATGATTCGTCGGGTCGGTTGGTGCACGGGGGGCGGTCAGGGCTATATCGATCAGGCCATTCTGGCGGGTGTCGATCTGTACCTGAGCGGCGAGGCCTCGGAACAGACGTTCCACAGCGCGCGGGAAAACGACATCAGCTTCATCGCCGCCGGCCACCACGCCACCGAGCGTTATGGCGTTCAGGCGCTGGGTGACTATCTGGCGCGCAGATTTGCGCTAGAGCACATCTTCATCGATTGCCCGAACCCCATCTGACAAAACGCAATCCCTGTAGGAGCGAGCCTGCTCGCGATGTTCGTCAACGATAACGCTGGGGGCCTGACACCCCGCGGCGTTCTCGGGTTCATCGCGAGCAGGCTCGCTCCTACAGGGGGGGCGGTGCGTTCTGCCCAAACGAGGGGGCATATTCATATGCTCTTTCGTTCTAGTTGGCGTCCTGATTAGAAGTGGGCGCTGTGCTAGGATTCCCCGCTCGAACACGGCCCGCTGGCCGTTCATAAGAAAGCTTTCGTGAGTAGCCATGGTCGACAAACTGACGCATCTGAAACAGCTGGAGGCGGAAAGCATCCACATCATCCGCGAGGTGGCCGCCGAGTTCGATAACCCGGTGATGCTGTACTCCATCGGTAAAGACTCCGCCGTGATGCTGCACCTGGCACGCAAGGCGTTTTTCCCTGGCAAGCTGCCGTTTCCGGTGATGCATGTCGACACCCGGTGGAAATTCCAGGAGATGTACAAGTTCCGCGACAAGATGGTCGCCGAGCTGGGCCTGGACCTGATCACCCATGTGAACCCGGACGGCGTGGCGCAAGGCATCAACCCGTTTACCCACGGCAGTGCCAAGCACACCGACATCATGAAGACCGAAGGCCTGAAGCAGGCATTGGACAAGTATGGTTTCGACGCCGCTTTCGGTGGTGCCCGCCGCGATGAAGAGAAATCCCGCGCCAAGGAGCGCGTGTACTCGTTCCGCGACAGCAAGCACCGCTGGGATCCGAAAAACCAGCGCCCGGAGCTCTGGAACGTCTACAACGGCAAGGTCAACAAGGGCGAATCCATTCGTGTGTTCCCGTTGTCGAACTGGACCGAACTGGACATCTGGCAGTACATCTACCTTGAAGGCATCCCGATCGTCCCGCTGTACTTCGCCGCCGAGCGTGAAGTCATCGAGAAGAACGGCACGCTGATCATGATCGACGACGAGCGCATCCTCGAACACCTGAGCGATGAAGACAAAGCGCGCATCGTCAAAAAGAAAGTGCGTTTCCGTACCCTTGGCTGCTACCCGTTGACGGGCGCGGTGGAGTCCGAGGCCGAAAGCCTCACGGACATCATTCAGGAAATGCTCCTGACGCGAACTTCCGAGCGCCAGGGCCGTGTCATCGACCACGATGGCGCCGGCTCGATGGAAGACAAGAAACGTCAAGGTTATTTCTAAGGGGCTGTCATGTCGCATCAATCTGATTTGATCAGCGAGGACATCCTCGCCTACCTGGGCCAGCACGAACGTAAAGAGCTGCTGCGCTTCCTGACCTGCGGTAACGTCGACGACGGCAAGAGCACCCTGATCGGGCGTCTGCTGCACGACTCCAAGATGATCTACGAAGATCACCTGGAAGCCATTACCCGCGACTCGAAAAAAGTCGGCACCACCGGCGAGGACATCGACCTGGCGTTGCTGGTCGACGGCCTGCAGGCCGAGCGTGAACAAGGCATCACCATCGATGTCGCGTACCGCTATTTCTCCACCGCCAAGCGCAAGTTCATCATCGCCGACACCCCTGGCCATGAGCAGTACACCCGCAACATGGCCACCGGTGCATCCACCTGCGACCTGGCGATCATCCTGGTCGACGCCCGTTACGGCGTGCAGACCCAGACCCGTCGCCACAGCTTCATTGCCTCGCTGTTGGGCATCAAGCACATCGTCGTCGCCATCAACAAGATGGACCTCAAGGACTTCGATCAGGGCGTGTTCGAGTCGATCAAGGCCGACTACCTGAAGTTCGCCGAAGGCTTGAAGATGAAGCCTACGAGCATGCACTTCGTGCCGATGTCTGCCCTCAAGGGCGACAACGTGGTGAACAAGTCCGAGCGCTCGCCGTGGTACACCGGCCAGTCGCTGATGGAAATTCTCGAGACCGTGGAAGTGGCGGGCGACCGCAACTTCACCGACCTGCGTTTCCCGGTGCAATACGTCAACCGTCCGAACCTGAACTTCCGTGGTTTCGCCGGCACCCTGGCCAGCGGCATCGTCAAGAAAGGCGACGAAGTCGTGGTCCTGCCGTCGGGCAAGAGCAGCCGCGTGAAATCGATCGTCACTTTCGAAGGCGAGCTGGAGCATGCCGGTCCCGGTCAAGCGGTGACGCTGACCATGGAAGACGAAATCGACATCTCCCGCGGCGACCTGTTGGTCCACGCCGACAACGTGCCGCCCGTCACCGACAGCTTCGAAGCAATGCTGGTGTGGATGGCTGAAGAGCCGATGCTGCCGGGCAAGAAATACGACATCAAGCGCGCCACCAGTTACGTGCCGGGCTCCATCGCCAGCATCGTCAACAAGGTCGACGTGAACACCCTTGAAGAAGGCCCGGCCAGCGCATTGCAGCTGAACGAAATCGGTAAGGTCAAAATTGCGCTCGATGCGCCGATTGCCCTCGACGGTTACGAAAGCAACCGCACCACCGGCGCGTTCATCATCATCGACCGCCTGACCAACGGCACCGTGGGCGCCGGCATGATCGTCGCCCAGCCTCTGGTACACGGCAGCGCCACGCACCACGGCAAACTGGCCCACGTCGCCACCGAAGAACGCGCCCAGCGCTTCGGCCAGCAACCGGCCACCGTGTTGTTCAGCGGCTTGTCGGGCGCAGGCAAGAGCACCCTGGCTTATGCCGTGGAGCGCAAGCTGTTCGACATGGGCCGTGCGGTGTATGTGCTCGATGGCCAGAACCTGCGTCACGACCTGAACAAGGGGCTGCCACAGGATCGCGCCGGGCGTACCGAGAACTGGCGTCGTGCCGCGCACGTGGCGCGTCAGTTCAACGAAGCCGGTTTGCTGACCCTGGCGGCGTTCGTTGCGCCGAGCTCCGAAGGTCGTGAACAGGCCAAGGAACTGATCGGCAAAGAGCGTCTGCTGACGGTCTACGTCCAGGCTTCGCCAGCGGTCTGCGCCGAACGCGATCCACAAGGCCTGTACGCGGCGGCCGGCGATAACATCCCGGGCGAGTCCTTCCCGTACGACGTACCGCTGGATGCCGATCTGGTGATCGACACCCAATCGCTGTCGCTGGAAGAAAGCGTCAAGCAAGTGCTGGATCTGCTGCGCAAGCGTGGCGCGATCTAAGCTCAAAGCAGCGGCAAGCTTCTAGCTTCAAGCTGCAAGAAAAAGCCCGCAGACAGGTAACTGTCTGCGGGCTTTTTTTGTGCTCGGAAAACGCGTGAATGGCCAGCGTTATTGGTGCATGGGAAATGGACTACAGGGATATCGGAAATCGGTAAGTTACATTTGTTTGCATAGGGAGATATTGTTTTTAGCAGGTATGAGGTTGATATCTGTTTCGGTTTCTTTTGGGCGAAAAGAAAATACAAAGTGCAGGTTTTTTTGAATTTTGAGCACTCTGAAATATTAAGGTTTAAAGAGTTGGATTTATCGGCGATAAAAATCTGAGTTTCGAGCGGTGCCAATCCCTGTCAGGTGTGAGTGTTAAATGTTGTTTTTGATAGGCGTTCTGGAGGTGGGTGTGCGTGCAAAGAATTTATATGCCAATCCTGGATATGTTACTGGGGTCGGAGAGAATATTTCCTTACTGTTTTTGTTTTTTGTTCTGGTTTTGGTCTCGGTTCTTGTACATGGAAAAATACAGGAAATCCCTCCCTTGCCGGAAAGGCTGGTTAGGGAGAGTGCTTATTTGTATAAAGATGTTTCGCACTCAAGGAATGATTCATTTTTATATTTGAGGGTCGGGCTGAATGACGATGCCTATAACTACATTATTGAAGCTTCTGCTAGTGACATTCAGAACTTGGATTTGAGAAAGGGGCAAAAATTATGGGTTGCTGTAGATTCAGATCGGGCTAAACGGTTTGTTTGGAGGGTCTATGATGTTGATACCCATTTGTTGGTTAGTCGTGAGGATATATTGAGTTGGATAAAGCGTAGTAACAATGAGTGCTATTTTTTATTGGTTTGGTTGTCAGTTTTGTCATCATGCTTTCTGTTTGTTATTTTTCGAAATGGAATTTGGAACAGGGTTGTAGCGAAAAGGAAAGTGCATGAAAAACGAACGGATTGATAATGGAATATACGTGATTTATGACTTTCTGACGGAAAGCGAAGAAGTCGCCATAAACCTTTTGCTCAAGGGGGTTGTCTGGAGATAAAACTGGCCAAATTATGAAGAGCTGCTCTTTGTCAGGCCCTGCTGGCACATGTTCATCTCGGTGTTTTGTCTAGTTTCGAAAAATACAAAGCTCTGGAGCTTTGCGTTTAAGCGATCTGAGGTATTTCACTTAAAAATGTCGGGCTATTCGGTGCGCAAGATTTGAGATTCGAACGATTCCGAGCTCAGTCAGGTGTTGAATCCTTAATGTGATTTTCGATTGACGTTCTGGGAGTGCGTGTGCCTGCAAAGAATTTATATATCCCTCCTGAATATATTGCCGGAGTCGGTGAGGTTGTTTTTTTTACTATTTTTGTTTGTTGGTCTGGTTGTCGCTTCTATTTTTATGTATGGGGAAATACAGGAGATTCCTCCCTTGCCGGAACGGCTGGTTATGGAAAAAGCTTATCTGTATAGAGATGTTTCGCAGTCAAGAGCTACGTCATCTTTATATTTGAGGGTCGGGCTGGGTGAAGATGCCTATAACTACATTATTGAAGCTTCTGAGAGTGACATTCAGCACCTGAATTTGAGGAAGGGGAAAAAATTGTGGGTTGCTGTGGATTCAGATCGGACTAAACGGTTTGTTTGGTGGGTCTATGATGCTGATACCAATTTGTTGATCAGTCGTAAAGATATATTGCTTTGGATAAGGTCAAATAACATTGGGTGTTATTTTGTACTGATTGGGTGGTCAGTTATATTGTTTTACTTGCTGTTGATAATTGTTCGGAATGGAATTTGGAACAGGGTTGTAGCGAAAAGGAGAGCGTATGAAAATTGAACGCATTGATAATGGAATATATGTGATTGATGACTTTTTGACGGAGAGCGAAGAAGTCGCCATAAACCTTTTGCTCAAGGGGGCTGTCTGGAGATACAACTGGCCAAATTATGAAGAGCTGCCCTTTGTCAGGCCCTGCTGGCACGTGTTCATTGCGGGTAAAGGTCGCCCTGAGCGGCAGTCCTGCCTGGAAGAATTGAACGGCAATGAATCATGGCGTTTTCTGGTAAGTTTCTGGGAGCGATTTTCAGATTTACATGATTTCAACATGACATTGTTAGGTGTTTACGCAAACGGACAGACGTTCGGGCAAGACACCATTATTCATCGTGATAACAAAACCCATCCGGGATTGACTGTTATCGTTTTCTGCAACGAGCACTGGCCCACGTCCTGGGGAGGAGAGCTCGTTTTCTATGATGATGCGAAAGAAAATGTCATTAAGGCTGTACTTCCAAAATCTCGTCGTGTGGTGGTTTTCGATGGGCGAATTCCACATGCGGCGAGATCACCTTCCGTCAAGTGTGATCAGGTAAGAATGACACTTGCGTTTAAAACTGTGATCAAGGAGTAATATATGGCAGGGAAAGCCGAGATAATTGTAGGTGTAGTAAGCGATGGTGTAACTGTCGGCTCGGGTGCGACTGCGGTGGCAGACCAGTTTTTAGTGAATGGGACTGGAATGGTGTTGGTGAGCCAAACGGCACAAACCGGTGCTGTAATAGCGAGCGTGACGTCAGTCACCAAGCTGGCAGGACCTTATGTGCCGATTGTGAACATTCCAGCCAATATGGTTGCCGGTACTATTACTTTCCTGAAAATTGGAGTGGATGTCAGGGATGGCAAAGGATTTAGTTACGGTGATGTGATCAGTCTTATCGGGAATTTTGCAGGTGTGATTGCTGTCTTTGCTTTTTTAGTCGAAGCACCATTCATAATCATAGGTACCGCTAGTGTTGTAGGGGGGGCGCCGCTGGTTTGGACTCAATTAGTGATTCAGGCATTTTCAAGGAGGTTTTAAAGAGCGCTGCAGATTTCTTTAGAGATAATGATTTGGATAACTACCTTGATTACGTCTGTGCACCCGATATGAGGATAGTGCACAAGGAAACTCTGAGGGTGGCGTACGGTAATCAGATGCTTTCTTGTAATTGGTTTTCTGCAACCGGCGAATTTTTGCCTTCTGCGATAGCTGTACTCAACGAAAATATCGGGGGAGGGGGATCTTATGCTCCTGCGCCTTTTGTTCCTCCACCACCACCACCACCGCCGCCTGAAAATATCGCAACCGTAACGATCGGGCCACTTGAAATAGGTGGTAACCCTGATGATACCGGTGACGAATATGGGTGCTGTACAAGCGGTAGTGATGGTTATATTTAACAGGCCGCACTGCAAGGCTAGTGGTGTTTAAGCAAACAATCCTTGGTTTTGGATAAAAGCGCGATTGAGTGCGAGTCGATTCAAGTTCGCGTCATACTGGGGCGTGCAGCTCATTACTGATAGAGGCCAGCCTATCCGTTTATCAAGTTCTTGCCATGCAGGCAGTGAGCATTAGCCCGTAATGAAAAAACCGCCGACGAGTGATCATCGGCGGTTTTTTTCAGATTGATTCGATCAAATGTGGGAGCGTTTGTCTGGATATTCGCGGTGCATCTGCCCTAGCAACGCATCCTTGTCCTGCCACAGCTGATTGATCCAGCCCTGAAACTGCAGGCGGTACTCGCCGTCCTGGTCGTAGTTCTTGCCGATGAACTGGGGCGGAATTTTCAGCTCTTCAAAGTGCACCACCACATCCGCAATGTTCCCGCACAGCAAATCCCAAAAACCGGGACGCCCGGCGGGGTAGTGGATGGTCACGTTGACGATGGACTCCAACTGCTCGCCCATGGCATCCAGCACAAAGGCAATGCCGCCGGCCTTGGGTTTGAGCAGGTATTTGAATGGTGATTGCTGCTGGGCGTGCTTGCCCTCGGTGAAGCGCGTGCCTTCGACGAAGTTGAAAATCCCCACCGGATTATTGCGGAACTTTGCGCAGGTCTTGCGGGTGGTTTCCAGGTCTTTGCCTTTCTTTTCCGGATGCTTCTCCAGGTAGGCCTTGGAGTAGCGCTTCATGAACGGGAAGCCCAGCGCCCACCACGCCAGGCCGATCACCGGGACCCAGATCAGTTCTTGCTTGAGAAAGAACTTCAGTGGCTGGATGCGGCGGTTGAGCACGTATTGCAGCACCAGGATGTCGACCCAGCTCTGGTGATTGCTGGTGATCAGGTACGAATGCTGGTAGTCCAGGCCTTGCAGGCCGCTGATGTGCCATCGGGTGCGACGGACCAGGTTCATCCAGCCTTTATTGATACTGATCCACGCTTCGTGGGTATGGCTCATCAACCATCCGGCGATGCGCTGGGTCAAGGCGAACGGCAGTGCCTTGATCAGCGCCACGCAGAACAGGAATGAGCACAGCAGGATTGTATTGAGTGCCAATAGCAACGAAGCAATGACACCGCGCACGGCGGCAGGTAGAAAAACCAGCATTTAAACGTCCATAGGTCGGTTGGCTGCCTGGATCGCGGTCAACGCGATGGTGTAGACGATGTCGTCGACTTGCGCACCGCGCGGCAAGTCATTCACCGGTTTGCGCAGGCCTTGCAGCATCGGGCCGAGGCTGACGCAGTCGGCGCTGCGCTGCACGGCTTTGTGAGTGGTGTTGCCGGTATTCAGGTCGGGGAACACGAACACCGTGGCGCGACCGGCCACCTGACTGTTCGGTGCCAGTTGCCGGGCCACGGTTTCGTTGGCGGCGGCATCGTATTGCAACGGGCCGTCGATCAACAGCGAGTTCTGTTGCTCATGGGCGAGCAAGGTCGCCTCGCGCACCTTCTCGACTTCTTCGCCGCTGGCCGATTCACCGCTGGAGTAACTGATCATCGCCACGCGTGGCGTGATGCCGAACGCTGCCGCCGAATCGGCGCTTTGCAGGGCGATCTCGGCCAGTTCGCTGGCGCTCGGGTGCGGGTTCATCACGCAGTCGCCATAGACCAGCACCTCTTCCGGAAACAGCATGAAGAACACCGACGAGACCAACGTGCAGCCCGGCGCCGTTTTAATCAGCTGCAGGGCCGGGCGAATGGTGTTGGCGGTGGAGTGGATGACGCCCGACACGAGGCCGTCGACCTCATCCAGCGCCAGCATCATGGTGCCGATCACCACGGTGTCTTCCAGTTGCTGCTCGGCCATGGGCGCGTTGAGGCTTTTGCTTTTGCGCAGGGCAACCATCGGTTCGACGTAGCGCTCGCGAATCAGGTCCGGGTCGAGGATTTCCAGCCCCGGTGGCAGCTCGATGCCCTGGGCGCGCGCAACGGCTTCAACGTCTGCCGGTTTGGCCAGCAACACGCAACGGGCAATGCCGCGGGCCTGACAGATCGCTGCGGCCTGCACGGTCAGCGGCTCGCTGCCTTCGGGCAGGACGATGCGCTTGTTGGCGTTCTGCGCACGCTGAATCAGTTGATAGCGGAATACGGCCGGCGACAGGCGCATTTCCCGTGGCGTGCCACAACGCTGGTGCAGCCAGTTGGCATCCAGATGGCTGGCGACGAAATCGGTGATGATTTCCGCGCGCTCGCGGTCGTCGATCGGGATTTCCTTGTTCAGGCCGTTCAACTGGTTGGCGGTGTCATAGGAGCCGGTGCTCACTGACAACACCGGCAGGCCCGCCTGCAACGCGCCACGGCAAAGGTCCATGATCCGTGGATCGGGCAGGGTGTCGCTGGTCAGCAACAGGCCGGCCAGGGGTACGCCGTTCATGGCGGCGAGGCTCACGGCGAGAATGATGTCGTCGCGGTCGCCGGGGGTCACCACGAGCACGCCCGGTTTGAGCAGCTCTACGGTGTTACGCATGGTGCGCGCGCAGATGATGATTTTGGACATGCGCCGGGTTTCGTAGTCGCCGGCGTTGAGCACTTGTGCGCCCATCAGGTCGGCGACGTCGCGGGTGCGCGGGGCGTTGAGTTCCGGCTGAAACGGAATGCAGCCCAGCAGGCGGAAATCACCACTGCGCAGCAGCGGCGAATGTTCCTTCAGGCGTGCGGCGAAGGCCTCCATGCTTTCGTCGGTCTTGACCTTGTTGAGGATCACGCCGAGGACTTTCGGGTCTTTCGGGCCGCCAAATAATTGCGCCTGCAACTCGACGCGACCGGACAGTTCGGTCAGCACTTCGTTTTCCGGCGCCGACACCAGGATCACCTCGGCGTCGAGGCTTTTGGCCAGGTGCAGATTGACCCGTGCGGCATAGCTGGCGCTGCGGGTCGGGACCATGCCTTCGACGATCAGCACGTCCTTGCCGATGGCCGCCTGCTGATAAAGCGTGATGATTTCTTCGAGCAACTCGTCCAGCTGACCGTCGCCGAGCATGCGCTCGACATGGGCCAGGCCCAGTGGCTGTGGAGGTTTCAGGCCGTGGGTGCGGGCGATCAGTTCGGTGGAGCGCTCAGGCCCCGTGTCACCCGGATGCGGCTGAGCGATCGGTTTGAAAAAGCCGACCTTGAGGCCGGCACGCTCAAGTGTACGGACCAGCCCGAGGCTGATGGAGGTCAGACCCACACCAAAATCGGTGGGTGCGATAAAAAAAGTTTGCATGCGGATTCTCTGGAGGTGCATGGCAGTGGTGATCATCTATATCTGACGATCTACCGAAATTCAGTCGCCAAGGTTATCGCTAACCGAGCCTTGTGCGCACCAACCGCAATCGAAGGGCTGGCCTATTTTTTCATGGCGCTGTGCAGGGTCCGTGACCCAGGCGCGGGACTGCCAGGGCGGCTGGTGTCGCAGGTGCTGTGTGTGGCCGCAGGAAAGCTCGGCCACCCAGTGTCCGTCCTCGTCTTGATGAAAGCCGGTGATCGTCGCAATCCGTCTGTCCGGGTTGTGTTCGCTTTCGGACGATTGCTTCGCTAAACTGGGTCTTTCATTATTCTTATGCAAAAGGTCTCGCCCCATGCTGATTGCCGCCAATAAGGCTGTCTCCATCGACTATACCCTGACCAACGACGCTGGTGAGGTCATCGACAGCTCAGCCGGCGGCGCGCCGCTGGTCTACCTGCAAGGCGCAGGTAACATCATTCCGGGCCTGGAAAAGGCACTGGAAGGCAAAGCAGTCGGCGACGAGCTGACCGTAGCCGTTGAACCTGAAGATGCCTATGGCGAGTACGCTGCCGAACTGGTCAGCACACTGAGCCGCAGCATGTTCGAAGGCGTTGATGAGCTGGAAGTGGGCATGCAGTTCCACGCTTCCGCTCCGGACGGCCAGATGCAGATCGTGACCATCCGCGATCTGGACGGCGACGACGTGACTGTCGACGGCAACCACCCGTTGGCCGGTCAGCGCCTGAATTTCCAGGTCAAGATCATCAATATCCGTGATGCCAGCCAGGAAGAAATCGCTCATGGTCACGTCCATGGCGAAGGTGGCCATCACCACTGATTTTCTGCGCTAAGCTTTCGATTACTGGAGAGGCGCCCCGAGGGCGCCTTTTTAGTCTGCGGCTGTCCCAGGCGACACCGATAAGTGGCTGTTTCGAGAAGAACACGGGAATCTGGAGTTCGTCATGAGTGCTTTTCACGACCTTAATTTGACAGCCCTTGATGGTCAGGCGCTACCTTTGGCGCCGTTCAAGGGGCACGTGGTGCTGGTGGTCAACGTTGCTTCCAAATGTGGCCTGACCCCACAGTACGCGGCGCTGGAGAATCTCTACCAGCAATACAAGGCCAAAGGCTTCAGCGTGTTGGGCTTGCCGTGCAACCAGTTTGCCGGACAGGAGCCAGGCACCGAGCAGGAAATCCAGGAGTTTTGCAGCCTCAACTATGGCGTGACTTTTCCGTTGTCCAGCAAACTGGAAGTCAACGGGCATGAACGTCATCAGCTGTACAAACTGTTGGCGGGCGAGGGCGCGGAATTCCCGGGTGACATCACCTGGAACTTCGAAAAGTTCCTCCTGGGAAAAGACGGGCGTGTACTGGCGCGGTTCTCGCCACGTACGTCGCCGGACGATCCGAGCGTCATTCAGGCGATTGAAAAAGCCCTGAGCTGATCTCCCCACCTGTAGGAGCGAGCCGGCTCGCGATAGTCGTGAACGAAAACGCGGGAAACCTGACCCCCCGCAGCGTTCTCAGGTCCATCGTCGGAACGCCGCCCGGAGCAAGCTCGCTCCTACAGGGTTATTCGTAACCTTTTTCTCCTTAATCACCGAAATCAATAGTGCTATCCAGCGCGTGCGGATATCCATATTATCGCCGTCATAAAGTAATCCTTCGTGGAGCGTCCCCATGCCCGTCCAAGCCCTGTTCAAACCGTTCCACCTTGGCAACCTCGAACTGCCGACCCGCGTCGTCATGGCGCCGATGACCCGTTCGTTTTCCCCGGGCGGTGTACCCAATTCCAAAGTGATCGAGTACTACCGTCGTCGTGCTGCCGCTGGCGTTGGCCTCATCATCACTGAAGGCACCACCGTCGGGCACAAGGCATCCAATGGCTACCCGAACGTCCCGCACTTCTACGGCGAAGCCGCCCTGGCAGGCTGGAAGAAAGTCGTCGACGCCGTCCACGCCGAAGGCGGCAAGATCGTTCCGCAACTGTGGCATGTGGGCAGCGTGCGTCGTATCGGCACCGAGCCGGACGCCAGCGTGCCGGGTTATGGCCCGTCGGAAAAAGTGAAGGACGGTCAGGTCGTGGTTCATGGCATGACCAAACAAGATATTCAGGACGTGATCGCCGCGTTCGCCCAGGCCGCCAAGGATGCCCAGAGCATCGGCATGGACGGTGTGGAAATCCACGGCGCCCATGGCTACCTCATCGACCAGTTCTTCTGGGAAGGCAGCAATCAGCGCACCGACGAATATGGCGGCAACCTGGCCAACCGTTCGCGCTTCGCCATCGAATTGATCCAGGCGGTGCGTGCGGCGGTTGGTGAAGGTTTCCCGATCATCTTCCGTTTCTCGCAGTGGAAGCAGCAGGACTACACCGCGCGCCTGGTACAAACCCCGCAAGCCCTGGGCGAATTCCTCCAACCGCTGTCCGACGCCGGCGTGGATATCTTCCACTGCTCGACACGCCGTTTCTGGGAACCGGAATTCGACGGCTCCGAACTGAACCTGGCTGGCTGGACTCGCAAACTCACCGGCAAGCCAACCATCACCGTCGGTAGCGTCGGTCTGGATGGCGAGTTCCTGCAGTTCATGGTCAACACCGACAAGGTCGCGCAACCGGCCAGTCTTGAAAAACTGCTGGAGCGTTTGAACAACGACGAGTTCGACCTGGTCGCGGTGGGTCGTGCGCTGTTGGTCGATCCGGACTGGGCGCAGAAGGTGCGCGAAGGTCGTGAGCAGGACATCCTGCCGTTCAGTCGCGAAGCATTGATGACGTTGAGTTAAAGGCGTCTGTACCGGTCCCATCGCGGGCTTGCTCGCGATGGGGGCCTCAAAGTCAGTAAGTGTTCAAGGGACTATCGACGCGTTCGACACCACCTGTTCCCCCACGCAAGCCCCCCGCAACTGCCCCTCGAACTGCTCGATAATCGACGCCCAGCCCTGGCGACTGGCATGCTGGCGTGCGTTGAGCCGAACGCAGCGCAAGGTTTCCCGCTCTTCCAGTAGCCACGCCGCCGCATCGCAGAACGCTTCTTCATCCCCCGGCATCGCCAGTACGCCGTTGTAGCCATGGCGAATGTGCTGGGCTGCCGCTGCCTGATCGTAGGCCACGACCCCCAGCCCCGAGGCCAGCGCCTCAAGCACTACATTGCCAAAGGTTTCGGTCAGGCTCGGAAACAGAAATAAATCCCCCGACGCATAGTGACAGGCCAGGGCTTCACCGCGCTGAGTGCCGCAGAAAATCGCCTCGGGCAATTCGTTTTGCAGTTCCTGGCGCTGCGGACCATCGCCGACCACGATCAGCTTCAGGGTGCGCTGTGGATAACTGGCCTTGAGGGTGTCGAAGGTGCGCTTGAGCAATCCCAGGTTTTTTTCCTGGGCCAGGCGACCGACATGAATGACCGCGATGTCTTCTTCGGCCAATCCCCATTGCTCGCGCAGGGCGTACAAGCGTTTGGAGGGGTGAAACAATTGACTGTCGACCCCTCGGGAAAGCAGCGCCAGGCGCTCGAAGTGACGCCGTTCCAGCTCCATTCGCTGACTGACGCTGGGCACCAGGGTCATGGTCGAACGATTGTGGAACCAGCGCAGGTAGTGGGTCAGCAGCCGCGTCAACAAGCCGAGCCCATATTGGTGGGAGTACTGCTGGAAATTGGTGTGAAAGCCGCTGACCACCGATATCCCCAGGCGCCGTGCCGCTCGCAGTGCCGATAACCCCAATGGGCCTTCGGTGGCGATGTACAGCACATCCGGGCGATGGCGCTTCCAGCGGCGCAACAGCTTGTGCATTGACGACTGACCCCATTGCAAACCGGGATAGCCCGGCAGCGGCCAGCCCCGGCACAGCATCAACTCATCGTCGCTGCTCAGTTGCTGATCGCAGCCTTGGCGCGGCCTAATCAACTCCACCTGATGCCCGCGCGCGCGCAAACCGTCGCACAAGCGACCAAGGGTATTGGCCACGCCGTTGATTTCGGGAGGGAAGGTTTCGGTGATCAGGGTGATATGCAGAGCTGTCGTCATGACCTCAGTGTCGGCTGGGGTCATGTCGTCAGTGTGACGTCGGGATGATGGATTTGTGACTGCGCCGGGCACACATTCAGCAAAGAATCTTTACCGGACTAAAGCGCGGGATTACTGCCAGGGCACAGGGGGAGGATTTGCGACAGCCAGGGCGATCAGCGGCAGTTCCTTGAATCTGTTTGCGGCGTTCGGTGAATCCCAGGTGCGCTGCCCCAATGGCAGTAGCCATGACCTGAATTGCGTCCACATTTCTTCGGGTGAACTGAAGGTCGGTACTTCGATCCATAGCTGAACGCCCGCTCCGGCCATTGCTGGATGGCGCGAAGGAATTTCGGTGAAAGACGCTCCGGCGTTATCCATGAAATGGTTTGCCCGCCAAACATCGTAGATCCCGTGAGGCGAGTGTTTGGCGTGGAAGAGGTTGTCCCATGCTTTGTTGATGATGAAATAAAAGTCGCCATGGGCGTTGAGGACGGTGTAGCCGGCATCGACCAATTCTTGCGCATTCAGTTCGCCTCGCCGGCTGCCCCAGATGCTCCAGCACTCGATTTGCACCTGCTTTTTCAACGCAATGACTTGCCTCCTTTTCACCGCGCTGTCATTCCAGATGCGTGCGATTTTGCCCTTTTCTTGAACAAGCTCAGCCAGGCTGTTGATGAAGTATCTGACGGCATCTTCGGAGTCAGCCTCCAAATTGCCCGTTTCGTCACGTACGTACTGAGCTAATTGAGGTGTATTGTCCGGTGTGATTGGCTGCAGAAAGTACTCGTCAGCTCCTAAGTGGATGTAGCGACTTTGTGGAAACATTTCCATCAGGTCGGTGAACAGTGACTTGAGGAAGTTGCGGGCTGGCGCAATGCTGAAGTCGATGGCTTTTGATACCACTGACCCGTTATTGAGTTTTAGTTGCCACTGCGGCTTGTCGCGCAGAATCCAGTCCATGTGACCAGGCATGTCCAGTTCGGGAATGACCTCGATGTGATAGTCGGCGGCGGTATCCAGCACACGTTTCAGATCCGCTGCGCTCCACGCGTCATCGCTGGAAATATCCGGGTGGGACGGGAAAATGACTCTGACACCCTCATTGTCAGTGAGATGCAAATGCAGGGTATTGAGTTGATTCCAGGCCATCTCCTGTAACAGGCAGATGATCCACTCAGGACCGAACTGCCGACGGCCCATATCAATCATCACCGAACGTTCGGCATAGGCAGGTGCATCGATAATCACTGCCGGATCAAGAACCGTGGAGACGCGAGCCGCTTTGTGCAGGGTAGTCAGCGCCCGGGCCATGGCGCCCGGATTCTGTGCCGTAACGCGAATGGGCTGGGTGACATCGATTCGGTAGGTTTCATCTGCACCATGGACGGGGATCGCCACGTCACCCGTGTCTGGAGTAGACAGTCTTAATTCGATATCACTTGCTCTCGCCTGAGCGCCGGCCTGCGACTCCAGCAGAATTTGCGGTGGTGTTTGCAGCTGGGCTGCACCGGTCAAACCATAAGCCAGGCGGGTCGCCAAAGTACGAAGACACTCATCATTGATGAGAATTCGTGTGCTCGAGTTGATGGAATTCACGAGGCCGACTTGAGGCGCGGCATGCAGCACCGTCGGACTCATGTCGATCCATGGGAAGCGTTGGTTGGTTTCAGAGAAAGTGTTGTGTTGAATATCCGTATTCATTCTTCCGATCCTAATAAAGGGGGGCACACGACCCGAACGAGATGCAGTTTCTCGATAGGAGTGCCCCCGAAGATTAGGCGCATTAAAGGCAGCGCAATACTGTCAGAAGTAACAAGTAAGAATTAAGTTGGGTTTGGCTTCCAGTCAGGAGGCGCTTTTTTCCAGTGCGTCAAACCCGCGCTCACGCACCCAAAACAACGTCGCCCCGGCCACCGCGGCCGGCATCATCAGGATGTTGACCACCGGAATCAGCAGCGCCAGATAAACAATGCCGCCGAAACTCATGCTCTGCCAGCGTTTCTGCCGCAGCCAGGCGAGCATTTCGTTCCAGCCCAGCTTATGGTTGTCCGCCGGGTAGTCGATGTACTGGATCGCCATCATCCAGACCCCGAACAGCAGCCACAACGGCGCGGCGATGATGTTCACCACCGGGATGAACGAAAGAATGAACAGGCCGATCGCCCGGGGCAGGAAGTAACCGAGCTTGCGCATTTCCCGGCCCAGGGTGCGGGGGATCATGGCGATCAGTTCGCCCCAGCTGAAGGTCGGGAAGTCGTCGGTGCCGCGTACCACCACTTCGACTTTTTCCGCCAGGAAGCCATTGAACGGCGCGGCGATGACGTTGGCGAGCATGGTGAAGGTGAAGAACACCATCAACACCACCAGCACGACGAACAGTGGCCACAGGACATAACTGAGGAAGCTCAGCCAGTCGGGCAGGGAAGGCATCAGTGCGTCGACCCATAGGCTGAACTGGTGACCAGCCAGATAGATCAGTCCGACGAACAGCACCAGATTGATGACAAGTGGAAGCAATACAAAAAGACGCAGGCTGGGGCTGAGAACCAGTTTCAGGCCTTCGCGCAGGTATTGCGGGCCGGACAGAACAGGGGCGGGCATAACGTGCTCCGAGCAGAGGGAAAACGCGCCGACCTTACCGGCTTTGCCTGACGGGTGAAAGCGCGGTAGCGGCATCGACATTAACTGTAACAAAGGCGTCCTGATAATCACGCTTCCGGGATAGAGACCACCTATGAGCTGGATTGTTAAACCGTATTTCCTTAATCTTCGCCCCCTCGATACGCTGCACCCATTCTTTTTACAGGACTGTCGAGTTCAAGCCTTCCCCAAGTGCTTTCAATGGTCCTTTTTTATTCCCGCCGGCAAACCGGCGATCCGCGCCAGGTGTTCCGGGCCGGTCAACAGGAGCAGGTCATGTCTGAAGTCCGTCATTCGCGAGTGATTATTCTCGGTTCCGGCCCTGCCGGTTACAGTGCCGCGGTCTATGCCGCCCGTGCCAACCTCAAGCCACTGCTGATCACCGGCATGCAGGCTGGCGGTCAACTGACCACCACCACCGAAGTCGACAACTGGCCGGGCGATGTCCACGGCCTGACCGGCCCGGCGCTGATGGAACGCATGAAAGAGCACGCCGAGCGCTTTGAAACCGAGATCGTTTTCGATCACATCAATGCCGTGGACTTCGCTGCCAAGCCTTACACCCTGACCGGCGACAGCGCGACCTACACCTGCGATGCGCTGATCATCGCCACCGGTGCCAGCGCACGCTACCTGGGCCTGCCGTCGGAAGAAACGTTCATGGGCAAAGGCGTTTCGGCCTGCGCGACCTGCGACGGTTTCTTCTACCGCAACAAGCCAGTGGCTGTAGTGGGCGGCGGTAACACGGCGGTGGAAGAGGCGCTGTACCTGGCCAACATCGCCAGCACCGTGACCTTGATTCACCGTCGCGAAACCTTCCGCGCCGAGAAAATCCTGATCGACAAGCTCAACGCCCGCGTGGCCGAAGGCAAGATCATCCTGAAACTGAACGCCACCCTGGACGAAGTCCTGGGTGACAACATGGGCGTGACTGGCGCGCGTCTGAAGAACAACGACGGCAGCTTTGACGAAGTGAAAGTCGACGGCGTGTTCATCGCCATCGGCCACACCCCGAACACTTCGCTGTTCGAAGGTCAGTTGACGTTGAAAGATGGCTACCTGGTTGTGCAGGGCGGCCGTGATGGCAATGCCACGGCGACCAACATCGAAGGTATCTTCGCGGCCGGTGACGTGGCTGACCACGTATACCGTCAGGCCATCACCTCGGCCGGCGCCGGTTGCATGGCGGCACTCGATGCCGAGCGCTACCTGGATAATCTGCAGAACGCTTGATTCTGCGATCGGAAAAAAACCGGCTTCGGCCGGTTTTTTTATTGCGTCGAAACAATCTCATTACTGTAGGAGCGAGCGCGCTCGCGAGGGTGGTCAACCATGATGCTGGCAACCTGACACCTCGCGGTGCCCTGTCGTCCATCGCGAGCAGGCTCGCTCCTACGGGGGGAACGTGTTCAGGCCAGTTTCTTCAGGCACGCTTCGAGAATATCCAACCCTTCCTCCAGCACCGCGGCCTCGGTGGTCAACGGTGCCAGCAGCCGAATGATATGGCGTGATTTGCCGCTGGGCATCAGCAGCAACCCGGCGTCCCGCGCCAGGGCCAGCAGTTGCGTCAGTTGCGCGGCTGCCGGTGTGCCATCCGGTTTGATCATTTCGATGCCACGCATGGCGCCAACGCCAGTCAGTCGACCCAGATACGGTGACAGCTTGCTCGCACACCACGCTTCATAGCGGCTGACGATCGCTTCTTCCTGTTGCGAGCCCCAGGCTTTCAGGTTGGCATCGATCATTTCATCCAGCGTCGCCAGCGCGGCGGCACAGGCGATGGGATTGCCGGAGTAGGTGCCACCCAGCCCGCCCTTGGGCAAGTTGTCGAGCAGCGATTTACGCCCGACCACCGCCCCCAGCGGCACGCCACCCGCGATGCTTTTGCCCAGCAGGATCAAATCGGGTTCGATGCCCAGTCGCGAGAACGCAAAGCGTTGGCCGGTTCGGCCGAAACCGGACTGGATTTCATCGGCGATCAGCACAATGCCTTTCTCGTCGCAGAAACGCCGCAATGCCTGGGCAAACTCAACGTCCATCGCCAGAAAACCGCCTTCGCCCTGCACGGGTTCGACAATGAAACACGCCACGTCTTCGACATCGATCTCGACGCTGAACAGCCGCTCCATCGCCTTCAGGGCCTCGGCGCAGGTGACGCCGTTGTCCTTGCTCGGGAAGGGCAGGTGGTACACCGGCCCTGGCAACACACCGACTTTCTGTTTGTACGGCGCGACTTTGCCGTTGAGGTTGAGGGTGGCCAGCGTACGACCGTGGAAGCCTCCATCGAAGGCGATCACGGCGCTGCGGCCGGTGGCGCCGCGCACGATCTTCAGGGCGTTTTCCGCCGCCTCGGCGCCGCTGTTGGTGAGCATTCCACTGACGGGGTAGTCCACCGGGATAAACGCGCTGAGACCATCCATCAAGGCGATGTAGGGTTCATGTTGCGCCGCGTTGAACGCGTAGTGGGTCAGGCGGGTGGCCTGTTCGCGAATGGCTTCGACGATGCGCGGATGGCAATGGCCGAGATTGAGTACGCCGATGCCACCGACGAAGTCGATGTAGCGTTTGCCATCGGTGTCCCAGACCTCGGCGTTTTTACCGTGGCTGAGCGTGACAGGGTGAACGATGTTGATCGACTGACTGATGCTTTCGCTGCTCATGGATGACCGGCTCGGAAGAAGGAAGACTTCCTTTTATCTAAGCCGTGAGCAGCACTGGCGGGCAAATGAAATAAAGTGGCCGGGTCAATCTGAAAAGTCGGGATGTGCTTTGCGCGCCTTGAACGCTGACTTGTAGGAGCGAGCCCGCTCGCGATGGTCGTGAACGATAACGCTGGGAGCCTGATACCCCGCAGTGCTCATGAGTTTTTCGCGAGCAGTCGAGCGTCGACCGGCTGCTCCTACAAGTTAAATCAGCGGCGGGTCAGGGGCTGCTGATCAAACTTCACCCCGGCCAGGCCATGGGCCATCAACGCACGGATATTGCCGTGATCGCTGCCTTCAGGTGTGGCCAACACGGAACGGTAGTGTTCGCCGAACGCCAGCAGGGCTTCTTCATCGCTCAAACCTTCCAGCAGTGCCAGGCCCAGCGTCTTGCACGAACCTTCGTTCTGTCCGGCGGCGTTTTCCACGCCACCGTTGTTGAACGCCTGTGGCTGGTAGTCGTAACCGGCGGCGATGAAGGCCAGGGTATCGGCGAAGGCGTGTTCGCCGCTGTTGAGGCTGGTGCGCAGGGTGTTCAAATCACTCATTGGGTTTTCCTTTGGCGAACGCCGCTTGTTGTTCGGCGCTGGCTTCTTGCTGAAATTGGGCTTTCCAGTCGGCGTACGGCATGCCGTAAACCACTTCGCGGGCTTCGTCGAGGCTGACCTCGATCTGGCGTTCGTCGGCAGCCGCCTTGTACCACTTGGACAGGCAGTTACGGCAAAAACCCGAGAGGTTCATCAGGTCGATGTTCTGCACATCCTTGCGGCTGTCCAGGTGGGCCACCAGCCGGCGAAAGGCGGCGGCTTCGAGTTCCAGGCGTTGTTGATCGTTCATGGGGTCTCTCTGAGACAGCTGCAAGCGGCAAGCGTCGAGCTGCAAGTTGGATTTGCGATGCGGCGAAGTTTACAGCTTGCCGCTTGAAGCTTGTAGCTAGCCGCTGCTACACAGTAGTCCGGCTCGCCGCCAGGGTGATCGACACCGACTCGGCGAATCGCAGGGCGTGGGGCTTGTCCACTTCGACCTCGGCATACAGCACCGACTCGTTGGCCATGACCAGATCGAGAATCTCCTGGGTCAGGCGTTCAAGCAGGGCGAAGCGATTGCCCTCGACGTGGGCGATGATGGCCTTGGTAATGGTCCGGTAGTTCAGCGCGTGATCGATGTCATTGTCACGCACCGCTTCCTGGGCCGCGTAGAGGATGGTCAGGTTGATCAACACATCCTGTTTGTTGAGGATTTCATCCTCGTTGATGCCGATGAAGGTGCGCAGGCACAGGTCCTTGACCCGGATGCGTGCCATGCCTGGTTGAAGTTGTGGCATTACTACTTGCTCCGTCCAATCAATTGCAGGAACTCCTGGCGGGTGTTGCTCGACTCGCGAAAGGCGCCGAGCATCACCGAGGTGTTCATGGTCGAATTCTGTTTCTCGACGCCGCGCATCATCATGCACATGTGCCGGGCTTCGATGACCACCGCCACGCCCGCCGCGCCGGTTACTTGCTGCACCGCGTCGGCGATTTGCCGGGTGAGGTTTTCCTGGATCTGCAGGCGTCGGGCGAACATGTCTACCAACCGTGCGATCTTCGACAGGCCCAGCACCTTGCCCGTGGGAATATAAGCCACATGCGCCTTGCCAATGAAGGGCAGCAGGTGATGTTCGCAAAGCGAGTACAGCTCGATGTTGTCGACGATGACCATTTCATCGTTGTCGGAAGCGAACAACGCACCGTTGACGATTTCTTCGACACTCTGGTCGTAACCATGGCAGAGGTAGCGCATGGCCTTGGCCGCGCGCACCGGGGTGTCGAGCAGGCCTTCGCGGTCGGGGTCTTCACCGAGACCGATCAGGATCTCGCGGTAGCTCTGAGACAGGGCGTTCTGAGGCAGGGATAACGTCATGGAAAATCCTCGCGGGACACTTATTTGAGGTGCCTTCCGCCGTTGACGGTCAGGGTCGTGCCGGTGACATAAGGGTTGTCGAGCAAATAGCGCAGGCTCTGGTAGATCACTTCGCTGCCGGGTTCGATGCCCAGTGCGGATTTGGCCAACGTCTTGGCGCGGTAGGCCGCGTCGTCATCAGGGTTGAACATTAGCAGGGCCGGGGCGATCCCGTTGACCTTGATGCCTGGCGCGTATTTCGCGGCGAAGGACAGCGTCAGGCTGTCGAGCCCGGCTTTGCTGGCGCAGTAGCCAATGTGCCTGCTGCTGCCCTTGCGGGTCACGTCATCGCTGATGTGCACGATGTCGGCGGGGCTCGAGCGTTGGAGCAAGTCGGCGCAACGCAGATTGATCAGGTAGGGCGCCAGCATGTGCACGCTGAACATGCGGGTGAAGGCTTCGGCTTCGGTCCCCGGGGTTTCGGCCAGCCATTCGGAGGCGTTATGCACGATCGCCCGCAGGCTCTCGGTATGGGTTTTCAGCTCGCGGATGAAGGCAAGGATTCCGCCCTCGGTGGCGAAATCGGCAAACAGCGCCGTCGCCCCCAGATCGCGCAGGGCTTGTACGCCGGGGCGTTCGCTGCGGTAGCTGAAAATCACGCGATGGCCGTCTTCGAGCAATCGCTGCGCGCAATGCAGGCCGACACGCTGGCCGGCGCCGGTGATGAGGATTGGGGCTGCGGAAGAGGTCATGAACGGCTCGCGTCGCGGTAAGAGCAAAACTATACCAGCGCATTGCAGCGTTCACCTACGCCCCCGGTAGGAGCGAGCCAGCTCGCGATGGTCGTGAACGATAACGCTGAGAGCCTGATACCCCGCAGCGCTCTCAGGTTCATCGCGAGCTGGCTCGCTCCTACACCGGGAGATCAGCGGCTTTGAGGGCTTGGCTCGGCGGACAACCGGCGCACAGGCTTGCTATTGAGCCAACCCGCCAACAACCGGGTCGACAATGGAATGAAGAAGTAGACCATCAAGGGGGTCAGGCACAGCGTGCTGACAAATATGCGAGGCAGCAGGCTCATTTCACTCAGCAACGGTCCAAGAACAAAGTTGAACAGCAGCGACACCGGAAAGAACGCCAGCCAGATCGCCACCGCCTGTTTCCAGCGTGGTGGGCGTTGGCCTGCGGCGCCAAACCAGCCTTCGATGCCACTGACCCGATGTTCCATCGGATGGGCGAACAAGTCGCTACCGCGCGCCAGCCACGCCGTACGCGAGGCGGAGTGTTCCCAGGCGTGCAGAGTCTGCTCATCGGCGAAGCGGAAAATAATCTGGAATTCATTATCGTCGGGCGGCGGAGCGAGCACGCCGGAGCCGAGATAACCGGGGAAGTCGGTGGCCAGTTGTTCGCCTTCGCGTAACCAGGCGATCAGATCCTGATAACGCCCATCGGCAACGCGACGTGCAACCATCAGCGTGACGGGTGAGGTAGACATTGTGTATCTCCGTAAGGCTTTTGCATCGATCCGGGTAGGAACTTCGCTGAACGCAGTGCCGGGGTGGTGGACTGCGTGTCCTGACAAGCAAGGATTATTCCGCATTCTACCCGTTTTCATATTTGGTGTTTTTCGATCACGCATGGCTTGAATGATCACGGGGCAGGGGAGTTAAAATGCGGCTCGAACCACGCATGGACGTTGAGGCCCAGATGCCCGTACTTACTGATGGTGCTTCAGGCGTACCGCAGGCTGTATCTCTTGAGCAGGAAGAGCTCTTTCCCATTCGCGAAGTATCTCGCGTGACCGGCGTCAATCCGGTCACGCTGCGTGCGTGGGAGCGACGCTATGGTCTGATCGTGCCAACGCGCACCGAAAGTGGGCATCGCCTGTACTCGATGGCCGATATCGAGCGTGTCCGCAGCATCCTCGGCTGGATCGAACGCGGTGTCGCGGTCAGCAAGATCGGCAAGATACTGGCCAAGGCAGCGCCGCTTCAGGCGTTGTCGCACCTGATCCCCAACGACCTCGTGCAAGCTGACTATGCGCAATGGCATCAGCAGCTACAGGCCGCCGTCAGTGCTTTTGACGATGTGCTGCTGGAGCAGATATACGGACAGATCTTTTCCAGCTACAGCCAGCCGGTGGTGTTTCAGGACATCCTGCTCCCGCTCTGGAAGCAGTTGCTGCAACGCCAGGATTCGTTCGGCCGGGTCAGCGAGTGGTTGTTCCTGGATAGTTTCCTGCGATCACGGGTCACGCAACGGTTGCTGTTGATCCGTGACAAGCACCCAGGGCGAGTCATCGTCAGCGCCCTGTCGGGCCAATGCCGGGAACTTGAATTATTGATTGCAGCCTTGTTCCTGAGCAGCGAACAAGCCGGCGTGCGCGTGTTAGCCATCGGGCAGCCATTTGATGAGTTGACCCTGGTGTGCGAAAGGATCAAGCCCCAGGCATTGGTGCTTTTTTCCAATCACGTACCGGCCCCCGAACTTCCACGGCGCCTGAATCGCCTGGCGATGAGCCTAGATTGTCCGTTGCTGCTGGCCGGTGATGCGTCCGACCTGGCGCAGGAAAGCCTTGCCGGATCGTCGATTGGTTGTCTGGGAAGCGAGGGTGTGGTGATGCGCCAGCGTCTGAAACAGTTCCTGGCGGGCAATCTGGATACTTGAATTCAGAGATGCAGGCTAGGGTGGGTCAATCGATGTTGCTGCAGGATGTACTGGCGCAGGCGTTCGGTTTCATCCGTGTCGCTCTGGCTCAATTGATAGGCGTAGAAGCCTTGCTCGGTTTCCTTCTCGAAGGTGCCGCGCAGCGCGATTCGCTCATAGCCTGAAGGGCTGAACCACAAAGCGAAATGCTTCGGTGCCTTGGTCTTGTTGCGAACCTCGAGCAAAACCCCTTTGAACGAGACTTCATGCACCCACATCGTGCCGGGTTGGCCTTGGGCATTTTCCAGTGCTACCGGCTCTTCGAGCACCAGTCGCCATGGCCGCACCAATGGACCGTCTTCATAAATACTGGGAACACCCAGGCGCAGATGCAGCGCATGAAACTCGTCTTCCACCAAGTGCAGGGGGAAAGTCATTTGCTGATTTTCGAAGTTGGCCTGGATGGTGACTTGCTCATGCGCTGCCAGGCGCGTGAGTAAGTCACGGATTTGCGAACCGCCGTTTACGAGCAGGCTCGACGTCGCATCACGCACATTGAGCTGCGGGTTGTGTTGCATGGTCTGGATGAAATCCAGCTCATCCTGAGTGAGGAGCGCGTCGCGATGCATGGCAGGCTCGAAAGAAATAGTTACAAAGTGTTCGGTGATTGTAGTTAATGACAATTGATTCGCGGATTTGTTTTAACCGTTCGTCGCTTTTAGCGCCGCAAGCTCAGCCTGGACTTCGGCCAATTGCGCTTCAAGCTGCGCAATCCGCTGCTGTGCCTTGACTTGCAGCGTCACGTCTTTCTGTACACCGATAAAATAAACCAGCCCGTCACTCGGATTTTGCACCGTCGAAATGGACAGCTCATTCCAGAACGGTGTGCCGTCCTTGCGGTAGTTGCGCAGGATTTCCCGACAGGATCCTTCGCTCTTCAATGCATCACGAATCTTCGACAAAGCTGGCTGATCCCGGTCTCCGGATTGCAGGAAGCGACAATCCTGGTAAAGGATTTCTTCGCTGGAGTAACCGGTGAGGCGCTCGAATGCCGGGTTGACGTAAATCAGAATATTGTCCTGCTCGCCTTCTTTTTCGGCAATCACGACGCCGTCGTTGGAGGCGTTGATCGCCAATTGCAGCAGTTTCGAGTTGATCATGGTGGACCCCTTCCATGTTGGTTGTCGGGGGGATTCTAAAAGAACAATAAAGACTGTGCTGTTAAGATCCCGGTCTTTGACTCAGCTTCAGGATCAGATTGATGAAAGTCGCCATCATTTCCGGCTCGGTGTACGGCACGGCCGAAGAGGTTGCCCGTCACGCCGCCAGCCTTTTGCAAGCCGCCGGTTTCGAAACCTGGCACAACCCGCGTGCAAGTCTGGCCGATGTTCAGGCCTTTGGCCCGCAAGCCTTCCTGGCGGTGACCTCGACCACCGGCATGGGTGAATTGCCGGATAACCTGCAACCGTTGTACTTCGCGATCCGCGACCAATTGCCCGCGGCCTGGCGTGGTTTGCCGGGCGCGGTGATTGGTTTGGGCGATGCGAGCTACGGCGATACGTTCTGCGGCGGCGGCGAATTAATGCGTGAGTTGTTCGGTGAGCTGGGTATTCGCGAAGTGCTGCCGATGCTGCGCCTGGACGCCAGTGAAAGCGTCACTCCGGAAACGGATGCCGAGCCCTGGCTGGCAGAGCTGGCTGGCGCTCTGCGGGGCTGACCGAGCACCGCTCAACGTCTGTAAACGTCAATTCACAGGGCGCTGCCGGGGCTGCAGGCAGTGCCCGGCTCCCCCTCTCTGGCGGCGGTACTTTGACGTGTATCGCGCTTCACTGAACGACTGACTCGCTCGGCCATCAAGCTGGCTGCCAATGCAACTACGCGAACCCTGGAGGGTGTCTAGACTCGATAGTCACTGGAAACACTCCATAATAAAAACCAGAGGTTCCTTGTCGTGAGCGTAGCCCCCGTTCAATCCCTCGACAGCGTCAAAGACCAGGTCAGTGCCGCCGAGTGGCAGACCCGGGTCGACCTGGCGGCCTGTTATCGCCTGGTTGCCCTGCACGGCTGGGACGATCTGATTTTCACCCACATCTCGGCCAAGGTGCCTGGTACCGAAGACTTCCTGATCAACCCGTTCGGGATGATGTTTCACGAGATGACTGCCTCGAGCCTGGTCAAGGTCGATCAGGCCGGCAACAAGCTGATGGACAGCCCCTACGAGATCAATCCGGCCGGTTACACCATCCACAGTGCGGTTCACGAGGTTCGCCATGATGTCGTCTGCGTGCTGCACACCCACACCGCCTCGGGTGTTGCGGTCTCGGCGCAGAAACAAGGCATTTTGCCGATCAGCCAACAGTCGTTGTTCGTGCTTTCCAGCCTGGCGTATCACGCCTACGAAGGCGTTGCGCTGAATCACGAAGAGAAGGCGCGACTGCAAGCCGATCTCGGGGAAAACAATTTCCTGATGCTGCACAACCACGGTTTGCTGACCTGCGGCGGCACCATCGCCGACACGTTCCTGATGATGTTTACCTTCCAGCGCGCCTGTGACATCCAGGTCATGGCGCAGGGCGGTGGCGCGGAACTGATCGCCATCGAACCGCAGATTCTGGCGGGTGCCAAGGCAATGATCGCCGGTGTCACCAAAAGTGCTGAAGGCATGGGCGGTGCGTTGGCCTGGCCAGCGCTACTGCGCAAACTCGATAAACAAGACACGGGTTATAAACTCTAATGGCACTCGCTGAGATTCCTCTGTGTATCTGGCGCAAGCGCAGCCAGACATTCGACTTCCGTGGCCAGACCATTCGTTACTGGACGGCGGGGCAGGGTGAGCCGCTGCTGCTCATCCATGGCTTCCCGAGTGCCAGTTGGGATTGGCATTACCTGTGGCAGCCGCTGGCTCAGCGCTATCGGGTGATTGCCTGCGACATGTTGGGCTTCGGTGACTCGGCCAAACCGGTGAATCACGAATACAGCTTGCTGGAGCAGGCTGATCTGCAACAGGCACTGCTGGCTCAACTGGGTGTCGAGCAGCCTGTGCACCTGCTGGCGCATGATTACGGCGACAGCGTGGCCCAGGAACTGCTGGCCCGGCATTACGATTCGCAGATTCAAATTGCCAGTTGCGTGTTCCTCAATGGCGGGCTGTTTCCTGAAACCCATCGTCCCGTATTGATGCAAAAACTACTGCTTAGCCCATTGGGCTGGATGATTGGCCGCGCGTTCAGTCGCGATGGGTTGGTGAAGAGTTTTCATCAGATCTTTGGCCCTCAGACGCTTCCCACCGAGAGCGAAATGGATGATTTCTGGAGCCTGATCGAAAGCAATAACGGGCCACGGGTCATGCACAAGTTGATCGGCTACATACCTGAACGGCGAGTACAACGCGATCGTTGGGTCGCCGCCATGCAGCGCGGTGAGGTGCCTTTGCGCGTGATCGATGGCGAGGTCGATCCGATCTCCGGCGCGCACATGGTCGCGCGTTATCGGGAGCTGATCCCCAACCCGGATGCGGTGCTGTTGAGCGGCATCGGTCACTACCCACAGATCGAGGCACCGTGCCAGGTACTCAAGCACTACCTGGCGTTTCGCGATCAGCAGATGCTGCCGCCGCTCAAGGTGGCGTGTTCCTGAGTTCCGCTGAACGCTGAACACTGTCTGGCGAGGGTGCCTTTGTGGCGAGGGGGTAACCCCCCCCTCGCGACAGGTGCTGTGCTCGCCATCTGCATCATCAATCATCCCCCAGCCTTATCGCGCACCATTCAGCCTCCCCCCTGTTCATTGTGACCCGCAGCGCCGTGCCTGAAACTCCAAGGCAATGTCCCTGGCCTGTTGGAGTCCCCACCATGAATGAGTTTGTGCGCTTCGAAGATAAAGTCGTGATCATCACCGGTGCGGGTGGCGGCCTGGGTCGGGCGCATGCGCTGTTGTTCGCCCAGCAGGGCGCCAAGGTGCTGGTCAACGACCTTGGTGGTTCGACTCAGGGTGAGGGCGCCAATGCGTCGGCCGCAGACCGTGTGGTCGCGCAAATCCGCGACGCCGGTGGCACTGCCGTGGCCAACCACGACTCGGTCACCGATGGCGACAAGCTCGTTCAACATGCACTCGACGTCTTCGGTCGTGTCGATGTGGTGGTCAACAACGCCGGCATCCTGCGCGACAAGACCTTCCACAAAATGGAAGACGCCGATTGGGACCTGGTTTACCGCGTCCACGTCGAAGGTGCCTACAAAGTCACCCGCGCCGCCTGGCCGCACATGCGCGAGCAAAACTACGGCCGGGTGATCTTCACTGCGTCCACCTCGGGCATCTACGGCAACTTCGGTCAATCCAACTACGGCATGGCCAAGCTCGGGCTCTACGGCCTGACCCGCACCCTGGCCATCGAAGGCCGCAAGAACAACATCCTGGTCAACGCCATCGCCCCCACCGGCGGTACGCGCATGACCGAAGGCCTGATCCCGCCGCAAGTGTTCGAGCAACTCAAGCCGGAACTGGTCAGCCCGTTGGTGGTGTACCTGGCCAGCGAAAACTGCCAGGAAACTTCTGGCCTGTTCGAAGTCGGCGGCGGCTGGATGGGCAAGGTGCGCTGGGAGCGCAGCCTGGGCGCCGGGTTCGACCCTCGGGTGGGTTTCTCGCCGGAAGATGTGGCGGCGCACTGGCAGCAGATTTGTGATTTCGAAGGCGCAGCGCATCCGAAGGACAACATTGAAGCGCTGAAGGAAATGATGGGGAATTTGCAGAAGTATTCGTTGTAATGCGGCGTTCTGATTGCCAGGGATGTTGC
Source organism: Pseudomonas sp. MT92 (assembly GCF_058792515.1). NCBI lineage: Bacteria > Pseudomonadati > Pseudomonadota > Gammaproteobacteria > Pseudomonadales > Pseudomonadaceae > Pseudomonas > Pseudomonas sp. MT92. The sequence continues at coordinate 203,482 of NZ_JBXAFA010000011.1, forward strand.
TGTCTCAAGCGCGGATTGTTGCGTGGTAATTGTTCCCGTGAGAGCGGCCCAAATAGCGGCAAAATTCGACCCATAAAAAAAAGGCCGCTGCAAACGCAGCGGCCAAAGAAGACGTTGGATCCAGGAGCTACAAATCAACGTCGGTGTGCACGGGGCGATGAGTCGAGAACCTCAATCTCATCTGAAATCTGTCGCCAGTCGGCACGGTGAATCACGTGCCGCTGCTTCGTGCTTCCGGGCGGGTTCCCGTGAAAGCCAGGCTAGAATAAGTGTTGGCCAGTAAAGGAAAAATAGCGATTCGAGACATGCTGTATTGCGACATTCGTAACAGTCCTGATGACCTCTTTGAGGTCCATTTCGCCACAACATGCGCACAGCTGATGGCCTCCCATCCAGCCCATCCATACCCCCGTGTAAACCCCCGTTCCCGGCGGCCACTCATCCTTTAGAGGTACACCACGAATACCTCCTTGGTGCGCTTATCGTCCCCGGTGGGCGGCAGTAGGGTGAGGCCTTCTGTCACTCACCGGGGAAGACGCATGACAAAAACAACAATGCGCGCCATCTTCACGCCGCAGGCGCTGGCCGCTGCGGTGGCCTTGGGTTGCTGTGCCCAGGCACAGGCCATTTCATTCAACGTCGGCGAGATCGAGGGGACGTTCGACTCGTCGCTGTCGGTGGGCGCGAGCTGGGGCATGCGTGATGCCGACAACTCGCTGGTGGGCTTGGTCAACGGCGGTTCGGGCCAGTCCTCGACCGGCGATGACGGGCGGCTGAATTTCAAGAAAGGCGAGACGTTCTCGAAGATCTTCAAAGGCATCCATGACCTTGAGCTCAAGTACGGCGACACCGGTGTGTTTGTCCGTGGCAAGTATTGGTACGACTTCGAACTGAAGGACGAAGACCGCGAGTTCAAGCCCATCAGCGATCATGGCCGCAAGGAGGGCGCCAAGTCTTCCGGCGGGCAGATCCTCGATGCCTTCGTCTATCACAACTACTCCATCGCCGATCTGCCGGGCACGGTGCGTGCGGGCAAGCAGGTGGTCAGTTGGGGCGAAAGTACATTCATCGGTAACTCGATCAACAGCATCAACCCGGTGGATGTTTCCGCGTTCCGGCGCCCGGGGGCCGAGATCAAGGAAGGCTTGATTCCGGTGAACATGTTGTTTGCTTCCCAGGGCCTGACGGACAAGTTGACCGTGGAAGGCTTCTACCAACTGGAATGGGACCAGACCGTTCTCGACAACTGCGGGACCTTCTTCGGCGTCGACGTGGCGGCGGACGGTTGCAACAAGAACTACACCGTCGCCAGCCCGGCCATCGCCCCGTTGCAGCCGATTGCCGCAGCGTTTGGCCAAGGGTTTGAAGTCAGCAAGGAGGGCGTGATCGTGCCCCGTGGCGGTGACCGTGATGCCCGCGATTCCGGACAATGGGGGACGGCGTTGCGCTGGCTCGGCGACGACACCGAGTACGGTCTGTACTTCATGAACTACCACGGCCGCACGCCGACGGTGGGCACCGTCACCGCGGGTGCCAGCACGCTGGCGAGCATTCCGGGGATCGTGGCCACGGCTAACCGGATCGCGCCCGGCAGTGGCTCGGGTCTCGCGCAAAGTGTGATGCTCGGGCGCGGTCAGTATTACCTCGATTACCCGGAAGACATTCGCCTGTACGGCGCGAGTTTCTCTACCACCTTGTCCACCGGTACCGCATGGACCGGCGAGATCAGTTATCGGCCCAACGCACCGGTGCAGGTCAACACCAACGACCTGACCCTGGCCATGCTCAACCCGATTGCCGGTGGCGCGGCATCGCCCATTGCGTCCCGTCCAGGCGCCGACAACAAGGGCTATCGGCGCAAGGAAATAACCCAGGTCCAGAGCACCCTGACGCACTTCGTCGATCAGGTGATGGGCGCTGATCGCCTGACCCTGGTAGGCGAGGCGGCAGTGGTTCACGTCGGTGGCCTGGAGGCCCGCAGCAAGCTGCGCTATGGACGCGACTCGGTATACGGGCAGTATGGTTTCGGCGGCGACACCGATGGCTTCGTGACCTCGACCTCCTGGGGTTATCGAGCCCGGGCCATCCTCGATTACAACAACCTCATCGCCGGCATCAACATCAAACCCAACCTGTCGTGGTCCCACGACGTCAGCGGGTATGGCCCCAACGGGCTGTTCAACGAAGGTGCCAAGGCCATCAGCCTCGGCGTCGACGCGGACTACCGCAATACCTACACCGCAAGCCTCAATTACACCGACTTCTTCGGGGGGGACTACAACACCCTCGAGGACCGCGACTTCGTGGCGTTGAGCTTTGGCGTGAACTTCTGATCTGGCTGAGAAGGATGATTTCCATGCGCAAGATGATTCTGCAATGCGGTGCCCTGGCCCTCGGTCTGCTGGCCGCCAACGTGATGGCGGCGGTAACGCCGGAAGAGGCCAACAAGCTTGGCACCAGCCTGACACCGCTCGGCGCGGAGAAGGCCGGCAATGCCGACAGCTCGATTCCGGCGTGGACCGGCGGAATTCCGAAAAACGCCGGGGCGGTGGACAGCAAGGGATTCCTGGCCGATCCATTCGCCAATGAAAAGCCACTGTTCGTGATCACGGCGGCGACGGTCGACAAGTACAAGGACAAGCTTTCCGATGGGCAAATAGCGATGTTCAAACGCTATCCCGAGACCTACAGAATCCCGGTGTATCCGACTCACCGCACGGCGGCCCTGCCACCGGAAATCTATGAGTCGGCCAAGCGCAGCGCGCTGAATGTAACCCCGATCAACGACGGTAACGGTCTGGCCAATTTCACTGGCAATCGCTACTACGCGTTCCCGATTCCCAAGAACGGTGTCGAGGTGATCTGGAACCACATCACCCGCTATCACGGCGGTAATCTGCGCCGCACCATTACCCAGGCAACGCCGCAATCGAATGGTGATTTCACTGTCATCCGCTTTAAGGACGAGGTGGCCGTACCGTCCCTGCTGGGGGATTACAAACCGGGCAGCGAGGAGAACGTGCTCAACTATTTCAAACAGGAGGTGACCGCACCGGCGCGGCTGGCGGGCAATGTGTTGCTGGTTCACGAGACCCTCGATCAGGTCCAGGAACCGCGCAAGGCCTGGATCTACAATGCCGGCCAGCGTCGCGTGCGGCGTGCACCGCAAGTGGCGTATGACGGCGTCGGCACCTCATCGGACGGGTTACGCACCACCGACAACTTCGACATGTTTTCCGGAGCGCCGGATCGCTATGACTGGAAGCTGATCGGCAAGAAAGAAATGTACATCCCGTACAACAGCTACAAGCTCGATTCGCCTGACCTCAAGTACACCGATGTGATCAAGGCCGGGCACATCAATCAGGACCTGACCCGTTATGAGTTACACCGGGTGTGGGAGGTCGTCGCCACGGTCAAGCCTAACGAGCGGCATGTCTACGCCAAGCGTCACATGTACATTGACGAAGACACCTGGCAAGTCGCCCTGGCTGATCACTACGACGGTCGCGGCCAGCTCTGGCGCGTGGCGGAAGGGCATGCCCAGTTCTACTACGATCATCAGGTTCCGGCCTACACTGTCGAGGCGCTGTATGACCTCATCGCCGGCCGTTACATCGCACTGGGGATGAAGAATGAAGAGAAGCGCAGCTTCGAATTCAACATCGCGGCAAAAGCTGGGGACTACACGCCTGCAGCCTTGCGGAGTACAGGTGTGAAGTAGTCTTCCTACAGGCTCTTGCACAAAAAGGTGACCTCGCGGTCACCTTTTTTATGGGTGTAAATCAGTCTGCTGAATACTTCTTCAACAAGCGTTCGGGAGAGGTCTAGGGTGGCGCCACAATTATAAAAAGGCGCTTCTACTATGACTGCCATGACCCTGAGTCTGGACCGTCCTGGACCCCTGCCTCGTTTGTCTTCTCACCACCTCTCTCGCGAGCGGTTGATCGAACCGCTGCTGGCCTCGTCGGCGCGGGTCAAACTGCTTTGCGCACCGGCGGGCAGCGGCAAGAGTGCACTGCTTACCGAGTGCCTGCTGCGTGCACCGGAGCACTGTCGGGTGTATTGGTTGCCGTTGTCGGGGACGTGTTTGAGTGTCGTCGATTTTCAGCAGCGCCTGACTCAGGCACTGGGATTCGCAGCGGCGGATGAGCTCGTTTTGCTGGAGTCGCTGGCCCGGTTGCAGACGCCGACCTGGGTGTTTCTCGATGATTATTGTCGCGTGCCCAATCCTGAACTCGACCGCTTGCTGGACCGTTTGCTGGCAGTCAGAAATCCGCTGTTGAACTGGTGGTTGGGCTCGCGTCGGCGTCCGTCATGCAACTGGCCACGGTTGTTGCTCGATGATGAGTTGTACGAGTGCGAGGCGCGCGCGCTGGCGTTCAACGAGTCGGACATCGAACAGTTGCTCGTCCATGTCGCGCCAGAGCAGGCAGCGATTGCGGCCAGGAAGATCATCCAGCGTAGCGGTGGCTGGTGCGCCGGCACGCGCATTGCCTTGCTCGATGGTTGTCAGTGGATGGCCGGGCAGGACAAGCAGGGGCGATCGGCGACGCTGCTCGACTACTTGCAACATGAACTGTTCAACACCCTGCCGCCGGAACTGCTGGAAGCCTGGCAAGTACTGGCGCACCTGCCGCGATTCAATGCCGGTCTGTGCGAGCATCTGTTTGGCGCCGGTGAGGGAGCGCAGTGGCTGCACGCCTTGCAAGACATGGGGTGTTTTATCGAACCCTGGGAGGATTCGCCCGACTGGCTGCGAGTGTTCGTGCCACTCGCCCGGGCCATGCGTGACGAGCAGGGGTCGGCGGGGCGTTCCTGGCATCGGCGTGCCTGTCAGTGGTTCACCGCCGAGCAGGACTGGCAGGGCGCGTTCGAGCAGGCGTTGCTGGCCGAAGAGTTCGAGGTCGCGGTCAGTCTGCTGCAGCACTTCAGCTTTGAGCACTTGTTCCGCCGAGAGAATGTGCGTTTGCTGCTCGATCTGCATGAGCGCCAGGGCGAAGAGTTGACCTTCGGAACGCCGCAATTGGTGGGTTTGATCACCGCAGCGTTGTTGTTTGCCGGACGTTTCGATCAGGCGGCCGCGTGTATTGAGCAACTGGTCCGGTTCACCCCCCAGCCCACGGCTGCCCTGCAACGGCAACTGCTGGCGCGCTGGCAGGCGCAGCAAGGCTGGTTGCTGCATTTGCAGGGGCGGATGGAAGCGGCGCGCACGCACTTTATCGAAGCGCTGGCCGAGCTGGGCGCTGATGCCTGGGCCGCGCGATTGTTATGCCTGTCCGGGCTGACTCAGCAAGCACTGCTCTGCGCCGACCTCGATGCAGCGCAGGCCTTCAACCGTGAGGCGCTGTGTCTGGCGCGGTCGCAAGGTTCGCTGCTCTTTGAAGGCTTGCTCGAACTCGATCACGCCCAGTGGCTGGAGCAACGCGGCGCTCCCCAACGTGCCGAAAGCCTGCTGGCGGATATCCATGAATTGTTGGACCGGCAGGCTGATCGTCCGACACCGCTGCTGGGACGAATTGCCTTGCGACGCGGACGACTGGCGCTCTGCCAGGGGCAGGACGGCCTGGCTTCCGAGCTCTTCCAGTCCGGTCTGCAAGACTGCCTGCACAGTCAGGACAAACGCGCGCTGTATGGTTTTCTCGGGCTGGCACAGGTGGCAGCCAATCAGCGCGATTACGCACAGGCCTTTGACCGGCTGCGCGATGCCGAACGCCTGATGCAGCAGCGGCAGATTCCCGACACGGTTTATCGCAGTGTGTTGCTGCAAATCAGCAGTCACTTCTGGTTGCAGCAAGGTCGCGCGCCATTGGCTTGTGAAGCGTTGACCCGCGTATTGCGGCACTACCGTGGGCCTCAGGCCCGTCACGCGCCTCCGGCCACAGTGGAACTGATCGCGCGGATCGAATACCTGTTGGTGCTGGCCGAGACGTATCTGCATCAGGCGAAGCAGCCGCTGGAGCGGCTCAAGGCGTTGCTCGATCAAGCGCAACGTCACGGGAGGCTGGCGCTTGAAGCGGAGCTGCAATTGGCGATCTGCGAAGTGGCCGATCTGATGGGCGAGACGGCACTGGCCAAGTCGGCCTTGCAGGCCGGGCTGGAGCTGGTGAAACGCTGCCATTTGCAACAAGCCTTGTGCGAACTGCGCCTGCGCCAGCCGACATTGCTCAGTCGATTGGGCGAAGACGAACCTATGACGCCTTCGACCCTGGACGACAATCCATTGAGCGCGCGCGAACTGGAAGTGCTCAGCCTGATTGCTCAGGGTAATTCGAATCAGCAGATCGCCGAGCAGTTGTTTATCTCGCTGCATACAGTAAAAACCCACGCGCGACGAATTCATAGCAAGTTGGGCGTCGAACGTCGTACCCAAGCGGTGGCCATCGCGAAGAAGTTGGGGCTTATATCGTCAGGGTGAAGTGGTTGTGGGTTAAGTTGTTCAAGTATAACTTGCAAGATGGCGAAACATTCTACTGCGTGCGTGATGTGCGGATTTGATTAGTATGCTTCCGGCAACAACAAACCTGATATTAATTAGTTGGCAAGCAAGGAAGATAAATCATGGAAGACCTGAATATTGAGCGAGTGCGTGCCATGTTGCATGCAAGGCTCAGTGGGCGTGGTATCGATGTCGATAAAGTGTATGTGAACGGCATTCATAAGTTTGAAGATCCGCAGGTCACTTATTCCCAAACACTGGTGTGGGCGTTCTTTCTACAGCTGCAGGACCGCGAGATTCCCCACTTTGAAGGGGAGACGCTGGGGCTGTTTACCGAGCCTTACACATTCGACCCGGCCTATCGTTTCAAGGGCCTGGACTTTGATGAGGTCAACAGAATGGGCGTGGACATCGCCCGGGTTTTTCTGGGTGACTCCGTAAACGGATGAAAGAGGTTATGCCAGCGTCAGTTGGTATGAACATCATTTATTGATTTTGTTTTCCTCAGTACCGTCAGGTTTCGACGCGTGCTGATGTGAAACAGCTGGCCATGCAGGATGCATGTGCCTGATAACGACACCGGAAGTATTTATGAGTGACAGTTTCTTTTCTCCCCACAAGATGATGGCGTTGAAGAAAATTCGCGCAGGTTTCGCGGTAGAGGTGTTGTTGGATGAGCGGCTGCAAAAGCTCGGGGTTAACTCGTTCAATACCTATTTGAATACATTGGATGATCTGATCAGCAAAAATGTCATCTCTTCCAAAACACTATTCGAAGAAACACTGGGTTGGGTCGAAAGTGAACAGGTGCCTAATTATGTACAGGCCCTAAATGAAATTTTCAGTCGGCGGTTTTCCTTTGAAGCCAAAGACAGGGTCAAGGCTCTGGATATGCCGGGCTTTGAGCGCATCGTCATCGACATAGTCAATGCGCTGACCAGTGCTCCCTCGATCAATCTTTCAAAACGGTCGATCAAGCCATTGGACGTTGAGACGGTGCACGCGGCATTGAAATATCAAATACCCGAAGTGGATATTGATAGCGTGTACGTGACCAGTTTTATCGTTGAACTCGGGGTGCAAAAAGTCATTCAATCTAGAAGCCTGGTTGAAGATCTATACGCTCATTTGCAGGACGATGAAATTCCGTTCTATTCCGGCGAGGGGATGGGCGTTTATTCGGTCGCCTACAGTGCCGAAGAGCGTCATCTTCATCCACAGCTCACGGCGACGGATATCCGCGATTTAGTGATCGAAATCGTTCCGGATTTCCTGGTCTGATTGGGCGGGACTCTCGTATCCCATGCGCCAACTGACGGCCCGCGACGCTGCGAGTAATCGCTGCGCCGCCGGGCCGTTTTCGTCGGCATGAAACAGCGACGTCGGGCCCACCACCGTCAGCACGGCCACTACTTTCCCCATCGCGTTGAACACCGGCGCCGACAACGCATCCACACCAGGCATCAACAAGCCATGCACATGATGCAGGCCACGTGTGCGGATCTGCTCGCACATGGCCGCATAGGTTTGGTCATCCGCCAGCGCGTGGGCTGATTGCCCCTGCAATTCCTGCTCGCGCAAGTCCACGGTTTCGCGCTTGGGCAGGTAGGCGCCAAACACCAGGCCCGTCGATGAACTGAGCAACGGCAGCACCGAGCCCAATTGCGTCACAACCGTCACCGCACGTACCGCCGGTTCGATGTGCACCACGGTTGCACCCTGGTTGCCCCACACCGCCAGGAAGCAGGTCTCGTTCAAGTCGTCGCGCAACTCGGCCAAGGGCAGGGTGGCAACTTTCAGCACGTCCATACTGTTGAGTGCGGCCAACCCGACGCGCAAGGCTTCGCGGCCCAGGCCGTAATGGTTGGTGGCACTGTTCTGTTCGGCAAAACCGCTGGCGATCAGTGCCTGCAAATAGCGGTGAACCTTGCTCGCCGGCATGTGCACGTGTTCGGCCAGGCGCGAGAGTGAAGTCGAGGGCGATAACTCGGCCAGGGCCTTGAGGATGTCGGTACCCACCTCGGCCGAGCGGACTTTCTGTTTACCGTTGCTGTCTGGCTTTTCCATGGAGGCGGTGTGATCCCGGGACGAATGGGCGTCTTTATAGCTTGACGGTCAATACCAATCAAATTACGTTATGCGTAATTGAATTACGATAAAAATAACCCCGGCGTGCCCAGACCTCTGCAACGGAGTGACAGGCCACTGCCCACTCCCTGTTCAGGAGGCTCCATGAACCTCGATTCAACGGCGCCAGCGCTGGTTTACCAGTCAGGCTTCGGCAACGAATTCAGCAGTGAGGCACTGCCCGGTGCGCTGCCGGTCGGCCAGAACGCTCCGCAAAAAGCTCCGTACGGCCTCTATACCGAGCTATTCTCCGGCACCGCGTTCACCATGGTCCGCAGCGAGGCCCGGCGTACATGGATGTACCGCATCCAGCCATCGGCCAATCACCCGGCATTCGTCAAACTCGAGCGGCAGCTGGCCGGTGGTCCACTGGGTGAAGTGACCCCCAATCGACTGCGCTGGAACCCACTGGATATTCCCGCTGAACCGACCGACTTCATTGACGGGCTGGTGAGCATGGCGGCCAACTCCAGCGCCGAAAACCCGGCCGGGATCAGCATCTACAGCTACCGCGCCAACCGCTCCATGGAGCGTGTGTTCTTCAACGCCGACGGCGAATGGCTGCTGGTGCCGGAGCAGGGCCGTCTGCGCATCGCCACTGAACTGGGCGTGCTGGAACTGGAGCCGCTGGAAATCGCCGTGCTGCCGCGCGGCTTGAAATTCCGCATCGAATTGCTTGACCCGCAAGCCCGCGGCTACATCGCCGAGAACCATGGTGCGCCGCTTCGCCTGCCGGATCTGGGGCCGATCGGCAGCAATGGCCTGGCCAACCCGCGGGACTTCCTGACCCCGGTAGCCCATTACGAAAACCTCAAGCAGCCCACCACGCTGGTGCAGAAATTCCTCGGTCAGCTATGGGGCTGCGAGCTCGATCATTCGCCGCTGAACGTGGTCGCCTGGCACGGCAATAACGTGCCGTACAAATATGACCTGCGGCGGTTCAACACCATCGGCACCGTCAGCTTCGATCATCCGGACCCGTCGATTTTCACCGTGTTGACCTCGCCGACCAGCGTCCACGGCCTGGCCAATCTCGACTTCGTGATCTTTCCACCACGCTGGATGGTGGCCGAAAACACCTTCCGTCCACCGTGGTTCCACCGCAATCTGATGAACGAATTCATGGGCCTGATCAAAGGCGAGTACGACGCCAAGGCTGAAGGCTTCGTGCCTGGCGGTGCGTCCTTGCACAGCTGCATGAGCGCCCACGGCCCGGATGGCGAAACCTGTACCAAAGCCATCAATGCTGACCTCAAGCCGGTGAAAATCGACAACACCATGGCCTTTATGTTCGAGACCAGCCAGGTGCTGCGCCCGAGCCGGTTCGCCCTCGATTGCCCGCAACTGCAAACCAACTACGATGCCTGCTGGGCCACACTGCCCGCCACTTTCGACCCGACACGGAGATAACCCATGACGCAGACTTCCTTCCCCCGCAGTTGGGTTGCTTCCGCCAACGGTCATACGGATTTCCCGCTGCAAAACCTGCCGCTGGGCGTGTTCAGCGTGAACGGTTCGGCGCCGCGCAGTGGCGTGGCCATCGGTGAGCATATTGTCGATCTGGAGGCCGCACTCGCTGCCGGCCTGTTCGATGGCGCAGCAAAAGCCGCCGTCGAAGCCACGCTTGGCGGTCAGTTGAATGCGTTCTTCGAACTCGGTCGTGAAGCCCGCGTGGCCTTGCGTCAGCGTTTGATCGAGTTGCTCGAAGAAGGCAGCAGCCTGCGTGGCAAGATCGAAGCCCAGGGCGCAAAACTCCTGCCGCTGGCGGCGGATTGCGTGATGCACCTGCCGGCGAAAATCAACGACTACACTGACTTCTACGTCGGTATCGAACACGCGCAGAACGTCGGCAAACTGTTCCGCCCGGACAACCCGTTGCTGCCGAACTACAAGTACGTACCGATCGGATACCACGGCCGCGCCTCGACCATTCGCCCCTCCGGCACTGACGTTCGTCGCCCGAAAGGCCAGACCTTGCCGGCCGGTCAGAGCGAACCGACTTTCGGTCCGTGCGCACGCCTGGACTACGAACTGGAACTGGGCATCTGGATCGGCCAGGGCAACGAGATGGGCGACGCCATCGCCATTGGTGACGCCGCCGATCACATTGCTGGTTTCTGCTTGCTCAACGACTGGTCGGCACGGGATATCCAGGCCTGGGAATACCAGCCGCTGGGGCCGTTCCTGTCGAAGAGCTTCATCACCAGCATCTCGCCGTGGGTCGTCACCGCCGAAGCGCTGGAGCCGTTCCGACGTGCCCAGCCCGCGCGCCCGGAAGGCGATCCACAGCCGCTGCCGTACCTGTTCGACAAGCGTGATCAGGCGGCTGGCGGCTTCGACATCGAACTGGAGGTGCTGCTGCTGACCGAAGCCATGCGCGAGCAGAACCTGCCAGCCCATCGCCTGACCCTCAGCAACACCAAACACATGTACTGGACCGTGGCGCAAATGGTCGCGCACCACAGCGTCAACGGCTGCCAGTTGCAGGCCGGCGACCTGTTCGGATCGGGCACCCTGTCCGGGCCGGAAAACGGTCAGTTCGGCAGCCTGCTGGAAATCACCGAGGGCGGTAAAAAGCCGATCGAACTGGCATCGGGCGAAGTGCGCAAATTCCTTGAAGACGGCGATGAAATCATCCTGCGTGGCCGTTGCAGCCGTGAAGGTTTTGCGTCCATCGGTTTCGGCGAATGCCGTGGCAAAGTGTTGCCGGCACGCTAAGGGGAACGGGTCATGCAGCTCTACACCTATTACCGTTCGACCTCGTCCTATCGGGTGCGCATTGCATTGGCGCTCAAAGGCCTGGATTACCAGGCGCTGCCGGTCAACCTGATCGCGCCGCCGGGTGGCGAGCACCGCCAGCCGGCGTATCTGGCGATCAACCCGCAGGGCCGCGTGCCGGCCTTACGCACCGAGGAAGGTGAACTGCTGATCCAGTCACCGGCGATCATCGAGTACCTGGAAGAGCGTTATCCACAGGCGCCGCTGCTGTCGAAAGACCTCGCGGCCCGCGCCCGTGAGCGTGGTGTGGCGGCGGTGATCGGTTGCGATGTGCATCCGCTGCACAATGTCAGCGTGCTCAACAGGCTGCGCCAGTTGGGCCACGATGAACCGCAGGTGATGGAGTGGATCGGGCACTGGATCAGCCAGGGGCTGGCGACCGTGGAGCAGTTGATCGGTGACGAGGGTTACTGCTTCGGTCCTGAGGCAGGTCTGGCCGACGTCTACCTGATCCCGCAACTGTATGCGGCCGAGCGCTTCAATATTCCGCTTGAAGCTTATCCGCGCATCCGTCGTGTGGCGGCGCTGGCGGCGACACATCCAGCATTCATCAAGGCGCATCCGGCGAATCAGCCAGATACACCTTGAATCCCGACACAAATCCCCTGTGGGAGCGGGCAATCCCGTTTCCACAGCGTAATGCGATCAATGGACGACGGAATTGGGCGGCAAATGCCCCAGCCGTTCAGTGAGGCGAATCCGCTGGATCGGGTCGTCGCTGAGCAACAGCGCATGCTCAAGGTCGAAGCGCTCGGCGTTCGGGCAGTCCAGCCGTTGGTAGAGACTGGCCCGGGCCAGATAGTCGGCGGCATTGCCATTGCCCAGTTCCAGCACGCGTTCGGCGTCGATCAAGGCGCCGATGTAATCGTCGTGGGAAAGGTGCAGTTGACGCAGATTGCGCGAGAGGCGTTGCAGCATCTGCACGGGATCGGCGGTGACCAGGTGCTCGGCGCTGAGTTTCATGTTCGGGCCGTACTGGCGTTGCAGCAACTCCCGGCAATCGTTGGGGTATAGCCGACGGCCGCCGCACGGGTCGAGCAAGTGATCGGCCCCCGGTACGCGCAGCAGGAAATGCCCCGGAAAGTTAACTCCGACCAAGGGGATCTCCAGACCCCTGGCCAGCTCCAGGGCAATCAGCCCCAGGGAAAGTGGTTGCCCGCGACGCAACTCCAGCACCTTGTTAAGCAAGGCCACCTGTGGGCGCAATGGGCTGAAGTCGTCCTGGGCGAAACCCAGGTCATTCATTCGGCGTAACAAGGGTTGCGCCAGTTCGTTGACCGGCAGCATCGGCAAGCCGGAACTCGCGCGCTGTTGAAGCTCATGGAATTCCTTGAGCAACGCCTCGGGATTGACCTCGTTGTCATGTTCGGCCGCAATCCATAGCGCTGCCTCGAACAGCGCGGGCGGTGAACGTTGCAGACAGGCGAAAAACGATTGGCGCGGTGTCATCAGAATCTCCGGACAATGCCTCGTTTTAGCCCCGTCGCCAGCATTCGTCCAGTGTCATGCAGAGGCTGATTCAGGTTATTTCCGAATGCTTGCATCAAGCCTGCGCTTATTCCGGTGCGCTTCTGCAATTTTTGGGCGCAAGCCTATACTGGCGACTACAAGAAGTGATTCGGGAGCCTTACGATGTTCGCTCTCATGCAAAGCACTCGCCTTGAATCGCTGCACCTGAGCGTCGACCCGGTCACCGGGTTGAAGGCGGTCATTGCCATTCATAACAGCCGACTGGGGCCCGCCCTGGGTGGTTGTCGTTACCTTGCCTACCCCAACGACGAATCTGCGATCGAGGATGCGGTGCGCCTGGCCCAGGGCATGAGCTACAAGGCCGCGTTGGCCGGCCTGGCCCAGGGCGGTGGCGTGGCGGTGATCATTCGGCCGGTCCATGTGGCCAACCGTGCGGCGCTGTTCGAGGCCTTCGGGCGCTGCATCGAGCAGCTCGACGGCCGCTACATCACTGCCATCGACAGCGGCACGTCGGTAGCGGACATGGATTGCATCGCCCAGCAGACCCAACATGTCACCAGTACCACCTCGGCGGGCGACCCTGCGCCCCATGCGGCGATGGGCGTTTTTACCGGCATTCGCAGCACCGCGATGGCGCGACTGGGCAGCGACAATCTCGAAGGTTTACGCGTGGCGATTCAAGGCCTGGGCAATGTCGGGTTTGCGCTGGCAGAACAACTGCACGCCGCGGGTGCCGAGCTGCTGGTCAGCGACATCGACCACGGCAAGGTGCAACTGGCCATGGAGCAACTCGGTGCACACCCGATTGCCAACGATGCATTGCTCAGCACCCCTTGCGACATACTTGCTCCCTGCGGCCTGGGTGGCGTGCTCAGCAGTCACAGCGTGACGCAGCTGCGCTGCTCGGCAGTGGCCGGTTCGGCGAATAATCAGCTGACTCATCTGGATGTCGCCGATCAGTTGGAGCGGCGGGGCATTCTGTATGCACCGGATTATGTGATCAATGCCGGCGGCTTGATCTACGTCTCGCTCAAACACCGTGGCGAGGAGTTGTCGACCATCACGGCCCACCTGTCAAAAATCAGCTCTCGGCTGACGGAAGTCTTCGCCCACGCCCAGGCGGAAAAGCGTTCGCCGGCCCGGGTGGCGGATGAATTGGCGGAGAAAGTCTTGTATCGCTGAGTGGATTTCCCGGTATGAAAAAGGCCCTGACTCCATCGGACTCAGGGCCTGTTCAATTCGGGTGTTGCTTACTTTGCTGCTTTGGCGGCCTTGGCGGGTTTCGCCGGGACGATAGGCTCGGCCACTGGCTCCTCGACGGGCGTCGCCACTTCAACCGGTTCCGCGACTTCGACAGGTGCGCTGAGCAATTCGGACAACGCATCCGGCTGGCTCTTGAACGCCTTGGCGAACACATCGCGGTTCTTCGCCATGTAGATCCCGGCTTCTTCCACTTGCTGCTCGGTCAGCGACGGAACGGCTTTTTGCAACACTTCTGCCAACAACTCGGCCAGTTCGAGCATTTTGTCATGACGGTCAGCTTCGGCTTTATCCATGAACAAGCGCTCCAGATCTCGGCTGCTGCGGTATACCACTTCGACGGCCATTCACCACCTCACATGCCTTCACATTTGGTTGTCTGATTCGACTACTGTATCTATATACAGCGAAAAGGATAAGCGAAACCCCGGGGTTTGGGTAGTGGCTTTTTAATCTAGACCGAAAACAGGGTTTGTCAGGCTCGTTGATGGCAGGTGGGTGCGACCAAACGTCACGGAGCGCGTTCCAGAGCGCCCCGCCATCATGGCGTGGCCTTGTTTCTGCATGCAGAACAATCGTCATGTCCAACCCGCATTATCCGGTCGAGCCGACCTAAGGAAGCATCATCGTGAAAATCAACTGGGCAGAAAACCTGCGGCAGAACGTGCATGAACTGGCCGAGTCCCTGGGCAACCTGTTCGTCGAAACCTTTCACTATCTGGCGCTGTTCGCCATTGGTGCGGTGACCGCGTGGGCAGCGGTGATGGAGTTTCTGGGAATGATCGAGCAGGGGCACATCAAGATCGATGACATCTTGCTGCTGTTCATCTATCTGGAGTTGGGGGCGATGGTCGGGATTTATTTCAAGACCAACCACATGCCGGTGCGTTTCCTGATCTACGTGGCGATCACGGCGCTGACTCGGTTGCTGATTTCCAATGTCTCGCACCACAACCCGCCGGACATCGGGATCATCTACCTGTGTGGCGGGATTCTGCTGCTGGCGTTTTCGATTCTGGTGGTGCGTTACGCTTCGTCGCAGTTCCCATCGGTGAAAATTGAAAACCCGCACCGCAAGACAGGCGCGGGTTCCAGTGAGCATCCGGAAGTGGAGAAGGGCGAGCTTTAAAACCCCATGGCGGGTCGAGGCCGGCCTTTGGCAGGTGGCGGCGGCAGGTTGCGCGTGTCGCCATCGGTCATGGCTTCGAGAATGGCCACGGCGCTGTGGCCCTGTTCGATGGCAATGCCGAACTGAATGCTTTGTACCAGGCGTTTGAGGCGCTCGGGGTCGTTGCGCTGGTCAGCACTGATCATGCGTTTGGCCACTATATGGCCGCTATTGGACAGGGTCAGCATGATGCAGCCATCGAGACCCTGAATGCTCAGGTTGATCTGATAATCCGCTGCAAATGCATCGGTAATGAGCTGGAAAGGGTTGTCCATGATGCGTCACCGCCTGTTTGAACGTGCAGTTGTTGACCGGTCGATATCGGGATTAGTTCGCAACACCGGACCATCGGCCTTCATGGCCAAATCGCCATCAATGCTTGCAACAGGGATGTAGCAAGGGGCATGCCGGAAAGATTGTCGGACAATCATGGCTGTGGAAAGCCGAGGGGCTCTACAGCGAATGCGCGCCAGGTAACCCCTTCAGGCGCTGGCTTGCCGGCGACAGCACAGTAACGATTGGCACGGTGTCGCCGGATCAATTGCCTTCACCCGCAAGCCCGGGCCTACAGGGATATCTGCTGCTCATGTGTGCCCGCCTGCCCATTTGAGGGCAATAAACCTGGGCGTGCCTCCAAAGCGATCAGCACTCTACCGGCCTCGAAGGCACGGATGTGTGGCGATTGCCGACGTGGGCGCTGAAGGAGAAAGGGGGGATTTTTCGCGGCCAGCATCCGCTGCGGACCAGCAAATGTGAGGATTTGTGACGGAGGAGCAGGGCGACTCAACTCCCGACCTTAACAGCGCTGTTGCCGGTTGTCCGGCTTTTTTTGCTATTAAAAATTTATCTTTTTTTAGGGGTTGAATTGTTCAGCGTACAGACCGATTGTGTAAATCAAGAGGTCACGGTGATGACGCCCAAGGGCTTAGCTGACCGGCCTCTCGCGAGCTAGCTGAAATAAGGGATGAACTATGCAAATCCAAGTCAATAGCGATAACCATATTCAAAGCAGCATCCGACTGGAGGAGTGGGTACGTACTACCATTGAGAGCACGCTCGAACGTTATGAGGAGGACCTGACCCGAGTGGAGGTTCACCTGCGGGACGAGAACGGCGACAAGCCTGGTCCCCACGATCTACGCTGCCAACTGGAAGCGCGTCCAAAAGGCCACCAACCGATTTCCGTTACCCATAAAGCCGCCAGCCTGGAACTGGCGATTGACGGAGCCGCCGAGAAACTCGAGCACGCACTGGAACACCTGTTCGGCAAATTGCGCGGCAAACCACGAGCCACTGTGGTGCCGTTCGAGCGCGAGGCTCACGCCGACGAGCTGCTGGAAGAAGAGTTTCTTGAAAACGAGCAGGCTGCACAAAACGGCTGAAACCTGATTCACTTTTAAAACCACCCACTCGAACGGGCCTGCATTGCAGGCCCGTTTTGTTTTCAGCGTCGTTGGCGTTGGAACGCTGTTTCATCTTTTATTTTTTGCGCATGAGAATATTTATCATTAGTATTGGCGGCCTTGTTGGCCCGTGATGTTCACGCGGCTTCATCGGTTTCCAGGTCGCGACATGAAAGGCACCCTCGGCACGTTCCCTCGTTTTACCGTTGATGCTCAGTGCGGTGCTGCTGGCCAGGCTGATGACCGCAATGGCGCAGTACTGATTCGATGATCACTCGTCCTCCCGAACCCCGCGAAATCCAGCGCGATGACCTGCACGGCGACCGTGCACATTTTCTTCAGGTGTTCCTCTCGCAACGTTCGCAAATGGAAGCGCTGGTCAGTCGTCGCGTCGGCTGCCGGGCGACGGCGGCGGACCTGGTTCAGGACTTGTTCCTGCGTTTCTGGCGACGGCCGCTGGTGCAGGTCGAAGAGCTCGGCACCTACCTGTTGCGTTGCGCGGGAAACATCGCCATCGACCATTTGCGTAGTGAGGGCTCGCGGGTGCGGGCCAGCGAAGGTCTGATGGTCGAACCGGTGGATGACGTGGGCAGCGAACCGCAAGCGGCACTGGAGGCGGGCAACGATCTGCGACATGTCGAGGCGGCGTTGCGCGCATTGCCCGAACGCACGCGGCAGATCTTTCTGCTCAATCGTATCCACGGCCGCAAATATGCCGAGATCGCCAAGGCCATGGGACTGTCCCAAAGTGCCGTGGAAAAACACATGATGCGCGCGCTCGAGGCCTGCAAGGCCAGCCTGCGGGAACCCGAACCTCGCACGCCAGGGAAAGCGAAGTGAATACCATTGAACCCGTCATCCCGACGCCAGCACAGGAACAGGCGGCACTGGCCTGGCTGAGTCTGTTGCACGACCAGCCCAGCAGCGGTGATCAGGCGACGTTCAGCCAGTGGTTGCAGGCCGACCCGGCCCATGCCGAGGCCTATGCCCGTGCTCAGGTTGTCTGGGAACTGAGCGAAGTGCCGGCGCGGACGATGGCGGATGAGGATGCATCGGCCCTGCAAGGTTATCTCGACGCCATGAACCGCTCGCGCCGCCGCAGCGTTGTGCGTTGGTCCGGGGCGTTGGCCATGGCGGCGTGTCTGCTGTTGATGATCAGCCTCGGTACGGGTTGGCAGCCCTCGCGCTGGGTCGATGACCTGGGGGCCGATTATGTGTCGGCACCGGGGGAAATCCGCACCGTCACCCTGGCCGATCAGTCGCAAGTCACCCTCGATGCCGACAGCGCCATCGCCGTGGATTTCAGTCGCGGCGAGCGGCATGTGCAGGTGCGACGAGGGGCCGGTTTTTTCAACGTGACCCACACCGGCGAGCCGTTTGTGGTGGAGGCCGAAAGGGGCCGCGCCCAAGTGTTGGGTACGCAGTTCGAGGTGCGCCTGCAACCCCATGGGGCGAAGGTCACGGTGTTGTCCGGGCGGGTCGGCGTGACGGCGGACAGGAGCGCCGGGCAGCAGGTCCTGACGGCCGGTCAGCAAGTGGCATATGGCAAAGGCCTGGCGGAAAAACTCCACGCGGTGGACAGCGAAGCGCAGTTGGCGTGGCGTCAGGGGTGGCTCAATTACTACAAAGCGACACTGGCCGATGTGGTCCAGGACCTGGAGCGCTATTACCCGGGACGGATCGTGTTGCTCAACGATGAACTGGCGAAACGTCGGGTCAGTGGCAGCTTCCCGAGCAACGACCCGCAGTCGGTGCTGAGTTCGTTGCAGGCAGTACTGGGATTTGAGCAACACCAGCTTCTGGGGCATTTGATTATTTTGCGTTGACCCTTATGGCGCCATCGCTGGTCTGCCAATCACCCTCGATTAAATTTTTTTCAACTTTGTGCTGAGGTAAATCCGAACGCCATTCGTGTAGTGACTGAAACTGCGATTCATTCGCATCCATTGCGGTTCTACACAGGTCACGAGTCATGAAGTCCAGGGCAAAATCGGGTTCGGTCAAACAATGGTGGGGTGTTGCTGCGTTGAGCTTTTCGGCGTTGGCGTTGTTGCCGCTGAGTGTGGCAATGGCTGCAGACACCCGTGCCCCGCAACGCGCGCCCTTCAGTTTTTCGATGGCCGCCAAACCGCTGCCCCAGGCCCTGAGCGACTTCAGCCGCGTCACTGGCATCAGTGTGATCTACACCGATGAAGCGCCCTACGGCCTCAACGCGCCGGCCATCAACGGCCAGATGAGTGCCGAACAGGCGCTGCAGCGTTTACTCAGCGGTTCAGGCCTCACCTTCCGTCGCACCGACGATCACACCCTCGCACTGGAACCGCAGCCCACCGAAGGCGCCTTGAACCTGGGGGCAACCACCATCACTTCGGTGATGGATCAATCCACCAGCTACCAGCCGCCGCCCACCAGTTCGATCATGCGCAGTTCGGCGCCGATTCAGGAGATCCCGCAGACCATCAACGTGGTGGCGGCCCAGGTCATTCGCGATCAGGCACCGCGTAATCTGGATGACGCGCTGGCCAACGTCAGCGGCATTACCCAGGGCAATACGCTGGGCAGCACTCAGGATTCAGTCATGACCCGCGGCTTCGGCGACAACCGCAACGGCTCGATCATGCGCGACGGCATGCCCCTGGTGCAGGGCCGAGGCATGAACGCCACGGTGGACCGGGTTGAAGTGCTCAAGGGGCCGGCTTCGTTGCTCTACGGGATTCAGGACCCGGGCGGTGTGGTGAACATGGTCAGCAAAAAGCCAGAACTTGAGCAGTACAACGCCCTGACCCTGCGCGGCTCGACTTACGGTGAAGGAAAAAACGGCAGTGGCGGCAGCTTCGACAGCACCGGCGCCCTGGGCACCTCCGGGCTGGCCTATCGCATGGTGCTGGACCACGAAGACGAAGATTACTGGCGCAACTACGGTGTACATCGCGAGACTCTGGTGGCGCCGTCGCTGGCCTGGTTCGGCGAGCGCACCAAGCTGCTCTTCGCCTATGAGCATCGCGAATTCCTCACCCCGTTTGACCGTGGCACCGTGATCGATCCGCGCACTAACCACCCCTTGGACATCTCTCGCAATGAGCGCCTCGACGAGCCGTTCAACGACATGGAAGGGCGTTCGGATCTCTATCACTTCGAGGCCGATCACGAACTCAACGACAATTGGAACGCCCACTTCGGCTACAGCTGGAACCGCGAAACCTACGACGCCAGCCAAGTCCGTGTCACCGCCATCGACACCTCCAAGGGCACCCTGACCCGCAGTATGGACGGCACGCAGAATGCGATCAGCACCGACCGGTTCGCCACGGCCAGCCTTGAAGGCAAGGTCTATGTCGCGGGCATGCAGCATGACTTGGTGTTCGGGATCGATGACGAGTACCGCAAGATCTACCGCGCCGACCTGATCCGCCAGAAAAGCCTGAGCACGTTCAGCTACCTCAACCCGGTCTACGGCCGTGAAGTCCAGGGCACCACAGTCAGCCCGGCGGACAGTGCCCAGACCGATTTGCTGCGCAGCGATTCGGTGTTTGTGCAGGACTCGATTCACCTCACCGACCAGTGGATTTTTGTAGCGGGCGGGCGTTTTCAGGCGTACGACCAGTACGCCGGCAAAGGTGTGCCATTCAAGGCCAACACCGACAACAACGGCCAGAAATGGGTGCCGCGCGCCGGCCTCGTCTATCGCTACACCGATGAGCTGTCGTTCTACGGCAGCTACACCGAATCCTTCAAACCCAACTCGACCATCGCCCCCCTGAGCGGCAGCAGTACCGTGCTCGATGGCAGCATTGCACCGGAAGAAGCCAAGTCCTGGGAGATCGGTGCCAAGCTCGATATGCCGGGGCGGGTCACGGGCAACATCGCCCTGTTCGATATCAATAAACGCAACGTGTTGGTGGCCAATTCCGAAGGCCCGGTCACGATTTACAGCGCCGCCGGCGAAGTGCGCTCCCGCGGTCTTGAATTGGACCTGAGCGGTCAACTGAGCGACCGCTGGAGCATGATCGGCAGTTACGCCTACACCGATGCTGAAGTGACCGAAGACCCGGACTACAAGGGCAAGAAACTGCAAAACGTGGCCCGCAACAGCGGTTCGCTGTCGGCGGTGTACGACTTCGGCCGCGTTATCGGTGGCGATCAGCTACGGGTCGGTGCGGGAGCGCGTTATGTCGGCGAGCGGGCGGGTAACGCGGCGAACGATTTCGATCTGCCGGGCTACACCGTTGCCGACGCATTCGCCACCTACGACACGCAGCTTGATGGGCAAAAGGTCAAGTTCCAGCTCAACGTGAAGAACCTGTTTGACCGTACTTACTACACCTCGGCGGCGAGCCGGTTCTTTGTGTCGATGGGTGATTCGCGGCAGGTGACGTTGTCGAGTACGTTGGAGTTCTAACGCAAGACCGCGTCATCGTTGATCGCGAGCAGGCTCGCTCCCACAATTGGAATTCATTCCCTTGTGGGAGCGAGCCTGCTCGCGATGGCGGTCTGACAGCCGCTTGATATCCCGAACCTAGCGCAAAAACGCCTGCCGATATTCGCCCGGCGTCCCCCCCGAGACCTGGCGAAAGCGATTGGTGAAGTGACTGGCACTGGCAAATCCGCAGGCCAGCGCGATGTCCCCCAGCGGCTGCGATGTCGAGCGCAACAACTCCCGCGCCCGGCCCAGTCGCCTTGCCAGCACGTACTGATGCGGCGGCAGGCCGAAGCTTTCGCGGAACATCCGCGCAAAGTGGTATTCCGACAGCGCGCACAGCGCTGCCAGTTGTCCCAGGCTGATGGCTTCGCCCAACTGGCTGTCGATGTATTCCACCAACTGTCGCCGCTGATGTGCCGCCAACCCGCCCTTGAGTCGTAGTCCGTCGCGCAGGCCGACCTGACTGAGCAAGGCATGGCTGAGCATTTCGTGGGCCAGGCTGCTGGTGAGCAGGCGTTCGCCGGGTTCATCCCAATTGAGGCCGATCATCTGTCGAAAGCGCCGCGCTTGCAGCGGGTCGTCGAGGAATGTGCCTTCGCGCAACTGCACTTCACGGGGCTCGCGGTCCAGCAGCGTGACGCAGCCGAGGGCGAATTGTTCCGGGCTGAAATAGAGGTGGGCCAGACGAATGTCGCCGTTGATCACCCAGCCTGACTGATGATCGGCCGGCAGGATGCACAGCTTGTCCGGGCCGCCCTTGGTGCCGGGCTGATCGCGGCGAAAGGTGCCGGTGCCGCCGGCGATGTAGCAGGACAAAGTGTGGTGGCTCGGCGCTTCGTAATCCTGGGCGTCGTGATGGTTGCTCCACAAGGCTGCCGCCATGCCGTCACCGAGCTCGGCGCTGTGCTCGAGGCGAGCATTGGGCGAGCGGTTGAGGGCTTGAAAGACTTGCAGGGTTTCCAGTGCGGGCATGATCAGTTCTCTCCAACGCCTTGCATCCTACTCCGTAGGCGTGCGCCTGCCAGCCAGTGGCGCGACAAAAGCGCAAGTTTATGCAAGTGCGCCATGGTGCGACGCAGGACACTGGGCACCTACCGAGGAGCCTTTGTCATGAATCTTTCGTTGTATTTGTTGACCGTGCTGATCTGGGGCACCACCTGGATTGCCTTGAAATGGCAGTTGGGCGTGGTGGCGATTCCCGTGTCGATCGTTTATCGCTTCGGCCTCGCCGCATTGGTGCTGTTTGTGATGTTGCTGCTCAGTCGGCGGTTACAGGTGATGAACCGTCGTGGGCATTTGATTTGCCTGGCGCAAGGGCTGTGCCTGTTCTGCGTCAACTTCATGTGTTTCCTGACGGCCAGCCAGTGGATTCCGAGCGGTCTGGTCGCCGTGGTGTTTTCCACCGCGACACTGTGGAACGCCCTCAATGCACGGGTGTTCTTCGGCCAGAAAATCGCCCGCAACGTGCTGATGGGCGGCGCGCTGGGCTTGTGCGGCCTGGGCCTGCTGTTCTGGCCGGAACTGGTCGGCCATACCGCCAGCCCGCAAACCCTGCTCGGCCTGGGTCTGGCGCTGTGCGGCACCCTGTGTTTCTCGGCGGGCAACATGCTGTCGAGCCTGCAGCAGAAGGCCGGGCTCAAGCCGCTGACCACCAACGCCTGGGGCATGGCCTATGGCGCGGCGATGCTGTCGGTGTGGTGCCTGGTCAAGGGCATTCCATTCGATGTGGAGTGGAGCGCCCGCTACATCGGTTCGCTGTTGTACCTGGTCATTCCGGGTTCGGTGATTGGTTTCACGGCTTACCTGACACTGGTCGGGCGTATGGGGCCGGAGCGCGCTGCGTATTGCACCGTGTTGTTCCCGGTGGTGGCGCTGAACGTGTCTGCGTTCGCCGAGGGGTATCAATGGACCTTGCCGGCCCTGGTGGGGCTGGTGCTGGTGATGCTGGGCAACGTACTGGTGTTCCGCAAGCCCAAGGCGCCGATGGTTCAAGGCAATGGCAAGCTGGCTTGAAGCCTTGTCAGGGGCGAGTGTGTTTTCAACGCTCGATCCTGATCGCCACGTACAGCAGCGATGGCAACATGAAGTCGACAATGTGCTGGGCCCAGTCTTTGTAGTTCCAGTGTTGCGATTGGTCCATATTGAACCACTCGGCACCAATGACTTGGAAACAGAGGTAATAAAGAAAGAGTGCAATCAATAAGCCGATAATGGCGAACTTCTTCGCTTCGTGGAATTTCTTGCTGCTGGAGTTGATGTTCTTGTAAAGATAGTACGTGCCCATGATGCAGAAGGTCGTGTACATGACTTCAAGGGTAATGATCAGCCAGTAAATTCGATGCTGGAGCATGGGCGAGATGATCGCTCGCTCGCTGTACCTGGAACTCGCCTGGGTGGTGTCCATGCTCAGGATGTGCGACAGATACTCATAGTTGGTGGCGTAATCGGTAATGTTGCTGTACATCACCAGCAAGCCGAAGAAACTGACGAATAACATCAGTGTGGCTTTACTGAATTTTATGACGTGGTTGGTTGTGATTTGGTTCAAGGTTAAATGTCTCCAGAACTAAGTTTCGGTGTGTTTTTAGTTTGGAGTTTATACGGCGGGTTATTTGTCTGGTCGTGAACTGAATTGCAGGATATGTAACGCCAAGTTGAGTGTGCGGGGTTTAAAGTGTGCGGGCAGGCATCGGTAGCGCCTGCCCTGGGTGATTCAGCCTTTCCAGACTTGCGGGTTGACCAGGTCCTGTGGGCGTTCACCCAACAAGGCGCTGCGCAGGTTTGCCAGGGCACGATTGGCCATGGCTTCGCGGGTTTCGTGGGTCGCCGAGCCAATGTGCGGAAGCGTCACGGCGTTTTTCAGCTGAAACAGTGGCGACTCGGCCAGCGGCTCCTTTTCGTACACGTCCAGCCCGGCGCCGCGAATCCGGTTGTTCTGCAAGGCTTCGATCAGTGCCGGTTCGTCGACCACCGGGCCGCGAGCGATGTTCACCAGAATCGCGCTCGGCTTCATCAGCGCCAGTTCGCGATGGCTGATCAGGTGTTTGGTTTTCTCGCTGAGCGGTACCACCAGGCAGACGAAATCGGCTTCGGCCAACAGTTCATCCAGGCTGCGCATCTGTGCGCCGAGCTCTTGTTCCAGCGCGGTCTTGCGGCTGTTACCGCTGTAGAGGATCGGCATGTTGAAACCGAAGCGCCCACGGCGAGCGATGGCCGCGCCGATGTTGCCCATGCCGACGATACCCAGGGTCTTGCCATGCACATCGCAACCGAACAACGCCGTACCGACGCTCGCCTGCCATTGGCCGGCCTTGGTCCAGGCGTCGAGTTCAGCCACGCGCCGGGCACTGCTCATCAGCAGGGCGAACGCCAGATCAGCGGTGCTTTCTGTGAGCACGTCCGGGGTGTTGGTGAGCATGATTCCGCGCTCACTGAGGTACGCGACATCATAGTTGTCGTAGCCCACCGAAACGCTGGACACCACTTCCAGTTTCGCGGCGTTCTCCAGTTGGGCGCGACCGAGTTTACGGCCGACGCCGATCAGGCCATGGGCATGGGGCAGGGCTTCATTGAACTGGGCGTTGATGTCGCCATTTTTCGGATTCGGCACGATGACGTCGAAGTCTTGTTGCAGGCGTTCGACCATTTCAGGCGTGACGCGGCTGAAGGCGAGGACGGTCTTTTTCATGGGGCAGGGCTCGTCAGGGCGGAGGAGAATGCTTAGCAAGCTACAAGTATCAACTGGCAAGCTGCAAGCCTAAAAGCCGTACCCGTCGCTTTTTAACTTGCAGCTCACCGCTTGAAGCTTGTAGCTGCCGTTCCGCTATACTGCCGCCTTTCGTGGCTCGCTGACCGGGCCCGACACTTTACGCATCACCCGGAGCTTTCATGACTTCCCCGAAACAACCGCCGGTCGCCGACACCTTGAGCGACGAGCAGGCAGAGCTGCCAGACAGCGTCGACTCCAGCGCCGACAGCGAAACCAAAGCCGCCATCCCGGCGTTCAAGTTCCCGTTCAAGCCAGGAGAATTGGCTGGCGCCAAGAACGCAAATCAGCCGTGGTACAAGAACGGCGCCAAGAACGGCCACACCAAGACGCCGGGCATGGCGCCGCCAGGGACTCGGCGTTCGATGGGCAAGCGCTAGGTTCCAGGCTTTGCGGTGTCAGGCCTGCCTTTGCTCCCACAATTGGAATGCATTCCCCTGTGGGAGCGAGCTTGCTTGCAATGACGCCCTCACAGGCGACACCTTTTTTAGACTCAAGCCACCCGCAACGAAATAAACGAGTAGTTCGCCGGCGCCTGCGTTGCCACTTGCCCACCGGCATCCGTGACCTGCCTGGCGATATCTTCACCGGACACATGGAACAGCCATTCGCTGTCCCACTGCGGCAATGTCTGCCCGGCCAAGTCGTCGAGGATCGAGGCAAACTCGTTCATGTCCGGCAGATAAGCGCTGAATCCATCCCCCTTCAGCGCCGTCGTGCGAATCCCCAATAGCGCGCAAATCGCGTCCTTCATTTGAATATCATCGCGATCCGCCTGGCGGGAGCGCTCAATCAGCACCCGGAGCTCGCGGTCCACCAACTCACCGCCAACGATCAGGTCCGACCCTTTTTCCCAGGACTCGGACGGGCATTCCTTGATGGCCGGGTTGAGAGCGATGTGCGGATTGATTTCCATCGGGTAAATGCGGCACACCAATGGCCGGCGTTCGTAGATGCGGCAGAGGTTGTCCTCGTCAAGATTCCGGCAGGGACCGACATTGTAGGCGGCAAAGGTGATGGCGACGTACGCCTCGGATTCGCCGCTGTGAACCAGTGCCGAGCGGCGCTCAGCGTGGTCGCGTTGCCGGGCTGGCAGGCCCAGGCCATTGCCCAGGAACGCCTCCACCAGCACGATCACCTGCCCGCCATCGGCCGCCCACATCCGGGCTTCGGACAGGGTCAGGGGCACATGGTGATCGTTGCAGCATTTGCCACAGCCTACGCAGGAAAACGTCGTATTCATTGAGCGCTCAGTCGCGTCGAGGGAAGAGGCGACAGAATGTCACCGTGAAGTCTGCTGCCGAAGCAAGTTATGCGCCACTCACTGGGCCTTGATGGCGGGGCGAATCGAGTCCCATTCGGTGACATACGCGGTTTTGCTTTTTTTGTTGTAGAGACACAGCTCTGTGCCTTGCGCGCCTTTCATGTGTTTTTGCGGGTACTGACCTTGCAGCAGGAGCGCGGTGTAGCCGACGCGGTCGTCGAACTGGGCGGCATTGCCCACGGGGTTGGCATTCTTCAGGCCACTGGCCTTGGTGCAACTGGCCAGGACGGTTTTGTCATAAGCGGCCCACGCGTCGGGACTGGAAGCCTGGGCCTGGGTGGCGAGGGCGGTGAGGCAGAGCAAGGTCAGGGTGGCGGCTTTCATGGTCCGGAAATCCTTTTGGGGGGCGAATGACCGGATTATGCCTGAAGGAGGGTGTTCGTCAGGCTGGAACCGGTTCCCGGCGAACCACAAACATCCCGACGCTTTCATACAACCGCTGCGCGCGCAGGTTGTCTTCGAGCACCTTCAAATCCACAAAACCTTCGCGGCGTTGCTGGAACACCTTGAACACGTGCAGCAGCAAAGCGCGGCCCAGACCTCGCCGTTGAGCCCGAGGATGCACCACCAGGTCTTTGATGTAGGCGCTGGTCCAGCACTGGCACACGGCAACCACACCTTCGGCATCCAGGGCAATGAAGCACAGGTCGGGATCGTATTCGGGGTCGGTTTCAAATTGCCGTTGCCAGCACTCCAGCGCCGGTACGCCCCCACCGCCCTCGCGGTAACCCAGTGTCATTAACTGATGGACGGTGTCGGCAAGTTCAGGGCGGTAGCGGGTCAATTGAAGATCGCCTGGCCAAGGGATGGCCGGCACAGCCTCGGCGAGGTTGCGCCGCATCAACAAGCAAAAGTCCTCGGCCAAGACTCAATGACCCTGTTCAGCCACAGCCTTGGCTGCCGTGATCAGGCACTGGGTCAGTTCGGGCGAGGAGAACTTGGTCAGCACCGCGTTGGCACCGGCCTGACGAGCCTTTTCACTGTTCATCGCGCTGTCCAGCGAGGTATGCAGCAGCACATAGAGGTGCGCAAAATCCGGCGTTTCGCGCAGGGTTCGGGTGAAGGCGTAGCCGTCCATTTCAGACATTTCGATGTCCGAGACAATCAGATTGATCTGCTGGGCGGTGCCTTGCAAATCCAGCAGGCAGTCGATGGCTTCCTTGGCGCTGCGCGCCGTATGGCATTGCAGGCCGAGATTGCGCAACGTGTGCACCGATTGCTGCAGGGCCACCTGACTGTCATCGACCACCAGAATCCGTGCGTTCCCCAACAGCTCGGCGTCTTCCATGCTCAGTTCGGTCGGTGCCGTTTCGATCTGCGCCGGGGCGATGCCGTGGATGACTTTTTCGATGTCCAGTACCTGCACCAGGGTGCCGTCGACCGAGGTCACGCCGGTGATGTACGAGCGCACCCCGCCAGACCCGAAGGGCGGCGGACGGATATCGGTGGTCAGGCAGTGAACGATCTTGCTCACCGCCTGGACGTGCAGGCCCTGCTTGGAGCGGCTGACGTCGGTGACGATCAGGCAGCCGCCATTGGGGTCTTCCAGAGGACGTTCGCCGATGGCGCGGCTCAGGTCGATCACTGACAGCGACGCACCACGCAGCGTGGCAATGCCTTTGACGTGGGGGTGCGACTCCGGCAGCTTGGTCAGCGGCGGGCAGGGGATGATTTCGCTGACTTTGAGCAGGTTGATAGCCATCAACTTGCCGCTGCGCAAGGTAAACAGCAGAAGCGACAGTGAATCTGCACGGGCTTTGATGGATGACATATGGACCTTCTTGGGAAAAAGGTGATGGGCTATCGCGAGGATTGCCAATAACTTCGATGCCGGGTTATCGACTTGTTGGGGGCAGGCTTTAGGGCCAATACCCATCCATTGGTTTAGCACGACACCGGTGGCGAGGGGGCAAGCCCCTTCGCCACCGGTGTGCGGTTCGGACACAAGTTGGGCGTCACTTCATGCCGAGCCTCTTGGCCATCCGCCCAAGATTCGCCCGATCCAGGCCCAGCTCACGCGCCGCACTCGCCCAGTTGTTGTGATGCCGCTCCAGGCACGCGCCGATCAACTGGCGCTGATAGTTTTCGGTGGCTTCGCGCAAATCCCCTGTGACCAGCGCCATGGCGGCGGGCGCCGTTTGCTCGACGGGTGCTTGCGCATTGGCATTGGGCAGGTCCAGGTCCGCCGCGCTCAAGCTGAGAATCTTTGGCCGTTCCTTGCAGTTACCCAAGGCTTTCAGGGCGCTGCGGCCGATCAGGTGTTCCAGCTCCCGCACATTGCCCGGCCAGTCGTAAGCCAGCAGGGCAGCCTGGGCATCAGTGCTCAGGCGCAAGCTGTTGAGGCCCATGCGCGAGCGGTTCTGTTCCAGAAAGTAGCCGCTGAGCAACAGCACATCCCGCCCGCGATCGCGCAGGGCCGGTACTAATAGTGGGTAAACGCTGAGGCGGTGATAGAAGTCGGCGCGGTAACGGCCGCTGCGCACTTCTTCGGCCAGGTCGCGGTTGGTCGCCGCGATCAGCCGCACGTCGACCTGATGCTCGGTATCCGAACCCAGTCGCTGCAATTGACCGCTTTGCAGGACCCGCAGCAGTTTTGCCTGCACGGTCAGCGACAGCTCGCCGACTTCATCGAGAAACAATGTGCCGCCATTGGCCAGTTCAAATTTGCCGCGCCGATCATTCATCGCCCCGGTAAAGGCGCCGCGCACGTGGCCAAACAGTTCGCTCTCCACCAGTGTGTCCGGCAGAGCGGCGCAATTGAGGCTGATGATCGGTTTGTCGGCCCGGGTCGAAGCGGCGTGAATGGCCTGGGCCACCAGTTCCTTGCCGACCCCGGTTTCTCCAGTGATCAGCACGGTCAGGTCGCTGCCGCCCACCAGGTTGATTTCTTCCACCAGGCGCTTGTGCGCCTTGCTCTGGCCGATCATTTCACGGCTCTGCTGACCGCTGGCCTGACGGTACACCTCGGCGCGCTGGTGTTCGTCCTCGACGCGATTGTTCAGGCGTTCGATGCGTTCGGCGGCATTGACCGTGGCGGCGGCGAGGCTGGCGAAGGCTTCCAGCGAATCGAGTTCGATCGGTTGAAACTGTTCCGGATCGAGGGCGTCGAGGGTTAGCAGCCCCCACGGACGTTCATCGATAAACAGTGGGCAGCCCATGCAGTCATGGACTTCCAGATGCTCATCCAGGCCCTCGACCAGGCCGTCATATGGGTCGGGCAGGTCGCTGTCGGCGGCGAAGCGGGTCGGCCCGGAACTGCTGAGCAAGGCTTCGAAGCGTGGGTGTTCACTGACCTTGAAGCGGCGGCCGAGGGTGTCGGTACTCAAGCCGTCGACGGCCAGCGGCACCAGCCATTCACCGTCGAGGCGCAGCAGGGCCGCCGCATCGCAAGGGAGCAGGGCGCGCATGGCTTCCAGCAAGCGCCGATAGCGCTCGCCTTCGGGCAGTTCGCGGGACAGGTCCGAGACCAGTGGCAGCAGGGCGGTTAGCAGGGATTTTGCAGTCATAGTGACTCCATGTAGTCAGTGTGACTATAAAGCATGCTGTGTCGATATGACTATCTTGTCTATAAGTTACTGATTTTTAACAATATAAATATTGGCATGGAAACTGATAAGTACAGGGCAAACGTTGAGAAAACCTCGTTGCCCTGGAGTCACTTTATGCTTAGCGCCCAAGACCGTGCCATCGTCAAATCCACTGTACCGTTGCTGGAAAGCGGCGGCGAAGCCTTGATCACCCACTTCTACCGCATGATGCTCTCCGAGTATCCGCAAGTGCGCCCACTGTTCAACCAGGCTCACCAGGCCAGCGGTGACCAGCCGCGCGCCCTGGCTAATGGCGTACTGATGTATGCGCGCCATATCGACCAACTCGACCAGTTGGGCGACCTGGTGGCCAAGATCATCAACAAGCACGTGGCCCTGCAAATTCTGCCGGAGCACTACCCGATTGTCGGCACCTGCCTGTTGCGCGCAATCGCCGAAGTCCTGGGCGAAGAAATCGCGACGCCGGAAGTGATCGCGGCTTGGGGCGCGGCTTACGGTCAACTCGCGGACATCCTGATCGGTGCCGAAACCAGCATCTACGATCAGAAGGAGCAGGCACCGGGCGGCTGGCGCGGGGCGCGGGAATTCATCGTGGCGGCCAAAGTCGAAGAAAGCGCTGAAATCACCTCGTTCTACTTCGAACCTGCAGATAAAGGCCCGATTTTGGCTGCAGAGCCAGGCCAGTACATCGGCATGAAACTGATCCTCGATGGCGAAGAGATTCGTCGTAACTATTCACTGTCGGCCCTGGCGAACAAAGGCCAGTACCGCATCAGCGTCAAGCGGGAAACCGGCGGTCGTGCCTCCAACCATCTGCACGATCAATTGCACGTCGGTTCGAGCATCCAGTTGTTCCCGCCATCGGGCGAATTCACCTTGACCGCCAGCGAAAAGCCGCTGGTGCTGATCAGTGGCGGCGTCGGCATCACCCCGACCCTGGCGATGCTCGAAGCGGCGCTGGAAACCGAACGGCCAGTGCACTTCATCCACTGTGCCCGCAATGGCAGCGTTCACGCCTTCCGCGACTGGATCGACGGTCTGGCCGAGCGTCACCCGCAACTCAAGCGCTTCTATTGCTACGACGAAGATGACGGCGTCAGCGCGGCGGCACACAAGGTCGGGTTGTTGAGCCAGGAGCAACTGGGCGAATGGCTGCCGGCAGAGCGCGATGTAGACGCTTACTTCCTGGGCCCTAAAGGCTTCATGGTGGCCATCAAACGGCACCTCAAGGCCTTGGGCGTGCCAGAGAAACAAAGCCGTTATGAGTTCTTCGGGCCGGCTGCGGCGCTGGAGTAAGTCACCGAACGCGACTCGGGAAATCGAGTCGCTTTCTTCGCGAGCAGGCTCGCTCCCACAGTGATCCAGGTGAGCACAAGATTTGTGTTCAACCGAAATCCATTGTGGGAGCGAGCCTGCTCGCGAATGCCGCTGCGCAGTCTTGAATTGAAATAACGCATAAAAGTTAATCCCTTCTTAACCCGCTTATCGTCTATTCCCCCGACATCCCCCGACACGCACCAGGCGTGTAGACTGGCGGGCAATCGATACCTTGAAGGGAAACGCGATGAGCGAGGAAACAATGCGGTTGGGCCGTGAGCGGCGCTTTCTGGTGTTGCTGGGCATTATCTGCCTGGCGTTGATCGGCGGCGCGCTGTACATGCAAATCGTACTGGGCGAGGCCCCTTGCCCGCTGTGCATCCTGCAACGTTATGCCTTGCTGTTGATCGCGCTGTTTGCCTTCATCGGCGCCGCGATGCGTACCCGTCGCAGCATCACGTTATTTGAAACCCTGGTGGTGATCTGCGCGCTGGCAGGCGTCGGGGTGGCCGGGCATCACGTCTACACGCAGTTTTATCCGGCGGTGAGTTGCGGCATCGATGTGCTGCAACCGATCGTGGACGGTTTGCCGCTGGCGAAGATCTTCCCGCTGGGTTTCCAGGTGGATGGCTTCTGCTCTACGCCATACCCGCCGATCCTCGGGTTGTCCCTGGCGCAATGGGCGCTGGTGGCCTTCGTGCTGGTCGTCGTACTGGTGCCGCTGCTCACGGTGCGAAACCGCAAAGCCCTGCGCTGAGGAACCTGAAAAAGCCCCGGTCCTCGATGAGAGGACCGGGGCTTTTTTTGTCTTGAGGAATGCGTTTCAGCGGCTCGGTGAAAAGAGCGTGATGTGTGGCAATGAAGGGTGTGACACGTGTGCGACATGTTGTCACATCAGGGGTGTCGCAGCGGCGCCCGGGACGGCGGATTGGTACGCCGTTACGCAAGGAAATTGGCCTGCTTTTCGGGGTGGCCATTTTGCCCGAATCCGGCTGGAGCAGGCAGTTTTAACAGGCTCTGGCAATTTGCCAGAGCCCTTGTCATATCGGGGTTTGGGGCAGGTCGGTGGCGCCTGGAGTTGCCCGGATACTGTCTGAATCGCGGGTGGTAGACCTACAATTTTTGGTGTTTTTGTTGAGAATTAATTTCGATAAAATGCGCCACTTTTACGAAAACCGGTCAGTATTGTTGCCGGTTTGGATAAAAATTATTTCGGGATGAGACATGGTTTATAAAACGCTACATATCTACAATCGCCCGCACTGAATTCCCGACTCCGCTCGCCCTGACTCAGGAGCATGAGCAGAAACCGGGTGTCGAGAGGCCGGGTGGCTTCATGCGACCCCCTGGTGTCGGTGCCTCCAATTATCCGCACCAAATGGAATTGGTCTGTAACAAGGCCTTTGACCACGAATTCGAATAAGAACTCAACGCTAGCCCAGGATTTGTCGAAACGCGTCTGACGCACGACGGGCCAGCCCTTATTCAATCCAAGAAAAATGCCAACCCTTGGCAGGGTGAAGTGTTGGCGATCAAAACCCAACTGCATTGCGCAAGCAGCTTTAGAGGTCGTGAGATGAGTAAAAACAGGTACCCCAGATTACTAGGCCTAGTGCCGCTGCTCGGCACGTTGTTGCTGGGAGGCTGCAACATGACCTTGCTCAATCCCACGGGCCAGGTTGGCCTGGAGCAGCGAAACCTGATCATCACCGCAACGCTGCTGATGCTGTTGGTCGTGGTCCCGGTCATCGTGATGACGTTCCTGTTCGCCTGGAAATATCGCGCGTCCAACACTAACGCCACTTACACGCCGAAATGGAACCACTCCACCAAGATCGAGATCACGGTGTGGACTGTTCCGATTCTGATCATCCTTGCCCTGGGTTACATCACCTACAAGACGACTCACGAGCTGGATCCATACCGTCCGATTCAATCCGACGTGAAGCCGGTGACCATCGAAGTGGTCGCGCTGGACTGGAAGTGGCTGTTCATCTACCCGGAACAAGGCATTGCCACGGTCAACAAGATCGTGTTCCCGGCGCACACGCCAGTTAACTTCCGGATCACCTCCGACGCTGTGATGAACTCGTTCTTCATCCCGGGCCTGGGCGGCCAGATCTACGCGATGGCGGGCATGCAGACCAAGCTGCACCTGATCGCCGACCGCAACGCTGAAATGGAAGGCATCTCGGCCAACTACAGCGGTGCCGGTTTCACCGGTATGAAATTCAAGGCAATCGCCACGACACAGGAAGATTTCGACGCCTGGGTCAGCGAAGTCAAGAAGGCACCTAAACAGCTTGAACAAGCTGAATACGCTGCCCTTTCCAAGCCAAGCCAGAACAACCCAGTCGAGCTCTACTCCTCGGTCACGCCGAACCTGTTCCAGACCATCGTCGACAAGTACGAAGGCATGAAACCAGGTCCGAAACTGAACCACGAGAAGAAAGAGAAAGAAGTCGCCGCTACGGACATGAACTCGCATTCAGCTGCCGGGGCAGAGGAGTAAACGATGTTTGGTAAATTAAGTTGGGAAGCGGTCCCGTTCCACGAGCCGATCGTGATGGTGACCATCGCCATGATCGCGCTGGGTGGTCTGGCACTGTTCGCTGCAATCACCTACTTCAAGAAGTGGACCTACCTGTGGACCGAGTGGCTGACGTCGGTCGACCACAAGAAAATCGGCGTGATGTACATCGTCGTCGCCATGGTCATGCTGCTGCGCGGCTTTGCCGACGCCATCATGATGCGTACCCAGCTGGCCATGGCCACCGAGGGTTCGCCTGGCTACCTGCCACCTGAACACTATGACCAGATCTTCACCGCTCACGGTGTGATCATGATCATCTTCATGGCGATGCCATTCTTCACCGGCCTGATGAACCTTGCAGTGCCGCTGCAGATCGGCGCGCGTGACGTTGCCTTCCCGTTCCTGAACTCCCTGAGCTTCTGGCTGCTGGTGTCCGGCGTTGTGCTGATCAACCTGTCCCTGGGCGTCGGCGAATTCGCCAAGACCGGTTGGGTTGCCTATCCGCCGCTGTCGGGCCTGCAATACAGCCCTGGCGTGGGGATGGATTACTACATCTGGGCGCTACAGCTATCGGGCCTGGGTACGACGCTGACGGGGGTCAACTTCCTGGCCACCGTGCTGAAAATGCGTACCCCTGGCATGAAGCTGATGGACATGCCGATCTTCACCTGGACCTGCACCTGGGCCAACGTCCTGATCGTGGCTTCGTTCCCGATCCTGACCGCTACCCTGGCACTGCTGACGCTTGACCGTTACATGGATTTCCACATTTTCACCAATGAACTTGGTGGCAATCCGATGATGTACGTCAACCTGTTCTGGGCCTGGGGTCACCCTGAGGTGTACATCCTGATCCTGCCGGCATTCGGCATTTTCTCGGAAGTCATCTCCGCCTTCACCGGCAAGAAACTGTTCGGCCACCACTCGATGATCTACGCCTCGGGCGCGATCTCGGTACTGGGCTTCATGGTTTGGCTGCACCACTTCTTCACCATGGGCTCCGGGGCCAGCGTCAACGCCTTCTTCGGTCTGGCGACGATGCTGATTTCCATCCCGACGGGTGTGAAACTGTTCAACTGGCTGTTCACCATTTACCAGGGCCGTCTGCGCTTCACCAGCCAGGTGCTGTGGACCCTGGGCTTCATGGTGACCTTCGCCATCGGCGGCATGACCGGTGTTCTGCTGGCCATCCCGGGTGCTGACTTCGTTCTGCACAACAGCCTGTTCGTGATCGCGCACTTCCACAACGTGATCATCGGCGGTGCGGTATTCGGTTACATCGCTGGTTTCGGCTTCTACTTCCCGAAAGCGTTCGGCTTCAAGCTGCACGAAGGTTGGGGCAAGGCAGCGTTCTGGTTCTGGATCAGCGGCTTCTTCGTCGCGTTCATGCCGCTCTACGCGCTGGGCTTCATGGGCATGACCCGTCGTCTGAACGCCACCACCAACCCTGAGTGGGTGCCGTACCTGTACGTCGCCATGTTCGGTGCGGTGATGATCGCGTTCGGTATCGCCTGCCAACTGATCCAGCTGTACGTCAGTGTGCGTGACCGCAACAAGCCAGAGAACAAGTGCGAGCACGGTGACCCGTGGAATGGCCACACTCTGGAATGGTCGACCTCGTCGCCACCTCCGTTCTACAACTTCGCTGTGCTGCCTAAGGCTGACTGCATCGACCCGTTCACCGAAGCCAAGGAAAACGGTACCGCGTACAAGGCTCCGGCCAAGTACGAACCGATCCACATGCCAAACAACACCGCCACCGGTGTGGTCATGGGCGCTCTGTTGACCGTGTTCGGCTTCGCCATGATCTGGCACATCTGGTGGCTGGCCATCGCCAGCTTCGCTGGCACCGTGATCTACTTCGCGATCCACGCGGCCCGTGATGATCAAGGCTATATGGTGCCGGTCGACGTGATCGAGCGCATCGAAGCCGAGCAGCACAAGCGTCTGGTAGCGGCAGGGAAAATCCCGGCCACCGCCACCCGTGTTGAAACCTCGTTGGAACAGGCTTAAACCATGTCGAATTTAGTGACCAATGTTGGACACGCCCATGGTGACCATGGGCACGATGACCACCACCACGACTCGGGCGAGATGACCGTATACGGTTTCTGGCTCTACCTGATGACTGACTGCATTCTGTTTGCGTCGATCTTCGCGGTGTACGCGGTTCTGGTTAATAACGTAGCGGGTGGCCCGTCGGGCCACGACATCTTCGAACTGCCTTACGTACTGGGCGAAACCGCTCTGCTGCTGTTCAGTTCGATCACCTACGGCTTCGCCATGCTGGCGTTCTTCCGTGGCAACAAGAAGCAGGTCCTGGGCTGGCTGGCCATGACCTTCCTGTTCGGTGCCGGCTTCATCGGCATGGAGATCAACGAGTTCCACATGCTGATCTCCGAGGGCTACGGCCCTAGCCGTTCGGGCTTCCTGTCCGGGTTCTTCACCCTGGTCGGCACCCACGGTCTGCACGTGACCAGCGGTCTGATCTGGATGGCGATCATGATGTACCAGGTCAACAAGCACGGCCTGACGGCGACCAACAAGACTCGCCTGAGCTGCCTGAGCCTGTTCTGGCACTTTCTGGACGTGGTGTGGATCTGCGTGTTCACGGTTGTTTATCTGATGGGGACTATGTAAATGGCTAACGCAGCTCATTCTCACAATGGTCACGACGACGCCGGTCACGGCAGCGTCAAGTCCTACGTCGTCGGCTTTATCCTGTCGGTGATCCTGACCGCGATTCCATTCGGCCTGGTGATGTACCCGTCGCTGCCGAAGTCGATCACCCTGTGGATCGTACTGGCGTTCGCGATCATCCAGGTGCTGGTGCACCTGGTGTACTTCCTGCACCTGGACCGTTCGGCCGCGCAGCGTAACAACGTGATTGCGTTTGTTTTCGCCGCGATCGTGATCGTCCTGCTGGTTGGCCTGTCGCTGTGGATCATGTTCAGCATCCACACGTTCATGATGGCGAAGTGAGGTAAGTCCGGATGTCCTTTAAGCACTTTATCCAAATCACCAAACCGGGGATCATTTTCGGTAACGTGCTTTCTGTGGCAGGCGGATTTTTCCTGGCCTCCAAAGGGCATGTCGATCTGGCCATTTTCCTGGCCGCCATGATCGGCACGTCCCTGGTGGTCGCCTCCGGTTGCGTGTTCAACAACTGCATCGACCGCGACATCGACCTGAAGATGGAACGCACCAAGAACCGGGTGCTGGTCCAGGGCCTGATCTCCCTGAAACTGGCCTTGGTCTACGCGACCGTCCTGGGCGTCGCCGGCGTTGCGCTGTTGTACAAGGTGGCCAACCCGTTGGCCGCGCTGTTCGCGGTGATCGGTTTCGTCATCTACGTCGGCTTCTACAGCCTGTACCTCAAGCGCAAGTCGGTTCACGGCACGCTCGTGGGCAGCCTGTCGGGCGCCATGCCGCCGGTGATCGGTTACGTCGCGGTGAGCAACACCTTCGACATGGCCGCGCTGACCCTGCTGGTGATGTTCAGCCTGTGGCAGATGCCGCATTCCTACGCCATCGCGATCTTCCGCTTCAACGATTACCTGGCCGCCTCCATCCCGGTGCTGCCTGTGAAGCGCGGAATCGAAGTGGCCAAGAAGCACATCCTGATCTACATCCTGGCCTTCCTCGTGGCGACCTTGATGTTGACCTTCAGCGGTTACGCCGGCATGAGCTACCTCGCCGTCGCCGCAGCCATGGGCATGTACTGGCTGTACATGGCCTGGACCGGCTACAAGGCAGTGGATGACACGGTCTGGGCACGCAAGCTGTTCGTGTTCTCGATCTTCACCATTACCGCGTTGAGCGTGATGATGTCCCTGGACTTCAAAGTGCCGACCGAGCTGTTGCTGACGTACGCGCCGTAAGGTTTAGATGCTGGATTGAAAAGCCCCGCCTTCGAGAGAAGAGCGGGGCTTTTTGTTGGGTGCTTTTCTGGTGTCGCTATTGCGAGCAGGCTCGCTTGGATGGGGCGATTTGGCAGGCGAAAAAACTTAAGGATTTACCTGAATTTTCCCACGGAGTTTTCAGGTTGAGGGTCGGAAGTCGTCTGTCTAGCCTCGGGATGCCGTTATTACAAGCATCCCAGAGGATCTACGATGGAACTGCCAGAGGTAATCACCCCCTGCGTTAATACGGATACTGCGTTGGGGCAGGCTTTGATTTCGATGTTCAAATCCGTCGAAGCGGAATTAGAGCTTGTGAAGGCAGGACCAGGAGCCGTCAAAATTATCCTGTTCGGTGGCTGCGCTGTTCACCTGTATACCCATCATCGCGTTTCCACCGACGTGGATGCCGAGATTTATGAGGCTCATGTTCCCGAAGGTTTGCACTTGCAAACCATGCTGGCAGAGATACCCGAGCAGTTTGTTGATGAGCGATCCGGTCGATTGATGGAACTGAACTAGGACCTTCAGTACAACACCAGTTTTGGCCCAATCCACGAAGACTATTGGGAGCGGAGCCTTCCGATTGCAGAGTTTACGGTCGAGTCCCCGCTCCACGTGCATATCGCCGCGCCTGTCGACATTGCCATCTCCAAGCTGGGCAGAGCGACCGATCAGGACATCGGTGATATCAAGGCACTTCTCAGGGCTGGTTTCATATTGACCCGCGAATTCCGCCGGCTGGCGTTACAGGCGATTGATGTACATGTTGGCAATAAGGAACCACCCATCTCCGTTCTTACGAATATTTTGCACGATTACCTGGAGAGCACTGATGACGAAGCCCCTTGACGGCCACGTCCTCACATCCGCTTTGGACACGCTGGTAAAAAGACCTTTGAATCAAGCTGACGACGCCGCGCTCGTGAGTGCCGCCAAGGCTGTCTGGTATTCCAACTCAGATCTGGAGGGCGAGTTAGTCGCTTTTTTGAGTTGTCACACTGACGAGGTTGAGGTTCGGCGTGCCGGGTATCTGCTAGAGCGATTCACTCGCTTTACGTGTGTATCCGATCTCCGCGTGTCAGAAACCCTCAATGCCCTCGAACTTGTTGCACATTGGACTTGCGGACAACCCGTGACCCCAAGAACCGTCACACCACTGCGTCGACGTCGTGATGAGCTCGCTGTCTCTTGGGGATTGAGTGAGGGTCTTGGCCTGAAAGCCCAAATCCTCATGCCTTTTCAAACCCGGCATTACGAAGCTGAGCAGCGCGCGATGTTTTCCTGAGCCCAGCTTGCATCAAAGCGGCTGCATCGCTCGTCCTGTAATGACGACGTTTAGCGGCTTAAAAGCCCCACATTCAAAAGAATCGCGGGGCTTTTTCATTTATGCGCGGTTGTTACACGGTGCATCGAGCACCTTCACCACGTCATCGATGATGGCCTTGCTCATGTCCTGCAAGAAGTGTGAGGCCCAGGCGTGGCGATCTGCTGGCCGGGGATCTCATTGCACAGCGAAACCCCTGTGGGAGCGGGCTTGCCCGCGATGGCGGTGGGTCTGGCGACATTGATGCTGAATGTGACGCCCTCTTCGCGGGCAAGCCCGCTCCCACAGGATCGAAGACAGTCAGTTATTTTTGCGGCTTGTCCAGCAACCGGAAAAACCGCTCCCGCACCTGCACGTGATCACTGTGCGCCACGTTGAATCTTAGAAACTGATTGGCATCCTGCGATTTGCTGAGCAAGGTTCCCGGTGCCAGTACCAGGTCGATTTCCAGACCCTTTCTGGCCAGGCACTCGGCTTTGAATCCTTCTGGCAATCGGGTCCAGATGTACAACCCTTCCCCTGGCAGCGATGACACCGAACACCCGGCTTCGCCCAGCCACGCCGCCACCCGGCTGTTCGACTCATAGAGCCGGTCCACCGTGCGGCGCATGTGTTTGGCGTAGCTGCCGTCGCTGAGCATGGTGCAGATAATCTGCTCGGCCATTTCCGAGGTCATGCCACCGCAGGCCATTTTCAACGTCACCATCCGCGCCGCCAGTTGCGGTGACAGCACGGCGAAGCTGACGCGGCTATTGGCGGTCAGGGTTTTGGAAAACCCGGAGACGTAAGAGACATTGTCCAGCCCGCTCGCGGCCAGGCGCGGCGTTCGACGTTGCTGCATGTCGCAGTACAAATCGTCTTCGAGGATGTGGAAGTTGTAGCGATGGCTCAGCTCCACCAAGCGGTAAACCTGCGCCGAGGTGAACGAATGCCCGGTCGGGTTGTGCAGGGCATTGTTGGTCATGTAGAGCACGGGACGATGGGTGATCAGCAGTTGCTCGAACGCGTCCAGGTCCATGCCGTCGCACTCGCGGCGGATGGTAATGACCTTGACGCCATGCCAGGCCAGATTGGTGTGCATCGTGAAGTAACACGGGTCATCGAGCAGCACCGTGTCGCCGGGTTTGACCAGCAGGCGCATCAGCATGTCGATGGCTTGTACGGTGTTGGCGGTGGTGATGATCTGCTGCACCGGCGCCTCGATGCCCAAGGTCGACATCTTGACCCGCAAGGCCTGGCGCAGAGGCAGGTAACCGCTGGCGTTGCCGTATTCGCCCATGCGCAAGGTGGTCGCGCGAAGCGTTCCGCGCACGGCTTTGAGCAATTCTTCGGCAGGCAACCACGAGGACGGCAGAAAACCGGCCCCTGGGCGCAGCGCACCATTGTCCAGCAGCACGGCGCGGCGGACGACGCTGAGGGTGTCTTGCGGGAGCAGGTCCGGCCCGGCGTTGGCTGGCAGCGTAGTGCTGGAGCGGTGCACGTAATGCCCCGAACCCTGGCGGGAAACCACCAGGCCCTTGGCCCGCAAGCGGTCCAGGGCGTCGACCACCGTGGACTTGCCCACGTGCATCAAGTCGGAGAGTTCGCGAATCGGCGGCAGCCTGGAGCCGTGGGGCAGGCCGCCCTGGCTGATCGCCACCGTGAGTTGATCGACGATCTGCTGGACCAGCGGCACACCTGGCTGGAACTCGATAGCGGCGATCACTGCTCGCTGAGCCTGCATTTTACTGGTCTCTCCGGCAGTAAAGTTCGTTTGATTCTATACGAACTTGCTCTGATCAAGACAGGCATCTCTTTTTACTATCACTTTGGAAAGTTTTCGGATTATCGACCTGTTGCCAGTCGTTCAGTCGCCAGGTTCATGAGGTGCCGCATGAGTTTAGAAACAACCGCCGTCGTGGCGAAACCGGTGATCAACCTGCGCTTGTTCACCATTCGAATCATCACGGCCGTGGCGTTGTTCGCGGTGTTGGGCAAGGCCAACGTCTGGCTCGATACCGCCACCAACAGCATTCTGGCCCTGGGGTATCGGGCCTTGTTGTTGCTGCTGCCGTTGACGTTGCTGGTCCTCGGTCGCCGTTCCCTGAGTGTCACGCTGCTGTGCGCTGCCGCCGGCCTGGTGCTGTTGGCCGTCACCCACAACCAGGGCGTTGTCATGTTTGCCGCGGCGCTGTTTGCCTACGGCATCGCGATTGCCGGTTACCTGATCAAGAGCGAAGCGGCACAGACCAAGGAAGGCGCGGCCTACAACCGCGTTGCCATGAACATGGGCAGCCTGGTGGCAGGTCTGATCCTGCTCTCGCCATTGCTGACCCCCTCCCTGTTTTTCCTCGGCGCGGCCGGTTTTGTCCTGCTGTGCCTGCCCATCGCCATGGGGGCGACCTTCACCTGCGATCCCGTGGTTGCCCGTCCCGCCGGCCAGGAAGGCAGCGGCTGGGGCAACAAACTGCCGTGGGTCATCGCCGGCGTCATCATGGGCATCAAGCTGTTTGGCGTGTTCTCGATCCTGCCGCAAGCGATCCTGCTCAAGACCGGCGAACTGCCGGCCTGGTACGGCCTGATGCTGATCCTCAACAGCGCCGTGGTGGTCTTCGCGCAAGTGCCGGTCATGAAACTGATCGAGCGCACCGGGCGCTTCAAGGTGCTGACAGTGATCGCCATCATCGTCGGCGGTTTTGCGGTGCTGTCTTCACCGGCGGCGTTCCACGTCGAAACCCTGGTCGGCGCGCTGGTCTGGGTGGCGCTGCTGTCCATCGCCGAGTGCGCGTTCAGTCACCTCGATTACTTCTCGGTCAAGCAGAACAACATGTTCGTCAAGGAAGTGTCCCTGGGCGTCGGCGCCGGGTTGACCGTGTTGATCATGCGGGTCATGCCGCCGCCCTATAACGCGCTGGTGCTGGCGGCCATCGGCGCTGGCGGGATTCTGGTCTGGTATTGGCTCAACCGTAAATCGATCGCGTCGCTGCACGACTGAGTCATCGCCGTTTCGGTTTTCATTTTGCAAGTCGGGGATTTTATGAATACGACTTCATGTGTAGTAGTGGTGGGGTACAACGGCAGCCGGGTTCACGATGTCCAGAAGCTGCGCGATTTGTGCAAGTCGCTGTACAACGCGCGGCTCATCCTGCTGGTCGAGCAGATCCAGCCCCAGGACGATCAGGTCGCTGATCATGTTTGCAGTACATCGCTGGCCGAGAAAGACGTTCCGGCCTCTCTCGAACTGGTGGTCGGTTGCCTTGATGC
This sequence comes from Pseudomonas sp. MT92, assembly GCF_058792515.1. NCBI lineage: Bacteria > Pseudomonadati > Pseudomonadota > Gammaproteobacteria > Pseudomonadales > Pseudomonadaceae > Pseudomonas > Pseudomonas sp. MT92. The sequence goes on from NZ_JBXAFA010000011.1 coordinate 245,504, forward strand.
CGATCGCTGGAAGCTGATTGGGGTGCTGCCGTTTTCGGATCGCGGTGTGCTGCTCGGTGCGGCGCTGGCCAGCCATTTCGGCCTGCCCGGCATCACCCCGGCCGAGGCGCGGGCGGGGCTCGACAAACAGATTTTCCGTCAGCTCGAAGCGACGGCCACAGAGGCGCCCGAGGATTACCGGCCGATCCTTTCCACCCGGATCGAGAGCCTTGCGGAACTGCGCCAGCGCGTGATCGAAATGGGCGGCAAGGCGTTCATCAAGCCTGCCTGCGAAGGTGCCAGCCGCGGCTGCCGGGTCATTCGGCACCCGTCCGAGTGCGACGAGGCATGGCAGGCGCTCAAGCCCTATCGCGAGGGGGGCATCGTACTCGAAGAGTTGATCCAGAACGCCCGGGAATACAGCTGGGACTATGTCGCCGGAAGCACCTGGATCACCGAGAAAACCACCACCGATGGCGCCTACCGCGCCGAAATCCAGCAAGTGGTGCCCGCCCCTTTGGCAGAGGACGCACAGGCGCGGCTGATGGCCGCCGGCCGACACATGGCCGGGTTGGTATCGCAGGACAACGGGGCCTGGCACAACGAAGTGTTCCACAGGGCCAATCACCGCACCTCGGCGGTGGAAACCAACATGCGTCCCGGTGGCATGCACATCTGGGACCTGGCACGTAAGGCGTTCATCGACTTCGACCCGTGGGAGCGCTGGGTCCGCTGGGCCGTGGAAGGCCAGGTCGCCAACCACGATCCGGTGCCGCGCGGCTACTGCGGCATACGCCTGTTGCGAGCGAACACCGGCGGCATCCTGCGGGATGTACCGGACATCCCGTCGCTGGTCCGTTCGCTGAACATCGAGCTGGTGGAAGCGGTGCTGACCAAGCGCATCGGTGATTCGGTCAGTGCACTGGTGAAAGACAACTTTTCGTTCATCGGCCACATCGTGTTGTTCAACGAGCGATACGAGGACCTCAGCGTGGACCTGTTGCGTCTGGCCGAGGCCATTGAATCAAGTGTCGGGATCACCAGCCTGGCCGCACCGGCAAGGGCTGTGGGTTGAGTCGTGGATCAAGCCGCGGCGATCGATGATTTTTGCAGTATTGATCAAGAGGGAAAGGTAAATGAATGCACACATGACCTGTGATGAGCGCTTCATCGCTCTGGCACGGGAATTCGACTATGACATCTACGGCGAAAACACCGCAGGCGGGCATTACGCGCCGCTGATTCGTCATCACGATGAACTGTATATCAGCGGTCTGGTGCCGCGCATGAACGGCAAAATCCACTACCCGGGGCGGGTTGGACTGGAACTCGACATGGCGGACGCGCAGGCGGCCGCCAGCATCAGTGCAATGCGGGGGTTGGCGCTGATCGTGGATGCCATCGGTTCGCTGGACAAGATCAAGTCATTGATTCGGGTAACGGTGTATGTGAAGTCCACGGCCGATTTTGTCGACCTCAGTGAAGTCGCCAACGGTGCGTCGGATGTGTTCAGTCACGTACTGGGTGACGCCGGGAAACATACACGCACCACAGTCGGTGTTTATCAATTGCCAAAAAATGCGGCCATTGAAGTGGATATGATCGTGGCGTTGCGACCGTCGGCGTTATAAATGAAGTTGGCCGGCTTTACACTGTTGAAGGGTTGGCCTAAGGTCGGGTAATACAGTTCGGCAGAATAAGTTGGAAGCAGCTAATGAATAACGTTCAGGGTGCGTTTTTTTCATATAAGGACTTTCGTCAGAGTCTGGATCGGCAACCGATCAAACCTCGTGTGTGGAGATGTTCCGAACTTGGCGATATGCGCCAGACCCTCGAGGCTAGCGACGTCGATATAGTTGCGCTGGCCCACGATAATACGCTGGAAGGTTGCCAATTGACGCCCGGCATGGCGGTGTCCATGCAATGGCTGGTGCCCGGTTCAACACTCAATGGCCATGCCCATGCCTGGTGGCATCTGTTCATCATCCAGTCGGGCAGCGGTACGTTGTCACTGGGGGATGCAGACGAGGTAAACGTCGGCCCCGGGGATGTCTTGCTGGTGCCGGCCTGGACCTGCCACGGCTTCGTCAACACCAGCACCACCGAGCCTCTGGCCATGCTCAACCTCAGCAACATGCCGCAAATGGCATTGCTGTCCAATCACGCCGCCAACGTTGGCCTGATACCCCGCCCACTGTAATTTCTTCTCGGCTGCACACCAGGGAGTCCGCATACGCTGACTCCCTTTTTTGATTTTTACGCACCTCAAAAATGCCTTCGGACAATTGAAATGCTCTAATTTCTGTATCGATAAAAACAGATAATTTCTGTATCTGTTCAGCGCTTAATCAACTTACTACGATCGCTTCAAATGCAACGGATTAATGTGTTTGATGCAAGGGAGCGTTCTATGGAAAGTACGAAATTAAAGCTGTATCTGGGTGCGGACTATGTCAGTGCTTTTGCCATGTCGGCTTTTGTGGCTTTAAAGGAAAAGCAACTTTCTTTTGAGCTGGTTACGCTGGATTTGAAGGCGCGTGACAACTATCTGGAAAGTTACCGCGATCTTTCGCTGACTTGCAAAATCCCGGTGTTAGTTCACGAAGGTTTTGCGCTTTCGGAGTCTTCAGCCATTGCCGAGTATCTGGAAGAACTCGTTCCAGACTCAAAAAGAATTTACCCGCAAGACATCAAGCAACGCGCCCGTGCCCGTCAATTGCAGGCCTGGTTGCGCAGCGACCTGCTCGTGGTGCGCAGGGAGCGTCCGTTTGACCTGGTGTATTTCGGCAGGAAGGACACGCCGTTGTCCGACGAGGCCCGGGCCGCCGTCGACCGGTTGATCTTCGTGGCGGACCGCTTGCTGAAGGAGGGCGCCGAGCACCTGTTCGGCGACTGGAGCATTGCCGACACCGACCTGGCGATCATGCTCAACCGACTGGTTGCCAACGGCGATCCGGTCCCGGCGCGCCTCGCGGCTTATGTGCAGCGCCAATGGGACCGCGACAGCGTCCGGGCATGGATGGACTTAGAGCGCAAAGCGCCCGCCATCCAGTAACCACCGCCAGTACAGGAGCGCTGCCATGCAAGGACTGTCAGAGCACGAAAAATACAAACCCTATAACGCACGCACCATCCGCGACACGCCGTACTGGCACAAGCTGACACCCGCGTTGCAGGAGGCCATGACCGTGGTGGCCCGGGTCATGCCCTTTCGTACCAACGAATACGTATTGGGAACACTGATCGACTGGAACAACATTCCGGACGATCCGATTTTCCGCATGACCTTTCCCCACAAGGACATGCTGCTGCCAGACGAGTACCAATCGCTCAAGCAGTTGATCGAGCAGGACGACAGCGCCGCCATCAAGCGGCGGATCGAGGCGATCTGGCTACGCATGAACCCGCACCCGGCGGGGCAGCTGACGCACAACGGCGTCACCCTCGACGGAAAAGTCCTGCCGGGCATTCAGCACAAGTACCGCGAGACCGTGCTGTTTTTCCCCGGTGCCGGTCAGACCTGTCATGCGTACTGCACCTTCTGTTTCCGTTGGGCGCAGTTCATCGGCGAAGAAGAACTCAAGTTCAATGCGCGCGAATCCCAGGAACTGGTGAGTTACCTGCGGGTGCACACCGAGGTTACCGATGTGCTGATCACCGGCGGCGACCCGCTGATCATGAACAGCCGATCCCTGGCCGGGTACATCGAGCCGCTACTGGAATTGCCCCACCTGAAGAGCATCCGCATCGGCACCAAGTCGGTGGCGTATTGGCCGCAACGATTCGTCACTGACAAGGACGCGCCACAGCTGCTGGCGCTGTTCAAGCGGATCGTCGCGGCCGGGAAAAACCTGTCGATCATGGGGCACTACAACCACCCGGTGGAAATTCGCCAGGACATTGCCCGTCAGGCTGTCGAACGCATCCGCTCCACGGGCGCGACCCTGCGCATGCAGGCGCCGGTGATCCGCCACATCAACGAAAACCCTGCCGATTGGGCGGCGCTGTGGACCGAAGGCGTGCGGCTCGGGGCGGTGCCTTATTACATGTTCGTCGAGCGCGACACCGGCCCCAGCCATTACTTCGCGATGCCGCTGGCCCGGGCGTTCGAAATCTTCCAGGCCGCGTACCGCACGGTGTCGGGCCTTGCGCGCACGGTGCGCGGGCCGTCCATGAGCACCTTCTACGGCAAGGTGTTGATCAACGGCATCGAGACTGTCGCCGGGGAAAAAGTCTTTGTCCTGCAGTTCCTCCAGGCCCGCGATCCGCAATGGGTGCTGCGCACCTTTTACGCGCGCTTCGATCCGCAGGTGACCTGGTTCGATGACTTGCAACCGGCCTTTGGCGAGCGAAGGTTTTTCTTTCAGAACGAGCCTGAGCGGTTGCTTGAGTCAGCGCCCGAATTGATACCGGTCCTACTGCAAACGGCGTAGGACGAATCTTGAACACTGGGGAGACAAGGACATGAGCGGTATCCCGTTTGATCAACGCGAAGGATGGATCTGGCTCGACGGCGAGTTCGTCGAGTGGTCCCAGGCGCGCCTGCACGTACTCAGCCACGGCTTGCATTACGCCAGCACGGTGTATGAAGGGGAGCGCGTCTACAACGGCAAGATCTTCAAGCTGCGCGAACACAGCGAGCGTCTGTATCGGTCGGCGCAATGGATGGATTTTGCGATCCCGTTTGAACTGGTCGAACTGGAAGCGGCCAGCCACGAACTGCTGCAACGCAACAACGTCAGCGACGGTTACCTGCGACCGGTGGCCTGGCGCGGCAGCGAGATGATTTCCACCTCGGCGCGCTTCAATCGCGTGCATGTGGCCATCGCTTGCTGGCAATGGCCGAGCTATTTCGATCCGGCGGCGCGCATGGCCGGTATCCGGTTGAAGACCGCCACCTGGCGACGTCCACCGCCGAGCAGCAGTCCTTTCGAGGCCAAGGCGTCCGGGCATTACCAGATCGCCACACTGAGCAAGCACGACGCAGAAAACAACGGTTACCACGACGCCTTGATGCTCGACTGGCGCGGCCACGTCGCTGAAGCCACCAGTGCCAACGTGTTCTTCGTCAAAGGCCGGACGCTGTACACGCCGGTACCCGACTGCTTCCTCAACGGCATTACCCGGCAGACCGTGATCGAGCTGGCCACGGCCCTGGATTATCAGGTGGTCGAAGCGACGATTCTGCCGACGCAACTGGGCGACTTCGATGAGTGTTTTCTTACAGGCACCGCCGCCGAAATCACCCCCGTACAGAGCATCGATGAGCAGCACTATCGACCGGGTGATGCCTGTCGCCAATTCATTGCTGCCTACACCTCAACCGTAAACGCCTGATCAACCGCCAGGAATTTCACCATGCCAAATCAAGGGATTGTTGCGTCCAAACCTTACGTCTCACTCGATCATCGCCATGAAGAATTGTCGACCCGTGGCTGGACTGTCCTGACCCCCGGCGAATTCGCCCATGACGTGACAGGCACATTGCATGAGTTCGGTTCGATCATTCCGCAGTTCAACGGGCAAACGGCCTTTGCCATTACCCGCAAACCGGGCTACGAAGACTTGCCGTACTCCCAGAGCATGAACAGCATCGGCCCCCATACCGAAGCGCCGGTATACGGGCCGCCACCGCGTTACCTGGCCCTGCATTGTCACCATCAGGCGACTTGCGGTGGCGGGCATACCGGCTTGGTGGACGGTTACGAATTCCTGAAGTCCCTGGAGCGCACCGAGCCGGAACTGCGCGAGTGGCTGGACGACACGCCGGTGGAGTTTGTCGCGACTGCCAAACCCGGCGAACCCGCGCAAAGCCGGGTCAAGGAGTACATCCTGACGCCGACAGAGGACGGCGATATTTTCCGCTTCAGTTACAACCAGTTTCACTACGGCGACGTGAATCCTTCCAAGGAAGCCTTGCAGCAATCCCAGGTCGCCAACAGCCGCTCGCCACTGGCCAGGTTTGCCACGCTCGGCGAGGCGTATTTCGTCGAGCACAACATCCCGGTGCTGATTCCCGATGGCTGCATGCTGATTTGGGACAACTGGCGAATGATCCACGCCCGCAGTCGTTACACTGACCCGGCGCGCCACCTGACCCGCTATTGGCTGGCCTGATTTTTCCGTCGCCCTTCATTCTTTTGGCGTACCCCTGGTGGGTACGCGTCTTACAGGTATCGCGTCATGCAAACAGCAATCGAGATCGCCAAGGTCGATCATCAACTGATCGTGCGGCTCAATCAGGCCTGGACCCGGCGCGCCACCGTCTGCTCGCCGGACAAGTGGTCGGTCGATGAAGTGTTCGACCCGGCGCGCCCGGATTACCCCGAGCGCATGGTGCCGTTTTTCCATCACCCCAAATTCCAGTCTTTGAGCGAAACGCTCAAGAGCAGCGTGGTGACCTGGGGCTGGATCGGCTACAACCTGCGCACCGTCACCGCCGAAGAGCACGTCGTGAATCCGGCGCTGAGCGTCATTGCCAACCAGTACCTGGGCAAGGACGACTGGCATTTTCGCGAGGCGATGCAGCAAACCCTGATCGATGAGCACTACCACACGCTGATGCACCTGCGGGCCATCGAGCGCACCAAGGTCGACCGGGCACTGGATCAGGATCTGGACTTGCCGCCGTCCGTCACCTACCTGCGCCTGCTGGCCCTGCGTGAATCGTTGGCCGAACAATGGCAGAAGGATCTGGCGTCGATCACCTTTGCGGTGGTGGCCGAGATCAGCGTCAACGCCTATCTGGATCTTCTGGCGGACGACCAGACCATCCAGCCGCAAAACCGCCGCGTGGCCGAACAGCACAACCGCGATGAGTACGCCCACAGCAAGGTGCTGGCCGAAGTGGCCAAGGTGATGTACGCCAACATGCAGGCGCCTCAGCAGGCATTTTTCGCACGCACCTTGTCGCAGGCACTGAGTGCCTTTATCGCCCAGGACTACTCGATGTGGGAGGCGATTCTGACGCAGCTTGGGGTCGAAGACGCCGCGCTGATCATTGCCGACACCCGCGAGAGCAACAAGAACGCCACCATCATGCGCGACTACAGCGGCCTGCATCGTCTGGCGCAGGATCTGGGCATCAGCGAGCAGATCGATTTCGATTTTCGTCCGACCCTCAACACCACCGCAGCGGCCTGAACCCGGAGGCGCCCATGTCAGTTCCTGTGTACGAAGTGTTCGCCATCCGTGTCGGCGCCAATGCCCAGCGCACCGCACGGGAGAATTTCCTTTACGACGCCTGCTGCGGTGATCCCAATGCGCCGATGCCGCTGGATTATTACTTCTGGGTCATCCGCAACGAGCAACAAGTGATCGTGGTCGACACCTGTTTTCAACCGGCCACGGCGGATCGGCGCCATCGTCAGATGTACCGCCTGCCGGAGGAATCCCTGCGGCAACTGGACATCAATCCGGCGCAGGTCGAGCACCTGATCCTGACGCATCTGCACTGGGACCACGCCGGCAATCTCGGGCTGTTTCCCAAGGCCACGGTGCATCTGCAGGAAGCGGAGCTGCGCTTCTGCACCGGACCGAAAATGGCTCATCGCACCGTGAATAAAACCTACGAGGTCGACGATGTGATGTCGGCGCTGCCGCCGTTGTTCGAAGGGCGGATGCGCTTGCACGGCGGTACGGTCGAGGTGATGCCCGGTGTGACGCTGCACCCGGTGGGTGGGCATACACCCGGCAGTCAGGTGGTGCGGGTCAATACCGAACGCGGCTGGATCGTGCTGGCCTCGGATGCCGCGCATTTGTGGGTCAACATCCGTGAGCGCAGCCCGTTCCCGATCCTCGACGACCTGGCGCAGACCCTTGAGGCCTTCAGCGAAATCGACCGCCTGGCCGACAGCGAAGACCACGTGATTCCCGGCCACGACCCCCTGATCGCCGAACGCTTCCCGCACTGGAACGACGATCCGCACATCATCAGCCTGCACCTATCCCCGACCTGAAGAACACCCAAACCTGTGGGAGCGAGCCTGCTCGCGATGGCGGCGGCACAGGCAACAGCACTGCGTCTGACAAGACGCCATCGCTGGCAGGCCAGCTCCCACAGTTGATGGTGGTCGTGCATGAGTCTTGAAGATCCCCTGTGGGCTAGCCACGGTCCTTGAGGATGCGCCCCAAAGTCTGCAGTGCCTCGTCGATTTTTGGGGAATACGGCGTTCCGCAGCCAATGCGCACAAAGTGATTGAAACGCTTGGCATTGGAAAAGATATCCCCAGGGGAAATCTGGATGCCGACCTTCAGCGCCTCATGGAAAAACGCCATGGCCGAGTGCTCGCGCGGCAGTTCCACCCACAGCAAGGTACCGCCCTGCGGGTGGGTCACGCCGGTGCCCTGGGGAAAGTAGCGGGTGATCGCTGCGCTCATTTGCAGGCGCTGTTGCGTCAGGGTTTTGCGCAAGCGACGCAGGTAACGTTCGTAGGACGGTGTCCCCATGAACGCACTGACTGCCAGTTGCGACAACGCCTCGCACCCACGGGATTGGGTGTGTTTGAGCATCTCCACGCGGTCGTGCCATTTCCCCGCGCTGATCCAGCCCAGGCGTATGCCCGGCGCCAGGGTTTTGTTCAGTGAAGCGCAATAGATCAGGTTGCCGGTGCGGTCCCAGTGTTTGAGCGTGGATAACGGCTGCTCGGTGTCCACCAGATCGCCGTAGGTGTCGTCCTCGATCAGCACGGTGTTGTGTTCGGTGCACAACTGAACCAGCAGCGCCTTGTTGGCATCCGGCATGATGCTGCCCAGCGGGTTGTGCAGGTTGGGAATGACGATCAGCGCCTTGATCCGTTCCGGACCTTGCAGCAGTTGTTCGAGGGCCAGAAGATTGATCCCGCTGTGGGGCGTGGCCGGGACTTCCAGTACGCGCAGGTTCAGGCTTTCGAGAATTTGCAGCAGGCCGTAAAACGTCGGCGATTCCACGGCCACGGCGTCGCCGGGCCGGGTCACCGCGCGCAATGCCAGGTTGATCGCTTCAGTGGCGCCGTTGGTGATCACGATGCGATCGGCTGTCAGATGGGTCTTGGTGGTCAGCGCCCGACGGGCCAGTATGTTGCGCAATGCGCTGTTGCCGCAGGTCGAGCCGGCGGCATCGAGCAAATGCTGATCGTGGCGCAGCGCCTTGATCATGTTGTCTTGCAGGGTCTTGAGCGGGTACAGCTGCGGTGCGCAGTAGGCACTGGCGAAATTGACCTTGATCGTCGCCCGCTGGCTGGCCTTGAGCACCGAGGACACCTGTTCGTGAATGCCGACGTAGACCCCGGTGTCCAGAAGTGGCGGCGGGGCGGCGGGGGCGGGTTTGACCGGTGTGTCGGGCTGGCGGATGTAGTTGCCGGAGCGTGGCCGCGCTTCCAGCACTCCGTAGTCCTCCAGCTCGCGGCACACCTGCACCGCGGTCGACAGGCTGACGGCGTGCTTTTCCATCATCAGCCGAATCGAGGGAAATCGTTCACCGGTTTTCAGGGTGCCGCTGCGGATGGCGTCCAGGTAGTGGTTGGCTAGCTGACGATACAAGGGCGTCGTGTTCATGATGACCTCAGCAATCGCACCACTGAGGTCTTGGGCTGGAAAGTGAGGTGACGCTCCCCCGCAGGCGGACCCGTGGTGCTCAAGGGTTTAAGGGAAGGTGGTTCTGGCGTCGATACTGGAAGAGTAATCGCGGATTGCGAGGAATCACGGGCAATAAAAAGCCCCGCGCTGGGGCGGGGCTCTTAAATGAGTCTATGGGGTCTTGTGGCGAGATGACTTGCCTGTGGCGAGGGGGCCCCCTCACACCAGGGCAAGTCGAGGGTGTATCGGGTTACTGCGCGGCGATGCTGTAGCCGTCGAACGCGGTTTGCTGCTGCAGGGCGGTGATGATGTTCTTGCGGTTGACGGCTTGGGGGGCGCCGCTGTTGTCCAGGAACGTATCACTTTCCAACTCGGCTTCATCGCCTTCGCCGACGAAGGTAAAGCCCAGGAATTCCAGGGCGTCACGGTCAACGTTAAAGCGCGAACGCGGAGTGCGCAGCGGCAGGGTCACGCTCATGCCGTCCTTGCTGATGGTGAACACTTCGGCATCCTTCTTGGCTCGCGCCGCCTTGCTCTTGCCGCTGCTCGGGTTGCTGATGGCCTGGTGCGTCTGGTTCAGCACCTTCAATGCCAGCCCGTAAACGATCTCCTGAAAGGCCGGGTCGTCCTTGAAGCTGGAGAGGATGCGGCTGATCGGGAACTTGCTGCTCAGGTCTTCCAGGGCGGCGATGTCGGCCGCTTCGGCGTCCTTGAGCTGCTTGAGTTCGCCCATCAACTCGTAAGCCTTATCGTCGTCGAAGTTGTCGTGGGCCTGGCGAATCGCCGCGCGCAGTTCGCGGATCTGATCGCTTTCACGGCTCGATTGAAACGCGTCGAGGACCATCTCACTGATGGTTTTCGCCTGAGGCACGTGTTGTGAAAGATTGATGGAGTTTTCGTATTCCGCTTTGGACGACAAGGTGACTACGGATTCAGCGGTGTTGGAATCGGACATTGAAAATTCACTACTTCTTTTAACTTGAATAGAGGCGAGAAAGCACGGGGGCCTTTTCAGGCCGCCTAATCTATTGGACCGGGGCGGGGTTGTCACGGACCAACAGGCCAACGGAGCAAATCAAGGCGTGCACCTCGCTGCAGGTGCAGGCTTGCCCGCGATGGGACGCCTCGGCCCGTCAGGCGTGCCCCGGTGTGTTCAGGTTCATTGAACGCTCTGCCAACGCCGACGCGGTGGCTTCATCCACTGCGAGAGAGAAGCGGAACGTTGCGCCGCGCCCCGGCACATCGATCAACTGAATGTCGCGGCCGTGCAATTGCAGGATGCGGTGCACGATCCGCAGGCCCAACCCGCCATCACGCCGTGCCCCGCCAATATTGAACGGCCGCAGGAACAGGCCTTCGCGCAGCTCGGGGGCGATGCCGGGGCCGGTGTCACTGACGGTGACTTCAACAAACGATCCCTGTGGCCGCAAGCCGAGTTCGATCTCGCCACCGGGTGGGGTATGGCGCAAGGCATTGTCGAACAGGTTGGTCAGCACCCGTTCGATCAACCCCAGATCAGCGCAGGCCGCCGAAACGTGAGGGGCAAACGTGGCCTTCAATTCGACCTGACGCGCCTCGGCCGTCAGCTCGAATTTCTGGAAGATGTCCTGGGCCAGGTCGGTCAGGGAGAAGCGCTCCAGCACCGGTTGCACGAAGCCATGTTCGAGTCGCACCAGTTCCAGCAGCGATTGCGCCAGGCCACCGACCTTGCGGCTCTGGTCCAGCGCAATGCCCAGGTAACGACGACGGTCGGCGGGGGACAGGGTGGCATCCTTGAGCGACAGGGTTTCCAGGTAACCATGCAGCGACGCGAGCGGGGTGCGCAGGTCGTGGGAGATGTTCGCCACCAGTTCGCGGCGCTCCTGATCCTGGCGGGTCAAGGTGCGCCATTGTTCACTGAGGCGTGCCTGCATCTGCCGGAACGTGGCGTCGAGTATGGCGATTTCGTCATGGCTGGCGGCTTTCTCCATCGGAGCCGCTGTGGGCGGCGTGACCGGAACGCCGTCGATGTCGAACTGGCTGACGGTCTCGGTCAGGCGGCGCAATGGCCGGGTGATGAGGGCGAACGCCGTGAGACCGGCGATCAGGCACAGCAACGCTACCAAGCCGATGGACAGCAGCGCGGCATTCAGCGCCGCGCTGGTCGCACCGCGTTCGGCGAGGCGATCATGGTCTTCGCCGAGTAACACCACATAGAGATACCCGGCCGGTTTGCCATCGACCTTGAGCGGCGCGGCGCTGAACACCTTGCGCCCGTCGACGCTGCGTGGATCGTCACCGGGAATCGGCAAGGCGTCGCCCCTGAGCAGGCGCTGGATCGGCGCCAGGTCGACGCGCTCGCGGTGTATCCGACCCTCCGGCGCGGCGCTGCCGACAATCTTGCCCTCGGTGTCGAGCAGGTACACCTCGACACTCGGGTTGACCAGCATCAACTGGCTGAACAGATCGCGCACGGCACCGGGCATCAGGCCCTTGGTGTCCATCAGCACCGTGTCGCTGGCGATGTGTTGCGCCAGGTCCCGGGACAAACCTTGCACCACTTCTTGCTCGTGCATCTGGTTGGAGCGCACCTGCATCCACGCCGACGTACCGCAGCACACCAGCAGCAACACGGCGAACACCAGCGACAGGCGTTGTGTCAGGGTTAACCTCATGACTGCTCCTCCCCGGTCGCGAATTTGTAGCCGCGCCCCCACACCGTCAGGATGCGCACCGGTTGCGCCGGGTCGGTCTCGATCTTGGCGCGCAGGCGGTTGATGTGGGTGTTGACCGTGTGTTCGTAGCCTTCGTGGCTGTAGCCCCACACGGCATTGAGCAGGTCCATGCGCGAAAACACCTTGCCGGGTTGGCGGGCGAAGAAGTAGAGCAAGTCGAATTCTCGCGGCGTGAGGTCCAGGCGCCGACCGTCGAGGGACACTTCTCGGGTGATCGGATCGATGGCCAGACCGTCGAGGATCAGGCTGCCAGCATCCATCTTCAGGTTGCGCGCCATGGCGTCGACCCGGCGCAGCAGCGCTTTGACCCGAGCCACCAGTTCAAGCATGGAAAACGGCTTGGCCAGGTAATCGTCGGCCCCCAGTTCCAGGCCGAGAATCCGGTGCACTTCGCTGGAGCGGGCGCTGGTGATGATGATCGGGGTGTAGCGCGCCATGGCACGGGCGCGCCGGCAGATTTCCAGGCCGTCGACGCCGGGCAACATCAGGTCGAGGATCAGTGCATCCCAACTGCCTTGCTGCAGCAGGCGCATGCCTTCGTTGCCATCGGCGCAGTGCACCACCTCGAACTGCTCATCGCGCAGGTGCAGGCAGATCAGGTCGGCGATATGCAAATCGTCCTCGACCACGAGGACTCGTTTGGTCTGTTCCATCCAGCTCAATCCTTCGGCGCAATGAATGCATTGTGCGAAATGCTGCTCGTGGCAGGCGCGAGCAAGCTCGCTCCCACCATTGAAATACCCAGGCATTGTGCGGCTTTTCCGCGGCCGGAGTTATCACGAATTGTTTAACTCCCCGTGAGGATTTGGCGATCACCCCAAGCCTAGGCTGTGTTCAATGAAAACGGCCCAGGATTTTTGGAGGCGGCGATGGATTCAAGACGATTTTCGCGGCGGCAATTTCTCGCAGTGAGCGGCGGACTGGGGGTTGCAGCCCTGGCCATCGGCCTGTTGCCCAAATTTTCCGCCAGTACCGCGCTGATCAGCGAGGCGGACGCGGCAGAGGTGTTCGAAGTGACCCACAGCGACAGTGAATGGCACGCGATCCTGAGTGACGAACAGTACGAAATCCTCCGTGAAGAGGGCACCGAACGGGCCTACAGCAGCCCGCTCAACAATGAGCACCGCGACGGCACGTTTGCCTGTGCCGGTTGCGACCTGCCGTTGTTCTCCTCGACGACCAAGTTCGACAGCCATACCGGTTGGCCGAGTTTCTGGATGCCGCTGGACAAGGCCGTGGCCACCCGTCAGGACCGTTCCTTCGGCGTGCTGCGCGAAGAGGTTCACTGCCGGCGTTGCGGCGGGCATCTGGGCCATGTCTTCGATGACGGTCCCAAACCCACCGGGCTGCGCTACTGCATGAACGGCCTGGCGATGAAGTTCGAGCCCAGGACAGCCTGATTCCCACCCCTCATTTTTTTGCAGGTAATCGCCATGTGGCTGCTACTTCTCGCTTACCTCGGTGGTGTGCTGACGATTGTCAGCCCGTGCATTCTGCCGGTCCTGCCGTTTGTCTTTGCCCGCACCGGACAGCCGTTCATCAAAAGCGGTCTGCCGCTGTTGGCCGGGATGGCGCTGACCTTCGCGCTGGTGGCCACCCTGGCGGCGGTCGGCGGTGGTTGGGTGGTGCAACTCAATCAATACGGGCGCTGGCTGGCGCTGGTATTTGTGGCGCTGTTCGGCCTGACGCTGTTGTTGCCGCAACTGGCTGAGCGTCTGACCCGCCCGCTCGTGGCGGCCGGCAGTCGCCTGTCGGAAGTGGCCGGCGCCGATGCGCGGCCGCGTCCTGGCGCTTCGTTCTTGATCGGCGTTGCCACGGGGCTGCTGTGGGCACCCTGTGCCGGGCCGATTCTGGGGTTGTTGCTCACCGGTGCCGCGCTGCAGGGCGCGAGCATCCAGACCACCTTGCTGCTGTTGGCCTATGCCGCCGGTGCCGCTACATCGTTGGCCGTGGCATTGCTGCTCGGCGGCAAGGTCTTCGCCGCGATGAAGCGTTCAATCGGTGCCGGGGAGTGGCTGCGTCGTGGCCTCGGCGCGGCGATGCTGGCGGGTGTGGCGGCGATTGCCCTGGGGCTCGATACCGGGCTTCTGGCGCGGTTCTCCACGGCCTCGACCGGCGGAATCGAGCAGGCGCTGGTCGGACGCCTGGCCGGCAAGTCACCCCATGACAGCACGGCGATGAGGGCGCAAAACCCGGTGTCTGAAGAAGGTGTGCTGCCAGTGGCTGACAAAGCCCCGGGCACCTTGCCGGTCGAAGGCAACCTGCCACCGCTGAGCGGCGCGGTGCAGTGGCTCAACTCGCCACCGCTCGATGCCCAGGCCTTGAAAGGCAAAGTCGTGCTGGTGGATTTCTGGACCTACTCCTGCATCAACTGCCTGCGTTCGCTGCCCTATGTCAAAGCCTGGGCCGAGAAATATCGCGATCAGGGCCTGGTGGTGATCGGCGTGCATGCCCCGGAGTTTGCCTTCGAACGCGACGTTAAAAATGTCACCCAGGCCATGAAGGACCTGGGGATCAATTACCCGGTGGCCATTGATAACGAGTTCAAGATCTGGCGTGCCTTCAACAACGAATACTGGCCGGCGCACTATTTCGCCGATGCCCAGGGGCGTATCCGCTATCACCACTTTGGCGAAGGCGAGTACGCCGAATCGGAGCGGGTCATCCAGCAACTGTTGCGTGAAGCCGGCGCGACCAAGGTGTCGGACGGGCTGATCAGCGCCAAGGCCGATGGCGTGCAGATGGCCCCGGACAACAACGAAGTGCTGTCGCCGGAAACTTACGTCGGCTACCAGCGAGCCGAGCATTTCGTGCCGGAAACCTCACTGGTGCCGGACAAAGTGGCGACCTACACGCCAGCGAAGCAGTTGGCACTCAACGACTGGAGCCTGGGCGGCCAGTGGCATGTCGGCTCGGAACGGGCCACCGCCAGCGCCCCGGACAGCCGCATCGTCTATCGCTTCCACGCCCGTGATTTGCACCTGGTGCTCGGCCCCGGCGCGGATGGCAAACCGGTGCGCTTCAAAGTGCTGATCGACGGCAAGGCCCCCGGCGATGCCCATGGCATGGACGTGGCGCCTGATGGCAGCGGTCGCGTGACGGAACAGCGTTTGTATCAACTGGTGCGCCAGAACAGCGGCGTGAGCGACCGCACGTTCAGCATCGAGTTTCTGGATCCGGGCGCATCGGCCTACGCCTTTACCTTCGGCTGATCGACCTCAATTCTTCAGGAGTCAACGTCATGAAAAACCTGTTCACCTGGCGCCGTACCTTATTGGGACTGGCTGCTGCCGGCATCATCAGTCAGTGCTCGGCGTTCTCTTTCGGTGGTGCTGAAGAGGCTGTCGTCCTGCCCCCTCCGACCCTGGATGAAAGCACGCAGGCCCACAGCGAAACGGCCGTGTTTGCCGGGGGTTGCTTCTGGGGCGTTCAAGGGGTGTTCCAGCATGTCAAAGGCGTGAAAAACGCCGTCTCGGGGTACGCGGGCGGTGCGGCGGACACGGCCCGGTACGAGCGCGTCAGCAATGGCAATACCGGGCATGCGGAGTCGGTTGAAGTGACCTTCGACCCGAGTCAGGTCAGCTATGGCACCTTGCTGCAAATCTACTTCTCGGTGGCGCACAACCCGACCGAGCTCAACCGTCAGGGGCCGGACACCGGCACCCAGTATCGCTCGGCCATTTTCACCCAAAGCAGCGAACAGCAGCGGGTGGCCCAGGCCTACATCAGCCAGCTCGACGCCGCTCATGCCTTCAACAAACCGATTGTGACCCAACTGGAAAGCTACAACGGTTTCTACCCGGCGGAGGAAGAGCATCAGGACTTTCTGACCGAGCATCCGACGTACCCTTACATCGTGATCAACGACCTGCCGAAAGTGGCACAGCTCAAGCAGCTGTACCCGGATCGCTATCAGGAAAAACCGGTGCTGGTGAAGGCGAGGCTGTGAGGGGCGGCGAGTGCTTGCCCCACATCTTCACGGCGAAGTCGACGAAACGACGCAGTTTCGGCAGGCGATGTCGATCCTGGGCATAGACCAGGTGCATCGGCCGGCTCGGCAGTTGATAGCTCGGCATCAGGGCGACCAGTTTGCCATCGCGCAGGTCTTGCTCCACCAGCGCATCGGGCACCATCACGATGCCCATGCCGGTGCGCGCCGCTTGATGCAAACCCGCCGAGCTGTTGATCAGCATCGGACCGCTGACCGCCACCTCGACTTCGCCTTCAGGACCGTGCAGGCGCCATTGCCGGGCCACTGATTGCCAGTCATCGCCGGCCGGGTAGGCGAACGCCAGGCAGTCGTGCTGTTGCAGGTCTTCGGGTTTTTCCGGGGTGCCCCGACGCGCCAGGTATTCCCTGGAGGCGCACATGGTCAGGGTGTAGTCGATCAGCGGGCGGGCGATCAGGTTGGACGGTTCGAGTGCGCCCAGGCGGAAGGCCGCGTCAAAGCCGTTGTCCAGCAAGTCCGGGCGTCGATTGGTGAGCACCACGTCCAGCTTCACCCGCGGGTTGTGCAAGCTGAATTCACTCAAGGCCGGCGCCAGGCGTTCGGTGCCGAAGGTCAGCGGTGCGGTGATGCGCAGGGTGCCGCTGGGCTCATCGTGGGTTTGCTCCGCCAGGCGCTCGGAATCCGCCACCAGCCCCAGCACTTCGAGGCAGCGTTGATAGTACGCCGTGCCAAATTCGGTCAGGCGCTGGCGCCGGGTCGTCCGGTTGAGCAGGCGCACACCCAGGCGCTGCTCCAGGGCCTTGAGATGATTGCCCACCATGGTCGTGGACATCTCACATTGCTGGGCGGCGGCGGTCATGCTGCCGGCTTCGACCACACGTACGTAAACGCTCATTGCCTGGAACAAATCCATTATCAAGCCTGGCTTTAAAATGAATGAAGTTTTGCTGAGTTTATCCAGCGCTGGTGGCTAACCATACTGCAAAAACACCGACCGTAGAGGGAGCTTTTGCCATGACCGCCGCCTGCCTGATGAGCACTTACCAACCGCTGGCCTTGAGTTTCACCAAGGGCCTTGGCACACGCCTGTGGGATCAGGCCGGTCGTGAATACCTGGACGCGATCGCCGGCGTGGCGGTGACCAACGTCGGCCACTCACACCCGAAAATCGTCTCGGCCATCAGCGAGCAGGCCGGTTTGCTGTTGCACACCTCGAACCTGTACAGCATCGATTGGCAGCAGCAACTGGCGCAGAAACTGACCCGGTTGGCCGGCATGGACCGGGCGTTTTTCAACAACTCCGGTGCCGAAGCCAACGAAACGGCGCTGAAAATCGCGCGGCTGCATGGTTGGCACAAAGGCATCGAGCAACCGTTGGTGGTGGTCATGGAGAACGCATTCCATGGCCGGACCCTGGGCACCTTGTCCGCCAGCGATGGGCCGGCGGTACGCCTGGGGTTCAGCAAGTTGCCGGGGGACTTCGTCAAGGTGCCGTTCGGTGATCTCAAGGCACTGGATCAGGTGCAACAGGCCCATGGCCCGCGCGTCGTGGCAATTCTGATGGAGCCGATCCAGGGCGAAAGCGGCGTGCAACTGGCGCCGCCGGGCTATCTCAAAGCCGTGCGCGAGCTGTGCAATCGGCGCGGGTGGTTGATGATGCTCGATGAAATCCAGACCGGCATCGGCCGCACCGGCCAGTGGTTTGCGTTCCAGCACGAAGGCATCGTGCCGGACGTCATGACCCTGGCCAAAGGCCTGGGCAATGGCATCCCGATTGGCGCGTGCCTGGCCCGGGGCAAAGCCGCCGAACTGTTTACCCCCGGCAGCCACGGCAGCACCTTCGGGGGCAACCCGTTGGCCTGTCGGGTCGCGTGCACTGTGCTGGACATCATCGAGGAACAGCAACTACGGGAAAACGCGCGGATACAGGGCGAACGCCTGCTCGAAAGATTGCATGCGGAACTGGCGGACCACCCGAACGTATTGGCGATTCGCGGCCAGGGTTTGATGATCGGCATCGAACTCAAGCAACCGATACGCGACCTGTCCCTGATCGCCGCACGGGATCACAGCCTGTTGATCAACGTGACCCGGGGCCAGATCATCCGCCTGCTGCCACCGCTGACGATTGATGAGCGGGAGGTGGAGATGATTGTCAGGGGGATAGCGTTGTCGATAGGAGCTGCCTGAACCGGGTTCTCGTGCAGGAGCCGCTTGTGGCTGCTCCTACACGGGCGGAGTCTGTGTTGCGAAGGAGGTGATTTGCGCCCGATTCGTCAGCTGAATGCGCGAGCCCGTGAAATCCTCGAACAGCCGCTGATGCGCCGCAAACCCACTGGATCCCTCGCGCTTGCGATAGCAACCGGCCCAGTCCAGCAAGGCGATCAGCAACCGGTCATCTTCGTTGCGCCCGGCCTCGCGCTGGCGAATGTTGGCCACGCAATCCTCATCTTCAACACTCAGCCAGATCAACGCGGTGGCGCGGGGCAGAAGTTCGCTGGCGATCCAGCCATACACCCCTTCGATGACCCAGCGCTCTTCACTGGCCGCCACCCGTGCCATGGCCAACGCCTCGTTCCGGGGGCGGGCGATGCTGTGTTCGTCAGATATCCAGTGAATGCGGTCGAGATCGGTCCATGGCACGTGCAACGGCTGCGACAGTCGTTCTGCCAACCAGCTCTTGCCGGAACCTGAGTTGCCGATGATCAGGGTTCGAGTGAGGTCCAATTCGCATCGCCTCTATTCGTGACACGATCCATTGTAGGAGCGAGCCTGTCGAATCGTCGCACCGTCGCGATGGTCGTTAACGATAACGCGGGTGGCCTGGTTAAACGCGGCGCACTCGGGTCCATCGCCAGCAGGCTGGCTCCCACAGGTTTGCGGTCATGATCACGAGCGGCGGTCATCCCTTCAGCCCTCATCGGCAGGCGGCACCATGCGCGTCTTCGGCGCACCATTGGCGTTGTGCTGATAGATGTCCTGCGGCTGACCCTGATCATTGAAAAACACCTGGCCGATCCCCGCCGAATTCCATAGCCGTTCACCGGCCTCGGCATGCTCGGGGACGTACGGCACGATGCGCAGGCGCCGACGTTTGGTCAGCCAGTTGAGCGGTGAGCGCGGCGAGTACAGCCAGCGATTGAGGCGATCGAACCACTCGAGCAGGGCGCGGGGGAATTCGTTCTTGATGCCGCTGCTGGTGATTTGCCAGATATGCGGCCCGGCCTTGCGGTGTCGGATCAGCACTTCATAGACGAAGGAATAATGCACATCCCCCGACAGCACCACGTAATTAGCCGGCGTGCGCGAGTGTCGGAAAATGTTCAGGATCACCTGCGCCGCACCGCGATGGGCCATCCAGTTTTCCGCGTCCACCAGCAGTGGATAACCGCACCAACTGAACACCCGCTGCACGGTCTCGATCAGTTTCACGCCGAAGATCGGTGCCGGCGAAACGATGATCGCGCACGGGTGATCCAGCAGTTCCTGTTGCAGTTCGCAGAGGGCTTCCCAGTCGAGCAGGCCCGAGGGTTGCTTGAGGTTCATCTCGCTGCGCCAGCGCCGGGTGCGGGTGTCGATCACCACCATGGCCGGCTGGGTGGGCAGCACGTAGTGCCAGTTCTGAAATGTCAGCAATTGGTCGATCAAGTCATCTTGCACAGGGCTGTCGAGGTAACGGTCCTGCCCGGTGGCGCTCAACAGGCGCGCGTTTTCAAGGACCCCGCTGAAGGCGTCCGGGTTGTTGCCCCAGCCCTGGCACAGCATGTAGGCCAGCAGTGCGTTGCCGATGATGCGTTTGGAAAACGGATGGCCGTAGGCCGTTTCCTCCCATTGCGCGGAAAGATTCCAGTCATCGGTAATGTCGTGGTCGTCGAAAATCATCAGCGTCGGCAAATGTGCCAGCGCCCGGGCAACCTTGCCGAGTCCGGTCTTGAAGCCATCGATGCGGGTTTGTTCCAGTGCATAGCGCTGAGCCCTGTCCGGCGTCAGTGTCGGCGGCTGCGGGGCAATCAAGGTCCAGGGCGTGGGCGACCAGACCAACACATACATGGCCATGACTTCGGCGAGGGTCACCAGATGGTTGTCGGCGTTGCTGCTGGTGAAAATCGGCTTGCGCGCCCCGCCGAAAAAACGCTCGCGCAAGGTCTCGTTGCTTTCAAGCGCCGGTAACAAATCCGCACGGTGGTAGTAGCTGGCGGGGTGCTCGTAGAGTTTGGCGCTGTCGCTGACGACGGCGCCTTCCAGGTGCTCGCCGAACAACCCCAGTCGCTCGATCAAGGCATGAATGGCCCGCAACATCGGCCCGGCGACATCGTCGGCGTACACCTGATCGCCGCTCATCATCAGCAGTGCCGGGCGCTCGCTGGCTTCATGGGGTTGCGCCAGCAAGGCATCGACACACAGCAAGCCGTCGGCTGACGGGTGATGAGGTTTGCGACAGGAGCCGTGCAGCAACTGATCGATGCGTGAGCGCAAAACGAAATTCGGACGACGGGCATCGCCGTACAACAGATGGGGCGCCCAGTCGGCAATGCCTGTTTGTGCGTCATCGATCAGCAGGTCGTACTCGATCAGCGTGTCCCGGGGCAGGGGGGCCTCCAGGTGCACGTCGATCAAATGCACAAAGGCCTGCGTGCCTACCTGGATGACCGTGCATTGCCCGGCATCCAGACGTACATCGGCGACACCCTGCACACGCAGCGTCAACGCCAGCGACCGCGAGCCGACCAGCCACATCACCAGCCGCGTGGGCTCCAGACGGCGTAACAGCGGCCCGGCCAGAACCGGTGGCAGTGAATGATGATCAGCAGGCAATGGCAGAGTGACGGACATCCGGGTTCAAGACTCTTGGGGCACCGAAGCGGGCGATGATAGCGCAGGTCGTTGCTGCTGCCTGTTAACGTTGAAGTGATCAGTGTCAGCTGACCGATGGCCAATACAGGCTAGAGTGAATGACCTGACTGTCGACACGCTTTCGCTCAGAGAAAAGGAACACATGAAGAAGATCATCCTGCCGGCGCTGGCCATGTTGATCGTTGCCCAGTCCCCGGCCTATGCCATCAACGACAAGTACCGCAAACAGCTTGAACAATCCGGTTGCACCCAGATGAGTGAACTGGAGGGCTGCGATATCCACAAGAGCAAGGCCGAAAACGCCAAGGCCGGGTTCAGCAATCCGCAAGCGCCGGTCGCCAACGACAGCGCGAACACCCAGACGCCGTATGCCGGGCAGTGGGTCGCCAAGAGCGACGCCGGAGCGACCGTCGCCACCATACGTATCGACTCGAAGGAGAACGTCTGGGTCAATGGCAAGCGGGTCAACGCCAAGCGCACCGACGGCACGCTGCAGTTCCGCCAGGGCAAGATGACGTTCACGATCCAGGGTGATCGGCGCCTGACGGGGGAAGACTATTGGACCGACAGCGATGCCGGGACAAAAGGGCCCATTGAGGTCGAATAAGCGCCGATACAGCCCTGTGTCTGCATCCGGGGGCGATGGACTCAAGAGCGCCGCGTTTAGCCTGCAAGCACGCGCCATCGTTGACGTCCATCGCGAGCAGGCTCGCTCCTACAGGTGGTTTTTCAGTGTTGGGCTAAGCCTCCCAACCCGCCCCGGTCACCGCCGCCTGCACCAGCGGGTGTAAATCCTCCCCGTGATGCTCGGTCTGCCAGGCCAGCAGTGCCTTGCGCATGCTCGGCGCCCAGAACATTTGCAGGTGATTGCGCACACTGAGTACGGCCTGCTCCTGGTCCGGCTGGCTGGCGAAGTACTGGGCGATCTGGTTGGCCATCTTGATCAGGTTGTCCGTGCTCATCGGCGTGCCTCCGCCTTATCGCCACGGGCCTGGCGGCGTTCCTTGAGCAGACGGTCCTGTTCGTCGCTGAAGGCCTGATAGCGCTTTTGCCACTCGGAAGGGTGATAGACGCGGCTGACTTCCACGGCCGTGACCTTGTACTCCGGACAGTTGGTGGCCCAGTCGGAGTTGTCGGTGGTGATCACGTTGGCCCCCGATTCCGGGAAGTGGAAGGTGGTGTACACCACGCCCGGCGCGACCCGTTCGGTAATCCGCGCACGCAACACCGTCTGCCCGGCACGGCTGCCGATGCCGACCCAATCATCTTCGTTGATGCCCCGGCTCTCGGCGTCGGTCGGGTGGATTTCCAGGCGGTCTTCTTCATGCCAGGCAACGTTCTCTGTACGCCGGGTCTGAGCACCCACGTTGTACTGGCTGAGGATGCGCCCGGTGGTCAGCAGCAGCGGATAGCGACTGTTGACCTTCTCTTCGGTGGGCACGTACCCGGTGAGCATGAAACGCCCCTTGCCGCGCACGAATTCCTCGATGTGCATGGTCGGCGTGCCGTCCGGAGCTGCCGCGTTGCACGGCCATTGCAGGCTGCCATGGCGCTCCAGTTCGGCGTAGCTGACGTTGGTGAAGGTTGGCGTCAGGCGGGCGATTTCATCCATGATTTCGGACGGGTGTTTGTAATGCATCGGGTAACCCAAGGCATTGGCCAGGGCCACGGTGCCTTCCCAGTCGGCCTTGCCGCCCAACGGTTCCATGACCTTGCGCACCCTGGATATACGCCGCTCGGCGTTGGTGAAGGTGCCGTCCTTTTCCAGGAACGAACTGCCCGGCAAGAACACGTGGGCGAACCTGGCGGTTTCGTTGAGGAAAATGTCCTGCACCACCACGCATTCCATGGCCGACAACGCGGCGGTGACGTGCTGGGTATTCGGATCGCTCTGGGCGATGTCCTCACCCTGGCAATACAAGCCCTTGAAGCTGCCGCCCAGGGCTGCTTCGAACATGTTGGGAATGCGCAGGCCCGGTTCGGATTGCAGGGTGACGTTCCACGCCTGTTCGAACTGCGTGCGCACCACCTCGTTGGAGACGTGCCGGTAGCCGGGCAGTTCGTGGGGGAAGGAGCCCATGTCGCAGGAGCCCTGCACGTTGTTCTGACCGCGCAGCGGGTTCACGCCCACGCCTTCGCGGCCGATGTTGCCGGTGGCCATGGCCAGGTTGGCGATGCCCATGACCGCGGTGCTGCCCTGGCTGTGTTCGGTGACGCCCAGGCCGTAGTAGATCGCTGCATTGCCGCCCGTGGCATACAGGCGCGCGGCGGCGCGGATGTCGGCAGCGGGTACACCGCAAATCGCGCCCAGTACTTCCGGCGAGTTTTCCGCGCGGCTGACGAACTCGCGCCAGTTGGCGAAATCGCTGCCTTCGCATCGGGCGTCGATAAAGGCCTGGTTGAGCAGGCCTTCGGTGACGATCACATGGGCCAGGGCGTTGAGCATGGCGACGTTGGTGCCGGGGCGCAGGGCCAGGTGATATTCAGCGCGGGCGTGCACCGAATCCACCAGATCAATGCGTCGCGGGTCGATGACGATCAGCCGCGCACCTTCGCGCAGACGCCGTTTGAGTTGGGAGGCGAACACTGGGTGGGCGTCGCTGGGGTTGGCGCCCATCACCAGGATCACGTCGGCCTGCATCACGGAGTCGAAACTCTGGGTGCCGGCGGACTCGCCCAGGGTCTGTTTCAGGCCATAGCCGGTCGGCGAATGGCAGACCCGCGCGCAGGTGTCGACGTTGTTGTTGCCAAACGCGGCGCGTACCAGTTTTTGTACCAGGTAGGTTTCTTCGTTGGTGCAACGGCTGGAGGTGATGCCACCGATGGAGTCGCGGCCGTATTTCTGCTGCAGCCGGCGGAATTCGCTGGCGGCGTAGGTCACCGCTTCGTCCCAGCTGACTTCCTGCCACGGATCGTTGATGTGCTGGCGGATCATCGGTTTGGTGATGCGATCCGGGTGCGTGGCGTAGCCCCAGGCAAAGCGGCCCTTGACGCAGGAGTGGCCGTGGTTGGCCTGACCGTTCTTGTCCGGCACCATGCGCACCAGTTGCTCGCCTTTCATCTCGGCACGGAACGAGCAGCCCACACCACAATAGGCACACGTCGTGATCACGCTGCGCTCGGGCTGGCCCAGTTCGACCACGCTTTTTTCCATCAGGGTCGCGGTAGGGCAAGCCTGTACACAGGCGCCGCAGGACACGCATTCGGAGTCGAGGAAGTCATCCCCACCGGCAGCGGCCACACGGGACTCGAAACCGCGCCCGGTAATGGTCAGGGCAAAGGTACCCTGGGTTTCTTCGCAGGCACGCACGCAGCGGTTGCAGACGATGCACTTGCTCGGGTCGTAGTCGAAATAGGGGTTGGACGTGTCCTTCACATCGGCCAGATGGTTGTCGCCTTCATAGCCGTAGCGCACTTCGCGCAGGCCGACTTGACCGGCCACGGTTTGCAGCTCGCAATTGCCGTTGGCCGAGCAGGTCAGGCAGTCCAAAGGGTGATCGGAGATATACAGCTCCATGACGTTGCGGCGCAGGGTCGCGAGCTTCGGCGTCTGGGTGTGCACGGTCATGCCTTCGCTGACCGGCGTGGTGCAGGACGCCGGGTAGCCGCGCATGCCGTCGATCTCCACCAGGCACATGCGGCAGGAGCCGAAGGCTTCCAGGCTGTCGGTGGCGCAGAGTTTCGGAATGGTGGTGCCCAGCAATGCGGCGGCGCGCATCACCGAGGTGCCTTCGGGCACGCTGATGCTGCGGCCGTCGATGTTCAGGGTGACGTGCACGTCGCTGTCACGGGCAGGGGTGCCCAGATCGATATCGGTTTTCGGGTCGAAGAGAGTGATCATTGCTCGGCCTCCGAGGGCTGCAAGCCGAAGTCGGCGGGGAAGTGCTTGAGGGCGCTGGCGACCGGGAAGGAAACCATGCCGCCCAAGGCACACAGCGAACCGTATTGCATCGTGTCGCACAGGTCCTTGAGGATGATCACCTGCTCATCGCGACCGCTCGCGTCCGGTGCGGCCAGCAGGCGGTCAATCACCTCCACGCCGCGGGTCGAGCCGATGCGGCACGGCGTGCATTTGCCACAGGATTCCTCGGCGCAGAACTCCATGGCAAAACGCGCCATCCGGGCCATGTCCAGGCTGTCGTCGGCCACCACTACGCCTCCGTGACCGAGCATCGCGCCCATGGCGGCGAAGGCCTCGTAATCCAGCGGCGTGTCGAATTGCGACGGCGGCACCCAGGCACCGAGGGGACCGCCCACTTGCGCGGCCTTCAGCGGCCGACCACTGGCGGTCCCGCCGCCGTAGTCGTCCACCAATTCGCGCAGGGTCAGGCCAAAGGCCCGTTCCACCAGCCCGCCGTGACGCACATTGCCCGCCAGTTGAAACGGCATGGTGCCCAGGGAGCGCCCCATGCCGTAATCGCGATAGAACTGCGCACCCTTGGCCAGAATCAGCGGCACCGAGGCCAGGGTCAGCACGTTGTGCACCAGGGTCGGCTGACCGAACAGGCCCTTCAACGCAGGGATCGGCGGTTTGGCGCGCACGATCCCGCGTTTGCCTTCGAGGGAGTCCAGCAACGCGGTTTCTTCGCCGCAAATGTAAGCACCGGCACCGACCCGCACTTCCATGTCGAAGGCCTGACCGCTGCCGCCGACGTTGGCGCCGAGGTAACCATTGGAACGCGCAATTTCCAGCGCTTCGCGCAGGGTGGCCACGGCATCCGGATATTCCGAGCGCACATAGATGTAGCCGTAGGTGGCGCCGACGCACAGGCCGGCGATGGCCATGCCTTCGATCAGCAGGAAGGGGTCGCCTTCCATCAGCATGCGGTCGGCAAAGGTGCCGGAGTCGCCTTCGTCGGCGTTGCACACGATGTACTTTTGCGTCGCTTCGGTGAGGCGCACCGTGCGCCATTTGATCCCGGCGGGGAAGGCCGCGCCGCCACGGCCACGCAGGCCTGAATCGAACACCTCAGTCGCAGTCTCCTCGCCGCCAAGGGTGACGGATCTGTTCAAACCTTCGAAACCGCCGTGGGCCCGGTAATCGTCCAGCGACAGCGGCCGGGTGATGCCGGCGCGGGCAAACAACAGGCGCTGTTGAGTCTTCAGATAGGGCAGGTCTTCCACCAGGCCCAGGGCCAGTGGATGAGCGGATGGATCGCCCAGGGCCTCAAGCACCGACGGCACATCGGCCGCCGTCAGTGGGCCGAAGCCGAAACGGCCTTGCGGGGTGTCCACTTCCAGCAGCGGTTCCAGCCAATACAGGCCGCGCGAACTGGTGCGTTGCAGCTCCAGCGACAGATGGCGTTCGTGGGCCTGAGTGGTAAGGGCCGTTGCTACCTCATCGGCGCCCACGGCACGGGCCAGGGAATCACAGGGCAGATAAAGAGTCGGCATCAAGCGTCCTCCCGGCAAGCGTCAAGCAGGGCATCCAGACGCTCGGCACTGAGCCGCGCATGCACCCGGCCATCCAGTTCCAGCGCCGGGGAGCAGGCGCAGGCGCCCAGGCAGTACACCGGTCGCAAACTGATGCTGCCATCGGCGCTGCTGCCGTGGTCGTCCAGTTGCAGCCGTTCGCGCAGCTGCGCGGCCAGGTGCTCGGCGCCGCGACTCTTGCAGGACTCGGCCCGACACAGACGCAGAATGTGCCGAGCGGGCGGCACGGTGCGGAAGTCATGGTAAAAACTGATCACCCCGCGCACCTCGGCCTGACTCTGATTCAGCGCATGGGCAATCTCGGAGACGGCGGCATCGGGGATGTAGCCGATGTGCTCCTGAATATCGTGAAGAATGGGCAACAGTGCACCCGCAGCGCCCTTGTGGCGTTCCAGCAGGCTGTTGACCAAAGGCAAGTGCATACTCTCATCAGGCATTCAGCAATCCTCACGGTCACGGACAAACCATAGGGTTGTCGGTCGTCCGAAAGTGTCGGCTGCGGCATTCACACCACGTCACGGTATCGTGGCATTGTCAGGCCGTTGGCCAGGGCACCCTCAATGGGCATCTTGTTGTGCCCGACGCGGTCTTCGCCGCGCCTCTACCGGGCATAAAGGGCAGCTTGCCACGCCGCTATTGATCGAACTGCACCAAAGCGACGTGCTCGGTTCTGCCTACGACTCTCCATTCAGTCTAGATGAGTGCCGCCAGGGGCGTTCACTCACAGGCCTGATGCCCGGAGGGCTTGTCGAGGGGGATGTATAGCAAGCATTGCAGGTGAGAAGAAGCATCAGAACCGTGGGCAATTCTGCGGAGCAGATGGGTTGGGCCATGGCGGGGAAAGCGGCGGAGTGGGGGTTGGCCCTGCACTGTCGATCGAGATACGGTATGAAGTCATGCACAAGCCGTTCATTGGATAAACAGGGAAAGACAGATGATTGATTTCAACAACAAGGGATTCTTCAAACTCAAGCAAAACGACGAATACGCCGAACGCGTTTCAGCCCTGTTGATCGACGGCGAACACGTTATCGATGCCTACAAATCCATGCGCGACGGCGTGGTGTTTACCAACAAACGCATCATCTCGGTCAACGTCCAAGGCATCACCGGCAGCAAAAAAGACTTCACCTCGTTGCCGTACAAAAACATCGTGGCGTACTCGGTAGAAACCTCAGGCACGTTCGACCTGGATTCCGAACTGGAGATCTACTTCTCGTCGCTGGGAAAGGTGAAGTTCGAATTCACCGGCAGGACTTCGATGGTAGAAATTTCGAAGCTGATTTCTCAGCATCTGCTTTGACCTGACGGTCTGCCGAATCCCCGCCCAGCCAAATCCTGCCCAATAAAAAGCCCCGAGAACTCGGGGCTATTCCAAATACCAGCCACCACACTAAATCCCTGTGGGAGCGTGCTTGCTCCGGGCGGCGTTCCGACGATAGCGCCAGCCCAGCCAACAGAAATGCTGAATCAGCCACCACCCTCACAAAACACCCACAGGCCTCAACCCCTAAGCGTCGGCCTTAACCCCCGCCCGCTTGGACACCGCCGCACAAGCCCGATCCCGCGTC
The DNA here is from genome assembly GCF_058792515.1 of Pseudomonas sp. MT92. Classification (NCBI taxonomy): domain Bacteria; kingdom Pseudomonadati; phylum Pseudomonadota; class Gammaproteobacteria; order Pseudomonadales; family Pseudomonadaceae; genus Pseudomonas; species Pseudomonas sp. MT92. Next base: position 273,559 of record NZ_JBXAFA010000011.1, read on the forward strand.
AGCACCTTCACCGCATCATCCACCAACGCCTTGCTCATCGAAGTCAGATAATGCGCCGCCCAGGCGTGACGGTCGGTGTCTATGGCGTATGCAGCATCTTCGGTGAGGGTTTTGGCCAGGAACAGAAAATCGGAGGCCATGGACAACGCATCGCCAAGCGGAACGCCGCGAGTGACGTGGAACAGCGCTTGATCCGAGCAGTAGATGGCGGGTGTCAGGCCGATGGTTTTGAGTTCAGATTGTTCAGTCATTGGCCACCTCCGAGGAGGGAGAGGCAATGGGGGAGGGGGTTATGTGACTGGGGGTTGAGTAGGGGGGAAAGCCAAATTTCAAACGGATTTGTATTGGTCATGGTCAACGTCCTTGATTTGAGGAGCTGCCACGAGCCTTCTCACGGGCTTGGGTGACAGCTGTGCGTGGGGTGAGAAACCGGCAATCAAGGCAACCGGTAGACCCGAAGGTCTCCCACGCACAGCCGCCATAAAGCCATATCGCAGACGAAAAAAAACGCCACGATAGGTTTTGGGGCGCTTTGCGCCTTGATTATTTCGGGCTCTCACACCCGGTCGCTGAATTGGCAGCGACGGTAGGGAGGGTATCGTGCAGATCTCTTTGCTGCAACCTTCGGCCCTTGCTCAGAAGTGAAATGTGGTCTATTTCCTTGTTTTTCGCATATCTTCTTTAGATGTTGAATGGGGAAAGGACAGCAATGATTTGCGAGACGATTTTTAATGAGTTGTAAGCCCTATTCCGGGAGGAGGGGTGAAGGTATGTGTTTCTTATTGAAGTCGATAAAAGGAGTTGGTGAAAAATGGTGAATGATGAATGGAAAGATATTTATTTGTTGCAGTATGAGCGCATCGCGCAGCACGAGAATCAACGGTTGGCTTTTAGCAGTCTTGTAATAGCAGTTACTACTGGGGCTTTGGCATGGGTTGCCGCGGATAAAGTAGTTTCAAATACATTTCAGATGCTAGTTCTGGTGGTCTTGTTAGTGTTAATTAATTACATGGCCATGCTTTTTGTAGATAAGTCTAGGTTCTGGATTAAGCATCATCAAGCGCGAGCCAGGAAATTGCTGGCTTTGGGCCCTCCAGAACTAATTGCAGCAATCAATAGTGTGGATAAAATCAACAGTGATGACGACAAGAATCGACGTCCAAATTTGCAGCGAAATCTTCATAAGTTTTTGATTGTGTGCACGGTAGTGTATGCCTTGCCATATATGTGGAGTGTCATGCTCGTTTTAGCGCGACTCGCGGGATGTGTGAGCTAATATTTTATATGGTTGTCGGGGCGCCCTGTCTTTCCTTCGTCATTCATATATAAAGCTCAGGACGTGATTCAGGGGAATGATTTGATTGCATGTTGGAGGGCGAAGAGTAGGAGAGATTAGTAAGGGGGAGTGGAGCTCCAAAGATACCGGGCAGCGAGCCAGTCTAGCCATGCCGCAGGGAGTTTAAAATCGTCAACACCACCCCTGGGCCGGGGCTAAGCACGGTCAAGGTTGCCAGAAGTATAAATAGCCCGTAATTAGCCATGAATCACTCCATTGAATAGGGCATTCCGAAGATACTGCATAGTCCAAACGATGTACTCGCGCAACAAACCTGTGAACAACAACCTGGTGCAAATGACATAGAGGCAGGGGGAAAAGGGGACAGATTATCGGATGAACACGGCAACCAATTTCAGCCCTGCTACGGGCGCTCCCGCTTTTTTAGGTCACACCGTCATTCATTGAATGTCTTTCAGATAATCCTTAAGCGCAACAAGCGGCGCACCAATCAGCCCCATAATCTGAACACTGGCGACTTCCCCCGCCAACCTCCCCAACTCCCGCCCCAACGGCTTATCCACACCCCCAACCGCCTCCAGCGCCAACCCCACACACTCATCCACCTTCGCCTGAATCGCCTCAACATCCCCCCGCCGCACCAGCAACTCAAACACATCCCGCTGGTAATCACCCATGACCAGGTCGTCACGCAGAATCGGGCTTGAATCTTCCGATTCGTAAGCCAGTTTGAGGGAGAAGAGGGCGACGGTTTCCAGGTGCAGTTCCATGGGGGAATCCTTGAGAGGGGTCGTACCAACTGAGGATGGGAGAAATTTAAAAGCTTCGCAGGTGGACTTGCCCCTACAAAACCGGACACCAACTCCCTGTTAAATTGATGCTGCCGCCAAGCGCCTGAACTCCCTCGGC